>DATFWY010000241.1:0-32762 GCA_035258805.1 Blastocatellia bacterium | reverse complement strand
ATTCCTGGATTATTTCGGTGGGGATAAGACTTTCCAGGTTGCGTTGCGAGTGCAGGTGCCAGGTGAATTTCGCGTGGCGCCGGCGCGCGTGGAATTGATGTATCAACCGACAGTCCAGGCAAACACCGCGAGCGCGAAAATGAGTTTCCTGGATAAGAAGTGAGAGTTCGGAGATGAACAGCATCCTTGTTGCGGACAAAAGCGAGGAGAAGTCGGGGTTTTGGTCCCGACAGTTTAGCGGTGCGCTGACGCCCCGCGATCGAATCATTGAAATTCTTTTTGGGATTCTGCTGCCACTCCTATGTTTTTATTTTGATCCTGGAATTATTCGAGGAGCTATTTCAGAACCGCTTGCTCACAAGGAAGTGCTGGTCTATTCATTGAGCGCGTTATCGATGCTGAGCCTGTTGATGTGGCTGACGTTTGAAGATCGCGCCAATAAAGGCAGCGTAGTTCTTGGCGGCGTCATGCTGGCCGGAGCAATCTGCTCTTTTTCAATTGGTGTCCTTATACTTCCGATTACGATCATTGGACTGTTTCTGGTTATAGGTGTGCTTGGCTTTATTCCCTTCTTTACTGGTTGGGTCTACTTGAGGAATGCGCTCGATGCGATCCGCGCAGGGAAGACCAGCAGTACAACTCTTGCCCGCGTAGGCGTGGCCGCGCTTGTGACGCTCCTGGCTATCGGAATACCAGCAACTGCTCAGTGGAAGATAAACGTAATGACCGACCAGTCGATTGCCGAAATCATTTCTGGTACGGACTCTGATGTCGAGACGGCGATTCGCCGCATCAAACGCTTTCATCTGGCTATCGATGCGGACAAACTGGTTCGTGAATACGAGAACGAGGTCGCGCCGGAACGAAAGGAGCGGCTTCGCAGGGCGTATAAGGAAATTACAGGAGGGGAGATCGATTATCGCCTGAGAATTCTGAAGGATTGATCCTCTCCGAACAGGCACCGTCAAATCGAAATGAAGAAATTACTCAACTCAATTACTTCAGCTTCACGTGAACTGTTTCGTCGATGGGGAACGCTACTGATAATGCTAACGCTCTATTTGGCGATGCTCGGCGCGGCTTATTGGTTTTTCGTCACGCGCGAGTCCTCTGTCGGTCTATTGCTGCGGTCGCTGTTACTGGCAATAGCGGTACCGATCTTATTCCTCGTTATTCAGACAATAAGCGCAAGGTATAACAGGAGCGGCCAGAGCACCTTGTCACTGCTTGGAGGGTCGCTTCGAGACTTTTGGAAGCTTCTTGTAGTTTCGTTACCGGTTATTTTCATCGCAGTCCTGGCAATCTATTTGTTCGGCAAGATCGAAACATCCACTCCGGCGGCGACGGTTAAAGAGGCCGCTCGCTCGGTGCCCGCTACACCCCGGCCCGTTGTTCCAAAAGCTCAACCTGTAAGCTGGCAATCAGTAGCGTTAACCACAATCGAGTACCTCCTCTTCCTGCTGGTGCTGCCGCTCGCCGCGATTCATCTTTGGATCGGCGCTGCGCGTGAAGGTCTCAAAAGCACACTCAAGCAATCTCTGCGTGTGCTCGCTCGGGCTTTCGCTCCTCAATCGGTCGTGATTTACCTGATTGGCTTTGTGATCTTCGCAGTCATTCCATATTTCTTGATCATTTCCAGGACTCCGGCCGGCAACGCCTGGCTTGATGTCGGGTTGCTGCTGGCAAGATTGCTGTTAGCCGCTTTCTTTTCGCTCGTCGGGTGGGTTGTGACTGTAGGCGCGCTTGCAAACCGCAATGAAGAGATCTTGTCGTCCCAATCCAGTCACACAAGGGAAGGACCAGGTCATGTCCCGGCTGAAGCTTAGCCGTCGCAGCCTATCGCTGTTCCTGATAACGATCCTTCTGCAGGCGCTGGTTTCTTCGTGCGCTCGAAAGGAACCGGTTGCGCGCCAGCCGGAAGACGTCGCAAAACCCCACGAACCATCAGTTAACGCTGCCGAAATCGATCGTGCCCTGGCCAAGGCAGCGACAGAAGCTCTTGGAGAACGGGAAGGCGCCGTACTGGTGATCGATCCCCGCCTGGGTCGCCTTCGCGCTGTCGTAAATCCACGCCTTGCTTTCGAACAAGCATTCCCGCCCGGCTCAACAATTAAATCGTTCACCGCGCTTACAGCGCTGCAAGCCGGATTGATCGACCAGGAGTCATCGACATTGTGCCGCGGACGGTTCACGACCGACGGATTCGACGTCGTCTGCTCTCATCCGAAGAGCAACACCCCGTTCAATCTCTCTCGAGCCCTTGGTTACTCCTGCAACTACTATTTTGCGACCCTCTCCGGCCGGATTAGTTTTGGCGCGTTCAAGAGAACGCTCGCGGCAGCAGGCTTCGGTGAGAAGACCGGCGTAAATGCCGGTGGCGAGTCCGATGGCATGTTGCGGGACGGTGAATGGCGTGTGCGCGACTTACTCGGAGAGGGCGATAACCTGCTGGTCACGCCAATCCAATTGCTGACTGCATACTGCGCACTCTTCAACGGTGGTCGAGTGATCAAGCCCCAAATTTCAGATCTGGCGAATCCAACCATCTCGGAAAGAAGGAGCCTCTATATTCAGGAATCACAGCGAACCGCGTTGATCAAAGGGATGCGCGGCGCGGTCGAGTACGGAACCGCAGAGAAAGCGGAATTATCAAAGCTGCCGATCTTCATTTTTGGAAAGACGGGCACTTCGACCTCCAGCAACGGTTTCCGGCGCCAGGGCTGGTTTGTGAGCTTTGCTGCTGACGCGCATTCGGTAACAGACATTACGCCAGAGTCGCTCGAACTTGGCGTGCTGGTATTCGTGAAGCGATCGCACGGTTCGGACGCCGCAGTGGTTGCTCATCGTGTGTATGAAGAATACGCAAGAATAAAGAAGGGCGAAGAAGCGCGTCATGAAGCCCCACCGCCGAAGTCAGCTCCAGAAGCATCGAGCATTAAGGTAAAGCTAATTAGTGAGAATCGTATAGTCACTGTCTCTGTTGAAGATTATGTGGTCGGTGTTCTCTCGGTGGAGGCTGCAGTCGAGGATCAGGTCGAGGCGCTGAGAGCACAAGCGATAATCAGCCGAACGTATGCGCTGAAGAATATTGGCCGACATTCTGATGAAGGGTTCGATCTGTGCTCGAACACTCATTGCCAGCAATTCGTGACCGAATCGAGGACTTCGGAAAAGATTCGGAGCGCGGTCGCGGACACCGCTGGCGAAGTGCTGCTCGATGAAAGGGGAGAGCTCGCCGATGTCTATTTCCACGCGGCTTGCGGCGGACATACCGCCAACTTTGAATCATTGTGGGGCTCGCCAGCGCCAGGATACTTGCGGGGTGTGCCAGACGAGTACTGCGCATCGATGCCGAATCGAGACTGGAACGACGAGATTCCCGCATCGAAGCTGGCCAACGCGCTGGCTAGGGATCCGCTGACAGACTGTGGAAAAAGAATCGACGACATTGTTGTGGCGAAGAGAGATGCGACTGGCAGGGCTGAGATTATTTCGATTGAAGGTGAGCGACGCAGGCAAGTTCGAGGCTGGGCTTTCAAACTGATCGTCGGTCGTGCGCTCGGATGGAACCTTCTGAAGAGCTCCAGGTTTACGGTGAGCCGAAGCGGAAGTACTTTTATCTTTCGCGGGACCGGATTCGGGCATGGTCTGGGACTCTGTCAGAACGGAGCGCACGTGATAGCGCGTCGCGGCGGCAGCTCTGAGCAGATCCTGGAAAAGTATTTTCCCGGAACCAACGTATCGCGAGAGCACCACGAGGCAATAAGCAGACCCGTCAAGGAGTCGGAGGGCGCTTCCGAAGCAGCTTTTTTCCGACCAGTGTCGCTGCGTTCTTGCGCACCGACGTCTTTGCACATCCCGAGCGAGAGATTTTATCCCAACGAGCTTCCGGTTCCACAGTCTCTGTCAAGCGAGCACTTCCGCGTTATCTCTTCTGGAGGATTAGCCGCTTCGGATATTGAAACCACGCTGCGGCAACTCGAGGCCGCGCGACTCGATATGTTGGCTCGAGTCGGCCTCGCATCAATTCCGCTGCCCCAAGATCCGATCGAGGTTTTTTTTCACCCGACGACCGAACGCTTTGTCTCTGTGACCGGCCAGCCCTCGTGGGTGGCGGGAGTCACGCATGGACGGCGCATCGAACTTCAGCCGCTGGCGGTGCTCAAACGGCGGCGAATCCTTGTGTCTTCACTGCGCCACGAATACGCCCACGCGGTGATCGAAGCAGTCAGCGGAGGTGATGCTCCTCGTTGGTTAACTGAGGGATTGGCGATCAGTTTTGCAGGTGAAGGTAAACTGCTTTTGAGTTCTCGAAGCGAACAGCGATTGCCACTTATGGCGCTCGAGCAAAGACTCGCTCACCCGCAATCCGCCGCAGAGATGCGCACGCTCTACGCCGCATCCTTTCGTGAAGTGCAAAGGCTGATTCGTGCAGAAGGCGAACCAGCTGTTTGGAAGCGATTGAGAGTGCGTGCGTCGGTAATTCTGTTTGCGTCTCGGCGTCTCTGCGTGATAAAGGCGACTCACGACCCAAAGAGCCGCTGCGGATGCATAACTCAAAACCGTTATCTAAACCCCCAGGCCTTCATTCGAGATGACATTCGCTGCTAGAATCATCGCTTCCATCTGGAGATATAAATGACCGATTGAGCTCAGCAGGAAACCGACGAAGAGAAACAGGGCCCCGCTATCTGAAATGAGAATACTAATAATTGGTGGAACCCGTTTTATTGGCCCGCACGTGTGCGAGCGATTGCTCGCGCTCGGTCATCAGGTTTGTTTGTTTCACCGGGGCCTGACAGAGGCTCAGCTGCCGACTTCAGTTGATCGAATGTACGGTGACCGCAACAGTCTTTCAAACTATGCGTCAGATTTTAAGAAACTAGAGCCGGATGTCGTTGTCGATATGATCTGCTACAACGAACGCGAAGCTTCGGAGCTAGTCGATGTTTTCAGCGGTGTTGCTGGACGGATCGTGATGATCAGCAGCATGGATGTCTACAGAGCTTACGGCGGATTGCTCAGACTCGAGCCGGCGCCAGTCGATCAACTACCTCTTACTGAGGAATCGCCGCTGCGTGAAAGCAGATTTCCATATCGTACACTAGCTCAGGGACTGGATGATATGGCGTTCAATTACGACAAGATCCCCGTCGAAGATATCGTAATGAGCAGCTCGGGAATATCAGGAACAGTGTTGCGATTGCCCGCGGTGTACGGACCGGGAGATCACCGAGCATTCGATTATCTGAAGAGGATGATCGACGGACGCAAAACCATTATCCTTGAAGAGAATCATTCGCATTGGCGTTGGACGAGAGGATATGTTGAGAACATAGCCGCAGCGATAGCGGTTGCTGTGGTCGAGAATCGTGCTGCCGGCCGAATCTATAACGTTGGCGAATCGAGCGCGCTCACGGAGCTAGAGTGGGTTCACTCCATCGGACTCCCAGCAGGCTGGCAAGGCCAGGTTGTTGTGCTGCCTAAAGAGGACGTTCCACAACATCTTTCGGTGCCTTACGATCTTTCACATCACATTTACGGGAACACTCAGCGGCTCAGGGACGAACTGGGGTATCAGGAACACGTTTCGTTTGAAGATGGAATGAAGCGTACCGTCGAGTGGGAGGCGGAGCATTCGCCGGAGCGGGTTGATCCGAGCCGATTCGACTATGCGGCTGAGGATGCGGCGTTGGCTTAGAAACCTGGCTAACAGAATGCGTGAATCAGGCTTTGAATGTTTCTGCTACATCGGCCCAGCGATGAAGAAATCCGGAAGGTTCTCGAGAGGCAGAAAGATCAACCGCTCTCATATGCTGGCGTCGATTTTAAGAATTACGAGTTAGCTCACGGCTTTAACATCGACCACCATCATGTCCGTCTTGGCAAAGGCCCTGAAGTATTCTCAAAGTCAATAGATGCCATAAAGCGTTGGGAGATGTTCAACATCGGCTGGTTAAGCCTGTGTTGGCCTGATGCGCTTATTGAGCCAGACTCAATAGTGGCGGTGCTCGCACGTCACCTGGGATTCTGGTCGCTTAATGCATGTAGGATCGTCAGAGTGATTGATGAGAACGGGCCCGATCGAAGGTACGGTTTTGTTTATGGGACTCTTTCGGAGCACGCCGAATGTGGTGAAGAGCGCTTTACTGTCGAATGGCGAAGAGAAGACGATACGGTATGGTACGACATTCTGGCGTACTCCAGACCGAATCAGTTATTAGCGAAGCTTGGATACCCGATTGCAAGAAGTTTGCAGAAGCGGTTCGCTAAAGACTCAATGGCAGCAGTGGTGCGCAGCGTCGAATAGTAATCTTCGTAATCTGGGGATGAGTCCTGGGAAAGGCGCTTATCTGATCCCACAGATTACGCAGAACGTATATCGATAAAAATCGAATACCTTCGTTTCCCCTCTATAGCTGGCAGCTTACAGCGTCACAGTTTTATAATCCTCGTTCAACAAAATATCAGTGGATTCATCAAATTTTCTGGAGACCTCAATGCTAAAAACTCGCGCCGTTTTCCTTATTTGCGTTTCTTTACTAGGAACTGCCCCGATCCTCGCGCAAGATCCAGCCGATATCAAAGCGAAGGTAAGAAAAGAGGGCCAGGATTCAGCCGAGATCAACGCGAAGATCCGAAAAGAGGGCATGGATAACTCGCAGATAATGCGAACGATGCATTTCTTGACCGATGTTTACGGGCCACGCTTAACCGGATCACCCAACCTGAAGGCTGCCGGTGAATGGGCTATCAAACAGATGACTGGGTGGGGCTTCGAGAACGGACACCTCGAGCCGTGGGATTTCGGACATCCCGGCTGGATGAACGAACGCTTCTCAGGATTTATCAACTCTCCTGTGAAGGATACGCTCACTTGTGAAGTGCTCGCCTGGACCCCGGGAACCAACGGCCCTGTAACCGCGAAGGCTCACCAGTTGATTCTTCCCGAAAAGCCGACGCAGGAGGAGCTCACGACTTACCTGAATAGCCAGAAAGACAAAGTGAACAGCAAGATTGTCCTGGCCGGAAAAGCACAGGTTGTCCCGGTCACAATTAATCCGTCCCCGCGCAGACAGGAAGACAAGCAGGCGAAGGAGCGTTACGACCCAAACAATCCAAACGCGGGCCAGGGCAGAGGTGGACCACGCAGGCAGCCGGAGCAACCGGAACCGGGCAAACTGACAGCCCGACAGATAGATGAGCAGCTGGATCAATTCCTGATTGCAAGCGGCGCACTGATCAGAGTCAATGATGCGGGCCGTGAGCATCGTCAGATCCGCGCTTTTAACAATAGAACATTCGACGCCGCAAAAGCGTTTCCTACCGTAGTGATGAGTAATGAAGATTACGGAAGGATTACTCGTATTCTTGCGGACGGCACTCCGGTCGAGCTTGAGTTCAATATCGTTAATCACTGGTATCCCGAAGGCAAAACCGCCTACAACACCATTGCGGAGATCGCGGGCACTGACAAAAAAGACGAAGTGGTAATGCTGGGAGGACATCTCGATTCTTGGCACTCAGCGACCGGCGCGACCGACAACGCGATCGGCTGCGCGGTGATGATGGAAGCAGCTCGCATTCTGAAGGCTATCGGCATCAAGCCTCGACGAACGATTCGCGTTGCCCTGTGGAGCGGCGAAGAGCAGGGACTTTTGGGTTCGCAGGCTTACGTTAAAGAGCACTTCGGCACATTCGAAGAGCCGAAACCTGAATACTCCGGGCTCGTAGGTTATTTTAACGTGGATTCCGGCACTGGCCGCGTGCGTGGGGCAAGCGTTTTCGGACCAGTGGAAGCTGCGGCGGTTGTCAGGCAGGCGCTTGCGCCATTCGAGGATCTGGGGGTGATGGGAGCCATCGCATCAAAGAGCCGGGCGCTTGGCGGGACTGACAGCACTTCGTTCAGCCAGGCGGGGTTGCCCGGAATTGGGTTAGGTCAGGATCCGATCGTGTACAACTCGGCGACCTGGCACACGAATCTGGACAGCTATGAGCGCATAATCGAGGATGATGCGAAGAAGTCTGCGGTTGCGGTTGCTGCCGCTTTGTATCAGCTGGCGATGCGCGATGAGTTGTTGCCGCGATTCAGCAAGGACGCGATGCCGCCGCTTCCACCGAAAGAGGGCGCGCCCACACCCGCAACTACGGCGACGCCTGGAACGGGAGTGAAACCGAGGTGAAACGAACGTCGAACGCTGAACGTTGCACGTTCAGCGTTCATCGCTCAGCGTTTTGCGACTCCACGTCTCCGTTGAAACAGCCAACGCTGAACGTCGAACGTCTTTTCTTTTTGCGGAGCAAAAGCCTATGAGCGAGAAGAAGCGCCTTAACGACCAGCTCAAGCGAGCTTTTGAAGGCCAAGCCTGGCACGGACCGTCCGTTTCGGAGGTACTTGCTGGCGTGAATGCCCAACAAGCCGCCGCTCATCCGATTGCCGGCGGGCACAGTATCTGGGAGCTTGCCTTGCACATACAAACCTGGGAACGCGTGGGCAGGAGACGCATCCAGGAGTTCGTTCCGATCGATGTTTCGGACGAAGAGGACTGGCCCAAAGTTACCGACACAAGCGAAGCAGCATGGGCTCGAACACTTGAAGAACTCCGCAGCAACCACCAGGCACTCCGCGCCGCCATTCGGGAGCTGGATGAAGACAAGCTCGATGAGATCGTTCCGGGAACGACTTATTCAGTGTATTTCTTATTACACGGCGTCATTCAGCACGATCTATATCACGCTGGTCAGATCGCATTATTGAAGAAGGCTTAGTCCCTGAAAAAGGTGAGAATTGCTTCCTTCGTTGCGCTGCTTGCCGTTGTTCCTTGTCTCTCCGGCAGTTCGTTGCCAGAAGAGCCAATAAAGGTCAGCGTCTGTCAACTGAAGATTGATCCTGCGTCCTTCAACCATAAGAGAGTTGAGGTGACAGGATTTGTGTCGCATGGATTTGAAAACTTTACGCTCTTTGATGCGACCTGTTCATCATCACAGAACATTTGGCTGGAGTACGGTGGTAAGCGTAACTCAAACACCGTGTATTGCTGTGGCACAGCCGCGAATGCCAGGCGCAAGTCAGTGCTTGAAGTAGAGAAGCTGCCAGTGCGGCTTAACGAGGACAAGGTTTTTCGCGCATTTGACCGGCTCATTAATCGGCCATCTGATTCGACTGTTGACGCCACGCGCATTCACGCCACGCTCATTGGTCGCTTCTTCTCTGGAGAGCAGCAAAAGTTCGGAAATACCATCTCTTGGGGAGGTTACGGACATCTGGGATGTTGCAGTCTGCTGGTAATCGAACAGGTCATCTCCGTGAAGGCGGATCATTAAATAAAGACATCCGTGCATTTAATTGCCAACATCAACTCTTCCACTCTTTCAACTTTTTTCATTGTTTATCTGAACCAAATCCATCTATTTTTCGTTCACCTTAGCGCACGAGGGATTGTTATGACTGCAACAACCGCGCACTACCTCAGTTAGTGATGAACCTTTTGGGCCAGATCGATTGGCCTCTTACCGAAAGTCTATCCCAGGAAGTTCACGCAAAAACGCTTGCTACCTTCACCTCGATCCAGGATTGGCGGATCAAGGATGAGCGAGTCTGGAAGTGACCTCGCCAAACGTTTGGCGGGCTTATTGTGCATATGGACCTGAAAGAATTGATTAACGAGGCGTTGTACCTCCCGTCTGACTCAATTGCATATTTCGTCGGCCGCGAGTTGTCACAACTGCACTCTGACAAAGCAATAATCGAAGCGTCGTTCTACATGTTCGATCTTGTAGGCTACGCCAAGGCGGAGCTCTGCTCGATGGTTATCGAAACGACCGTCTTCAATAAGTCTCGAATCGAATGGACGTGGGGCAAAGAGTTTAAAGAAGAGCCGGAGAATGGCTATTTCAATGTTTTGTGGCAAGGCTATCTGTTGCACGTCCTTTTTTTGACTTTTACTTCCGAAGGCTCCAGAGACCGTCATTACTGGATTTTGGCCGATGAGCGGCAAATCGCCGAAGACTTTCTTCGAGCGGTATGTCTCTGGTCTGCCGAAGTTCGAGGAGAAATACTCGTCTTTGACGGAGGCTATTGGTACAAGGACTCAGAATTGTTGGCCGCGATACAAAGCGCGAGCGTTGATAACCTTGTTCTGGCTGCCGATCTGAAGCGCGAAATTCAGGAAGACTTCCAGAAGTTCTTTGCCTCTCGGGAGGTTTATGAGAGATACAAGATACCCTGGAAGCGAGGAGTCCTGTTAATCGGCCCGCCCGGCAACGGCAAGACTCACACTGTCAAAGCGTTGATCAATCAGACAAAACAGCCCTGTCTCTATGTCAAGAGCTTCAGCGGTTGCTGGGGAACTGATCACGACCGAATTCGTGAGGTGTTCGCGCGCGCTCGAAAAACGACTCCTTCAATCCTGGTGCTCGAAGATCTGGATTCGTTAATCGATAACGACAACCGCGCCTTCTTTCTAAACGAACTCGACGGATTTGCCGCCAACACTGGAGTCGTAGTCCTTGCGACAACGAATCACCCAGAGAAGTTGGATCCCGCAATTCTTGATCGGCCGAGCCGTTTTGACCGAAAGTACTTTTTTGCTTTGCCGGCGCGTAGCGAGAGAGAGGCTTACTTTGCTTCGTGGAACAAGACCTTGGAAGTCAGATTGCGACTGTCTGGGGAGGCACTGCCGAAATTGGTCAAGGATACCGACGGCTTCTCTTTCGCTTACCTGAAAGAGCTGTTTCTTTCATCAATGATGCAGTGGATTGCAGAAGGTGGTGGCGGAACGATGGACAAGGTTATGGCTAGCAGAGTTCCTGTGCTGCGTGCGCAGATGAATACCGCTGACAACAAGAAGAAGAAAAAGAGGAGTAAGAAAGCCGGTCGTTAGTACCGTAGACTGTCCACTCTGCGGAATGCAGAAAAACGCCAAAAGTCCTGGATTACATAATACGACGAGTTTAAGCTTGTTCACTTTTCAATCACCGCAGACTGGACAGTCTACGGTACTAGAAGCACGAGCACATGATTCGACAAACCGAAGATCCTCGAACTACTCTATTAGATTAATCCCCGGAGGTGAATCGCCCGATGAGCAGCGCGCCAAACAAAATCATCTATTCAATGGTTGGAGTCGGTAAGTATTATGACAAGAAACCAATCATCAAGGACATCTACCTCTCTTATTTTTACGGCGCGAAGATCGGCGTTATTGGTCTGAACGGCTCAGGCAAGAGCTCTCTGCTGAGAATCATCGCCGGTGTCGATAAAGAGTTCGTCGGCGAAACAGTGCTCTCGCCAGGTTACAGCATCGGTTTCCTCGAGCAGGAACCACAGCTCGATCCATCGAAAACTGTTCGCGAGATCGTCGAAGAAAGCGTTCAGGAAACGATCGAGCTGTTGAAGCAATTCGAGCAGATCAACGAAAAATTCGGCGAGCCGATGAGCGATGATGAAATGACCGCGCTGCTCGAACAACAGGGAAACGTTCAGGAGAAACTCGACGCCGCGAGCGCCTGGGACCTCGACAGCAGGCTCGAGATGGCGATGGATGCGCTCAGGTGTCCTCCACCGGAGACCCCAATCAAAGTTCTTTCAGGCGGCGAGCTGCGCCGGGTGGCGCTCTGCCGGCTCTTGCTCAAACAGCCGGATATTTTGTTGCTGGATGAGCCGACTAATCATCTCGACGCCGAGTCGGTGGCCTGGCTCGAGCAGCATCTTCAGAAATATCCCGGTACTGTAATCGCGGTCACTCACGATCGCTACTTCCTGGATAACGTCGCGGGCTGGATTCTGGAGCTGGACCAGGGCCGTGGCATTCCGTGGGAAGGCAACTATTCGTCTTGGCTCGAACAAAAACAGGAGCGTTTGCGTCGCGAAGAGAAAGCTGAAAGCCAGCGTCAGAAGACTCTCGAGCGCGAGTTGGAGTGGATCCGAATGGCTCCCAGAGCGCGCCACGCAAAATCAAAAGCGCGCATCAGTTCCTATGAGGAGATGCTGCGCCAGGAGACAGAGAAGAGATCACGAGAACTGGAGATCTACATCCCCCCTGGGCCGCGGCTCGGCGAAGTGGTGATCGAGGCGAAAGACGTCTCCAAGGCGTACGGCGAAAACCTGTTGATGGAAGGGATGTCTTTTTCTCTTCCTCCCGGCGGGATAATCGGCGTGATTGGTCCGAACGGCGCCGGGAAGACGACTCTGTTTAGAATGATCACCGGACAAGAACAACCCGACGGTGGAACGTTCCGAATAGGCGAAAGCGTGAAGCTCGGTTATGTTGATCAGAGCCGCGATACTCTCAATGCAAACAAGTCGATTTGGGAAGAGATTTCAGGTGGGCAAGACACGATCGAGCTCGGGAAACGCCAGGTGAATTCGCGCGCCTATGTTGCAAGATTCAATTTTTCGGGGACCGATCAGCAAAAGAAGGTCGGCATGCTCTCGGGCGGCGAGCGGAACAGGGTTCACCTCGCTAAAATGTTAAAAGAAGTCGCGAATGTCTTATTGCTCGACGAGCCAACCAATGATCTGGACGTGAACACAATGCGCGCGTTGGAAGAAGCGCTGGAGAATTTTGCGGGCTGCGCGGTGGTGATCAGCCACGACCGATGGTTTCTGGACAGGATCGCCACGCACATTCTGGCGTTTGAAGGCGAGAGCCACGTGGAGTGGTTCGACGGCAACTATTCGGAGTATGAAGCGGACCGGCACGCGCGGCTTGGTGCTGCAGCGGATCAGCCGCATCGAATCAAGTATCGTCATTTGACGAGGGGGTAAGTCTTCGTTCACGTAGTAACGACTTTAGTCGTAGTTGATACGGTACAAGTCAAGGGAAACGGAGGCTCAGTTCGTAAAGGTCATTTGATGTCGTCGATAATGGATTCATAACGACTGAAGTCGTTACTACGTGGAAGCTGATACGACATAAGAAAGGTTAGAAGATGAGAAAACTCTGGGCATTTATGTTGCTCGCAGGTCTATCGGCCTGCACCGCACCTAAGTCAACGGAACAAACAAAGAACAACTCCGGCGATTCACAGTTAAAGAAGATTCACGATGCCTACGTTGTCGAATTCCTGCGTCGCAACCCGACCGTCAATACATACCTCGGTGGAGCGGGGCTCGATCCGTCGCTTAAGGATGTTGATGGAACTCTGCGAGATCACTCAGCTGCCGCGCTTGAAGCGGAAGACCGATGGCTTTTGGATGCACAGAAAGACTTCGAAAAGGTCGAGGCGAATACGCTTTCACCAAACCGGCGAATCGATCGCGATGTAGCGCTGGCTCAAATTCGTTTTTTGCTTCACCAGCATCAGGTGCGCCGATATCAGGAACGCGCGCTGGACACCTATACCGATGAGCCGTTCCGCGCGATTGATTGGCAACTCCAGGGGATGACACAGACCGGCGATAAGACATACGGCACCGCGGATGAATGGTCACTCGTAGCAAAGCGTGTGAATGCGATTCCTCGTTTTCTTCAAGTCGCGCAAGAGCAGCTCGCCGCCGGAATCAAGTCAAACAATACTCCTGATTTCCGAGTGTTGAAGCGGAACGGCATCGACACATCCGAAGCTGACGAGAAGTATTTCGATGAGACCTTGCCAAAGCTTGCCGAAGAACGGATCAGTGGGACTGACCGAGAGCAGTTGCTGACTCAGGTACGTGATGCATCAAAACAAGCTGCGGCGTCATATCGCGGGCTTCGCGATTACGTTAAGACAACGTTCTATGACGACCCGTCTGCGGGTAAGGTAAAGGCGCAATTCGCTGTTGATCGTTTTGCAATGGGCGAAGCAGAGTACAACTGGGCTCTCAAGAACAATTTGCAAATCGACAAAACCGCAGCTCAACTCTTCGAAGAAGCATGGCCCATCGTTGAATCGACTCAAAAGCAGATGATCGATTTAGCTCGTGAGATCGGGAAGAGCAAAGGTTTGACGCTACCCGCGGAAGGTCCAGCTGCAGTGCGCGCAGTTTTCGATGAACTGTCCAGGGACTTTCCAAAATCAGACGCCGAGATGGTTTCCTGGTATCGCGACGCGGCATTCCGGCTTGTCGACTATGCGCGCAAGACCGGGATATTCGATGTTCCGGCCGACTATAAGCTTGACGTGGTCGAGACACCGCCACCACTGCGAGCTTCAGTAGATGGCGCGGCGTACTATCCAGCCCCGCCTTTCAAAACCTCCGGAGTCGGCCGGTTTTACGTAACCCCCACCGACAACGACATCGCAGCGTTGAAGGCGAACAATCGATCAGCGCTCGCGGATTTGTCGGCACACGAAGGCTTTCCAGGTCATGACTGGTACTACAAAGTAATGACTCAATATAAGGATCAGATCGGGTCAGTAAGATGGCTCACACCGGGAGCGGTCGAAGATTCTTCGTCGATGTGGGAAGACTCCATGTCCGCGGAGGGCTGGGGGCTTTATGCCGAGGCGCTGATGGCCGAGCCTCAACCTGGCGCCCCGCAAGGAGCGTACACGCCCGAGGAGAGGTTGTATCAGCTGCAGGGAAAGCTTTATCGAGATCTGCGTGTTCGAGTGGATACGGGAATTCACACCGGCAGGATGAGTTATGATGATGCCGTGGATCTGTTCTCCCAGGTAGTCGATTTTCTTCCGGATTCGTGTCGCGATGCCGCGTCGCCTGGCAGTGACGACAAACGAGCGAGCTGTAAATCAGCCGAGGGAGCAATCTTTCGTTACTCAAAATGGCCAACTCAGGCGATCACCTATCGTTTGGGTAAGGACCAGATTTATGCTTTGCGCGAAGAGGCTTCGAAGATGTTGGGTGAGAAATTTTCGCCCAAGACGTTTCACCTGCTGTTTATCAAACAGGGTAGCGTACCGGCGGGATATTTCCGCGACGAATTAATGCGGGAGCTTCGCGAGGCGAAATAAATTTGCGCCTCTGCGGCTTGGCGCCTTTGCGTTTCTAGCTGACTTTCAATTCCTAAGAATTCGAAGGCAGGGTTAAACGCAAAACAGCAGAGCCGCAGAGCAGCAAAGATAAATTCTAAACATGGGCATGCATTTTTCTTTTCGCCCGAGTCCCGATGAGCAGCCGTCGTTTCGCGAGAGGTTTGCCGCTCTTCGCTATATCCCACCTTTACTTAAGCTCGTTTGGGAAACACATCGCGGATACACGACCGCGATGGCAGTGATCCGTTTGTTGCGCGCCGGCGTTCCGGTTGCGATGTTGTGGGTCGGCAAGCTGATTATTGATGCGGTTGTCGCGTCTCGCGAATCCGGCCCAAACTACTCTCGACTTTGGAAGCTTGTCGCACTGGAAATAGCTATCGTTTTCACTAACGATGTGCTTTCGAGGACGTCATCGCTGGTTGAGAGCCTACTCGGTGATCTCTTCTCCAACCATACAAGCGTTCGATTGATGGAGCACGCTGCAACGCTTGACCTGGCTCACTTCGAAGATCCGGCGTTCTACGATCATCTCGAACGCGCTCGCCGGCAAACAACAAGCCGCATCGGGCTGCTCGCGCAGCTTCTTGCGATTGCGCAAGACGGCCTCACGTTGATCTCGCTCGGCGCCGCGCTGGTGGTCTTCAGCCCCTGGCTGTTAATGCTGCTTGCGTTGGCTGTGCTTCCGAGTTTCTTCGGCGAAACCCACTTCGCATCGCTCGAGTACTCGATGCAATTCCGATGGACGCCGGAGCGAAGACAGCTCGACTATCTGCGTTACGTTGCTGCGAGCGATCGGACCGCGAAAGAGGTTCAGCTTTTTGGCTTGTCGCATTGGTTGATCGAGCGGTTCCGCCGGCTTTCGTGGCGGTTCTACAACGAAAACAAGAAGCTATCGATCAGAAAAGCCCGCGTCAGCACGCTGCTTTCGCTGATTGGCACGCTCGGTTATTACAGCGCTTACGTGATTATCCTTGTTCGTGCCACCCGCGGGGAGCTGACGATCGGCACCTTAACTTTTTTGGCTGGTTCGTTCTCTCGGAGCCGGAGCCTGATAGAAACCCTACTAATGAGCGCGGGCGGGATTTATCAACAATGTCTCTATCTGAAAGATCTTTTTGACTTCTTTGAAATGAAGCCGTCGATCGCTTCAGCGCCCGGCGCCAAACCTGTGCCACGACCGATAAAAGAAGGATTCGTATTCGAGAACGTCGGTTTTCAATATCCTGGGAGCGAAGCCTGGGCAGTCAGGAATGTGAGCTTTCGGTTGCGCCCTGGCGAACGCATCGCATTCGTGGGTGAAAACGGCGCAGGCAAGACAACACTCACCAAGCTGCTGGCTCGCCTTTATGATCCGACCGAGGGCCGGATACTTCTCGATGGCATTGATCTTCGAGAGTATGACATTCAATCAGTGCGCCGCGCGATCGGCGTCATCTTTCAGGACTTCGTAAGATACGATTTGCGCTTCGATGAGAATGTTGGTGTTGGCGAAATAGATGAGGTAGCCACTTATCTCGATTCGGGCCCATCGACTGAACAAGACGAGGGAAGAAAGAGCGATGGGAACGGAAACGGGAAGGGCGAGGTGCCTGGCTCGATCGTTACTGCCTCGGAGAAGTCGCTTGCGGCGAGCCTTCTTCCGCGATTCTTAAAGGGATACCAGCAAATGCTCGGCAGACGGTTTGATGAAGGGGTCGAGCTGTCAGGAGGGGAGTGGCAAAAGGTTGCGCTGGCGCGGGCCTATATGCGAGACGCTCAAGTACTGATTCTGGATGAGCCGACTGCCTCGCTTGATGCCAGAGCTGAGTATGAAGTGTTCGTTCGATTTTCACAGCTGGTGGCAGGCAGGATGGCGGTGATTATTTCGCATCGTTTTTCTACGGTGAGAATGGCTGATCGGATCGTGGTGCTCAACAACGGAACGGTGATTGAGGAAGGGTCACATCGGGAGCTTGTGGAACAGGGCGGATTGTACGCGGAGCTCTTTGCGTTGCAGGCTGAAGGTTATCGTTAGGGGCGACTCTGCGTGAAATGCGACTCCGCGTGAAATGTTCTCGTTATCAAGGTCCTTGTTAAACGCAAAGGCGCAAAGCCGCTAAGGCGCTAAGCGAGACGGAGTTCGTTGAGTAATTTTTGGCACGAATTTGTTCAGCACTCGATAAACCAGCAAAACCGCGACAGCCACGCCAAACAAAATCGGTTCGCGAGTATCCGCTTTCACCAGCATATAGTAATGAACTACTCCGCCAATCGCCGCTACGTAAGTCAGCCGGTGTAGTAAATTCCATTTCTTTCCGCCAAGTCGCTTGATGCTCTTTTGAGTGGACGTCAATGCAAGTGGAATCAGCATCACGAAACTCGCCATCCCGACGGTAATGTACGGACGTTTTGAAACATCCTCGACGATCAAACCGAATGCAAAGAACTTGTCAAACCAGACATAAGTCAAAAGGTGAACGCATCCATAGAAGAAGCCATACAGTCCGAGCAAGCGGCGAAACTTGATCATCCACGGAAGGCCGAGCATTTTGCGCAGAGGAGTAACGGCCAGCGAGAGGATGAGAAAAAGCAGGGTTAACACTCCTGTGGTGCGCGTTGCGAATTCAGTGGGGTTTGCGCCCAGCCGGTGATGGTACCAGTCCCAGGCGAGCAGGGAGAGGGGCACTGCGCTGTTGATCAAGATTGCGAATTGCGCGAAGCGTGTGTCTTTCATTTTGCCGTAGCGTGGACTGTCTAGTCTGCGCATGTTTAAGTGAAATGACATTGGACCAATGCGCAGACTAGACAGTCTACGCTACATAGGGCGCAGACTTGACAGTCTATGCTAGGTCAGTAATTCTTTATCAAATCCATCCCGCTATACAGCTGAGCAACCTGATCACCATAACCATTAAAAATCAGCGTGTCTCGCAATCCGAACTCTCCTATTCGCCGCTCAGACTTCTGGCTCCACCGCGGATGATCGCGGTTGGGATTTACGTTCGAATAAAAACCGTACTCGCGAGGCCCAGCGATGTTCCACGATGTCGGCGGCTGATCCTCCACAAGTCTTATCCTTACGATCGACTTGGCTCCTTTGAAGCCATACTTCCACGGCACAACCAGTCTTAGCGGAGCTCCGTTCTGCGGCGGCAGCGTCTCACCGTAGAGCCCGCCTGCGAGAATCGTAAGCGGATGCAACGCCTCATCCAGTCGCAAGCCTTCGACATAGGGCCAGTCCAGCACATCTGAGCCAAGATTTGGCATCTGTTTTCGATCGGCGAGCGTTTCAAACGCTATGAATTTCGCTTGTGATAACGGCTGGACCTGATCGAGGAGCTTCGCCAGCGGGAATCCGACCCACGGAATAACCATCGACCATCTCTCGACACAACGGTGACGATAGATTCGTTCTTCAGGCGGACTGATCTTTAGCAAATCGTCGATGTCGAAGGTACGCGCCTTCTGAACGAGACCTTCTACTGTGACCGTCCACGGGCGCGTCACGAACCGCCTCGCTTTGTTCGCAACCTCCAGCTTGTCGGTCGAGAATTCGTAGAAATTGTTGTAGTGGGTGATGTCCTCGTACGGCGTCGACTTCTCATTGATCGGTGGCGCGGCCGGCGGAGCTTCCTGCACGTCGGCAATCTTTTCTCCGGACTGAGCTACCTCGCCGTGACTGGTGAAATACCGATAGATGAAGCCGGTAGCCACGGCGCTCCCTGCGAGAGTTGCACCGCGAATAAATAAGCGCCGGTTGAGATACAAACTCTTGTCCGTAATTTCGCTGCTTTTTATGTCGTCAGCTTTTTTGATCAGCATAACTGACTCTTATTTTATCACTGTACTGTATCTCTCTGCGTAACTCTGCGGTGACGCCTTCCTGGCTCTCACCGCAGAAGTCGCGGAGATCTCAGAGACTACGCATAGAGTCTCTAAGTTAGATGCCTCTCAGCGAATGGTTTATTCCAGTGACTCGTGGAAAGGGGAGAAGCCCAGTATCTAGAGAGAAATAGCTTTCAGAAGATCCGCCGGCGAATCCAGAGCGAGATCGGGCTTTGCGTCCAGCAACCGGTCTCGACTCGAACCGCCCCACAAGGCGGCGGCCGTGCGTGTTCCTGCTGCTCGACCCATGAGGATGTCTGACGGACTGTCCCCGATCACAAGCGTCGAGCCAGGTTCCGCACCAAGGTCTGCCATAGCTCGCAGAACGCCATCGGGTTCAGGCTTTGGCTTCTCAACATCATCGCCCCACACCGCCAGGTTGATCAGGTTTCGCAAGCCGATAATATCCAGTTCCAAATTTCCGGCCCGGCGAGGTTTGAGCGAAACGATTCCGATGCTTGCGCCCTGTTCGCGCAACCTCGACAACAGCATCTCAATCCCGTCATAGGCGACAAGGTGCTGGTGGTGGTTAGCGTAGTAGTGCTCTTCGAAACTCGCGTACATCTCTTCGAACAAGTCTTCGCCGTAGCGCTTGAGCACTTCGTGAGGGGTGACGTTCCAAAAATCGCGGAACTCGACTTCGTTTGGAAGAACTCCGGTGTGCCGTTCTATTGAATGCAGGAAGGCAACTCGATACGCGTGCTCTGAGTAGGCGAGCGTTCCGTCGAAATCAAAAAGAAAACAGTTAAAACTCACGAAACCTATTCGGGCTTTGGTTACGCGTTGTTCGCTCATCTGTGTAATCTGCGGATGATTTTGAATTGATTTCCCTGAAACGGCTCATACGCAGATTACACAGATTAGAAAGAGCGAAACCAGAACGTCCAAACCAGGAACCAAAGTTACTGGATCAATTTGATCGAGAACTTCGCCATTTCCACAAGCGACCCTTCGCGCGGGTTCATCTTTTCGCCGGCGGCGGTCGGCTGAATGTTAACTAGAGTCCCCTCAACGCGGCTCTCGGTTGTACCGGCGATTAGTCGTCCTGCGCTGATATCCATATCGATGTGTGCGCTGCCTTTGCCGCTGGCAGTGACGCTAACGTTGACCTTTCCGCCTCCAGGGTTGAACACCGATGAGCCGCTTTGATTGAGGGTGACTGCCCCGTCGATCGATGCAACACCTTTCGATAATGCTGCGAGGGTATAAATCGTGCTCGCACTCATCGAAGCTTCAGAGAGCCGCTCGGTAAAGAGATTTCCACGACCGAGCGCTTCCCAGGTTCCGCCGACATTAACATCGGCCGCCGGATACCATCTGAAGACGCTGAAAAGTAGATCGGCTAAAGCAAGATAGCCCGTCGAGTCTGGAATTACGCATTTCAAGAGTTGCCCAGCGGAGGTAATTGCGAATTCAATCTTCTTACCCGCAACCTCTTTTGATTCGGAGACCGCCGGGGATCCTGCTTTATTCGCGTTGAAGCTAATCGCCTCGACCAGCGCCTCCTGCTCGATCACACCTTCTTTAATTGAAATAACACGAACCGAAACTGTAGCTGTGAGCTGTCCTCGTGAGTTACCGCCGATTCCAGCAGGCCCCTTCGGAGTTACAATCGTTTCTACCAACGCGTTTACGGTATATCGATTCTCGTCGCCGGCTTTGAAGTCCGGCCTCAGTGATACGCGATCTTGCGCGTTGGCTACTGCGCCAAGTACAACAAGCACCAACAGTGTCATTGCCGTTCTAAATCTCATAGAGCTCCTCCCAGCCCTTTCGATTGCTAACAAACTGGAGATCAGTCTAATTCTGATGATTATCCGCCAACTGTTCTTCGAAGCGTCCCATCTTTCGGAACTTATCGTACCGGCGTGAGAGCCGGTCCTCGCAGGTTAGAGTCCGGACGGAGTTGAGCGCTTCTTGCAGATGCGAATCAAGTAGGCTCCCTGCCTCTTCGTGATTCATGTGGGCACCGCCAGTTGGTTCGGGAACAATCTGGTCGATCAGCCCGAACTCGAGCAAATCCGCTGCGGTCAGGCGTAGCGCACGCGCCGCCTCTTCGGCGTGTGCCTGGTCGCGCCAGAGAATCGCGGAGCAGGATTCAGGGGATATAACCGAATAAATCGAGTTCTCGAGCATCAACACCCGGTCGCCCATTCCAATTGCCAGCGCACCCCCCGAACCACCTTCGCCTGTAACCACGACAATAACCGGTACTCTGAGCTTTGCCATCTCACGGAGATTATAGGCGATGGCTTCGGCCTGTCCTCGCTCTTCGGCGTCGACTCCGGGATACGCGCCTGGTGTATCAATCAAACTAAACACGGGTCGATGAAACTTCTCGGCGAATTTCATCACTCGAAGCGCTTTTCGATAGCCCTCTGGCTTCGGCATGCCGAAGTTGCGATGCTGCCGTTGTTTTGTTGTGCGACCTTTTTGATGGCCGATTACTACGCAAGGCTCGTCATGGAATCGGGCAAACCCGGCAACTATGGCCGGGTCGTCGCCGAATCGGCGATCACCATGAATTTCGCAGAACTGAGTGAACAAAAGGCCAATGTAGTCCAGCGTGTAGGGACGATTTGGATGGCGCGCGAGCTTCACCCGATCCCAGGCGTTGGGTGTGCCTGGTTCAGCAGTCAGGTTGGCTGAGCCAGATTCCTGGAGCCGCCGATGAATTTCTTCTACCGATTCCTCTTCAATCGGGTCGGTATCCGTCTTTCGCTCCACCATTCCAGTGACCACTTCAGGTTAAACTCTGCAGCTTTGCGATTCTGCGGCTTTACGCTTAAGGAAGAACTTCAATTCGTCAGATTTGGGGCTCGTCTTTAAACGCAAAGCCGCCAAACCGCAGAGACGCCAAGCCAACGCAACGCACTGAGTCGCAAATCTTGACACTCCTCTCGCGCGATTGTTACATTCGACCCGCATTGGCGGCAGCGCGAATCGAGGAGGTTCCGAGCAAATGGCGACGTTCAATGGTATAGAAGTTCCCGCCGACGGTCAAAAGATTACTGTCGAGGGATTGAAGCTCAAAGTGCCTGACCGGCCGATCATTCCGTTCATTGAAGGAGACGGAACCGGTCGAGATATCTGGCGAGCTTCACGTCGCGTGTTTGATGCAGCGGTCGAAAAAGCTTACGGCGGCGGCCGCCAGGTCGTCTGGTACGAAATCTTTGCGGGCGAAAAAGCTTTTAATCAATTTGGGGAGTGGCTGACCGACGATTCTGTTAAAGCCATCGCCGAATTCGTGGTTGCGATCAAAGGACCCCTGACAACACCGGTAGGCGGTGGAATCCGAAGCCTCAACGTCACGCTCCGTCAGGTACTCGATCTGTACGCTTGCGTTCGACCTGTACGCTACTTCGATGGTGTTCCTTCGCCCGTCCGCGTACCGGAGCACGTAGACGTGGTGATCTTTCGCGAGAACACCGAAGATGTCTATGCCGGTGTGGAATTCCTGTCCGGCAGCGAACGCGCAGGAGAGATTATCTCTTTGCTGAATGAAAAGTACGGCTACAAGGTACGAACGGATAGTGGAATCGGAATCAAGCCAATTTCTCCCACCGGCACCAAGCGACTGGTTCGTCGCGCGATTCGTTACGCGCTGGATTTCGCCAAACCTTCGGTAACCCTTGTTCACAAGGGCAACATTATGAAGTTTACTGAAGGTGCGTTTCGTGATTGGGGATATGAGCTCGCTAAACAGGAATTTAGAAACCAGATCGTCACCGAGCGCGAGACCTGGATCTTAGAGAATCGTGAGAAAGACAGCTCGCTTACCGAGGAGCAAAACGCGCGCATGATCGAACCGGGATTCGAGCAGATGTCTGAGAAGCAGCGCGGGGCGATCGTCAATGAAGTCAAGAATACGATGGAGGCGATCTGGACCAGCCACGGAAACGGTGAGTGGAAGAACAAAGTGTTGATCAAGGACAGGATTGCTGATTCGATATTCCAACAGATTTTGATTCGACCGGACGAGTACTCGATTCTTGCTACGCCCAATTTGAACGGCGACTATCTGTCGGATGCCGCAGCGGCGCAGGTTGGCGGGTTGGGAATGGCTCCCGGCGCCAATATCGGAGATCGCGCAGCGGTGTTCGAGGCAACTCACGGAACCGCGCCAAAGTATGCGGACAAGGATATGGTGAATCCATCGTCGGTGATCCTGTCAGGCGTAATGATGTTCGAGCACATGGGCTGGCGTGAAGTGAGTGAGGGGATCATCACCGCGCTCACAAAGACTATTCAACAAAAACGTGTAACATACGATCTTCATCGACAGATGGACGGGGCGACTAAGCTGAAGACCAGCGAGTTCGCATCAGCAATTATTGAGAATCTTTAAAGAGATAAAGATTACGACCCATAGGACTAATAGGAGCTATTGGACCTATTGGTCCTGATATCAAGCTGGATCGAGGCGGACCAGCACATCCTGATCACTGGTTCGCAATTATGGAAGAGGCCGCAAAGCAGAGCATCATTCCCGAAGACTGGGATGATTTCGTTGCCTTCATCAATCAGCATCGTGATGAAATAGCCTTCGGCAGATATGACCTCAGGATTGAAAAGGATTGGGCGCGAGATCTCACAACTGAGGATTTGCTGCTTCTGATTGAGCATTGCCCGAGTTCCCGGCTTACGATTGCGTCCGCGACTAAGTCAGCGGATGTGCTGGAACGGCTTGCGACCGATGTTTCGAGCGATGTGCGAGAGGCAGTAGCAGACAATGTCCGCACATCAACCGTCACCCTCGATTCTCTATCGAATGATCCGGCTGCCGCGGTTCGCATGGCCGTGGCCGAAAATGCGAATGTATCAGCGGCGAACCTGGAGCGACTGGCGAGCGATCCGGTGAATTATGTTCGCTGGGGAGTGGCTCACAACGAGAAGACGCCATCTGCCGTCCTGGAACTGATAGTTGAGGATCAAGACGGGTATGTGCGCGACGAAGCGCGCAGAAATCCAAACGCACCTAAGCGCGGATTCTGGTCCAGGTTGTTTAAGAATAAGAGCAGGTAAGTCGGTCCTAGTGTGATGCCCATGCTTAAAAACCTCACTTTTGCTGGAGCTCTTCTACTGCTCGTAATTGCGTCGGCGAGCGAGGTATCTGCCCAGGCTTCACAGCCGATCTACCTTCAGTACGATGGGTTCGTCAAGAACAAAGACGGAACGTATACACTCTCGTACGGCTACTTCAATATGAACCATGTCGATGTAAGGATCGAGCCTGGCTCGGACAACGGCTTTCTTCCCGGCCCAAACGATCGCAACCAGCCGGTAGTATTTCTAAAAGGCAGGCATCGATTCGTGTGCAGCATGGTGTTACCAGGCGACTTTGATGGCAAGCTTCAGTGGAACATTAGATTCGCAGGCAAGACCTTCACGACCACTGCCAAAGCGCTGGACCCACTTTATGAGTTGGAATTGAATAGTGAGAAGCGCGTTGTCAGCGGGCTCGACTTCGCAAAGGCGCCGAAGGGTGTTTGCGTCAACCGCGCGCCGGCCATCCAGGTGATAAATCCACAAGCGGATGTCAATGCCGGGGCCGATACGCTGGCGGCGACCTCATTCTCAACGCGTCTTGGGCAGGAGATTTCGCTGACCGGGAGCGTCGAAGATGACGGGCTGCCAAGAGACAGCAAGCTGACCATTTCGTGGAAAATGCTGAGCGGACCCGGTACGGTAACTTTTCTTGATGCGAGTCAACCAATTACTCGAGCGCGATTTAACGCGGCAGGAGTATATGAGCTGGAGTTGTCGGCAACAGATAGCGAACACACGAACGCGGTAAAGATTAAGGTAACGGTGAATCCAGCCCAGAATCAGGATTAGCGTTGAGGTTTTTTAGGTTCAGGGTTTTACGTGCTGAGTTTGGCGTTTAGCGTTTTAGTAGGAGATTTCAGATTGCGAACCGCAGATACCGCTGAATGCAGAACGTCAAACGCTGAACGTAGAACGTTAAACGCCGAACGCGAAGCGTTCTATCTCGAATTTCCGCTTGTCGCGGCTGTCTCTTTCGGCTGACTACCCTTGCGTTTCAAGTCAGCGTACTCCTGATCGCTGATGTAATAGAAATCGAGCCAGCCGATATTCATCTCATCGATCGTTCGATCGCCCCATCCTATGAAAGCAGTCGGATCAGGATTCTCCTTGTTGGCGGGAGAATTGTCGTGATACGCAGTCATGTGGAGCATCGTGCCCTTCGGAAGCGTGGGCGGGTTCTTGTACGGATAGGTGATTTGCCACGTCCAGACGAAATGCGCCACATCAGTAAGCAGTTCCACTTCGCCGCTCGGAAGAATCGCCTCAAGAGTCATCCGCTTTCCGCGATAGTGCATGTGCGGCTGGAAACTTACCAATCTCGCCGGCTCGTCCAAACGAAAGTAAGCATCGCTGCGAGCGTTGGGTTCGCCCGGTGGAATCGCCAGGGTTGTAGGAGATGAAATGCCCTTTGTGGATATCAGATACTTTGGCGTGTAGCCCTTCGGGAAAAACTTGAAACCAATCTTTGCGTGTTCGTTCACCGCCTTCTCGCCGTTCGGATGATAATGGAAGCTGAAACGGAGCTTCGAGCCGGCCTTTAGCAGCTTTGCGGTGCCGTTGGTGAAAATGTCACCATCATTGCCCCTCGCATACTCAGTAAGCAACGAAGTGTTATTCGGCCGTCCGCTGGTGTTGGGCCCACGCCGTGTTTCACCGAGCACAACGCCAGTTGCTGATTCACTCTGCAGAGCAAAGATCAGCACGTGGTGAAGAACCTTGGGATCTTCAGGAATCACTTGCATCCACTTGATGTAGCGGTCCTCGGTGAGTCCGGTGGGAACGTCGACCTTGGGATATTGATCGGCGGCGACTGCCGGAACATTGAATCCACTGCTCGAGACCACAAGATCCGGTTCTTCGCCGAACACCCATGCATTTGCGGGTGGAAACACTTTGGGCGGCGGGGCGTCTTTTGGATCGCCCTTTGGCGCGCCGCTGTCCACCCATTTTGCGATTGTGGCAATCTGCGCATCGCTGAGCGAAGGATCAGGGTCATATTCACCGACGGTTCGATCGATATGCCACGGAGGCATATATCGAGTAACGACCTTCTCCTTAATCGAACGAGCCCACGGCCGTGTCTCTTCGTACGTCAGCAGCGACATCGGCGCGATCGTCCCTGGCCTGTGACAGTCCTGACATGACTTTTGAAGAATCGGAAGTATGTCTTTAGTGAATGTCGGCTTCGCAGGAACGGCTCCCTCGTTTGAGTCAGCAGCGGCAGGGATCACAATGACACCCGCGGCGATTGCGAATGCGGCGACGATCGCAAGCTTCCAGGTGGATTTCATATCAGACTCCTCCTTGATGGGTGTCTGAGGCTATTTTTATCCGCTAACTGTAGCACCAAAAGGAGCTCAAGTCTAATGTTTTTGACCACGGCGTACTGATCACGGACTGCCACGGACTCTAGCCACGGACTACTGGCCACGGGCTGCCGACGGACCACCACGGACTGCCGCGGACTACTGGCCACGGACTACTGACTTATTTGCTCGCCATCTGTTTTTGATCTGGATGCAAAGTGAGCTTTTGCACCCGCCAATTCAAGAGCTCCGCAACGTACAACTCATTCTCAGACGGGCAAGCTATTTCGTGAATCCAGCCGAATTGTTTTGGCTGCTTCCCGGACTTGCCGATAACCCCCAGCAGCTTCCCGTCCAGTGTCAGTTTGTAGATTCGGCCCGGATAGGCATCCGACGAATACAGCACCTGTGTTGGGCCGGGTGTAATGCAAATCGCCCAAGGCGCGCCGTTCTGCGCCGCTGCTGCTTCAGGTGACGGCATGTTCCCTTGTGCTGGACGCGTCGCGGGATCGAAAGGCACGTCTATGGTAATCGCTCGGATGAATGTTCCGTTCGGATCGAACACCTGGATCCGCCGGTTCCCGCGATCGGCCACGTAGATATTACCTTTGGCGTCTGCGGCGATGCTGTGCGGCGTATTGAATTCGCCGGGCTTTGTTCCGCGATCACCCCACTGTTTGACCCACATCCCGTACTTGTCAAACTTAGCCACGCGGGAGTTGATGTAGCCGTCGCTGATAAATATGTTGCCTTCGGTATCCCAGGTTACATCCGTCGGCTGACGGAAAAGCCCGTCGATCGCTGGCCGCGGAGGCGTGACTCTTGTCCATGGAACGGCTTCATCAGACGCTTCCTTTTTGCGACCGAACACCATCGTCACCCTGCCCTCCGGGTTGAACTTGATGACCATATCCGAGCCCTTGTCTACAGCCCAGATGTTGTCGTCCTTATCGATCCGCACGGTATGAGCATACGACCAGGCATACAGGTTCTTGCCGATCTCGCGGATGAATTTTCCGGTTGCGTCAAATTCTAGTAGCTGTGCTGCGGTTGCGCCGTAAGCGGGTCCGGTCGTGCTGCCGCGCGAGAACACAAAGATGTGACGTTTTGAGTTAACCGCCACGCCTGATACTTCCCCGAAGTGCACATCAGGCGGCGGCTTCAGGAAATCGACGCTCGCGTCGACTTTGATTTCTGGTACAGGCGTCTGACCGAAAATCGCGAGAGGGAAAAATAAGACCACGAGCAAGACTAATAAGCGTTTCATAAGCCTCCGATTTTCAACGACCGGTTGTCGAAGCGTGCCAGGCAACAACTTGCCACTTGGCTGAACGTCGGATATATACCTTTGTAAATTGGAATTTATCGGTGACTATGTTGTCCTGAGGCGATTCGCGGATTCGATCGAGCCGGCCGGTGACCACTGCAACATCTCCGTAAACCTGAATGCGAAGACTTGAGGTATCGTACCATGTGAACTTCATCTGACTTGAGCGCAGCATACTGAGCGCCTCCGCCTTAGTCATCGGTCTCATATTCGTTACTTGAAGGATAAGATCTTCCGACCAGAGAGATTCAAGTGTATCGGCGTCGCCGCGTAAATGAGCGTTATTCCATACATTCTCGAGGCCCGACAATTCTTTGACGTCAGCTGATTGCTGTGCCGACTGACTAAGTGTACTGGCAACAAGAAAAAAGAGAATCGCAGTCAACATAATCGACCCCCTTCGTGGTTCTAACCTTTCGAGGTTAGGCTTGAAATTGAATGTCGCTCGATTTTGGGATCCTGATAGATGATGTGTGATTCGTGATTCCACACCAAGAAGAACACGTTACTGGATCATGCATCTCGGATCCGCATCACGAATTACCCATCACGAATCTACTTCTTCACATATTTCTTCAGCGCGCGCGGTCCGACTTCCGCGCCGTAGATGTTACCCTTCGCATCCGCCGCAACTCCTTCGGCTGCGCTCGTCCCGGCGGTATCCGGGTTCGGCTCCGGATCCGGAATAAAAGCAGTGACTTTACCATCCTTGACGTTCCCGATTCTTATGCCTCGCTTCCAGCCAGCGTGACGATTCTTGTTCGACTCTGAATCAGCGGCGTACAAAACATCATCTCGTATGTAAAGGCCGCTTATCCTGCTGAACTGCTTCCACTCCTCAAGGAACTTACCGTCCTGATCGAAGATTTGAATTCGATTGTTGTTGCGATCGGCGACGAAGAGGCGCCCACGCGAATCCATAGCCAGACTATGAGGCGTGTCGAACTCGCCTGGCGCTGTACCTTTCTTTCCCCAAGCCTTGATGAACTTGCCGTTTTTATCAAACTTCACAATACGCGCATTGGTGGGTCCGCCATGTCCATCGGCGACGAAGATATCGCCGTTCGGAGCGGTGATCACGTCGGACGGTTGATTAAACGTATCGGGGCCGTCGCCGGGAACTCCCGCTTTTCCAAGGGTGAGGAGGACCTTGCCTTCGTGGCTGAACTTGACCACTATGTGCCCCTTGCCCGCGATCTTCGGATCATTTGCGCCACCAGGCGGCACTCCGTCAGTCACCCAGACATTTCCTTCTTTGTCTACATGTATGCCGTGCGGAAAAATGAACATGCCGGCGCCGAAGCTTTTGACCAGGTTCCCATTTTCGTCAAACTTGAGGACCGTTGGAAGGGATGAACCGGCGCAAGAGTTTGCTCCGCATCGTTCCGCGACCCAAATGGATTTACCGTCCGGAGCAATGTCAACCGCGCTTGTGGCTCCCCAGCTCCTGCCTTCCGGCATCTTCGCCCATCCCTCGATCGTTCGATAAGGGTTGGGGGGATCATTTACCGGTTGGTCGTTCTGCGTAAACACAGGTCCAATCGATATTGATAACGCGGCAACCGCGACTGTCGATAAAGCAAATAACATTCGAACTGAACGCGACATGGCGAATCCTCCTCAAAAGGAAAGGATGTATTCGGCGACGAATGATGACATGCGTCGCGACTTTCTTAACGTGACGTATGTTTGGCGCTGGACTCTATCACTAACGCAGGGTCATTTTCCAGATGCGGTTGTGATTGTGCATCGGTATTTCTGGCGGCTTTCTCACCTGATTTTCTGCGAAGAATTCCAGCCATCCAAATAATTGCGGCGAGCACGAGTATTGCCATCAGCCAGCGCATTGCCATTGCCGCGAAAGCGGCGTTCATCGCCGGCCAACCGAACTGTCGCAGTCGATCGCCGCGCTCGAGCATCCAGTGCCAACCTGTGTGCGCGACAAGAGCCGACAGGATAATCGTTCCAATTCGTTCGGCGACAACGAATCTAAATAGAAGTTCCAGCACAGGAATCAAAAGAACGAGCACCAGGAGTTGGCCAAGCTCGACCCCAATGTTGAAGGAGAGTAGCGATGTCAGCAAATGAGACCCGGCAAACTGAAGTGTCTGTCGAAGCGCGAATGAAAAGCCGAACCCGTGCACCAGCCCAAAACACAGAGCAATCACCCATCGTCTCTGGACATTACTTCCGACGATATTCTCGAGCGCCATGTACACGATCGAAACCGCTATGAGTGTTTCGATCAAGGGAGGAAACCATAAGGCGTCGGGCCCCAGGTTGTAGGCGGAGGCGATCAATGTAATCGAATGAGCGACTGTAAACGCAGTGATGACCAGGAGCAGTGGACGGAATCGTCGGAAAGGAATGACGAGACAAAAAAGGAATAACAAATGATCGGTCCCATCGAGTATGTGGAAGAAGCCCGCCTTTACGAAACGCAGTGCGGCCTGATGCCACCTGGGATCGAGTCGAACCAGGCCTGGATCTCCCTCGAATTCGAAGGCGCGCACGGTGCCGTTCGTCGGAATAAACCTGAGCACCGTTGCGACTCGCAAACCAAGACCGGACAACGCGGGATGAATGGAGAACGGAGACGAGTCTGAACTTATTGAGTATTCGAACAACACATCCAGCAGAGCTTGATTCCAAAAGAGCTCTGTCTCCGAGGGCAATGGCGGACCGGTGACTAGCGCTACCCCTTGTTCATACGAATCGAAGATCCTCTCCGATTCGAGGGACACGCGGGTGGCGATGATCTTCGGGTCGATCAGTCGCGAGTCTCCCTCGTACACTTCAATGTTGTCGGAGATCCAGAGCGTTGCGGCATCGTGAAGCGACTTGTCAGCACGCGCGATGTCGAGATAACCAGGGCCGCGCGTAGGAAAATCAACGTCGCGACAGGCCTTAAGGGGGACACGGACGAGGAGGTGTAGGCGCTGTCCTTCGGGTTTGAGAAAGGCGTGAACCGTAACGTCGTTAGGAATGTCGTGCGCGAAGCTGTTGGACTGCGACAGGAGAAATAGTGCTGCAGCAGTAATAATTACCAAATGCGGTCGGACTATGCTGAGACCGCGTCTCTGCATTGGTTATTCCTCCCGAGATCTCTGAAAGATCCACCTACTCCAGTTGTTTGTGGAAGGTCAAAAGATACCATCGGGCTTTAGCAGATGGAGTTTCAGTTTCGTCCTAACAACGAGAACGCGTGCGCTGTGACCGCCAGCCTGAAGTTGAAACTCCATCGGCTAAAGCCCGATGGTATCTTACACGCGCCACGGTCATTGTTAGGCTGAAGTTGAAACTCCATCGGCTACAGCGCGATGGTGTCTTAACACTCTTCACAGCCCTCTTCCTTGAGTGTATTTCGGGTTCGTCCCTAATCTGAAAGCATTACTACTATTCGTACGGATCCGGAATTGTCGTCAAAGGAATCCGGTTTGTCATTGATACTTACAAACAGATGCCCTGCTCCTGGACGACCTTCGTATAAGTTTCCGACGAAGAATGGTTCACCGCTGGTCTTTCCTACCAAAGATCCAAGAGGCGCGTTGCTAACCAAGAGCTTGGGTATTACGTCACGAAAATCCTGAGCTTCCGGGATGAAGCCTTCGCCGTCGCAGAAATGCTGATCGGCGCCATCATTGCTCCAGGTGCCCGATTCGTACTTGATCTGAACAGTCTTATTGGTGACATCCAGACCTGTATCAAACCACATTTTCTTTGCCGGGATGTCCAGTGTGACGCCGCGGTTCCCAGAACGACATGATGTGAAGCAGAACGAGAGAATAAATATGCCAAAGATAAGACACACGGATCGCAGGTTTGTTAGAAGCATCCACGTCTCCCTATTTTTGTAGCCGATTATATCGCAATCGATGAAATGCGGAACTCATCCTTGCACTCTCCAGACTAATCTGGCAAAAGCAAGAAGTCGCAATCACCAATTGAGAGGACATAATGATTGCTCTGAAAGCTGCTGTGACAATACTCGCGCTACACGGTTTGTTGCTCGGTCTGCTTTCAATGCAGAAAGCCGCAAAGCCTGGAGTTCAGTCCGAGAGTTGGCCCGGCTGGGGCGGACCGATGCGCGACTTCAACAGTGATGCAAAAGGGCTCGCCAATGTCTGGCCTTCAGATGGGCCAAAACGGATATGGAGCCGAACGCTTGGCGAAGGCCACTCGAGCATCATCGGCGAAGCCGGACGTCTCTACACGATGTACAGACCAACGACTGGCGTAAGGAATTCCTGGAAGGCTGAAGAAGTTGTGATTGCTCTGGAGGCGTCGACGGGAAAGACGCTTTGGGAATATCGCTATCCTACGTCGCTCGAAACGATGAACTTCAGCCGGGGAGCTGGGCCGCACTCCACCCCGTTGCTGGTAGGCAGTCGACTGTTTGCTGCTTCTACCGACAAACAATTCTTCGCCCTCGATAAGCTCACAGGTAAGCTGCTGTGGTCCCACAGCTTCGTTAAGGAGTACAACGCACTGCCCAACCAGATGCGATGGGCGGTCAAGCCTGGATACTCCACAAGTCCAATAGCCTACAAAGAGCTCATAATCGCTGCTGTCGGAGCGCCGGAGCGCGGAGTCGTGGCTTTTCGACAAGATGAGGGGCGCGTGGTTTGGAGTGCGGGTAACTTTTCTGACTTAGCTCCCGCCTCTCCACTGCTTATAAACCTCGATGGTGAAGAGCAGCTGATTGTTACATCGGGTGATGGTGTTCACGGTTTTGATCCAAACACAGGGAAACCGATTTGGGAATATCTCTTTCCAACAAAAGCAGGCGTGAATATCAGCAGCCCGGTTTGGTGCCCGGCTGATCGGCTGCTTTTTGTTTCCTGCGCGTACGACGGCGGTTCCCGAGTGATCCAGTTGTCCAGATCAGCAGGACGTACCGAAGCGAAAGAACTCTGGTTCAGCAACAAAATGAGAGTTCATTTTGGAAATGTGCTGCGAATTGGAGATTACTTCTTTGGCAGCAGCGGAGATTTCGGCCCGTCATTCTTGACTGCGGTCAATGCGCGAACGGGACAAATAGCCTGGCAGGATAGAAGTTTTTCAAAGGTTAGTTTTGTGCGCGCTGGAGATAAGGTGATCCTGCTCGATGAGGATGGAAATCTTGGGCTGGTCAATCTAACTGCGGAGGGGTTGAAGGTGCTTTCGAGAGCACAGATCGCTCAGGCGGTATCGTGGACTGTCCCTACGCTTATCGGCAACACTCTGTATGTGCGCGACCGCGTGAATGTAATGGCCCTCGATGTAGGAGAAGGCAGAAGGCAGTAGGAAGAAGGCAG
>DATFWY010000240.1:0-5500 GCA_035258805.1 Blastocatellia bacterium | reverse complement strand
ACGAATCCGTCCGGTTCCACGGCGTCATCGATGGCGCGCCGAAAGGTAGCGAGGTCGAGCTCCTTAGAACCTTTTTTCGCCGCTTTCATCAACAGACGCTGGCGGAGACGGTCATCCTCTATCGCCCGGTCCACGAGCATCTCCACCAGCACGTTCTTGTCCTCTTCTAAGAGATAGGTTCGCACGTCGTCTATTGTTACACGGGGGCTTGGCTTACCTTTTCCTGAGAACTTCGGATCTCCAGCTTCGAGCCACGCGAGTCCCACGGCCACACAATGTTTGCAGAACTCACCATCGGCACCCATCGGGCAAGTACAAAAGTATTCCAGGTCATCTTCTTCAATCCAAAGCTCGACCTGATACGGCCGGGTGCCTTGCACCTTCGCTGTGATCGTTCCCTCGTTCTCCGCCAAAGACTTGACCTGTCGATCGAGGTAATAGTCCTCGCCCCGTTCAAACGAAACTCCGCCTGCCATGCGGCGAAGAGCGCCGCGTTCGAGGAAAGCCGCAAAAGGTGAGGATACTTTGTTGGGACGACCTTTATTAGCCATTGGTTGTACCTTAGTACTCTGTTCTCGTCGCGCAATTAGCCTTTGATTAACCCGGATTCTTGAAAACTATAGTACCCTTTCTTAGCCGTGATCCAGAACGCGGATACCGAGAATCTTTCCGGCCTCGGTTAACTGGTCTTGCAATCGAAGGTCAGCCTCGCTTGGCTGAAGATCTCCTGAGGGATGATTGTGCGCAAAGATCACTGAGGCAGCACGGTCGGCGATCACATCGGCAAAAACTTCGCGCGGGTGAACCGGGCTTTTATCTAGCAGGCCAATGGTGACGACTCGCTTTTCTACGACCTCGTTGGCGCCGTTCAATGAGATGCAAATAAAGTACTCCTGTTGCTTCCCCGCGATGTCGGTCAGAAGCGGTAGAACATCCTTGGCACAGGAAATTTTCACTGCGTCTTTGAGTAAATGCCTTCGGGCCAGTTCAAAGGCCGAAAGAATTTGACCGGCTTTGGCAAGGCCCATGCCGGGTACCGCGAGGAAGTGATCAAGAGTTAGAGCTTCCCTGTGTTCACGGATGAGACCAGCAACCTGCTTGCTAATCGTCCTTACGTCAACACCAGCAGTGCCCATACCCAGAATGGCAGCAACAAGCTCCTCATCAGTGAGAGCTAACACGCCTTTCTCGCGCAGCTTCTCGCGCGGGCGGCTGTGCTCCGGCATGTCTTTGATTGTTTTCAATGCCGTTTGGTGCGTTCGCTTATATCAGATTGTTGGCGGAGACGAGCCGTTAGGCGACCAAAGGTGAGTAAACTCCGGCTTATCGCGTTCGCTCCAACGGTAGATAGCGTCGCTGTAGCCCCGGAGAATCGCAATCGTCTGATCGCTCACTTGACGAAAGGATTCTTCGGACTCTTCAACCAAAGGGTCCGGAGATCGAACGTCATTGAGAACAACGACACGTTGGCTCGCTGGCCGTACATCCTTTAACTCCATCCAAGTGAACGAAACGACTTTGGCGGTTTGTGGAGACGGACTGCCGATCAGTTTGACGAGTCGCTCCTTTTTCTGTGGAAGCGGAATTACGAAATCCATTGGATGCTCAACCGTGCGGCCCGGTATACTAACATTAGCCGTGTAAAGGACGTTATGACGATCCAAAAATTCCGCGATCATTTCGAAAAAGTCCGTGAACGTGTGTGGGACGTGGCTCATCCAGAGGTCATTCAAGCGAAGAATCGCTGTCAAAAGGTAATGCGCTCGCTGGGATAAATTCGCGGCCGTCGCGATTGTTTCTAAGCGCTCTTTTGTCAACTGCACCGCGCATCCTGCGATGGCCCTGTCGATCAGTGCTTTTCGACGTTCGGATTCTTCAATTCTGACCCCAAGACATTGGAGATTCTCTAACGTATTTCCGTTGTCGTGCAGGACGAATTCGCCGTTTGACCGTTCAATATACACCTGAATGCCGTCATGGAACGGATCCAAAAACGGCGTGCTTAAAACCGACACATCACCCTGGTTGACAATCTTCAGCCGATCCCGAAGCCAGCTCAGATAATCACCGATTATGTCCTTTGGCGGCTGAGCGATTGCCATTCTAATAAAGCTCCGTCTGAATCCCGTGAGGAAATCTCGTGTTGATCACCTCTAGAAACCGCTCCAACGTGCCAAAAGGATCGCTAGCATCGTACCAATCCACGGGCTCTGCCCACTCTAAACCATACCCCTCACGGTAGCGATGTAGGTGAGGCTGGTCCAGCAGCTCAGCGCCGTCGGGATTAGCGTGATACCTGTGATTATCCACTCTGACAAGTCCGATGTCTCTATCTTTCGTCCTCAAGTGAAAACGAATCTCAAACGGGTTACGTTTCAAAGAAAGTACAAACCGGACCGCTTTTTCTTCGACAGCGGACAGCAGTTCGTCTGTCCGTCTGTTCGCAACCCACAACAGAGGCTCGGTTCTCTCAGCCTCCTTCGATAGCTCAATAAGCCTATCCGCTTGAGCTTGAGTCAGCAAGGCTGACACCTCTTGGTTCCGATAAATCCATAGCGGGTTCGCTCAGGGAGATCGATGACTCTCCAACCGCACTCTCGTAGGCACTCGTTCCCAAAATCTCGCCCAACTTCTCTTTGATCTTCGCCTCGTAAATATCGATTAACTTCCGATTCGACTCCACAAGCGGCCTTTCGACATCGAGGGTAGAAATGATCTGCGCTTGAATATCCAGGCTCGGAACGGGAACCTCAAATCCCGCTAGATTGCTTGCGCTGATGTTGGCCTGACCGATCGCTCTGCTTGCTAACATTTTCACTCCCTGCTGGAACCAATCAGTATTCATCAGCGCATTGAGAAACAGTGGATTAACCGAGTCTGCATTGACCACGAGACGAACGAGATAGGAGGCAAAAGCGTAGTCTCCGTCTAGCAAGAATATACCGGTGCGGCCGACATGTTCGAAACTGTTGGTCCGGTTGAACAGTATATCGCCCTTTCGAAGACGATATTTCTCAAACTCCTCCGGTTTCAGTTCGGCACGTTTCATCCGTCCTGAATCGACCAATTTACCTTCGACGATCTCGTTCATCCGAAAAATCTTTTGCCCGACGCCGTTCTCGTCTAACGGTATGCTAAGGCCATACTGCATCGACACGCATAAGTCCCCAATCTTCTTCATTGGCCACGTAGGATCAATCTTGAATGTGGCTTTGTAGTTACCGATGATCTGGCGAGCGCCCTCGATGATCTTTCGATAACCCTCCAGCTCCGCCACAATCCGCTCCTGCTCGTCCAGCGGGGGGAGGGGAATTGCGAGGTCATGTAAAAAGCGACTACGTAGGCTATGAACTGCCTTTCTTTACGCCCGACTTGACTACTTCCTTTTCCAACCCTTTGAGCAGATGAAAAAGGTACTCTGGCAAAACACGCTCGTCCCTTATCACAATAGCGTTAATGTCTTGGTTGAATGTGAGGTTACGCGTGGCGAGAGCAACGGGAAATGAATGAGCGAGAATACCTGAACGAATGACACATAGGATCGACCGCGACGGGACCAGATTCACTGCCGAGTTCCGCACGGCATCCTCGGAAACATGATCCTCAGTATCGTAAATGTGATCGACCTTCATGTCCTTCGGCGAGACCCAAGGGATAGGTCCGGACCAGAATTCGCTATTTGCCTTGGAAGGAGTTCCTCCGGAAAGAACTGAGGCGATATCGACTATCTTTACGGTTGGCCATTTGCCGCTAGTACGTGTGGTAGTCGCACGGTAGCGGTCACCGGAGAGACTACAATCAGGACTGTCAAGAAGGCGATTGCGGCTCACAACCCACGATATCCCGTCCTCTGGCACCTTTTGTGTCTGTTTGCGGTCAATCAAGATTCTGAGTGCTTCAGGCAGATCGTTCTTCTCAATTGGTCGCCGTTGCGCGCCGAGATCGAAGCCGTCGCTAGTGATTTTCACAAACAGGACTTCGTCTGTCCGTCTAGCGAGGTTTCGATCGAGTAAAAGGATGCTAGTCTTTACGCCGGAATAAGGATTGAACACTCCCGCGGGTACGGAAACCACGGCCCACAGATAGTTCTCGACCAGCATGCGACGCAATTTGTTGTAGGTGGTCTGGCTCTGAAAGATGACGCCTTCAGGAACGATAACGCCCGCTCGTCCGTTTGGATTGAGATGTTCAGCGATGTAATCGACAAAAAGCACTTCGCTCCGCTTTGCTTTGATCGAAAACCGATTATGCGGGCGAATCCCACCTTTCGGCGTCATGAAGGGCGGGTTGGCCATGATCACATCGTAGCGTTCGTCCCAGCGTTCGTCGCTAGTAAGCGCATCGTATTCGTGAATGACCGGGTTGGGAAAACCGTGAAGGTACATGTTCACCCTCGAGAGGCGGCCCATATCGGGCGCGATGTCGTAACCACAGAAGTTGGCCATCAGCCGGCCGCGTTCGTCGGGCCTGAGGTTCTCGTTGTGTTTTAAGATGTGCTTGTACGCGGAAATTAGAAAGCCGGCCGTGCCACACGCGGGGTCGAGGACGCTTTCGTGCTTCTGGGGGTCAACAATTGTGACGATGAAATCAATGATGTGACGCGGGGTGCGAAACTGGCCGGCATCGCCCTGCGTGCCAAGCACGTTGAGCAGGTGTTCGTAGGCATCGCCGAGCCGTTCACTGTGGTCGTATGTAAAGCCGTTGATCTCCTTTAGGAAAAGATTGAGCGTCTCCGGATCGCGGTATGGCAAAAAGACTCCCCTGAAGATATCCCGGAAAAGTTGCGGGATGTTTTTGTTATCGTTCATCTTCTCGATGCCTTCGGCATAGAGAAGCAAACGCTCATGACCGCCGAGTCGTTTATCCAGAAGCTGATTCCAGGCGTACTTTTTGTACTCCCCAGAGAAGAAAGTCGCCTTGCCGCCAAGTTCTTCGGACTGCCGGTCCATATCGTCCATGAACTTGTAAATTAAGGCAATGGTGATCTGCTCCACCTGCGACTTTGGATCGGGGACTTTTCCGACAAGAATGTCTCGCGCGGAATCGATTCGTGCTTTGGTTTCGGAGTCAAGCATAGGGCAGCTAATTCAGAAACTGATTCAAAGGAACGTAATCTTTGACGTATTCCGGGATAATATCACGCCAGCTGTTTAACGCTCTAAAATCGGCCAGGTTCACCTTAGGATTGGTCGCAAGGCGGTTGAATTCCCGCTTGTCCACGATGTCTCGGATTTCTCCGTCGGTGACGTACGCCTTAAAGAAAAGCCGGATTTGCGGCATGTGGTTAGCGTCGGGCTTGTGAACAGAGACAAACTTGGCAAGCTCTTCTTCGAGAAGGTCATCCTTGGACTTGAACTTATCCAACCCTCCGAAGATTTTCTCGATGATCTCGCGTAGGGTCAGACGGCGGTCGAGCTGGACAGCCTTGCGAAGCTTGTCGAGATTATAAAACTCCTCTGGTTTGTCGAACAGATTTTGTCGGACATATTCCTCGGCGGCG
>DATFWY010000239.1:0-79724 GCA_035258805.1 Blastocatellia bacterium | reverse complement strand
AAAGAAAAAAGTATCCAAGGCCGAGGTTACGAAATTTGACAAGTTTATAGCTGCACACTCAGAAAAGAGCCTGCCAGACAAAGAACTTAAGGATCAGCAGACGGAACGGATTCTAAAGCTGGTCAAAACAAAGAAATCACGAGGCAAGGACGTGGTCGAAACAGACGTTGAATCAACCCGCGAGGACAATGTGGTTGAGATCATGGATGTGCTGAAAAAGAGCCTCGCCGCCGGTCGATGATAGGCAGAACTCAGTCAGCGGGCAATTCGCGTCGCACGTCTTCCGGCTTCTTATCCTCGCGAAGACTTTGAAACGACGGGTGACGGATGGAACCGTCCGAAGTCCACTCCGTAAAAGCAACTTCCGCTACCAGCTTAGGCTCGCACCAGTGGGCTTCGTTTAAACCTTTGGCATCCGGCTTGATCGCAAACGGCATCGTTGCGCGAGCAATTCGATCGAGCTTTTTGCCTAGCTCCGCGCGTTGCTTCATAGTGAACCCCGTGCCTACGCGGCCGGCATAGATCAGCTTTCCTTTCTCATACACGCCTAAAATCAAAGAGCCGAAGCCTGGTAGTCCTTTATCAGACGGTATGTACCCGGCAATAACAAATTCCTGGCGCTTGCCGCATTTTACTTTTAGCCAGTTTCGATTTCGCGCCGAAACATACTGCGAATCGGCTCGCTTGGAAACAATTCCTTCCAGGTCATACTCGCACGCGCGCTTGAAAAACAATTCTCCGCTGCCCCCATGATGATCGCTGTAGTGCAGGACAGATGATTTCGGGCCAGTCGCAATAAGCTTTTTGAGTTGCTCTTTTCGTTCGATCAGTGGACTTCGCGAAAGATCGAATCCGTCCAAATAAATTAGATCAAACGCCTGGTAAATAAAACCGCCTGGTCCTCCTCGCCCCATCGCCTGCTGAAGTCTTTGAAAACTGGTTCGACCGCCTTTATCCATAATCACAACCTCGCCGTCGATAATGGCGGTTGTTGCTTCTAATGAGTTGATTGCTTTAGCGATGCCAGGAAATTTGGAGGTCCAGTCCTTTTGGTTTCTGCTGAAGAAACTGACTTTGCCATGATCCAGATGGCAAAGCATTCTGTAGCCGTCGAACTTGATTTCGTGAATCCAGTCGTCACCGAGAGGGGGGTCGTCGACCAGCGTCGCAAGTTGCGGCGCAACGAACCCCGGCATAGAAGCTTTGCGCGCCCCGGGAATGTTGTTGATCTGCTTTTGAGCCAATTGAGTTCGCAGGAGACCCTGCTACTGGTTATTTTTCATTAGGGAATCGGGAAAAGCAAAGGCTACGTTGGGTAATTCAGTTGAGTAATTCAGAGTTCAACGTTTTTGCAGGAGGTTTCTTCTTAAGAGGGGCGGTCGCGAAAGTGATCTCGCGGTCCTAAAAGTTTCTACTGGATGGACATCGTTTTGCCTCCTGTGCGCTAATATAACGAGCTTCAGCTGGGTCAATCGCAATTGGTTTACGCATCTGGAGGAGGAGTGAACGAAACATTCCAGTTTCTGGTAAGACATGGCTATTCGGTGCTTTTCCTATGGGTGCTTGGCGAACAGCTGGGACTGCCATTGCCCGCAACTCTGCTCCTATTAGCGGCTGGTGCGCTGGCAGGCGCTGGACAGATGAATCTCGCGCTCGCGGTCGTACTCGCGGTTTTAGCGTCACTCCTCGGAGACTTGAGCTGGTATCAGTTTGGAAAACTACGCGGAGGCAAGGTGTTGAACCTGCTTTGCCGAATTTCGCTCGAGCCGGACTCGTGTGTTCGAAAGACCGAAGAAGCGTTTGTTCGAAACGGAGCTCGATCGCTCCTGCTAGCCAAATTTGTACCGGGCCTTAATACGATGGCTCCGCCCCTCGCAGGAATAATCGGTATGCGACTGGGTCGTTTCCTGCTTTTCGATACTCTTGGAGCGCTTCTCTACCTTGGCTCTTTCATATTGCTCGGTTTCATTTTTAGCGATCAGATCGAACAAGTGGCGGTCAGAATCGCAAACCTCGGATTCTGGGCGCTGCTCATCGTCGTTGGCGCGTTGGCAGCCTACATCGTCTGGAAATACATTCAGCGTCGCAGATTCATTCACAGCCTGCGAATCGCACGTATCTCGCCCGAGGAACTCAAACGTAAGATCGACTCCGGAGAAGAAGTAGTAGTTGTAGATCTTCGAGGCTCGCTCGATTTCGAAGCCGACTCCAGGACGATACCCAGCGCTATTCGTTTAGCTCCCGACAGAATAGAAGAAGAGCACGGTCAGATTCCTCGTGATCGGGAAATCGTGTTGTTTTGTACCTGACCGAACGAAGCAACCAGCGCCCGGGTGGCGCTATTGTTAAAGCGACGAGGTATTGAAAAGGTTCGTCCGCTGGAGGGCGGATTCGCAGCGTGGTACGATCGGGGATATCCGGTCGAACGCCAACAGCTTCATATTTTAAGGTCAGCAAAGAGTGGGACCGATTGAGGTGAGACTCAACGTTGTTGTGCTTTAGCGCCAGCACGACGCGAAGTCGTTCGCGAATTCGGTGAAAGAAATCGGATGTCTGCCGAGAATCGCCTCAACGTCAACAGACACAGGCGCACAGAATCCCTGACGAACAAGCCTGTAAAAGCCGATCAATCTTTCGGTGCGCGACGCCGACAACCCGGCTCTTTCCAGGCCAGATCGTGCGGTATCTTCTGAGATCGGCACGTAGTCTATTCTTCGATCTGCTGCGTCAGAAATGTGCTGCGCTATCTCATAGTGATCGAGAGCACTGCCGCCGGTTAGAGTGTAAGCCTTTCCGATATGACTCTCATCGATTAATGCCCTTGCAGCAACAGCCGCTATATCACGCACATCTATGTAAGACAGTTTTGCGTCCGCAGCGGGAATATGAATTCCACCCGTCGAGCGAATATCTGCCAATAATAGGCCAGTGCTGAACACCTGCATAAAAAAGTTTGGCCGCAGATGAGTGAAGCCTAGACCAGAGTCTTCCAGATAGCGCTCGATCTTTCTTAGAGCCATGTCGTCTCGGGTCTCAGCGCCCATTGCAGTAAGGTTGACCACCCGACTGACGTTCAGCCTCTGCATTTCGTCAATGAACGGTAAAGCAACCACATCGGCGTGATCATCTCCGGGACGGGCAATCAGGAATACGCGATCAACACCGGTCAGAGCCTTTTCGAACGTCAGTGGGCGTTCAAAATCAAATTCAACATTCTCTACGGAGTCGTTGCTCGACCCAACCGACTGCGGCGTTCTGGTCGCAGCATTGATTTTTTGACCGGCTCGAATCAGCTCATCCACCACTGCGCTGCCGACCGATCCGGTCGCACCAATCACTAGAACCCGTCCTGACATTCCAGCCTCGCTAGATCATCGAAACTTGAGATGGACATTAGCACCGCTCGCTTATGCTCCCAGGTACGCTTCCCTCACCCGTTCATCGTCCAGCAGGTCCTTACCGGTGCCATAAAGTACTACTCGGCCGTTCTCCAGCACATAGGCGCGATCGGCAAGCTTCAGACTTTGATGAACGTTCTGCTCCACCAGGAGTACGGTGATTCCCTCACGATTTATCGTTTGAATTATTTCGAACATCTCCTGAACGATGATTGGCGCGAGCCCGAGGCTCGGTTCATCGAGAATCAGGAGACGTGGCCGCGCCATCAGACCACGTGCGATCGCGACCATCTGCTGCTCTCCCCCGGAAAGCGTGCCGGCCATTTGCGATTCGCGTTCTTTCAGTCTTGGAAACAGCGTATAGATGCGATCGAAGGATTGCGACCGTAGCCGTCGTGCATCAGGCGTCGCCGCTCCAAGCTCAAGATTCTCTTTGACGCTCATCAACGGAAACAGCCTGCGTCCCTCGGGAACATGAGCGATCCCCCGCGCGGCAATGACATGAGCAGGCGATCGATCGATGCGTTCGCCTGCAAATATTATTTCGCCTTCATCCGGCCGCACCACGCCTGATATCGCCTTCAAAGTGGTGCTTTTGCCGGCACCGTTTGCGCCCACCAGGGTAGCGATTTCCGCCTCTCGAACAGCCAGGCTTACGCCCCACAACACGCGAACGTCGCCGTAGCGCGCGGATACGTTTTTCAATTCCAGTAGCGTGCTATTCGTCAACAATGCCTCCAGTAACAACGAGAAACGCCTGAACGAGCAGTGAATATAAAGGTGCTTGTTGGACGAAACAAGAGACGCCGAGAAAGACGGCCGATGTTGAATAGGGCTAACCATGTTTGGAATATCCGACATAAACAACTTCTGATGCGTTGAGAGCCGCGTTTCTTTCAGATAAGATTTCACCACAAAAGGAGTATCCGTTATGCGTTCCATCTTTCGCGTTACTCTGACCATCTTTTTGACAGTAGTCTTTATTACACCCTCGATCTCGGGCGCGACTCAGCAGACTTCTCCTCCAGTCTCGCCTCAGGCTTTCGAACCACTGGTTAATCGAATACGCGAAGGACTCAAACTCAACGAAACGCAGGTAGGCGATCTCAGAAAAATTCTTATTAAGCATTCGCCGAAGCTCATGGAGCTTCGAAACAGAGCCCAAACGAATCCCTACGCTCCCGGTCTTCAACCAGAAGTCGACAAAGAGCAGAAGGCCATTCGCGAAGAACTAAGCGCACTCCTCGATGACGACCAGAAGACAAAACTTGCGGAGATCGATCTTCGGCCGCTGGTGCCAACCGGTCCGCCCTTCGTTGTTGTAAACATTCTTCCACGAATGCGACTCGAGCCCGGCAGCGTCAAGCTCGCAGGCACCGAACGATCAATTCCTGCTCCAGTCATCGCCGCAAAAGGTCGTTCCACGCGACTGACTGACGATCAAAGAATCCTTCACCTGCTCAATCGCCTTACATTTGGTCCGACACCAGGCGCTATCGCACACGTAAGAGAAATCGGGGTTGATCGCTTCATAAACGAGCAGTTACAGCCGGAAACAATCGACGACTCCGATCTGGCGAAACGGTTGGAGGTGCTAGCGACTCAAAGATTAGCCTCGGCGGAGCTCTATCAGTTTTATCCTCCATTTCAGGTTGCCGAGCAGCGGGCGAATGATAAGAACGCCCCGCCGGTTTTCGGTCGACCACAACAGATCACCGGGGAGTTGGTTCAACAAAAAATTGTCAGGGCGGTATCGAGCAATCGCCAGCTCCAGGAGGTTCTCACTGATTTCTGGTTCAACCATTTCAACGTGTTCGCGCAAAAGGAAGCTGAACAGTGGTTGGTGACGAGCTATGAACGCGACGTGATAAGGCCGCGTGTGCTCGGCAAGTTCCGTGATCTGTTGCTTGCGACCGCTGAGAGCCCGGCCATGTTGTTTTATCTCGACAACTGGTTGTCGGCATCCCCCGATTCGAAACAGCCTCGACCGGCCGTTCCGCGGCCGCAAAACGTTCAACCGTCAAGACCGGCTCCTGGAGCCAATCAGAAACCTCCTGACGGTGTGATGACCGCGCCAGGTGAAAAATCCGTTGAAGGCACTAAGATTGACGGCAGCGTCACAGACCCGAATGCGCGAATGACTGGAAGTAAACAGACCGAACAAAATCAACAGAGCGCGGCGAAGAATCCACAAGCCCCACCTCCCAATCCTCAACAAGCTCGTCCGCCCGCGCGCAAGCCAGGAATAAATGAAAACTACGCTCGCGAGCTGATGGAGCTTCACACGCTCGGAGTTGACGGCGGCTATACCCAAAAGGACGTACAGGAAGTCGCACGCTGTTTCACCGGCTGGACGGTCGATCGCCCGTTTCAAGGTGGAGGATTTGTTTTTCGGCCATGGATGCACGACGACGGTTCCAAAGTCGTACTCGGCGTCACTATTCCGGCAGGCGGCGGAGTAAACGACGGTTTGCGTGTAATTGAAATACTCGCGAAACACCCTTCCACCGCGCGTTTCATTTCGAAGAAGCTATGCCAGCGATTTATCTCCGACGAACCTCCAGCGCAACTTGTCGAACGAGTTGCCCAGGTATTTCTCAAGACCGATGGAGACATTCGCGAGGTTCTTCGTGCCATTATTAGCTCGGCTGAGTTCAACTCACCTGCAGCATTTAGGGCTAAGATCAAGTCGCCTCTCGAGCTCATGGCATCGGCAATTCGAGCGATCGATGGTGACACAAACGGGGCGCCTGCATTACACGAATGGATCCGTCGGATGGGTGAGCCTCTTTATCAGTATGCATTTCCGACCGGCTATGGGGAAGATTCGGCAAAGTGGGTGAATACCGGTGTCTTTTTCAACCGCATCAATTTTGCGGTTGCGTTCGCAAATAATCAGATAAACGGTACAACATATGATCCGTCGCGATTGGTCGCAACAGATGTGACCGGCAATCCAGATGCGCTTACAAGTCAACTCTCAGCGTTGATCGTCCACACTGAGCTTTCAGCAGAGAGCTTGCGCGCTGTTCGAGCGGGACTTGTAGAACAATCTACACCGTTGAACGCAGCCAACGCGCGGCCGGCGGTTAATACTGGAAGCCGTCCTGAGGCGGTGCCGGCTCGCGCAACGCCTGTTGATATGAATCCAGAACGTCGAAAGATTGCACAAGTGGTAGGTCTGCTCCTGGGAAGCGCAGAGTTTCAGAGAAGGTGAGGTACTGTAGACTGTCCAGTCTGCGGCCAATTAACACAAGTCCAACTAAGTATCCGTTATTGGGAAACGCGCACAATCACCGCAGACTAGACAGTCTACGGTACATCGGTACGGTCGAAAAAAAATGACAACAAACAGACTCGGAATTGGATTCATAGGTAGCGGGTTCAATACTCGCTTTCACATCAGATCATGGGTCGGCGTCCGCGATGCAGACGTTCGTGGAGTATCGAGTCCCAACCCAAAACATTCTGAAGAAGCCGCGGCGCTCGCCCGCTCTTTAAGGGTCGGCGATGCTAAAGCTTTCGGGTCCATTGAAGAAATGGTCGCAGATCCTGCGGTCGACTGCATCTGGCTATGCGGCCCGAACCATACACGCATAGCAAACATGGAAGCGATAGTGGAGGCGGTCGGGTCCGGCAAGGGGCAGCTCATCGGGATTGCCTGTGAAAAACCGCTCGCTCGGAATACGGCTGAAGCTCGCCGAATGGTCGAGCTTGTTGAGAAGAGCGGTCTGCTTCACGGTTACCTTGAAAACCAGATCTTCACTTCTGCTATCCAGCGAGGGCGCTCATTGATCTGGGCGCGGGGCGCAGCCACTACGGGCCGTCCGTATCTTGCTCGCGCCGCTGAAGAACACAGCGGCCCGCACATGCCGTGGTTCTGGCAAGGTGAGCTTCAAGGGGGCGGCGTGCTCAACGATATGATGTGCCATAGCGTCGAAGTTGCGCGTTACTTGTTGACTGAGCCCGGAAAGCCTCGCTCGAGCATTCGCCCCACCTCAGTCTCCGCACAGATTGCGTCGTTGAAATGGTCTCGCCCCGAGTACGTCGAGCGACTCAAACAGATGATGGGCAGCGGGGTCGATTACAAGAATAAACCTTCGGAAGATTTCGCACGTGCGACGGTGAATTACATTGACGAGCAAGGCCATCCTCTTATCGTCGAGGCGACCACCTCCTGGAGTTTCGTCGGAGCCGGTTTGCGTTTGAGCCAGGAGTTGCTCGGGCCTGAGTACTCTCTGAATGTCAACACGCTTGATAGTGGTTTGAAGCTCTTTTTCAGTCGAAGCGTGAAGGGCGAGGCCGGCGAAGATCTTGTCGAAAAACAGAATGCCGAGCAGGGTGTGATGCCTGTGGTCGATGACGAAGAAGCCGCTTATGGTTATGAAGGCGAAAACCGATACTTTGTCAGTTGCTTTCTTGAAGGTCGACAGCCAGAGGAAGATTTTTATGACGGCCTCGAAGTAAGCCAGTTGTTGATGACCGCCTACATGAGCGCCGAACAGGGTCGAGTAATCGAGTTCCCGCCAAAGGACCTGGATTCGTTTATCCCGGCAGTGGCCCGCGGCACCTGGAAGCCGTCACCCTAGTCGCAACGTTTCAACATCCTATCTGCGCAATCTGCGTAATCTGTGGATGGGCTTCGAAGGCTTACTAATTCATCGATTCATCCGCAGATTACGCAGATGGAATAGAGTAAGATCTCAATTCCATTTCCAATGCCCGCAGATATCAATCTCACTTGCCATCAATCCTGAATCGAAGCGGATCAATCAGTGCGTTTAGCTTAATCTCAGAGAAATTTCTGACATAAGCAAAAGGTGGTCGCGACCACTTGATTGTAAACGGCAGCTTCACTCCACTCACATCACGATAATCGCTAAAGTCCATCACTTCCGGTATCGATCCAAAAGCAGTCCTGAATGCTGAGGACTTTCGAACAAGTAAACCGCTCGCTACATCGAAATAAAGCTTATCACGATCGCCTTCACGTGATGTCGCACCAACCACAAACACTTCCCGAGCTTCGATCTTCTCTTTTCCGAGTACGCGCATCTGAGGATAGGTATCTTTGATTTTCAGATATCGGAAAAAGTCGGCCTCTTTTTTAATTCGGTCCAACTCTGAATCCTTAACCTCACTCGTGCCTCGTTCATCCCTGTTCCAGCCCTTCGCACCATCAAAGCCCTCGGTTGTCGTTCCGCTCGAACTGCGCCTCGCGATTAGAAGCTTATCGGGGGCTGCTTGAATAATCTCGATTGAACTCCTTTTCGATGGGGTCATTCGATTCGTCGTCGTCTCGCTTCCCTTTGACAAACGCGTCTTCATCGAAGCTATCGCAGTTGCGCCAACGGCGCGAAGGTATTTGTCGGCGATTTCATCTGTCGCCGGAAGAGCCACTTTGACCGTGCTGCTCTCGTCCTCGGATGCATTAGTGAATGCAATATCTATCGGTGGGTTCGGAACAGAATTGTGCTGACCTCGATGGCAGGTGTAGCAGGTAATTGTCGGGTTTCCGCTAAAGTGCTCAACATTGATACTGCGGGTCATCTGAATCATGCGTCGCGCTGCGATCTTTGCAGTTTTCTCATCGCTCTCCCAGGGATTGATATGACAGTAAGTGCAGCCAACCCCTAGTGCGGCGGACATGAAATTCATCACTCCATCGAGCTCGGACGCGCGCAAATCCTTCAGTACCTGTATGTTCTTGTAGACCTGCTCCACAGTCTTTTCGCCGTCCGACTTTTGCAGCGCGCCACTACCAACGGTGAACGATCTGCTGCGACCCTCAGTTGTTATGAAAACCAAGCTAAGTGTTAAAACGAATATTAGACTGGTGATGCGTTTTATTGTCACTTTGGGCAAGGCAATTACAATTCAACAATATTCACCCACAGCCGCGGAGTCATGGTTTCCTGGGTTCAGGGCAACGACAGTCCTCAGCAGTAACTATCGAATCAAACCGAGGCTGCTGCTCGGCCGTAAGCAACGCCCGCAGTTCGCCGCGCGCCTTTTCTTTAACGACATCATAGCGAGGACGAACATCCGCACAAACGGCTTTATAATCGTCTCGCGTTCGATCGAGCACCACTCGCATAGCAGCCGCCTGGTCATCGCTTAGCGTCAGTTCTCGTTTCAACGTGTCGAAGTACGCATCCGTATCACGAATTGAGACAGTCATCTTTTCATAACTCGCATTTGCCGGTGATCGAAGGCTATAAACGCCGATAACCGAAGCGCCGGTCACACCACCCAGCGCAAAAACGATCAAAAACGCTGCCCAGGCCTTCATCTGACTACTCATTTTGATCTCTCCTGTTCCTTATCAGCAAAAAGCGTCGCCAGCACCTCTTCTCTCGAAATGGCGCACTCCTGGGTCGACGACAAAGCGCACGTTCCGCCACTTATCACACGCGAGACATCGTCAGCTCCGGCTCCGGTAATCCGGGACGGGCTGTTTGTCGACGCATTTGTCTTTGAAAACCAGAATGCCAGCACCGCCGCTGCCGTCACGATAACCAACACTGTGATCGCGCGTGCGGTAACCAGTACGGTCCCAAACCAACTGCCTACCGATTCTGTCCGGCGTTTCCGTTCGGCTTCGATCTGGGCGCGCAATCGTGAGTTGATAAAGGGCGAGGAAACTATTCGATCAACCTCTGCTTGATCTGTGCCGGCGGCCAGCACTATCGATTTTGATAGATGGTCAATAGGTTCTGCGGGTTTTTGATCCATCGCGATTTCTCCCTGAGAAAAGATTACAAATTTCATTTCAGATTTCAGATTCAGATATCCAAACACGCTGAAATCAAACAAACTCACCAAGTACTCTGCGCAGAGCCTGCCGGGCGCGATGAGCGCGCACCTTCACCTTGGAAACCTTCCAATCCAGTAGCGCAGCAATTTCTGAAACACTCAGTTCCTCGGCATCGAGCAACGTCAGCACAATCCTATCCTCCGTGCTCAAACGCGCCAGCAGCTTATTGGCCAGGTCCCTCGAGATAGCAGCGGCCTCGACATCCCCCGCCGATGAGTGTGACCTTAGTTGCGACGCTAGCCACAGTACTTCCTCGCTGGTGATATCACTGATCGATCTCTCCGGGCGGCGTCTAATTCGCCGTAGCTCGTCGTAACAGGAATTGATCGCCACTCTTGAAACCCACGCCGAGAATGAGGCTCCTTTCTCCGGCGAATACGAGTCCAACGCAAAATAAACCTTGATGAATACTTCCTGTAAGATTTCTTCCAGTCGTTCTGGCCGCTTAACGAACCGTGCCACCATTCGCGCGACCCGGCGCCGATGCCGCTCAAAGATCAGTTCGAAAGCCGAATCGTCGCCCCGACGAACAGCTTCGACGAGCGATTCATCACTCGCCATTGCGGGCTGCTCAACTAACTCCTCGACAACCGCTCGATCGGCATTGCCGGTTTCGTTCATTCGATAAATTTGACTCTGATCGGGACTGGGCGTTGGGGGTTGGGAATTGGGTACGGCGCCCGAAACTGATCTCTAGCCACGCCAGCCCGAGCCCCAGTCCCCAAATCCCAATCCCTACTCCAGTAGCTTCATTCGATCTGCAGCGCAAACCCTGCACTACTAACACTATGACTCGAAATCAGTACCGGCACACCAACGGCAATAAGTAATAACGCGGCGTACACCAGTTCGGTTACAGGCGGGAAAGGTTTTTAACGCGCACCCCAATGAAATCTGACTCCCACCCGGGCCAGCAAGGGCGGGCCCTGCGTGAGAACTGGAGTGCGTCCGATGTCATAACGCTGCCCGGTGAGATTTTCAAAGGCGCCAAACATCTCTACTCCGTGACCCAGCGAGCGGGAGGCAAACGCGTCCAGCGTAAAATAAGGGTTAAGCTCAAACAGGTTTAGATCGTCGTCAAACTGCTTGCCGCTTGTGCGTCCCTGGAGGGCCAGTGTTAGCAGTCGAGGATTTGAATAGCGCGCCTGAAACGTGAGCAGATGACGGGGCACTTGCGGAATCCACAGACCCTCCAGCGCAGTATTAGCCGGGAACTGCAAAACTGTCGCGTCCAGGAACTGGTAGCCTCCCGACACCACTACGTAGCTTGTGACGCGAGCCTCCGCCTCAACTTCAACTCCTCTGGAACGAGTGCGTCCGAGGTTCTGCCGTTGGCGCGTAATCAACGCAGGGGTGACTGTCAGTGTAACATTGGCGACAGGCCGAACAATCTCGCTCCAAAAAAATGTCCCACGCATACTGAGCTTCCTGCCGAAGGCCGCATAGCTGGCTCCCACTTCTCCTCCGGTCAACCGCTCGGCTCTCAGCTGGTCGTTTGCCAAGGTTAAAACGTTTCCCACACGGAAGTTTCGATACAATTCGTTCAGTGTCGGCGCACGAAAAGCGCGATAACCGGACACCATCAGTGACAAGTTGTCGTTTACTTTGTGAAGAACCGACATTCGAGGACTGAATGCCGTCTCTACGCGATCAGGAAAGAACGTCGTGGTTACTGGTGTACCGGCCGGGAAAGGTCGAGATGTCGACAACGCATCGAAATTTCGCCATCGATCGCCTCTGATGGCAAGAGTCAGAAGCCACCTGGGAGTAATTCTAATAAGGTCTTGCCCGAAAACACCCAGGACTCGCTCACGACCACCGGAGCCTACCGCCGACGTAACACGACCCGCGGTAATGCCGAGCTCGTCGCTTGCTCCTCGAACCTCACGCATATCGAAACCGGCAACGAGTATCTGTCGGGAACCCGCCGTACGAGACCATTGAGCGAGACCTCCTACTTGCTGTGCCGGAACTCTTTGACTGCGATTCAGCGCTTCGCTGTTTCGATTCGCTGCGATAGCGCTAAACGTCTGGTTATAGACTTCCGTAAGAGCAAATGCTCTGACCAGGAACACTCCCACGCGACTGGATTGAAGATCGGTCCCCGTCGACAACTGGCGAATATAGGCGCTGTTGGTTTGAGCCGGCGTCCCGTTTTCCCGCGATTCATCGAAAAGCGCGCCACGCAGGAAAGCGCGACCTCGCTCGCCGATCAAACGCTCGAGCGTAAGGTCCAGCGTTTTGTGCTCGGATCCGGCTTTTGTATCTATTTGTCCGCGCTCGTCCTCATCGACCAGGACATAGCCATCGGTGTGAAATACTTCGGCAGACAGAAGTGCGCCCCACTTGAACAGCCTGCCTCCCGCGAAGAGCGAAAAGTCAGGTGTCTGTTCGTTGCCGTATGAGGTTTCAAATGATAGCGCTGATTCCCGACTGTCTCGCCCGATCATGTTGACCACGCCTCCGAGCGCGTCCGAACCATACAAGCTAGAGGTCCCACCCTGAACCACCTCGATTCGGCTCAGCGACTCGCGCGGAACTCGTCCCCAAAAAACCCAGCCACCAAATGGATCGTTTATCGGGATGCCGTCCGCCAGCACTACGGACCGGCTGGCGCCGCTGGGACCTACGCCGCGAAATGAAACGCCTTGCGATGTAGGGTTCGCCGTGCGACTACCTGAGCGGCGAAGCAGCGAGAACCCGGGCACCTGTCTCAACGCATCGTCAATCGTAAGCGCGGAGGTTGTGGCAAGATCATTGCGTGACAACACCGCAACACTTGCAGCGGTATCGCTCACTCGAGCCTCCGTTCGCGAAGCGGTCACAGTGATCTGCTCGGACATCCCTTCGGCGGATAAGGTGATCTTAAGTCGCGTAGAATCCTGATCATTTGCATTCCATACCTTGCTGGCTGTTTCAAAACCTCGTGCCCGAACTGTCAACATCGCCGCATCACCAGTCGTGTCGAAAGTAAACCGCCCGTCATTGTCGGTGTTGCGAGTCACAGTCGCTGATTGACCTGCGATCGTAACTTCCGCCCCGGAAATCGGCGCTCCGTTTTGATCCGTGACGACACCTTCCACCTTTCTGGTAGCCTGAGTGGCAGCAAACGATTCAATGCCAACAAACAGAATCGATAGCAGGAGCGCAAGCTTTACGGTTTTCATTCAGCGAGACCTCACAAGGCAGCTCGATACAAATTTCGTCTTCTATAACGCAGCACTTATGGCAGCGCAAACGCAACTACAAAATCGCCCATCTTTGTCCCTAGTTTTCCGTGTCCACCGGCACAGATTACCAGATACTGTTTCCCTCGGATTTGAAATGTCATTGGCGCGGCTTGTGCGCTTGCGGGGAGTTCCGCCTTCCAAAGCTCTTTTCCGGTATCGGTATCAAATCCACGTAGGAAAGTATCCATGCTGGCAGCGATAAACACTAATCCGCCTGCCGTAACCACTGAACCTCCGAGGTTTATTGATCCCCATTCGGCTGACTTCGGAATCATCCCGAGCTGAGGAATCGTGCCGAGAGGAACTTCCCATTTGATCGACCCAGTCGCCAGATCGACAGCGGTCAGCATGCCCCACGGCGGAGGATTGCACGGCGCGCCGCTCGGTGCTCGCAGGTGCTCTCGGTACATCCCATATGGCGTGCCACGTTGCGGGCCAAACTCCCCTTTTATACGATTACCCGAAGCCGACGTCCTCTGCTTAACAAAATCTTCTCGGGGTATCAGCCTTATCAATGTCGCGATTCGATTTGTGTTCGCGATCAAAAATCCACGTCGTGCATCATAAGACATTCCGCTCCAGTTCATCCCGCCAACGTTGCCGGGAAATGCAATCGTGCCTCGGAGACTGGGCGGAGTGAACAAACCTTCATTGCGGGTATCCTTAATCAGCTTGCGACACGCCTCACGGTCTTCCGGCGTGATACCCCACGCATCAGCTTCGGTCAGCTTTTGAGGTACCAATGCGGCGGGCAGCTTAGGGAATGGTTGAGTTGGCGATGATTGTTCTCCGGGAACATCACTAGCAGGTACCGACCGTTCCTCAACGGGAAACAAGGGCGTCCCGGTTTCTCGGTGAAGTAAGAACAAGTGACCGATCTTGGTCCCGACGGCGACTGCGGGAATATCGCGGCCGCCCCGCTTGAGGGTGATGAGCATTGGTTGTGATGCCACGTCGTAATCCCACAGGTCGTGATGAACCACCTGGAAATGCCACACAACCTTTCCGGTGGACGCGCGCAGCGCGACCACCGAGTTCGCGTACTCGTTATTTCCTTTTCGCTCGCCTCCGTAAAAATCAGGACTCGGACTGCTGGTGGGAATGAAAACGAGATCGCGATCCGGATCGGCCGATATAATTGACCAGGCATTAGCCGCGCCGGTTCGAGTTGCGCCTTCGCCTTCCCAGGTTTTTCGAGCAGGGTCAGTAGCCATGGTCGGTATCGGATCCCAGCTCCATCGTAACTTACCAGTTCGCGCCTCAAATGCGCGGACGACTCCTCGCTCGAGCTCCACACCGCGATTGTCCCCAACTGACGAGCCGACGACGATCAAATCGCCGATGACAGCAGGTGGGGATGTGACTTGATAATCGCCGCGATCGACAAGCCGTATATCGCGAGTCAGATCAATCTGTCCCTCCTCGCCAAAATCTTTGCAAAGAGTCCCTGTTTCGGCTTCAAGTGCTATTAAACGCGCATCAATTGTCGCGACATAGACACGCCTTTTGCCGGTCCGGCGATCCCGCCAGGTCGATACACCTCGGGAGCTGACTTCGGAGTAACCCTTAGTCATATCGACTTTAGGATCAAAAACCCATCGCTCAGTTCCAGTTACCGGATCCAGTGCGATGACCCGGTTGAAGGGCGTGCTCAAATAGAGCGTTCCGTCGATAACGATCGGCGTAGCTTCAAACGCCGCGTTCGAAGCGGACCTGCCTTTCACGTCAACAGCACCGGTTCGATACGTCCACGCAATCTTCAAAGACGTTACGTTTGAGCGATTTATTTCATTAAGCGGGGAGAAGCGACTGCCGCCAGGATCACGGCCGTATGCGGGCCAATCGCCATCTGCGCTCGTTTTGGATTTCGCTAGCACACCAATACCGAGTAGAACAGATAAAAAGAAAGGAATATATAGTCGATGCATGAACAACCCGGGTGTGAAGAGAATTCAGGGCACAAAAGTTAGTGAGCCGTAGACCGTTCAGTCTGCAGCGATCGCGCGCGTGCCGTAGACTGTCTAGTCTGCGGCGATTACAAACCCGAAACCTAAATGAGTTCCGGCTGTATCAATCGCCGCAGACTGGACATTCTACGGTACGTCTACGGTACGTCTATTTCGCCGCTTTGTTATACGTAACGCGCCAGACCTTGTTTCCACCATCATCGGTGATCAGCATGGATCCGTCTCTTAAAACCAGGACGCCTACTGGACGGCCCCACACCTCCGCCTTGTCCGGGCCAAGCATCCAACCGGTTACGAAATCATCATATCCGCCTACTGGTTTCCCGTCCTTAAACTTGATTCGAATTATGCTGTAGCCCACTCTCGAAGTCCGATTCCACGAACCGTGAAGCGCGACAAACGCGTTGCCTTGAAAATCCGCCGGAAACATATTGCCTTCGTAGAACGCCATTCCCAACACCGCTGAATGCGCCTGGATCAACACGTCCGGAACGATCGCTTTCTTTACTAATTCTGGATTCTCACCCTTACGGCGAGGGTCCTCGTGTTGACCGAGGTACGAGTATGGCCAGCCGTAGAAGCCGCCTTCTTTGATCGCAGTTACGTACTCGGGAACCAGGTCGTCGCCGATGAGATCTCGTTCTTCGACTGCCGCCCAGAGCTGTTTTGTTGTCGGGTTCCAGGCTAGTCCCACCGGATTTCGAGTACCACTAGCGTAGATGCGATGACCGGTTCCATCGGGATTGAACTCTGAAATCGCCGCACGTATGGGCGGCTCCCCTGCGTTGACGTTGGAAGCAGAGCCGACTGCTACGTACATCTTCGTGCCGGCCGAGTTGAATAATACGTTACGGGTCCAATGTCCCGGACCGGCGGGAAGATCGACAAGCTTTTCTGGTTCCCCTTCTGCCTTCGTTTGTCCGGGTTTGTATTTGAAACGAACAATCCCGTTTTGATTGCCAACGTAGAGATAGTCGCGCCACAACGCCATCCCGTACGGGCGATTGAGACCGGTTGCAAAAACGAAGCGTTCATCCACCTTGCCGTCATTGTTTGAATCTCGAAGTATCGTTATGCGGTTCGGTTGCGACTCGCTGACAAGAACGTCGCCATTGGGTACCTGAAGAAGTCCCCGCGGCTGTTGGAGATCCCCTTCTGCATACACACTGATTTGAAAGCCTGGTGGCAAGGTGAGTTCGGCGCCCTCGGGTCGTGGAATCACCTTTGATTGGTTCCGCGGCCCAGTAAGCACCTCTGCGGCTGGAAGATCCGAGAGCTTGATATCATAGTGCCGAAGCGTCCCTGTGGCACCCTGCGACGACGTGACCGACTTTGGTGTGGACTGGGCACATGCGAGACTAACCAGAACAAAGACTATAATCGCCAATACTGGCACGTTAAGTTTGGCATGGTTCCTCCGGGAGACTTTCATTGAACCCTCCGTTTAATATGCTTGATTTCGTTTTAAACTCATTTTCCCACAAACAAATGCAAACCATAAGCCGATTTCAGACATAATTTCAGAGTAACGAGTTTATTCGTTTTGAGTACGTCTCGTATGACAATGGTACGCTTGCTGAAGCATGTTTTTTCGCGTAAAGACGCAACGGCGCAAAGCCGCCTGGTCCCGCAATAACCGCTCATCTTTCCTTTGCCTCGTTACGGCCGGGTTCGCTTATAATGCCGCTATGCCCAAACGACAAATCGGCGTGGAGGTGTTGATCGAAGATCACTTCTGGAATGACGAAAAACAGCGATACGTGTATTCCTTCCGTTGCCCGGCATGCTCTCAACTGAGACTCACGCCTGAGCTTGGTATATATCGTTGTGATTGTGGTTCCTGGCTGATTGTCACCAATCAGCGATAAATGGCAATGCCTCACCTTAAGTTGACAGGTCCCTTCCTTTTTGAGAAACCGGCAGCGATGTAACCGTATTCTTGCCGGCCGGTAACCTTCCGCCGGAATAGTGGGTCTTATCTTCGAAGGTAATAATTAAGTATGACGAGCCTGGAATCCCTCGTTAATAGCGTTAGGCAAGGCGATGATGATGCTTTCGCAAGCATCGTACGACGATTTCAGGATATGGCAGTGGGTTACGGGTATTCGATCCTGCGCGACTTCCAACTGGCTGAAGACGCCGCGCAGGAAGCCTTCTTCGAGGCCTATCGCAGCCTGGATCAACTGCGTGACCCGACCGCCTTTCCCGGTTGGTTCCGGCGCATAGTTTTCAAGCATTGCGACCGTCTGACGCGAGGCAAACAACTCGCACTATCGCCGCTCTACGCGGTGGAAATATCCAGTGAACCGGCGCAGGCGGCTCTCGCGGAAAAACATGAAATGAAAGACAGGCTTCTTGCTGCAATCGAAGACTTGCCCGATCACGAAAGGACGGCCATCACGCTGTTCTATATGAGCGGTTACACGCAGGATGAGATCGCCGATTTCCTTGGCGTGCCTACTTCGACGATCAAGAAACGGCTGTTTTCTGCGCGCCGGCATTTGAAGGAGATGTTGATAGATCTGGTCGAAGACAGACTGCGAGAGCAGCGTCCTTCGCGCGATGAAGTATTCGCGACAAGAGTAATCGAGATATTGAAGGCTGCGCATTCGGGAGATGCCAGGAAAGTCAAACAGCTGCTTGAAGAGGATCCGAGATTGATTGGCGCACGAGATCCGCTCGGCAACACCGCACTGATTCTCGCAGTCAACTCAGGTCACCATGAGATCGCTGAATTGCTGATGAACTCTGGCGTTCAGCCTGACATCTATGAGGCATCATCCATCGGGCGCACCGACCTCGTCGAACAGTTCTTGAATGACGATCCCTCACTACTCGACTCATATTCACCGGAGGGGTTTACTTCGCTTGCGCTCGCTGCTCACTTTGGAAAACTCGAAGTTCTGGAATATCTGATTTCACGCGGCGCGGATGTAAATTCAGTTTCAAGGCATCCAATGAATGTCACGCCACTGCACGCGGCGCTATTTGGCCGGCAGGCTGATGCTGTCAATCTACTGATCGCCTCTGGAGCAGACGTAAGACCTAAGCGTGGAGGAAAAGGTTGGCCGCGTGCCGGGTGGACTGCTTTGCACTACGCCGCAGGACTTGGATTCGTCGATTTGGCGCGAACATTCATCGAGCACGGTGCATCGCTTGAGGCCGTCGCCGACGATGGAAAGACGGCTCTCAAGGTTGCAATGGAGGCTGGCCATCACGATATCGTTGGTCTTCTGAATCAAAAGCTTGAACTCAAACACAAGCTAAACGCAGAAGGTTTAGAACGGGGTCAATCGGCTCAACGTGATAACCAAGGCAACAGTTGAAGAGGGGACAAAATGAAGACTCGTAATTTTGGTTTCTTTATTTTAATCGGATTAGTCGCAGCAACTTTCATGGGCGGAGGAATTTATATGCCAACGAACGCCGGCCAAAAGGAGGCCACAATGACTTCAAACCCGGATTTTGTGACTCTTGTAACACAGGGTAATGCCGAAAAAGTGAAAGAGATGCTCAAAACAGATCCGTCGCTGGCGCGCACAACTGACAAGGACGGCGTCTCGGTTCTGTTGAAGGCTGTCTACTATAACCGAAAAGATGTGACAGAGATTCTGCTGGCGGCACGCCGTGATCTGGATATCTTTGAAGCGTCCGCGACCGGAAGCACCCACCGCGTGGAGGAGTTGATAAAGAACGATCACTCGCTGGTCAACGCATTCGCAGTCGATGGATTCTATCCTCTTGGTTTAGCAGTTTTCTTCAAGCACCCGGAGACCGTACGAGTACTTTTGGATGCCGGCGCCGATGTTAACGCACAGGCTCGAAACGCAATGAAGGTTCGCCCGATTCACGCTGCTGCAGCGGCAGCCCAGATTGAAGTCGCTCGAGCATTGATTGAACGTGGTGCTGACGTCAACGCTCGACAGCAGGAGGGATACACACCGCTGCACGAGGCGGCCGGAAGTGGAAAGATTGATCTAGCGCGCCTCTTCCTGGATCACGGCGCCGACATAAACGCAAGGGCCGATTCCGGGAAGACCGCGTTGACGATTGCCATCGAGGCTCGGCAAGAGGCGATGGTGAAACTTCTCCGCGAGCGCGGGGCTACCCAATAAATGATCCCTTGGCTAATCCCCGGAGTCGCCCGGTTGGAGCTTGAAAAATGCGTCCAACGTTACCTGGTATTCGATTTGCCCGTCTCTGATCGCTCCGCGCTGCTCCTTAACTTCAAACCAGCGTAGTTCGCGAATAGTCTGCTTGGCGCGATCCACAGCCACTTCGATCGCGTTGCTGAAGCTCTCGTTTGATGTACCTACAATAGTGAAACCTTTGAACACTTCTTTTGCCATAGTGCCTCCTGATTTAATGATGATTTCAAGTTAGCACAGGACAACAAGGCTGACGAGTTAGCGCATTATGTGCGGAGGCGGCACGGCCGTGTTCCAAAGTCTTAGCGCGTCAATTAATGTTGGAATTGTAATGCGAAGTTCGCGCAAAACACTAAGGTCCGCAAAGTTTGGTCGCGACACCTCGATACATTTCGGCGAAGATCCGAGGCGTATTTGGCATGAGGTAGCGGTCCAATGTTTGAATCTGAAGATCTGCCCCTGCTACGAGCTGGTCAATAGGTCGATTGATATTGCAACCACAGGCTACCCACTGTTGGATTGGGTTGAAGAAATCCTGTCGCTTTGCAACACGCATGTCGTCGCTTCGTCCATGCTCCAGGAAAACGTATTTACCATCCGGACTGAGGACTCGATGTATCTCAGCCAGCGCCGATCGGACGTCGCGAATTGAACAGAGTGTAAAGGTAGTTACGACACAGTCAAAAGTATCGTCCTTGAAGGGGAGTCGTGAACTAGCATCAAGTTTTACTTGCGTGACTGGCAGGTGAGCATCTTTGATTCTCTTCGCCACTCGCTTGCTAAGCATCTGCTCAGTATCAAGCGTCGTCAATTCTGTGACTTGCGCTGGATAGCAAGATAGATTCAAACCAGTTCCAAAACCGATTTCGAGAACATGGCCATACAAAGGCGCAAGAGCTGTTTGCCGTTGTTCTCGGATCAACTGGGTTCCCAACGACCGTCAAGTATGCGGGGAAAAATGTAAGTGGAATAAAGACCCATAACGGGTCAACTCAGCCCTTTGACTTCACGTGATGAGTTAACAGCCACGGAAATAATTCGGTCTCGCCGTACGCCTTATCCCAAGAATTGTGTCCAACTCCGTCGTACTCGTTATACCGTACATTGCCGCCCGCTGCCTTTATCGCTTCCACCATCTTGCGGGATTCAGAGACGGGAACCGCTGGATCAGCGTTGCCATGAAAAACCCAGACTGGAATCTTGCGAACTTTAGAAGCGACAGCCCCATAAGGATCGCTGTTCTCACGCGGGGCGGCCTCTTTGGGCAGAGTAAGGCCTTGTGGGGGTACAACCCCACCGCAAACGACCGCGAGCGCCGCAAATCGAGACGGATTGTTCGATGCCATCATCCATGAACCGTAACCACCCATCGACAAACCAGTGAGATATGTTCGATTCGAGTCGCCATTGAACTCCTTGATAGTCTGCGCCAGCGCGTTCAATGCGAGAGACTGCATATCGCTTTCGGTCCACCACCGGCTCTTTGGACATTGAGGCAACACAACAATGAAGGGAAACGTTTCTCTCTGTCGAAGTATGGCGGGCCCAATACCGACTTTAGTCTGTGCGAGGTTATCGTCGCCTCGTTCACCCGCGCCGTGAAGAAACAAAATCACAGGTGATTTTTTCTTCTTCGTCCAGCCTTTGGGAACGAAGATCCTGAAGTGAAATTCGGATGTGCCGACTTTCACCGCGCGGTCCTGGAAGGCTTCATCATCCTGTTTTACGCTCACCGGCCACACGAGACTGATGGCGGTTGTGAGCAGAAGCATTACCAGTCCTCTCGTTGCGGGCATTCTAATTCCTCCTGGCGGAATCTTATTCATTCGCTTCGTAGTTTACCAGGTCCTCTGATATCAGCCGCGCTGCCGAATCAGAGCAGTGATCCGCAGATTATGCAGATTACGCAGAAGAGATGAGTGGATTGGAGCGGCTAAAACCCCAGCCGCTGTTTCAGTGCTCGAACACGATCTCGCGCGACTGTCAATTCAGTTCGCTTCGCGTCCTTCAGCCGGACGACTACGCCGCCGGCAAACCAGGAATTCACCTCTTGAACATGACTAAGATTTAATAGTGTTGATCGATGAATGCGAAGAAATTGACTCGGATCAAGCTTCTGTTCAAGCTCGGCAATCGTCGAGTCGATCACGTAACTCCTCTCAGCAGTGACTGCGTAAGTCATCTTATCTTTGGCTAGAAAATGCGTAACCGTCGACAACTCTATAAACCAGATCCGCTCTCCGCTCCGTGAAGCAACTTTGTCCGGGTAGCTTGCTTTTCCCGACTGCAATGCTGCAGCGAGTCTCTCAACGACCTCTCGAACATCCTGCCTGGGTTCGGCACCTCGGAGCCGCTCGATCTTGCTAATCGCTCGATCCAGCTGTTCCGTTTCAATTGGCTTTAAGAGGTAGTCGATTGAGTTGACCTCGAATGCCCGCAGCGCGTATTGATCGAAAGCGGTAGTGAATACAACCAGCGGCTGTGACTCGAGTCGCGAGAGCAACTCGAATCCATTCAGTTCCGGCATCTGTATGTCCAGAAACAAGGCGTCAACGCGTTCCGCGGCAAGAAAGGCGAGAGCGGAATCGGCATCACTGGTGGCGCCGACTACCTGTACTTTTCCGGTTGCTTTGAGCAAGCGCGCGAGCCTCTTCAACGCCAGCGGCTCGTCGTCGACTAAATAGACACGCAGGGAGGGGTTTTGGGCGCTCATACCGGTGCTAGTGGCGCGATCTCGGAATATGGTAGCGATATGATAACCGAGGTTTTGCCATTTAAAGTCGACAAGTTGAGGGTCGCGCGATCATCAAATAAGACAGCAAGGCGAGCCTGAAGATTGTCGAGTCCGTGACCGGCTTTGATTGAATCAATGGTGAACCCCGATCCATCGTCCAGCACCTCGATCTGTACTAGCTCCCCAGCTAAACGAGCGGTGATTTGCACCTCTCCTCCCTCACGGCGTGCTGCTACAACATGCTTCAGGCTGTTCTCGACTAACGTTTGAACGGCAAGCGGTGGCACTGCAACAGTCTCGAGCTCCGGCGGGATTTCGATCGAGTACCGCAGCTTATCACCGAACCGCGCCTTCTCGATTTCGAGATAGTCTTTTACGATCTTCAGCTCGCGAATTAGCGGCACTGTGCTGGTCTGATTGGAGTCAAGGGAGAATCTCAAAAGCGCTGCCAGACGCTCCACCAGGCGCTCTGCAAGCTTCGGATCTTCCTGGATCAGGGAAGAAATTGAGTTGAGGGTGTTAAAGAGAAAATGAGGGTGAATACGCGACTCGAGCGATGATAGTCGAGCTTCTACCGCAAGCTTTCGAGAACGTTCCTCCTCGAGTTCCTTTAGCTGAAGTTGTCGAGTGGTGACTCTAAGACGATGCTTCAATCCCTCATACAGATACCTCGTTACTCCGATTATTAGCGAGATTGCGATTGCAACGACTAAGGTTGATCTGAAGTACGTCCAAAAACGCTCGCGTGGAAACATGTCGATTCTGGTCAGTATAAACACCGCCAGTGCTGATCCGATCGTCGACAAAACAAGCAGAGCCCCGATGTAATAAATCCAATTCAGCGGGAACGGTTGCCTGGCGACGCGCGGCGCAATTTGCGGCAAGATGAGTCCCATCAGAGTTCCGCAGCAATTAGCGTAGACGAGGGAGGTCGTTAAGATTCCAACAAGCCAGGAATTAGTTACTCCCTCCATAAGTAACCAATTTAGCAGGACAACGGCGAACGCTGAGGCAGTATTTACGCATAAGACGAGCAGAATGGTCCGCGCGAACGATCGGCGCTTTTCCTGCTGAACATCAATCTCCTTCATATCGGGCCGCGATAATATCACATCACTCTCGCGCTCGGCCGATGCGTCGAACCGTGCCCGCCAATATGAAGCACGCCACACCGGAGAAGATCGCGATATTGAAAGGGAGTATTTGAAATGCCATCGACATCATGAAAAGAATGCCGGCGCTCGTAAGAAGCATCGCAGCGATTTTTGCTTGATAGTTTGTCAACGTAGATCTCCTGAGAAGTCAAATTGGGCATTTTGTTTTTTTTGCAATGAGGATTTAGCAGTATTTTGATAGCCTTTGCGAGAGACATGGAATTTTCCAACGTCGGTTTGATGTCTGTCGAATGCCGTCACTCCCACCGAAATGTCCTGGACGAGACCGTGGCAGCAACCACAGCGACTGCGATGAGCACGATCACCTCCCAAATGTAATTATCCCAGGCACCGCCTGCCCATAATCCTCTGAGCAGCGTAACTACATGCGTCAACGGTAAAACCTGTGAAAAGCGTCGAACGCCCTCCGGAAGCGTCTCGCGAGGGATCGTCGCGCCGGACAGAAAAATCATCGGATAGAAGATCACCATTCCAGCCACCTGAGCAACTCGAGCAGACGGAGACAGACTGGCGAGCACAAAACCGATCGCAAAAATACTGGCTGCGCTCAAAGTAAATGCGGCGAACATGTTCGCCAGACTTCCCCCAAATCGCAGTCCATAAACCGATCGACCGGCCGCAATCAGAAGTACCATTCCTAAAACAGTCATCAGGTAAATGACTGTGACCTGCGCAGCCAGAATTTTCGCAGGTCGAATCGGTGTCGCCTTAAGTCTTTTAAGGACACCCGTCTCGCGGTATGAAGAAATCCCAATGGCCAAAGAAAGTAATCCGCTGCTGCCGATGATCATTGCCGTGTATGCAGGAACCGAAACATCTACGGCACCGTAGCCGCCGAAAAAAGAAGACGGCTTATTGCCATAGATGCTGCCGAAAAGAAATAGCATCATCAAAGGGAACGCGAGGGTAAAAAATGCCGCGATCGGCTCGCGCAGGAACAGCTTTAGCTCGATCCAGGCCAGTTTGTGAATTCCGCGAGTAAAGTTCATTTCGTAAAAAGTACCGTAGACTGTCTAGTCTGCGGATTCGGTAGTCGACCGCATCCGGCAGTGCCGCATGCCTCACTTCTTAGAAAGCCGATACAGCGCAGATTAAACAATCTACGCTGCCCTTTGCGCAGACTGGACTGTCTACGCTACATCTCTAGTCGCGTCTCTTTTCCGGTGAGTGCCAGAAATACATCCTCTAACGTCGCTTGCCCCGTCCGCAGATCGCGCACCGAGAACCCTTTCTCACTGAGCGCCGCAACAACTTCACCGGCCAGAGTGTCGCCAATTCCCTGCACTGTCACCCAATCGCCATCTCGGTCCACACGATTGACCCCGTTAAGCGTCTGCAATCCCGCTTCGCAACCAGCCGCAACCTTAAACGTGATTCGATTGTCTCCACCATACCGGTTAATCAAGTTCTCTGGTGAATCGAGAGCCACAATGCACCCCTGATCCAGAATCGCAACGCGGTCACACAATTTCTCGGCTTCCTCCATGAAATGCGTTGTCAGCACGACTGTCTTTCCGCGTTCACGAATATTGTGAACCAGTTCCCACATTACCCTCCGAGCTTGCGGGTCCAATCCAGTTGTCAACTCATCGAGGAAAACCAACTCCGGATCGTTCACCAGGGCCAGCGCTATGAAAAGCCTCTGTTTCTGTCCGCCCGAGAGCTTGGCGAAGGCGGTCTTTTTCTTATCGGCAAGACCCAGGCTCTCGAGCAGTGATTTCCAATCGATAGACCGATCGTAAAAGGATGCGTAAAGATCGAGCGCTTCCCATACTTTGATTCGCGCCGGAAGAGCTGCCTGTTGCAACTGAACGCCGACGCGTTGTCGCAGCTCTGCTCCGTGGCGATCAGGTTCAAGCCCCAGCACGCTTATCGTTCCGCGATCGGGTCTTCTGATGCCTTCGATGCATTCGATGGTAGTGGTCTTGCCAGCCCCGTTCGGCCCAACAATACCAAAGATCTCACCCGCAGAGACTCCGAATGAAACGTCCTTAACTGCAAAAACCGAGCCGTATGCCTTTTGTAGGTTCTCGATTTGAAGCGCAGGCTCCATTTGATCTCTCCAGCAAACACTATTTCTTCGAATGGCACCCTGTGCAACTCATCGGATCGGTGCCGCTGAGAGTTCCCTTTTCAAGCCATGCCGCCGCTTGCGGGCTGCGTGCGGAATCCTTGCACTCGTTTACAATTCGCTGAAAATAGGTTCTTGCTTTGTCGTTATTACCTAAACGTACCCAACCTTCCGCGAGCCCAATCAACAACTCGCTGCGAGCGTGACTCGAAAGCTTCGAGAAGTAAGGTTTCTGAATCTCGAGGACCTTTTCGTAGTCACCGACGCCTTTCTCGAGCAAGGAACGACTGGTCGCCTTATCGGGAACGAATCGCGAAACAGTCAACAGAGACGCGCCCCGTGGAATGAGCACGCCAACACTATTCGGGCTGAGTTCAACCGCCCGGTCCATTTCTGAGAGGCCTTTATCCCAGAGTTCCGTCCCTGTGAGAATATCGGATTTTGTAAAAGCCTGTCCGGCACGAAATACGAGTCCTCCGCCGTGCCAAACCAGAGCCTCAGAGTGGTTGGGATTCTTGGCAAGCGTATCCTCGCAGAGTTTCATTGCTCTATCGAGGGCGGCTTGATCTCCGGCAAAGCCTGCAAAGAAATCTTCGCGTACCAGGAAATCAAATCGTTCTCGCGAGTCCGATGGAGTTGACGTTTGAGAACTGGGAGAGTTCTTTTGCGTGGTGCGCCCGTTGACCGCACTATCGAACAGCATACTCGCGATTACTGCGAAGAAAGCGGCAAGTACTATCCTCTTCAGGAATCGCGTGATCGAGTGGTCTTGATGATCCATAATCAGCACCTCCAGCCTGAAGATTACCGAAAAGAATAGCCAAATGGGCAAACTATCGGACGAATGGCTGCAGAAGCGGATGAAAGGCCAAAATTCGAAGATAAATCGTTTGCCCGTAATTTCGTGTTTGAGTATGTTAAGGGAGCATGCTCAGTTGTCTGAGATTACCATTTTCATTCGATCCTGAAGGTCTCGAAAACGATCTGAAGCAGATACGTCCCGAGGAGTGGGTGAAACATTTTAACGATCGTTACTTCGAAGGGGATTGGAGTGGTGTTGCCCTCCGTGCGGTCGACGGCGCGTCGACATCGCTGTATTCGGATCCCGAGAAAGATCAACGGTTAAACGACACGCCCGTGCTCTCCCGGTGCCCGGCGTTGTCTGGCGTGCTGTCAAGCTTCGATTGCCAGGTAAAGTCAGCGCGTCTCTTAAAACTTGGGGCGGGCGCTCGCATCATCGAGCATCGCGACTACAATCTGAGCTTTGATGATGGCGATGTCAGGCTGCACATACCAATCACGACGAGCTCACTGGTAGCCTTCTATGTAAATGGCGAGCGCATTGTAATGAAACCAGGTGAATGTTGGTACATAAATGCCAACCTTCCGCATAAAGTGAATAACAGCGGCGAAGTCGATCGAGTGCATGTGGTCGTCGACTGCAAGGTGAATGAGTGGCTGCGGTCGGTCTTTGAGTCCGCGCGACCGAAATCGACAGAACCCGTAGGTGATGTTGGACAAAAAGGTCCGATAGATGCTGGACCTATTCAGTCCACCGATGCTTTTGATCGCTTTTGCAATTTGGTGCTTCAAGACCTGACTCTTCAGGAGCAGCTCAAAGATGTGATGGACAAAGAACTCTTTTTTGAGATGGTGGTGCGGCTCGGCAATGAACGTGGGTATCACTTCAGTGTCAACGAAGTCCGAGCAGCTTTCAAAGCCAGGCGCCGTGCCTGGATTCAGAGGTGGATTTGAGCGCAAATCCGGTTCTTCTCGATGGCTGGTTTCCGATTCGCGTGTACTGGAGCGAACGGCAGCCGTTAGTCGATTGGTGTTGGGTCGGACCGCGTCGCTTCACCGATCCGTTTTTCGATCATACGATAGATGCCGCTCTCAGACTTCCCTTCAGCACACTCTTTCGCCCACAAACCTCGATAGAGATGCTGGCGGAGCGATATGCAATCAACCCAGGGCTCGAGCCTAAAGGTTTTATCCTCCACATGTCTCGATGCGGCTCAACACTGGTTTCACAGATGTTGTCATCGCTTCCGAACGCCCTGATGATTTCCGAAGCCGGCTCGATTGATTCTGTGCTGCGACTCCGGTTCGTTGACCTTTCATTTACGGATGAAGACCGGGCCCTTTGGTTGCGATGGATCGTAAGCGCGATGGGACAAAGGCGGTGCGGCGACGAAGAACATTTTTTTATCAAGTTCGACAGCTGGACTGCCCTTGACCTCTCGCTGATACATCGAACCTTTCCGAGAGTCCCCTGGATTTTTCTGTTTAGGGAACCAATGGAGGTCATGGCCTCGCAGCTGGCGCATAGAGGAGCTCATATGGTGCCGGGCGCGCTACAACCCGAGCTCTTTGATATGACTATCGATTCCATTTACGAGATGCGTCCCGAAGAGTATTGCGCGAGGGTTCTGGCGCGCGTCTGTCAAGCAGCCCAGGAGCATCATAATGTCTGCCCCGGAATCTTTATCAATTACCGCCAATTGCCGGAAGCGGTATTTGACGCGATTGCGCCTTTCTTTTCACTGGACTTATCTGATGCTGATCAAGAGTTGATGCGCAAAGTAACGGTTCGAGACGCAAAGAATCCGGACTTACAATTTCAGGACGATTCACAGGCCAAACGCGATAAGGCTTCGGAAGAAGTACGGGCGGCTGTCGCCACGTGGCTAACTCCGGTTTACTCCCAGCTCGAAGCCCTGCGATATTATTAGCGTCTTTGCGGCTTCGCGCCTTTGCGCTTAGAAAAGTCAAACAGCTACGAACCAAAATTAAAAGAAAACTGTATGAAAAAAGCCCTACTAGTAACAATCATCGTCTGTTTCGCCATGCCTGTTCATCTGTTTGCAGACGACGGCATGTGGACCTTTGACAATCCGCCGCGCAAGCTTTGGAAGGAGCGTTACAAGTTCGAGCCAACCGACTCCTGGCTAGAGCACCTGCGGTTATCTTCGGTGCGGCTCAACGACGGAGGATCCGGATCATTCGTATCACCAGACGGCCTAATGGTTACGAACCAACACGTTGCAAGCGGTCAACTTCAAAAGGTATCCACAAAAGAAAAGGACTACACCAAAGAGGGTTTCTATGCGTCGACGAATGATCAGGAGCTCAAGTGTCCTGATCTCGAGTGCAACGTGCTGATCTCATTTGAAGATGTTTCGAAGCGAGTGTTGTCGTCCGTCAAGCCCGGCTCTTCTGAAAAGGAAGCCAGCGATCAGCGCAAATCCGTTATCGCCGCCCTCGAAAAAGAAGAGACGACAAAGACGGGTCTAAAATGCGAGGTTATATCGCTGTACAGCGGCGGCGAGTACTGGCTTTATCGTTTCAAAAAATATACAGACATCCGGCTGGTCTTTGCGGTCGAAGAACAGATCGCGTTCTTCGGTGGAGACACCGACAATTTCACCTATCCACGTTATGACCTCGACGTTGCGTTCTTCAGAGCTTACGAAAATGGAAAGCCGGCCAGTACGCCTCATTATTTTAAATGGTCCGCGAGTGGTGCCGCTGAAGGTGATCTGATAATCCTGCCGGGTAACCCCGGCTCAACGTCGCGGCTTTTGACGATCGCACAAATTCAGTTTCAACGTGACGTTGGAAATCCTCTGCAAAAGGAGGTATGGACTTCCCGTCGCGACGCGTTAGTCAAATATAGTGAAGGAGGAGCCGAGCAAGCGCGCCAGGCAGGAAGTTCGCTGCGTTCGCTGAACAACTCTTTGAAGCGGCTCGTCGGTCAACAAGACGGGTTGATGAATCCGCGAATGATGGCAAAGAAAGAGAGCGAAGAGAAGGCTCTGCGTAATGCTGTAACTCAGAAGGCCGATCTTCAGAAATCCTACGGAGATCCGTGGGATCAGATCGCCAATGCCTATCGAGATTATCCTCAGCTCGCTGCACGCATAGCATTTTCGACGCTGACCCCCTCTCGAGTCGATTTGTTCGGCACGCCATTTGGCAATCCCATTTCTCGGCTTGCTACCTATGCAGTCGCGATTGTTCGGTATGCAGAGGAGACAGCAAAGCCAAATGCTCAGCGATACGAAGAGCTCAGAGAATCGAATCTCGAATCGTTTCGTTTCAGTCTTCTGTCTCGTGCTCCGACTTACCCTGAAATGGACGAGCAAATGCTGGCCGCGTGGCTGAAGTCGGCTGAGAAGAAACTAGGCGCTAACGATCCGTTTGTGAAAGCAGCGCTTAGCGGACAAACGCCGGCAGGAGCAGCGGCGCGCGCTGTACGAGGGACAAAGCTTGGGGATATCGAAGTCAGAAAAGCCTTAATGGAAGGCGGCGCCGCAGCGGTCGCAAAATCCGATGACCCGATGATAGTCCTTGCACGCAACGTTGAGCCGGTAACGCGCGAGCTGCGGGCGTGGCTCGAGCAGAAGATTCAAAGCGTGGAGACTAGCGCAGGCGAGAAGCTATCGAAAGCGCGCTTTGCGGTTTATGGAAGGAGCTTGCCGCCCGACGCGAATTTCAACCTACGAATCAGTTATGGCCGAGTCCTGGGCTATGAAGAGGACACTACGCTTGTGCCCTACAAGACGACGTTCTTCGGGCTCTATGATCGGGCTCGAAGCTTCGATGAGAAACCTCCGTACGATCTGCCTCGCAGGTATCGTGAAGGCAAAGAGAAGCTGAACCTCTCGACTCCACTGAATTTCGTTTATACCGCGGACACGATAGGCGGAAACTCCGGGAGCCCGGTGATTAATCGTAACGGCGAGCTTGTGGGTTTGAATTTCGACAGTAACGTGCAAAAGCTTCCGAATCGCTATTGGTACGTTGAAGAGGATGAAGGTGGTAGAGCTGTAGGAGTTCACAGCGCGGCAATTATCGAGGCGATGAAGAAGCTTTATGGCGCGGAAAAGTTAGTGAGTGAGATTTTGAAACAGTAGAGCACCCTGGGTTACCTCTGCGATCCGTGCGTGTCGGCGGTAGATTTATAATGACTGTCCCAAACCCGCTTGGTAGGGCGCGTTCGCTGCTGCGCCAAATGCTCGGGCCAACTGCCGTATTTCGAGAAGGGCAGTGGCAGGCTATCGATGCGCTGGTCACGCATCGCCGACGCGTACTCGTCGTTCAGCGGACTGGTTGGGGAAAAAGTCTAGTCTACTTTCTTTCAACAAAGCTGCTTCGCGACCAGGGCGCCGGACCCACCATTCTCGTCAGCCCTCTGTTGTCGTTGATGCGCAATCAGATCGAGGCGGCATCTCGAATCGGCATCCGCGCGCTCACAATCAATAGCTCGAATAGAGATGAATGGGACGCTGCAGAAGCCGCGCTCAACGGGAACTCCTGTGACATTCTGATAATTTCGCCCGAACGTCTTGGAAATGACCGGTTCATGAAGTCGGTGCTGCCGGCTCTCACGAGGTGCGTCGGTCTTTTTGTCGTCGATGAGGTGCACTGCATCTCGGATTGGGGTCATGACTTCCGACCAGATTATCGACGCATAGTCCGGCTAATGGATAGCCTGCCAAAAGGGATCCCGGTTCTCGGCACGACCGCTACTGCAAACGATCGGGTCGTCGAGGATGTTCGCCAGCAGCTTGGTCCCGAGCTGCTGATCTTGCGTGGACCCCTTGCGCGAGAGTCATTGAGACTGCAGAACATCGTCCTCTCGACTCAAGCAGAGCGTCTTGCATGGCTAGCCGAGAACATCACCAAGTTTAAAGGAAGCGGTGTGATTTATTGCCTGACGGTGGCAGATGTCGAGCGGGTCACCGGCTGGCTGAAGTCACAAGACATCAGTGCAGAAGCTTACCACGCCGGGGACGATGCGAAGATGGATCGCGAGGCTCTTGAGATAGCGCTGATCGGTAATGAGATCAAAGCTCTCGTCGCGACGGTCGCGCTGGGTATGGGTTTCGACAAACCGGATCTTGCGTTTGTTGTTCATTTCCAGCGACCAGGGTCCGTCGTAGCCTACTATCAGCAAGTCGGCAGAGCCGGGCGTGCGGTTGATCGGGCTTACGGAATCCTGCTCAGCGGAAGCGAAGACGATGACATTCAGGACTACTTCATAGACAGCGCGTTTCCGCCTCCAGAAACGATGATCTCGATTCTGGATGCAATCGACAAAAGCAACGGCTTATCGATGAATGAGGTGCTCTCAAAAGTAAATGTCTCCAGGTCGATGGCTGATCGCGCTCTTAAGCTCCTGGAGATTGATGGCGCTATCAAGGTCTCTTTCCAAAAGAGGGTGCTGTATTTCCGCAGCTCGACTGACTGGCAACCTGATATTGAGCGCACAAATCGGATAACCGGTTTACGGCGAGCCGAACTTGCACAGATGCAAAAATACGTCGCTCATCACGGATGCCTAATGGAGTTTCTTGCCCGGTCCCTCGACGACCCCGATGCAAGGTCCTGCGGCATTTGCGCGAATTGCCAGCGAAAGGGATTTCGAGCGGTGGTATCTAACGAACTTGTAACTCAGGCGGCAGAGTTCCTCGGGCGCATCGATATCGTTTTGGAACCGAAGAAGCGGTGGCCAAGCGATATGCACCTTTCGAAGAACACCGTGATTCCGGAGGAATTCCGTAACGCTCCCGGTCACTCTCTCTGTTATTACGGTGACGCGGGTTGGGGCCAGCTTGTTCGACAAGGCAAGTATGAACAGGGACATTTCGACGACCAGCTGGTGAAAGCTTCCGCGAATCTAATCCGCGGTCGTTGGAAACCTGATCCATTTCCAGAATGGGTGACAGCCATTCCCTCGCTACGCCATCCGGGGCTGGTGTATGATTTCGCGGCTCGGCTGGCTACTGCACTTCATCTTCGCTTTGTAGCAGCTCTGGTTCGGACAGGCGAGGCGCCAGAACAAAAACTGATGGCAAATAGTTCGATGCAGGCGCGCAACGTAGCGGGAACATTGGCAGTAGTCGATCGGATTCCATCGGGTCCGGTCTTATTGATTGACGACATAATCGACTCCGGTTGGACTTTGACTCTTGCGGGCTGGTTGCTCAGAGGGCGCGGCAGCGGAGTTGTCCATCCGTTCACGTTGGCGCGAGCGACTGCGCGAAAAACATAGTGATGAAATTATCGGAAGATTCATTCGTACTTTTCTTGCTTTGTTCGCATCTCGGGTTGCCGGATGACGCTCCCGGCAAACCATTTACCGCGCGTGAATTGAACCAGCTTGAATCGAAGCTCGATATCAACTCATTAAAAATCTCTCAACTATCCGGTGCATCTGCCGAGAAGATCAAGACGTCTCTTCACGCCGACGACGAGGAAGCCAATCGGCTTGCGTGGCTGCTCGATCGAGGGAGCGAGCTGAACGAAGAACTCGAACGACTCGAGGAGCTTGGGATCTGGGTGATGACCAGGTTTGATGAGGAATACCCACTTAGATTTACGGAGCGACTGAAAGGTGCAGCGCCGCCGATTCTTTACGGGTCAGGCGAGTCCGGATTATTGAATCGCCGCGGGCTCGCGGTGGTGGGCTCTCGAAACATTGATGCTCGCGGGGTTGAATTGACGGAGTCGATCGGTGCCGCGTGCGCCGAATCAAAGCTGTTGGTCTACTCTGGAGGAGCGAGAGGCGTAGACAAAACAGCAATGGGTGCGGCAATTTCCGCAGGCGGCAGCGCGGCAGGGCTTCTGGCGGATAGCCTCGAGAAAGGTATCCGTGCCGTTGATGCTCGACGAGCCCTTGAAGAAGGGCAGCTAGTGCTTGCGACATCTTTCTCGCCAAGCGCTTCTTTCAACATCGGCACTGCGATGGCTCGAAACAAACTCATCTACGCGTTGTCCGACTACGCGTTGGTGATTGCCAGCGACGCAGAGAAAGGTGGCACCTGGGCGGGCGCGGAAGAGGCTCTTAAAGCAGGGTGGGTGCCAGTGTTTGTTGTCGACGGACCAAACGTGCCCGACGGCAATCGAATGTTGCTTCAGCGCGGTGCGGTTCCCTTCCCCGATTCGTTTGACGACTCGCCGGCCTCGCTGGGAGACTGGCTTGAACAACACGCGCCGGCAAAAGCACCAGTAGCAGTTCAGGGCAATCTGTTTTAGGTCGTAACCGGCGAAAGATATGAGTGACCGAGGCAATCCTATTCTTGATCGAAACACCAAGCTACTGGATCGCTACCGCGATGAAATCATTGAGCTTGAGCCAAAATATCTCCTGCAGATGGCTCATCTCACAACTCCCGCGACGGTATGGAAGTATGTCGAAAGCGCAGTCACCAAATCTACAGCGAATCTGGTGATGCTCGATCTCGAAGACTCGATACCGCGGAATAACACCGAACTGCTTCAACAGGGTCGAGACAACGTAATCCGAGCGTTCAATGAATTAGACTGGGGAGCTCGTTTACGGTTCTTTAGGCCGCGGGGCCTTGAGCTCGATCCCGCGCACTCTGACATCCGGACAATAGTCGAGGCAGCCGGCTCAAATCTTGAGGGTTTGATCTATCCAAAAATAGAAAGCGCGGAGGAAGTAAGATCGATCGATCAAACGCTGTCCGATCTGGAATCGAAGCTTGGCTTTGAGCACGGGCGGATAAGAATCGAACCGTTAATCGAGTCAGCTTCAGCCGAAGAAAATGTATTCGAAATCGCGCGATCATCAAGGCGGTTGGTCGGATTAATTTTTGGCTCGTACGACTATTGGGCTAGTTTGGGCATGGGAGCCTCGAGTTATCGATCCGATCATCCCTTGATTGCGCAGGCTCGTGGGCGAATCGTCAAAGCAGCCGCTTCAGTAGGCATACCAGCGATCGCGGAGATGACGACAAACTATCCAACCCGCGATAAGAGCGACGAAGAGAGGCGCGCCGCAATGGAAGAGTTTCGAAGCGATGCGCTGCTTGCTCGTGACTTTGGCTTCGCCGGCAAATGGACCGGTATTCCGGATCAAACCGCGATGGCCGTTGAAATCTTTCAAACACCAGATGACGAAATAGAGCACGCAATAAACTATGCCCGGCAGTTTCTAGAGGCCGAAGCATCCGGCCGAGGCGCGACGATGATCGATGGCAAAATGGCCGATCGCGCGACTGATCGGATCATTCGCAATACTCTTAAGAAGGCTTACGCAATGGGACGCCTCGAGGAGACCCTGGCGTCGCAACTAGCTCTCGAAAAACCAGGTTCGTAGTTCGGCCTTTAGGCGAAAGTTCGTAATTTTGAACAAACCTAAGACACAAACTCCCGCCTGAAGGCCGAACTACAAACTTTCTTATCCTCAATACTGTATCGAGACCAATGATTAAAAAGATTATTGCCGCCAGTCTCTTGCTATCAGCATCACTTTCACAAGGTCATCCGGCGAAAAGTCTCACGTCCAAGCAGCTGGTGATCACTAATGTCACTATCATCGATGTCACCGGAGCACCCGCCGCCTCGGATATGACAGTAGTGATAACCGGCGATCGAATCACCGACGTTGGGCCCACAAAGAGTCTTCGCGCGCCAAAAGATGCACAAGTCGTTTCCGGCGCAGGCAAGTACCTGATACCAGGTCTCTGGGACATGCACGTTCACTGGTATTTGAAAGACTATCTCCCGCTTTTTCTTGCTAACGGTGTAACCGGCATTAGGCAAATGTGGGGCATGCCCATGCATCACCAGTGGCGAAAAGAGCAGCAAAGCGGAAGCCTGTTCGGCCCGCGCATGTTCATCGCCAGTCCGATTGTGGATGGTCCTAATCCGATCTGGCAGGGCTCAGTTTCGGTGACCAATGAAGCGCAAGCCCGCGAAGCGGTGAACAAAGTCAGACAGGATGGCGCGGATTTCATAAAGATCTACACTCGACTCACACGTGATGCTTTCTTTGCCATCGCCGATGAAACCAAAAAACTTGGGATTACCTTCGCTGGACACGTGCCGCAATCAGTTACGGTCGCCGAGGCAAGCGATGCGGGACAGAAGAGCATCGAGCACCTGACCGGTATCCTGCTGGCGTGTTCGTCTCGCGAAGATGAACTTCGTAGGGAACTTGTTTCGGCGACCTCGGCTAACCCGTCCCAGTTCAGTGCCCCTCGACTACGTCAAATAAACCGCTCAACCATGGAAACGTTCAGCGCCGAAAAGGCCTCTGTTCTGTTCGCGCTTTTGAAGCGAAATCACACCTGGCAGTGCCCAACTCTCACGGTCTTGCGAAGCGGCGCCTTCTTAGCGGACCCGAGCTTCAGAGATGACCCGCGGCTAAAGTACATGCCCTCCTCAGTAAAGACGCAATGGGACCCGACGAAGGATTTCCGCTTCAGAAACAGGACCGACGAGGATAACCAGATCTCCAGGGTGGGATTCAGGAAACAAATGGAGATCATCCGTCTAATGCGACAGGCGGGCGTTGAGTTTATCGCCGGCACGGACGTGCTCAATCCTTACTGTTTTCCTGGCTTCAGCCTGCACGATGAACTCGCACTGCTGGTTGAGGCCGGACTCACTCCCTTAGAGGCGTTGCAAGCTGCCACAATCAATGCTGCGAGGTACCAATCGAAAGAGAAGGAACTCGGCACTGTCGAAAAAGGCAAGATTGCCGATCTGGTTTTGCTTGATTCCAACCCGCTCGAAAAAATCACTAATACACAGAAAATTAATGCAGTAGTAATAAATGGTAAAGTCATTAATAAGGCTGAAATAGAGCGAATGCTTCAAAGCATCGAAGCGGCAGCTCAGAGGTGAATAAGATCAATGGCCGAGCTCAAAACTAAAAAGACTAATGCAAGTGTCGAGAAGTTCTTGAACACAGTTTCGGACGAACAGCGTCGCATGGACTGTTTCCAGCTCGTCGAGATCATGAAAGCATCAACAAAATCGGATCCGGCAATGTGGGGTACGAGCATAGTCGGATTTGGACGCCATCAGTACAAGTACGACAGCGGTCGGGAGTTGGAGTGGTTCGTGGTGGGGTTCTCGCCTCGCAAGCAGGATCTTACGCTTTACATAATGCCGGGAATCGAACGGTATCCGGAATTGATGAAGAAGCTTGGTAAGCACAAGACAGGCAGGTCTTGTCTGTACATAAAGAAACTGGAAGACGTGGATCTGCCAACCCTGAAGCAGTTGATTAAGAAATCAATTGGTGATCTGGCAGTCTGGACGAAGTGAAAGAGTACCGTAGACTGTCAAGTCTGCGGCGATTACGTGCGGAAGTTCCTGCTGTCGACCCGTAGTCGCCGCAGACTGGACAGTCTACGGTACCTCGAAAAGCATGCGGAAGTAATTATTGTCGACCTGTAGTCGCCGCAGACTGGACAGTCTACGTACGTCGGAACCCCATGCCGAAGTTGATACAGCCCAAATACGGCCGCCTTCTGGATGATTTCCAAATCGGCGACGTTTATCACCATCCGTGGGAAGTAACCATCGATGATGGGATGCTCGCAATGTTTGCTGCGTCCTTTCTCGATCCAAATCTGCTCTATTCAAGCAACAGATTTGCGCGTCAGCTCGGCTTTCGAGACCGCGTGGTTCATCCACTGGTGATGTTGAACCTGGCGCTGAGCTTTTCCGTTCATGACGTTTCGGAACAAGCAATCGCCCACCTTGCCTATATCGATCTTAAGTTTCCCAATGCGGCTTATTCGGGCGATACGTTATCAGTGTATTCCGAGATACTTGGTGTACGCGCTTCCGAGTCAAAACCGGATCGCGGCGTGGTTCACTTGCGGACGACCGGAATAAATCAGGATGGTCTCATTTTGGTGACCTTCGAACGCAAGGCTCTTATCCCGAAGGGCAACCTGAAAGATCGCGCGCACCTCGACTCTAGTCAGCAGCCGCATAATGTCGAAAAGCGAAGCACTGAATCTTCCAGCTCTGGGGAACCTGCGCCAGGAAGAAGACTTCCAGCCGAGCTTTCTGTTGAAATCAAGATTCCGCGCTGGCTCGGACGCCCGCGAGGCTTGTTTGAGGACTTCGAGACAGGTGATGTGTTCACCCACGGGATCGGTCACACAGTTGGCGAGAGTGAACATATGCAACTCACCATCTTGACTCGCAATAGTCACCCCTTGCACTGCGACGAAATCTACTGCAACGAGCGGAGCTTTGCGAAAACAAGGGTCGTCGAAGGTGGACTAGTGTTTGCTTGGATCGCATCGCTTGCGAGCCGGGACACGACGGCTAATGTGCTTTGGGAACTGGGTTATGACAAAGGGAGTCATCCAGCTCCGGTGCTTGCCGGTGACACCTTGTATGCTGCTTCGCGCGTGCTCGAGAAACGAATGTACAATTCTCAGTCTGGAATCGTGCGATTCAAACTTGTCGGCGTAAAGAACGAAACCCCTGATAGCCTGCTGCACCGAGGCGTGGATGTGTTCGACGAGAAGTTCAATCAAAAGGTCTTCGAGATAGAGCGGGAAGTGCTGTTGCCGAAACAGAGCTAACGCATCATGTCGGATCGGAATCACTGCCAAACTTACGTCACGAGCCTTCTGACTTGTACCCAAACTGTGAGACTTACTTCATTGACGGTATTGACGCTGGCTCTTTTCTTGCCTTCAGCGGTCGTCGGTAGACAACGGTCGAGTTCAAATAAAAAGCGTTCCGTACTCACAGGCACTTACGTAATGCCTGGACGCAAGGGCGCCGGTGGAACGTTCCTGGTCCGTCAGCTTTCTCCAACGAGCATCGAATTCTCTCTCGAGTGCAACCGGGGCGCGCCCTCCTACAATAGCGGATTCGCAAGAGGAACAGTCGATGTGATGGACGGTATCGCATCGTACCACGTGACCGAGTTCAATGGACCATGCGAGATTCGGTTTGATTTCAAGACAAACTCGGTGGTCGTCTCACAGAAAGGCGATGATTTCGCCTGTGGCTTTGGACACGGCGTGGACTGTAGCGGTACTTATCGTTTGAAAAACCACAGAACACCAAAAATCAAGAACCCAGACCAGTAATCGGGTCTGCAGCCCTTATCACCTCGGCCTCAAGCCGTCGCCATTCGACTGCACGTGCAACATCCTGACGGCACCTCATCGACCTGTTAGATCACGTTATTATCAAGAGAACCACAACTTAGCCTGTCGGTATGACTATTGCTATTGAGGCAGTGTACACAACATAACAATTCACTGGAGGTGTCGTATGTCGCGGCTAAAGCGATGTCGTCTGCTTATCTATTCCTTCGCGCTAATAATGATCTCGGCAGTGTTCACCAGCGTCGCCTTGACCAATGATAGTGACCGTGAACTTAGCGCGCTGGCACGCGACATCCTGAGCCGTCGATGTTTCGCGTGCCATGGGGCGAATGGAGTCGCTCGAAAAAATATCTTCGTTCTAGAACGAGATCGACTTGTTGCTTCACGAACAGTAATTCCAGGGAATACAAACTCATCGCTTCTCAGCGTGGTTGAGTCCGGGGCGATGCCGATGGGTGGACCAGAACTCCCCCAAGACGAGAAGACTGTCCTTCGCAATTGGATCGCAAGGGGCGCACCCAACTGGGACGATACCAACAGGTCCATTCGAACCTTTTTGACCGAACCCGCGTTGCTGGCGCTGATTCGTAACGACCTCTTGCAGACGAGCGATAGGAGCCGTCCCTTCCTCCGGTACTTCAGCCTTGCACATCTATACAACGCAGGGATCAGTGATGAGGAATTGGAGACAGGCAGGGCGGCCTTATCGAAACTCATCAACAGTCTGTCGTGGCATCGCGAGATCGCTCCTCTCGCGCCAATCGACCCGGCTCGAACAGTCTTTCGCATCGACTTACGTGACTATAACTGGACTGCCGCAACCTGGAATCTGTTGCTGGCTGTTTATCCTTACGGCATTCGCAGCGCGGATTCGCGCGTTATCGACCAGCTCTCCGGTTCGCCGTTGCCATACCTTCGAGCGGACTGGTTCGTGGCAAACGCATCGATCCCGCCGCTTTATCACGACATCCTGGGATTGCCCAAGACAGTTCGTGAATTGGAACAAATCCTCAGCATCGATACTGCGAGAGATCTAGAAGAAGAAAAAAACGTAGCGCGTGCCGGATTGCGCTCAAGCGCGGTTTCGCAGAACAACCGAGTGCTGGAACGGCACGTGTCACAACACGGGGCGTACTGGAAGAGCTTCGACTTCAAAAGCAATCTTGATGATCAGAACATATTTAAAGATCCGCTTAGATTGAACCCGGCTGGTGGGGAAATCATTTTCAATTTGCCAAACGGCCTTCAAGCCTATTTCCTCATCAACTCATTCGAACAGCGAATCGATCAAGCTCCTATTTCGATTGTGTCGGATCGCAACAATCCTGATGACCCTGTGATTCGCAACGGACGGTCCTGTATGAGCTGTCACTTCAGCGGCATACAGTCCTTCAAAGACGAGGTGAGACCGGTAGTACGCAGCTTGCCTTTTGCTTCATTCGATCGACAGAAAGTTCTCTCGATCTATCCTGCACAAGACACATTGGACAGGTTGATTGAACGAGATCGAAATCGATTTCAACAGGCTGCCACGGCAATAGGTGCGTCAGCAGCCAGCGCTCAAGCCGAGCCAATTAATGCTTTGGCGCGACGCTTTTTCTCCGAGATGTCTGTGGGCCAAGCCGCCGCAGAAGCGGGTCTGGAACTCGGAGAGTTTCAATCTCGGATCGCAATGAGTTCACGGCTTCTGGGACTAGGTTACGGTCAACTGTTGGTGCGTGACGGCGGAATAAGACGCGATGCCTGGGATAAGAACTTCGGCGACCTCGCCATAGAGCTCGAGCTCGGTGATCACGTCGCTAGCGTAATCGTCCTCTCGCCCAGGGCGAGTGCACTAAGGTTGCCAAACCAGGCGGGCGGAGCTAATCGCACAGTCGTGCCGCGCGCCATTGGATCTGACCCGAATGCAATAATGAGATCTGCCCGCACGATCTGTGTCCGATCGATGACCGTCTATCTGGAGGCCCAGCAGTTTGAGAACGACCTTCGTAAGCGTCCGGAGTTCAACGCGATGGGCTTGATGATTGTGAAGGACGAGAACGCAGCTGACATTCTAATCGATATCAATCGTGCGGAATTCTCTTTCAAATACTCCTTCACCGCCACTAATCCCGCTAGCAGCATAGTAGTTTCGAGCGGTAAGGTGACTGCGTGGAATGGGGACTTTGCAGGGCCAAGACTAGCTAAGGAATTTCTGATGCATATGCAAACAGCGCGGTCATCTTCACAGGAAGGAAAGAGATAGGATGCATCCAGCGAAGCGTCTGAATAGACTCTGCGAATCTCCGCACCATCCGCGTCTCTCCGATGAAGTTCGAGCGCGTGGAAGTATCACCGCAGAGCCGATGTGGACGCAGAGTTACGCAGAGAAAATCTCTCGTCGCTCGCCTTTATTTAGCTTCGCCCAGAAACTTTAACAACCCAGCATTAAACTCTGCCGGCTTCTCGAGCTGCGGCACGTGTCCGCACTTTTCAATCACAAATAACTGCGAACCGCTAATCTCTTTATTGAACCGTTGTCCCATCGCAAGCGGCGTAAGCCCGTCTTCCCTTCCCCAAACAATCAAAGTGGAATGCTTGAGAGCGCCTAGCTTGCCGTCGAGAATGTCCTCGCCACGTCCAATCGAATCAATGAAGCGTTGAATTGTGTACTGGTCACCCGCGGTCACTCTGCTCGCCAGAAATCCCTCAATCGCCGCATCGCTAGCGAACGTTTCCTTGTTGTAAAACACGAGACCGAGTAAATCTTTGATTTGTTGCTTAGTCGAGGGATTCAAGCCATTTAGAACTTTGGGATCAATGTCCCCGGTCACCCTAAACCCTGCCGCATCGACCAGTACCAGCTTATCCACCTTCTCAGGATGAGCGATCGCATAAGCAGCCGCGGCGAATCCACCGAGCGAATTCCCTACGAGAGAGGCTTTCTGAATCCCAACCTGCTTATAAAACCCATCCAGAAAATCAACCAGCGTTCCAACCCGGTAGTTGAGCATCGGCTTGTCCGATTTTCCAAAGCCGATCTGATCGGGGACAATTACGTGGTATTTCTGTGCAAGCGGCGGGATGGTCGGAGCCCAGTTTGCGCTGCTGCCGCCGAGCCCGTGAATCAGAATTACTGCCGGTCCGCTGCCCGCTTCAAGATAGTGAATCTTTGCGCCGTAGACGGTGGTCCACTTGTCAGCAATGGACGCGTCCTGGGTTATTCTGTCGAGCGAGACTACACTAGGCTGGGTTTGTGACAGCCTGTTGGCTAGCAGCGAAGGTTGACCCGCGCCATTCTGGCCAAACGTGTTGGCGCAAAAAGCGCACAGTACAAACGCCGCGATGAAAGCTCGCGACATTGACTCCTTTGCTTTGACACTCGTAAGTCTCATTTTGATTGCCCTCACTTAGAGACTAAACTGGAAACTAGGCCCATACTTTCTCGAGTGCGGCACCGCTTCTGCACAAATGGCAGCCGCTCGGCTCCACGAAACGCGTATTCACCTCTAACAATGAATAATATGGTACTTCGCTGGTGTCAAAATGCGCGTCTTTGAAATGGACAAGTGAGCCGACCGCCACCACATGCGCCCCGGCTTTTCTAATCAGATCGATCATCTGTGTGATCACCTTGCCTGATCGAACGACGTCATCCACCAGTATGCATTTGAGACCCTGCGCATCAAGGTATTGGCGGAAGTGATAACGACCTTCGTCCTTCTCGGCCCAGAAGATCTGATCGGCGTTCAGCGCTTCGCGCACGCCGAATGCCACCGGTATGCCCCCCGCAGCAGGCGCCACAATTGCGCAATTGGGAAGCGCCGCAAGAACCTCGGGCTCACGACGAAGCAGACGCGAAAGCGCAACATTTAAAACCCGGGCGTTCCCGTGATAGCGCATCACCAGAGGCATTTGAAAATAGTGACTGGAATGCAGGCCCGTTGGGAATTCGAAGTGGCCTTCACGCAACGCACCCGTCTCGCGAAGCAGATTGGTGACTTGCTCTGGCGAGGGAATCAGTTGCACCTTTGGAACTAGCATTTGTCCTCCATTCAAAACAGTCAGCAGGGTTCCTGGAACGGATTGAAGACTTATTTTTTGAGAGAGTGATTATAGGAAGGCACTGGTTGAAAGGCAAATTTTGATCCGCTACTTCCTCAGCACGCTAAAAGCGTATCGGGCAACCTTATCGCTTGAATCAGTACCGATGACGTTCACAATGTAATCGTTTGTCTTAAAGAGGGCGGCCGGCACTCGAACTGCTATGGTCTTGCCTCCGTTCCTGGATTGCGGCTTGCCGGCGTCCTTGCGCCAGATCTCACGACCTTCGACATTCGTTATAACGACATCGTATCTTTCGTATTGCTCATCGTTGAAGCTCAGCTGCAGGTTCACGTCGCGAGCGCTGGCCGGAATGACATTTCTCTTCGCTTCACCGGTTCCCCGCACCAGTCCCGGCGTAAGGAAAAATGAAACAATTTCAGAGCTGACTTGATTCGGCGGAACCGGCTGTATTCTCTCTTGCTCGAGCTTCTCGGCCAGCTCCAGCGAACGATTCTTCTCTGCATAAATCTGCTGCTCGAGATCCTCATTTTGTTTCTGTAGCGCAGCTCTCTGCGCTTCTGCCCGTTGAACCTGAGTTCTCAGCCTGAACACCTCAAAGGTAAGCCAACCTCCAACAACAATTAACAATGCAGCCGCGCCAACACGCAGCGCCAACGGCCAGGCTGCGGGGCGAAGAAACTCAAAAAGGCTCCTCTTCGTGTCTGTAGTCTTCTTTGCTGCTGCCGGGGCTTTTGCAGCGGCCCACTGATGAGAGACATACGCCATCCAAGCCTCGGCGAATGCGACTCTATTCTGTCGCTCCGGCGAGCGAAGAAAATACTTTTCGAAGCTGACAAGTTGCTGCGGAGTTAGCGCTTTCTCAGCATAAGAGTCAATCAAATCGTCCTCGGCCGCTAAAAGCTGGTCATAAAACCCGCGATCGCTGATATAACGCTCCTCGACCCTCTCCTGCTCTTCCTCGCTCAAATCACCGAGCAGGTAACGGGTCAGCAAATCGTCATTTTCTTCAACCTGTTTCAAATTCACCTCTACTTATGAGTGATAATGAGGGTGATTCTGTTTCAGGCCGGTTACCGATCGTGCGAGACAGTTAATAAGGCAACCCTCCAGCTTTTCTCTGATACGGTGAACTCTTATCCGGAGGCTGTTCATCGGTACGCCAAGTGTTTCCGCCAACCGCTTACGATTTTCAATTCTGGCTCGCTCCTTTCCTTCATAATAAGAAAGGATCATTTTGCGAGTCCCTTCTGGTAATGATTCAGTACACGCATCAAGGCAAGCGAGCTTCGCTTCCAGATCAACTTGGTCTGATCGCCCTTCATGCATTTCGAAGGGTCTTACAGACGGATGCTGGTGGGGTAATAGTATTTCGACCGGTGCCAGGTTTCTATCGACGCGGCGAAGATGTTCGTGGAAGACGTTACGAGCTACACCATAGAAATAAGACGAGAAACTGCCGTGCTGTATCTCGGCTCCCTCCCCGAGCTTACGAGCTACGCGATTGATTGTCTCATCTGCCAGATCGAGCGCGGGAAGACAGCCCCTGCACTCGAAATACTTCACTATGCCGCACCGAACACACTCGTACTTCTCTCCCGCAACATTGATGTCTGAGTCAAACATTGCAAGGAGCTTTCCGAAGGTTTCCTGATCGAGATCCCACTTGCTGATCTGACTCACCCCTTAGGCTGCGGCTCTAAATATTACGCCGGATGGTTGTAATGCTGATTGGGCGGTGAATTCAGTTCCACTCGCCTTGAAGTGTGAAGCCGCCCCAATAATAAGGCATTTTCCACTTGTTCTGTTTCCACATTTCAACCTGAGCTTCTCTCAAAGCCGCCGCGGGGCGCAAGCCGTCACGAAACATTTTGGCGTAGAACCGTTGCATTAATTCGGCGGTTGCCGAATCATCTACTTGCCACAGGCTCGCAATCACCCGCTTAGCCCCGGCGTACATAAAGCCCCGAGTCAATCCAATAAGCCCCTCACCTTTAACGTCTTTACCTAACCCTGTTTGGCAGGCACTCAACACCACCAGCTCGGCTGGGAGACTAAGATTGTAAACTTCGTGAAGCCGAAGGAATCCGTTTTGCGGCTTGCCTTTGGCGTCTACGAGTGAAAAAACTAATCCCGATAATTCCGGATGCTCGCTGTTAAGCAAACCATGAGTGGCGAAATGAATTATTCGAAATTGTTTGAGCACCTCGCTCATAGCCGTGGTACGACTTGCATTGAAATCGACAGCTTCCAAAACCTGGCCGTGTGGCGCAGCGGCCTTTATCGCCATAGCTTCTTCACGAGAGAACGGCAGACGCGCAACTCCGCTTCTACCACGAGACCCACGAACCTCCTTGATAGCCTGATCGAAGTCTCGCGCGCTGTTCATTGGAGCAGCGCGGGGGCTGTTTGTCCTTGGCCTTAGAGCGACTCTCGAGTCGAGCGCGCTGAACACAGGATCCGCAAGCACCGCAACTGCCTTTGCAGCTGGCTGTCGATCGATCAATTCGCGCCGCATGACTGCAAGTGTAGATGCAGATGGCATGCTGATTATTTCGTGGTCAACGACCAGAGGCGGCGAGCCAATCGCACGCTGCTCGCTCATCCCTCCAGGCACCGGCTTTGGAAGCACACCGAACGGGATGTATTGCAGGGCACCGTCGGCAACAATCAACAGCCGTTTAGTGCCAAGTTCGGCGGCGATTGGACCGAGCACGATCTGACTCAAAGTTGCGGCTGCGCTCGCATAACTGGCATTTGCCCGTTCGAGCCTTTTCGTTTTCTGCAGCGCTGTTTCGCCTTGGACTTCCTGGTTCTTCGCCGTAAGCAGGTTGTAAACAACACGCGCGGACGCTTCCAGATCGCTGCGTTTTGGAAGCTCGAAGCTTGTCAGCGAATCAGGCGTGACCGCCCAAAGATAACTGCGCTCATCACCAAAGGCGTACTCAAGCAGAAGGGTGTTTGAATCGAGCAATTCTTTTTGAATCTCTTTTAGCGTTAGAGGCCTCGGCTGAGTCAGCGCCGCATAGCGCGGGCTGGTGGAGCGAATCTGTGACTGTACTTGCTGAAGTTCGATTGTTGTAGAGTCAATCTCTTTTCTTGCGGCATTCAGCTGTTCGTCAGTGTGACGCCCTGTCAACAGATTGCTATAGCGCTCTGCTACACTGCTTAGCGACTTCTGCAACATAAGCTCCCGTTCCAGCATCGCAGGCTCGACGCCTCGTCTGATGTCGGCGCGCGACTCCGCCAGTAGCTCCAACAAGCTTCGCGCGTGAGCCTGCTCGCTTGTGGTTAAAGCCCTGGCATCGAGTTCCTTAGACCGGTCGCGCTTGTGCGAGAGCATTAGCAAATCAATGTTCAGCTCGAAATTGCTGCGGACTGTCGCAAAGAACGATGCACGCAGCTCCTGGCTTGCGACGGCTGAGCGTAGTGCCTCGATCTTTTTCGACGCTTCTTCGCAGTGAGTTAATGCGTCGGCAATGTTGCCGGTCTCCCGCTCAACACGAGCGATGTTGAACAGCGTCGATACTTCACCAAATTCATCAGCAGCTTTACGGTTTAGTGTTAGCGATTCTCTGAACTGGGCGAGTGCTCCTTGCTTATCACCAAACTCGAAATAGATTTTGCCAATACCATTGAGGGCATAAGCCTTTCCTCTCGGATCATCGACACCTTCCAAGAGCTCAGCAGCTTTTTTGTAGTACTCAAGTGACTGCTGCTTCTTTCCCTCAGAGTCATAAAGAGACGCGATGTTGCGCAAGGCATATGCTTCATATTGCTTGTCGTTCGATTCTCTAATAAGCAGCAATGCCTGGCGAAAATAAGAAAGGGCTTTTTCGAAGCCCTCCGCGGAGTACGCGAGTCCGCCGATCACAATCAAGGATCCGGCTTCTCCTCTCTTATATTTGATATCTCGATAGATTCTCAGGGCCTGGTTGTAATAGTCGAGCGCCAATTCCCGGTCACCCAGTTCTCTATAGACATATGCGAGACCGTTAAACATCCTCGCCTCTTCACGTCCATTGCCGACTGTCTTGAGGAGAGGCTTCGCTCGTTGATAGAGCTCAAGTGCTGCCTGTTTTCTTCCAAGCCTCGAATTCAAGTTACCCATTCCTGTCAGTGTGCTCGCTGAGCCCAGTTTGTCTTTGAGCGAATCCCAGACTTCGAGCGCCTGTTGGTAATAATTAAATGCCTCTTCGGCATTGCTAAGATCGGTGCAGACATTCCCGAGGTTCGTGAGGGTCTGGGCCTCGACTCGAGTATTGCGCTCACAAATCGCTAATGCCTGCCGATAATAGTCGAGTGCTTCGCGTTTATTTCCGATCGTGTAGTTCGCCCTGCCAATATTGTTGAGCGCCTGTGCTTCGCTAATCTTCTGTCCAATATTCTGGCTGATTTTCAACGCCTGGTTAGAAGATTCGATCGCTCTTTGAGTATCACCGAGATAAATCTGAGTGTGAGCTATATCATTCAGCAGTTCGCACTCCAGTTGGCGATCACCTGACTCTCGGCTGAACAGCAAGGCGCGGTTGTAGTAATCGAGAGCTTCTTTCGGACTGCCGAGCGATTGGTGCATTTCTCCAATGTAATGTAATGCGTTATTCTCACCAGCCTTATCGCCGGCAGCTTGCCAGTAGCGGATAGATTGCTCGTATTTGGCAAGCGCTATCCGAGCCGACGACGAGGTTCCGTCTTCCCGAAGTCCCGTCGCTTCTGCCGTCAATCGTTCTGCAGTAACTCGACCAGTATTCCCCAATTGTTCCCTTGTTTTTGGAGAACGTCCGGACTTTTTGGCATCACTCGCATCAAGCCGTTTTGGGTTGACTGTGACAAGCTGACTGAAGATCAGCGACGATAGATTGCCCGCTATGTGCTTGTATGCTGAAAATTGGCAGGGGTAGACTGCATTTGCTTGTGCAGCAAACAAAATGAGCAGTTGAATTGCGGCGAGCTGCCTCAACATTCGTCTTTAAAGAAAACTTTCGGTGAGTTCTTCATGACCGGAACCAATAGCTTTCCTTTGGTGCCCAGCTCTGGAAAATCCTTAGTGCCCAGCTCCGGGAAATCTTTAGTACCTAATTCCGGAAAATCCTTAGTGCTGAGCTCCGGAAAGTCTTTCGTGCCCAGTTCCGGAAAGTCTTTCTCGTCGAACTCTGGAAAATCCTTGGTTCCTAGTCCGGGAAATTCGCGAATTGCGATTTCGTCAGCAGGGCGCGCCACGAGCTCAACTGTGCGCGAGTCTTCTCGAGCGCGTCTGCGAGTCACTCTCAGATAAGATCTCAAAAAAAGTTCCCAGCCAGTCTCATTCGGAAACGTTAGCTTTCCGTACGCTTCATCGATTGCTGCCCAAGGGAAAAACACCGCTACTCCGTTTGAGTACTGGAATGCGCCACCACTGTGACATGTCTTGAATACGTATCCGTCCCCAGGTTTCTCACCATTGATGATGGAAATAACATCCGAGCACGCTTTCCGAACGCCTTCGTCGCGAGTGCCATCACGCAGCAGCTCGCAGAAGTCGACAAGATCTGTATGGCGTTCAAACCTGTATGATTGGGCACGCCAATGTGCGAGAACGATTGCGTCTGCAACCGCTCTAGACTCGAGCGGGAGGTCCTCGACGAAGATCCTCTTGTCCCGCACGGAGTCGTTGCGGTGTGAGAAATGTTGTTGGAGCAAGAGACTGCGTGTTAGTTCAAAGGCCAGACGCTTTACTTTCTCAACAAGCGCGGGAGCTTTTTTGAGATCGCAAGCGGACATGTCGGTCGAAACTCCGGCAATTTCGTAACTTCCATAATAATCGGTGTGAATTTCGACTATCCTTGACGCTAGTGTTCGCGGATCGACTTCCGTGCCATTTCTAAGCGCACTCAAAATGGAAAAATACGGCCAGCCTGTATTCAGCTCAAACCCCTCTGAGGCAACCAGAAAATCTGCACAATCGCTGAACTGAACCCCAACTTCTGCCATCGCCATTCCACAAGAGTCGATGCCAAGAATATCTACCCCGCCGGCTCCTTCAATCGCCTCTCGGACTTCATCAAGGCTCAACCCGTGCTGCGGGAAGAAATCGATCAAGAACCCAGTGCCGGTGGGACCCCCTGAATGCCCGGACAATATAAGCATATTGTGACGAGCATTGTTAGACGCCTTACTATCAACAATGAAATTCTTTAGGGTAGCGACGTTAGCCATGTCGTCATTCTCGAGATCAAAGCCGCGCGTCACCAATTCTCGAGTTCGCAGATCAACGGACTTCTGCGCAGGTGTATCTTTCAGAAGCCGGTTAACGTCGAAGCGGCGAATATTGCCTACCCTGGGGTCGAATTGCACTACCACCGCTACATCGTCGCTTTTGCCGGCTCGAAGGATCTCTGTTAGCGACCAAACGCATTCTTCTGAGAGGTCATTGTCCCCAGACAAGTAGATCATCACTAACCACTTTTTGTCGTAATTAGTCATCCTTATCTCCCGCGTTTAATTAGTTCCCACGCAATGTAAAATTGTGACACGTATAGAAGCGACCGAGCCTCGTGGACTCAGCCCGAACCAACGCACGACGATCTTTGCCAACGTTCACGGGACCAGCTCTGGAGGTTTGATCGATGCAGTCGATCTCAATCCGGCCCAACAGACCAATCTGTTGCGGTTGTATTTTTATCACAGAAGAACGCTTGCCTCAACGAGATAGTATTTCGTTCAGCGTTCAGGATTTAGCGTTCAACGTTGCATTCTGTGTATTCTGCGCCTTGGTCGCGCGTGTAACCCTATCATACGCGGATCAGTCGCTAGTTTGATAACGACCATCCGCAGATTACGCAAATTACGCTCGAAGGCACGGTAACTCTTAACTCAACGATGAAGGCTGAACGTTTTGAGCCCATGAAGCCCAAAACTCCGCACCTTCCCTCATATCTTCATGTCTAAATCCCGAAAACATTACACATCTCTTCACAACCACTTCACAAACTCAAAGATCATAATTGAGCCAAAATTCGCCTGACTTTTGCGAAGCACGTGCTATAATCCCGCGGTTTTGAGCCCCTGAATTCTTTTAAGAAGTTGAGGCGCGCGCAGCATCGCTCTCAACAGGTAAAGAAATGGCATCTGTTTACGATCTGAAACCCCGCTTTCAAGGACTGCTGAGGCCAACTATGCACGCCCTCGCCGCAACCGGAGTGACACCAAATGCGGTAACGCTGACGGCAGTCATCGGCTCAATCGTCGTCGGGTCGGTTGTTTCATTCTCAGATCGCCGGCCATTCCTTCTACTGCTATTGCCAATCTGGTTGTTCATTCGAATGGCATTGAACGCCATTGACGGCATGATGGCCCGCGAGCTCAACCTGTCCAGTCATCTCGGCGCGATCCTCAATGAGCTAGGTGACGCGATTTCAGACCTCGGCCTGTATCTTCCGCTTGCCTTTGTCTATGAACCAGCGAGATGGCCCGTCGTCGCATTCTCGATTGGGGCCGTACTTACAGAGTTCAGCGGAGTGTTGGGGCGCGCGCTCGGCGCAACCCGTCGCTATGACGGGCCGATGGGCAAGAGCGACCGGGCATTCGTCGTGGGCGCCCTCGGACTGGCGAACTTTTTGTTTCCAGATATCGTCAAGGCCTGGCCCTGGATCTTTTCCATTGCAACTATTCTCACAGTACTGACCTGCTTCAATCGGCTGAGGAGAGCACTGAAAGAGCTGCGTGCTGCGTAGCTCGAGTATTAGGATAAACTCGAGATGTTGAGCTCGTTAAAGAATGCCTCGCCGTTGATTCAGATCGGCTTGCTGGTCCTTGGCGTGCTGGTCGTAGCATCCGTCGCGGTCGCGGGGCTTCGTCGATCCAAACCGGACAAGAATTTCTCCGAGCTCACGGCACGCGTGCGAGCGTGGTGGATAATGGCGTCGATCTTTTTCGCCGCTGTAATAGTCAGCAATCGCATTTCGTTGGTGTTCTTCGCGCTCATGAGCTTCTGGGCGATGAAAGAGTATGTCACTCTCCTAAAGACCAGGCCCGCCGATCACCACGCGCTTGTACTAACGTTTCTTGCGATCCCGGTTCAGTATCTTTGGATTGCACTCAACCCACCGTGGTACGGGATGTTCATAATATTTATTCCGGTCTACATGCTTCTGTCCTTGCCGGTGCGTATGGTGTTGTCAAAAGAAACGAAGGGTTTTGTGGAATCTGCTTCACAAATCCAATGGGGCCTGATGATTTTTGTTTTCGGGTTGAGTCATTTGGCATTTCTGCTGACGCTGACACCTTTAGGTAATAGCGCGGCGAGCGGGCGCACTTTGGTCCTGTTTCTCGTTTTTGTAGTCGAAATGAGTGACGTTCTTCAGTATATCTGGGGAAAGACTCTGGGGAGACACAAGATAATTCCGACAGTTAGCCCGAATAAGACCTGGGAAGGTTTCGCCGGCGGGATAGCTTCCGCAATGGTGTTGAGTCTCGCAATACGTTTCCTCACGCCGTTTTCAATTCCTGAGACACTCTTTGTTTCCTTCCTGATTACGGTAGCGGGGTTTTTCGGTGGTGCGGTTATGAGCGCGGTCAAGAGGGACTTCGGAGTAAAGGATTTCGGCAGCGTTATACCGGGACACGGTGGAATGCTGGATCGCGTCGATTCATTGTGTTACGCGGCGCCGATATTTTTTCATTACGTTCGCTATTTTTACACATAGGACACATAGGACGTTTCGGTCCTATTCGTCCTATTGGTCCTATTTGGTCCAATCCCAGGAGAATCACATTACTCTTCGCGATTTTGTACAAATTGTCTTTTTCACACTCCTGATACGACCGTTCATGACGCTATTCATCGGTCTACGGGTGCGCGGGAGAGAGCATCTTACTCGTCCCGGCCCGTTTATTTTGATCGCTAATCACTCCAGCCACCTGGATACGATTTCGTTACTCAGTCTATTCCCTCTTAGCCGGCTGCGACATATTCGACCGGTCGCTGCAGCAGATTATTTCGAGCGCAATAAGTTTGTTTCCGTTTTTACCAAAACGATCTTTAACATTTTGCCCATCGCACGGAAGAACATTACAACCGAGAACAATCCGCTCCGCCGAATGCAGCAAGCAATTGAAGCCGGTGACTCACTGCTCGTCTTTCCTGAGGGGACGCGAGGTTCCGGCGAAAAGATGGGAGAGTTTCGCTCGGGGGTGGCACACCTTCTGGAAAAGATGCCGAACGTCGAGGTTGTGCCGGCCTACTTGATCAATATGGGGCGAAGTCTCCCCAAAGGTGAGTTCATACCAGTGCCATTCTTCTGTGAGATTCGAATCGGTGCGCCGCGCGAGATGAGTGGAACGAGGCAAGAGATTACCCGAGCGCTTGAGGCATCAGTGTTGGAACTCGCTGATTAGGTTCGCAATCGAACCACTCACAATCATATCTCTGCGTAACCTACGCGTGCTCGGCGTCTGTGCGGTGGTCGACGCACAGACGCCAAACATGCAGAGGTTGCACAGAATGTTTGATCGAGTCACTACAACTGGCGTCGAAGCTCATCCGCCAATGCGGCAGCTTCATCCGGACGGTCCCTGAACAGTGCTGGGGTATTCTGAAACAGCACCACCTGCCAGCGACCATCGTTCCTTACAGCTGTCAGCGTCTGAATCGCATTCAATCCTTTATCGAAGTCCGTTTCACCGGGCATCACCATACCGGCCGCCGCTCTCAACACTGCAGCTTCAGTGTCGAGAAACGTAACACTTCTCACCTTTCCCACGAAGGCGCCGGTATGGTGATCTTCGAAGATTTGCTTATGTCCGGACACAATCTCGTCTCGGCCCTTGAGCTCTAAACCATCGCATTGGATCACCGAGCCTTCCTCGGCGAACAACTCGCCAATGGCATTCGCGCAGCGGCGATTCCACGAGTTAATCATTTGTCTATAAAGCGCCCGAACCTCGGTTTCGGCGAGGCGCTGTGGGTCATACGCTGGAATTGGTTTAGAGCTCATCGTTATTCCTCCTCGAAAAGCTTCTAAGCTGGTTCAGCGACCACCGCAAAGAGCTGCTAACAGAATTGTGAGACCTCCTCCGATCAGCGAATTGGCTGTGAATAAAGATCCGTGATAACGATCTCAACCCTCCGGTTCATCTGTCTCCCCTCCGGAGTGTCGTTGGTTGCGACCGGTCTTAGCTTGCCAAAGCCTCGTACTGCGAGGACACGCTCAGAAGCTATTCCGGCTCTCAATAAATAACTGCTGACCGATTGAGCCCGGTCCTCTGAGAGCCTCTGATTGTAGTCCTGAGATCCAACCGCATCGGTGTGACCCTCGACCTCGATATGATATGAACCAGGATAGGCGAGAAGTATTCCCGCGAGTTTACTTAACTTCTCGCGAGCGCCTGGCTTGAGAGACGCCTGATTGAAATCAAACAGAACGTCCGAGAGGTTGACAATCAGGCCTCGGGCCTCACGTCTCGTTTCCAAAATAGCCGCGATGGAGTTGTAGAGTCTCTGCTGCAACTCATCCTTGTCCATCCTGGCCTGAGTAGCGTCGAGACGCGCGCGCTCGGCTTCTGCACGGGCAAGGTCCTCATTGGCTTTCGCTCTATCGGCCTCACTCTGCGCGTCGTCGACTCGCCTTCGAGCATCGGCTAACTCTCTCTCGGCACGCGCAACAGCTTCCTGCGAAGCGGCCGCTTCAATTCTTGCGCGACCCGCTTCATCTCTGGCGATCTCCGCCTCTGTCCGAGCTCTTGCAATCGTATTGCTCGCCGCGCGGCGCTCTTCGTCAAGTCGCGCTTGTATGATTCGCTCAACCGCAAGCTCGCGCGCGCGCTCGCCCAACCGCATCACGTCGTGCGCAAGACCGGTGTACTTTGGCTCCTCTTTTCGTTTCGAGGGCCACACTTGCTCGAGAGCGGCCAGTTTTATTTCAGCTTCACGCAGCTCTTGATCGGCGAAGCGTCGCGCCCCCGCTCGGTGAGCAATCTCAACGGCCCGACGAGCACCCAGGATCAATAGAGGCGTGTAATAGTCCGCAGGCAGAGCAGGGCTGTTCTGCATTGAGACTACGTACAGATCGCCTGGATCGCCTCGGTACTCAATTCTGCTTGCTTCAATTCCACCTTCGGTCCCTCTCCTGAGTGTATTCTCGGCTACAATAATCGGGCTGGGAAGCTTGACCGCCGAATGAGGCTCTCCGGTAATTATCAATCCGAAGGTTTGAAAGGCTGTTGTCACCTCAACCTCGAAATCATTTCTAATGGGCAGCTCTGCGAGATTGTCCGCTTGCCCTTCGGGAGCGATGGCCCACAGAACGTAGGTCGTGTAATAAGCACCGAGCGCCTGAGGATGTCCGAGATCCTGAATCTTGAGTTTGACTCGGGTTCGCCCGTCCTTCCGTTTCACCTCGGCTTTGCCAAAGACACGGGGATTAAGAGCTGTACCGATTATGTTAACGGACGTATCGTCATTGTCCTTGTATCTGATCGCCAGAGTGTGACGTTTGGCGATCACCACCGGACCGTCGGTTTGTACTCTCCTGACTTCAACAACCTGTGATAGGGCACTGACTCCAAGAAAACATGTTAACAAGACTGCTGTTCCAAATCTTCGAACGCTCATTTTAGCCCTCCGTTTGATAGTTACCCTTCGCAGTAACGACTCTAGTGCGTTGATAACACGTCAACGACTAAAGTTGTTACTACGAGGACACGAACGATCCACGCAAGCGCAATCAACGTGCCGTTTTAGGCCTGAAAAGGGAGTAAATTTGCTTTCACTTTGTGACTGGTATCAAGGCATGCCGACGCGGCACACGACACAAAATCGTACAATCAATTACTTGCAGGAGGCTTATTTGTAGGAAGGGAAAGGGATAATTGTTCCCTTGCAAAGTGTGTAATCTTTGAACCCCACGGATCCGCAGATCGCGTACGCAAAAGATCCTTCTGAGGTAAGCCGAGTGCTTATCCCGCTCAATTCGAAGGTTTCTCGTCAGCCTTCTTTTCACCCTTATCGGCTGCAGGAGATTCCGTAATCTCAATTCCCAAAACATACTTAGAAAACCAAGCGTATTCGCGGCGCATCTTGTCCAGCCGGTGTCGCGGCTCTTGCAATCCGTGAGGCTCTCGAGGGAACAGAACCATTTCTACAGGCACCCCGTTCTTTCGAAGACCCATGTACAGTTCCTGCGCCTGGCTCGGAGGTACACGAGTATCCGATCCGCCGTGCAGAATCAGGGTGGGCGTTTTAGCTTGCTTGATGAATGTCATCGCTGAAGCGCGCCTGTATGCCTCCAGATCATCCCACGGTTGACCTCCAAAGTATGCTTCCAGGACTCGTTGTAAGTCATTGGTCGAGTACATTGAAAACATATTGGTCAGGCCGGCACCCACCATCACCGCTTTGAATCGGTTTGTCTGTGTCAACGTCCACGCAGTCATATAGCCGCCGTAGCTCCATCCTGCCTGGCCCAGCTTATCCGGATCGGCGATTCCTTTGGCAATCAAAGCATCAAGTCCCGTTTGAATATCCTGGTAATCGCCGCCGCCCCAATCGCGCACGTTGGCGGCAAGGAACTTCTCACCATATGACGACGACCCGCGGACGTTAGGGTAAAAAGCCACCCATCCTCGACCTGCCCATACGTGACCGAAGTTGCTCCACGAGTTCGGAAAGCTCTTTGTCCAAACGCCGGAAGGACCTCCATGTATGAATGCCATAGTTGGATACCGCTTTCCTGCCTGATAGCCGACTGGATAAAGCACGATACCTTCGATTTCCATGCCGTCTTTACTCTTCCAGCGCACTACCTCGCTGGCACCTAGCGCCAGATTGTTTACCCGCGGGTTTTGATCGGTGAGTTTAGTGACTTGACCTGCTGGAATTTTGGCGGCGTAAACATCTTCGGGGTGCTCGGTATCAGACTTTGTAAACGAGATCATACTGCCATCGCGGGAGAAGGACGCTTGACTCATTACGCCAGCGATGCCCGGCAGCTCCTTCGCTTCGCCTCCGGCAACGGAGACCGAAAAGATACGAGATTCAGTTCGAACTGGAGCCGTAAAATACAATTTGCTACCGTCCGTAGACCAATTCGCCGCACCGGGCTGGTATTCGAAGCTTGGTGCCAGCGGTTGGATCGCGCCGCTCTCCACATTCATGAGCGCCAATCGAAGTTGGCCCACGACTGAATTCTTGAGTTCTCGACTCAAGTAAGCTATCGATCTGCCATCGGGTGACCACCGGGGCGATGAATCAGGGCCATCATTATTTGTGAGCCTCCTGAGCCCGCTTTTCTCTGCGATTTCTCGCTGGAGCGAAGAAATCTGGCTTTGGACTTCCATGAAGCGGAAGTAAGTTGGACCGCCTTTTGATTCCAAAGGCGCAACACTTTCCTTTAACTCGGCGAGTTTCTTTTGGAGAGCCTGCGTCTCTGAACTGCCGGCGTTCGTTACGTCGATTATCCAGATATCAGACAGCGTACCATCGTCCGCTTTGGGTGTTGGATTGATCACGAAGGCGATCCGCCGGCCATCGGGCGACCATTGCGGATCTGTCGCATTGTAATCACCTTTAACGACCTCGACTGGTTTTCGGGAGGCAACATCGATCACCCAGATGCGGGTGAACTTGAAGTCCTTATCGATTACTTGCGCGTCATCTTTGTCTTTGATCCTCTTTTCTTCCTCCGTTGTCGGCTCTACAGGTGCGACATAAGCTATTCGATTTCCATCGGGAGACCACTGGAATGATTGAACGCCTGATTTTGAGTTTGTGAGTTTCTCCGATTCGCCGCCGAACGGCGAGATCAGAAAGATCTGTGGTTTCTCTTCTCTTGCGGACAAGAAGGCAATCTTTTTTCCATCAGGCGACCAGCGCGGTTGGTTGTCGTTTTTCTTATTTGTTGTGAGGCGTGAAGGCTCGCCGCCTGTGGTAGACACCAGCCAGATATCGGCGTCATTCGCGTTCTCGGTCATATCCACGGACGTAACGACATAAGCGACCCATTTGCCATCTGGCGATATTTGCGCATCCGAAACGCCTTTTAACTTGAGAACATCTTCAAAGGTCATCGCTCGCTTCTGTTGGCCGAACGCAGCGGCAACACAAAGTAGACTGAGAGTAATTGCTGTTACAAGGCGTTTCATATATTTCCCTCCGTACATAAAGAAGTCTCAAGACTTGGACGGCCGAAGCTGGATATTTCGAGAGGATTAGACCACTACAATTAGGCAGGGTCAACAAGGTGCAAGGAGTTTTCTTTCAAGCATGGAGGCTGGACAGTTAATTCAAATCACTGCCAACAACGCCTTGCTTGACCGTCGCCCGATCAACCTCATATTCTGCCTTCTCTCAACACAGTAAGAACCTGGAGGCGTTCGATGAAACGAATGTCAATTGTATTTGCCACTGCAATCGCTCTCGCACTAGCCAATCATCTTTCGGCTACCGCAATAAGTCCTTCAGCTCGCGACCAGAAGATCGCTCAAGCCGCCGAAAGCTTGCGGGCCAAGCTCGTCGAACAACGACGCGATTTTCACATGCACCCCGAGCTTTCGAATCGAGAAGAGCGCACTTCACGAATCGTAGCCGAGCGGCTGCGAGCCTTAGGTCTGGATGAAGTAAGAACAGGCGTTGGTAAATACGGTGTCGTCGCTTTGCTCAAGGGCTCGAAGCCGGGAGCGGTCGTTGCAGTCCGGGCCGACATGGATGCTCTTCCAATTCAAGAGACCATCGATGTGCCTTACAAATCCCAGACTCCAGGCGTCAAACACGCCTGCGGCCACGATGTGCACACGACGGTTGAGCTGGGTGTCGCTGAGGTTCTCAGCAAGATGCGCGATCAGATCTCGGGATCAATTAAGTTCATCTTTCAACCCGCTGAAGAAGGCGCCCCACAAGGTGAACAAGGTGGCGCAAACCTGATGATCAAGGAAGGCGCTCTCGAGAATCCGAAGCCACAGGCAATTTTTGGTTTGCACACTGCCGGTTTTGAAGTCGGACAGATTGGTTTTCACTCCGGCCCGGCGATGGCTTCTTCCGATAAGTTCACCATAACTATACATGGGAAGAAGTCTCACGGCGCAGTGCCACAAGGCGGGGTCGACGCAATTGTTGTTGCCGCCGAATGTATCACCGCCTTGCAGACGATCCGCAGCCGCCGAATCGACCCGCTCGAGCCTCTGGTTATCACCATCGGAACGATCAAGGGCGGCGATCGCAACAACATCATCGCCGACGAGGTGAAGATGGAAGGCACAATGCGCACTTTGAGCGAAAAAGTTCGCTCGCGCGCGCAGGAGTTGATGCGTCAAACGCTTGCAAATGTCACTTCCGCCTATGATGCGAAGTTTGAGCTTTCAATCGATGATTCAAATCCTGTTACTTACAATGACCCGCAGCTTGTCGAACAGACCCTTCCGACGATTCGAAGACTGGTCGGCGAAACGAATCTGGTGACACTCAAGCCTTATATGCCGGCTGAAGACTTCTCGTATTACCAACAAGTGATTCCTGGTTTCTTTTACTTCCTGGGGGTGGGCAACAAAGCAAAAGGATTAGCACCCGCGTGGCATACAGCGGAATTCGACGTCGATGAAGAGAGCCTGGTGGTTGGAGTGAAGGTAATGTCGAACGTGCTGCTGGACTATCTTGATCGACATTCGAAATGAACGTGTGACGTACGCTCCGATTCGAGAATTGTCGAAAAACTGTAATCCCCACCCACGCCGAAGACTGTGCTCACCAACACAGGTGGTGGAATTAGGACTTTTCACAAGTCATTGGCGTGGGTTGTATTTCAAAATCAGGGCCGTGTTAAGAACGGGTTGGAAACTCTCGCAACTTCTTCCAAAGCAAAATCAAACTGCCATCTGTATCCTGCCTGACTATTCTGAAGGCAACGAGTACGTCAGAACTATCATAGTTGACGCTGCGAAGAATGTAGCTTCCACCTATAGCTACCGGCAGGCGATTCTTGTATCTATTAGCTCCAATCACAATCCCAGCACTGCTTCTCCGTTGCTGCTCCCTTGCTTCCGGTTCTGCGGTCGGGGTGACGAACGCTGCCAGGTACTGAACGGACGGATCTCCCATGTTGACGTTTTCAAGTGGCGTATCGCCCAGCGACGCAAGAAAGCCAAAGTTCGCCCCGGCAAACCCAGTGCTCAGTTGTTCCTGCTCCAGCCCCAATTGAGGATCACGGTCGTAACTATTGCTGAGTTTTGTAAAAGAGAAATAAGCACCACCTTCACGAACGCTCAGTTTCTCACGATACTTTTCTCGCGGAAGCAATCGAGCTAGTCCTGTTCCGGTCTGATGGAGAAAATCGGCAAACTGAGCACGATCCTCTGGAGCCGCGGAAAGAAACTCAGCTTCTTTCTGCCTCAGCTGGTCTCTCAGCGTTTCAATATCTTTTTCGAGTTTCGCGCGATCGTGTGACTGCGCGAAGGCAATCGATGAGAGTAAAACCAGACACGCAAAGTTCTGAATTAGACGGCGCAATGACCAGCCTTGCATAGATCTCCTCCTTAGAATCAACACCAGTTTGCGTCACAGCGCACACCAGCAATTTCCACGGTTGGATTCTTTTGAGCTTTAACTCTGCAGGTCAACTAATGTTCGATTTTTCCGAGGTAGCGTTGACTGTCCAGTCTGCGCAGCGGAAGCGATGGCTCAAATCAGTCCGCAGAGGTAGCGTAGACTGTCCAGCCTGCGCAGCGCTGGGAAGCAATGGATCAAGTCAGTGCGCAGAGGTAACGTAGACTGTCCGGTCTGCGCAGCGCTGGAAAGCAATGGATACCAAGGTCAGTGCTCAGACTGGACAGTCTACGCTACCTCAGTCTACGCTACGTCGAACCACTAATATGAGCGAATCAAACAATTTCGGAACAATCCTCGTAACCGGCGCGACCGGCTTCGTCGGCAGCCATCTCGTCGATCGCCTCCTCGAACGCGGCAATCGCCTCAGTTGCCTTGTACGTAAGTCAAGCAACCTTCGATATGTCAAAGATCTCCAGATTAACCTTGTCTATGGCGGGTTAGATCACTCCACCGATTGGGACGAGGCGTTCGAGGGCGTGGACACCATTTATCACGTTGCAGGTACGACTTTCGCACGCCGGGCCGCGGACTACTTTACCGTCAACCACAAGGGTACCGAGACTTTGCTTGCCGAAGCGGTCAAGCGTTCAGCAAACATAAAGCGATTCGTTTATGTGAGTTCGCTTGCAGCAGTAGGACCGGCGCGGAACGGCGTACCAGTCAATGAGGACACCGAACCTGCGCCGATCACTCCTTATGGTCGTTCCAAGCTGATGGGCGAAGAGGCCGTCCGAATGGTCTCGGGCGTCTTGCCGGTCACAATTGTCAGGCCTCCTGCAGTGTATGGTCCGCGCGACTATGGCATCTTCGAGTTCTTCAAAGCAGTCAAAGGCGGGATGTTCCCGATGATCGGCCGCCAAGAAAAACGAGTGAGTCTGATACATGCTCGCGACCTTGCGGATGGGATTATTCTCGCAGCTGAAAGCGACAAATCACTGGCCCGAACTTATTTCATTTCAAGCGCGGATGACTACTCGATGCGAGCGGTCGCAGATCTCATCGCTGCGCTGATGCGACGTCGCCTACGCACGTTTACCATCCCGCGGCCGGTCGCCTACGGCGTGGCCTTCGCTGCCGAGGGTGCCGCGGCGCTGCTGGGAAGACCTCCGGTCATCAATCGAGACAAAGTCACCGATCTTTCGCAGACAGGCTGGACCTGTTCCATCGAACGCGCCAGAAGCGAGCTCAGTTACGATCCGAAGATCGACCTCGAAGAAGGGCTGCGAGAGACGATCGCGTGGTACAAGAGCGAGGGATGGTTGTGAAGACTCATCCGAAGCCGGGAGGAGGCCCAGATCTCCTTAGGGGTGAGTTAGAAAGACCGGCAGCTCAGATTGTTAGAAGTGTTGAGTCTACCCGGACCGTGGGTCTCAATCCCGCCGACAAAGTGGCGATCGCCTACCTGGTAATAATAACTTCTCTGATCCTTTTCTCTGCTAACAGAATTGACTTGTGGTGGGTGTTTGGCGCGGGCCACGCGGTTCTGATTGGCCTGATTTTGCTGGTCGCCCGGGCACTCCCGATAGCAACTGCGTCCGGGCTCGGTTCCTCGCGCAACCCATCAACTGGTTCGAGCATATCGCTAGTTCTCGGCTCGTTTATTCGCGGTTGGTACCCGGTTCTGCTCATTCCGGTTACCTACAAAGAGCTAACGTATTTGATCCCCCAAATACACCCTCGAGATTTTGATGCGACGCTTGCGGCAATCGATTATCGTTTGTGGGGAGTTCATCCGACTATTTGGCTGGAGCGGTTCACATGGCCTCCATTAACCGAAGTACTTCAACTCACATATTCGTGTTACTACTTTGTGCCAATAGTCCTAGGGATCGTGCTGTGGAGGCGCGAGACACCGGACTTTTACTTTTGGGTGTTCGTTGTCGTGTTGGGATTCTACGTTTCGTATCTCGGGTACATTTCAGTTCCAGCAACCGGACCGCGGTTCCTGCCGGAGATTGCAAAAGCACAGACAGTACCGCTTACTGGTATCTGGCTCTTTGCTTCTGTACGCGAGATGCTTGATCGCGCGGAAGGAATTACCAGAGACTGTTTTCCCAGTGGTCACACTGAGCTCAGCTTGCTGGTCCTTTACTATGCACGTGTGTTTCATAAGAGAGTATTTTGGTGGCTGCTCCCTATTGGTACCGGAATAATCATTTCAACGGTGTACTTGCGATATCACTACCTGATCGATGTCGTGGCGGGCGCTATCGTGGCCATAGTCATAATTGCGATAGCGAAGCCGCTTTATCGCGCGCTTGGTGGGCAGGTCGAGTCCTGGTGATGGAGAACCTCTTGGTGTCTTAGCGGCCTTTGCATCTTTGCGCGAAACCTGAACGCAAATTTCGGCTCCTCACAGGAACGCTAAGAATCGAATAAGACAACTGCTGCAACTCACATTTGACTAGGTTATAATTCGACTCGAGATTTCGATACCGGGGGGCGCGCGCATCCCTGCGAGTCGCAAATATGAGCAAAGAAACCGAACCAACAATCGAAGATCTCTTCCTGACACGAAGCAAAGCTGAGATTGTGGAAGGAGAACTTGTTCTCCTGGGCCCCATCGGAGACCTGCCAAGCAGTGCCGCGTTTGAGATAGCCGTCAGCTTGCGGGCATTTGCTCGCCGCACAAAAACCGGCCGCGCTTACACTGACAACGCTGCATTCATCGTCGATCTCCCTAACCGCAAGTCTTTCAGCCCTGACGCGGCGTTTTATATTGGTCCAAGAAGCATCGGCAAATTCCTGCAGGGCCCTCCTCTCTTCGCGGTTGAAGTAAGAGGCGAGGATGACTACGGATTGAGCGCCGAGACCCTGATCGCAAGGAAGCGATCAGATTACTTTGCTGCAGGCACTCAGGTCGTGTGGGATGTCGATGTTCTCCGGGATCGAGTCATCAGGAGTTCCCTTGCGGTCAATCCGAACGCTTCAAGAGTCTTTCACAGTGGCGAAATCGCCGATGCCGGCCCGGCGCTTCCAGGCTGGTCCTTGCCGGTTGATGATCTGTTTGAATAATTGCTAAGCTGGCCTTACCGATTAAAGAGATCGGGCATAGTTCTTTAGATCCAATTATCCGGGGGAGCTTCACAGGAGGCTGAGAGTCCCAATTGGGAGACCCCTTGAACCTGATACGGATAATGCCGTCGAAGGGAGCAAAAAATGACTACTTCCAAAAACTCAGAAACGCACTCCGAAAGCGGTTTCCAGTTCCCTGCTTCGAACCGAATATACATCCAGGGCGACAGCCCGGACATTCGCGTGCCGATGCGTGAAGTTCATTTGAACGTCACTCGTGGCATCAATGATTCGGTTGAAGAGAATCGACCCGTGCGGATTTACGATTCCAGCGGTCCGTGGGGCGACCCGAACATTACCTCAAGTGTACACGACGGCCTTCCGGCACTACGTCGCGACTGGATCATCGCTCGCGGCGGTGTTGAAGAATACGAAGGTCGCGAGATCGTTCCGCAGGATGACGGTTATCTCACGGAAGGAGCTCGTGACCTTGCACTGGTGAAAGACAGGGGTCGGCTCGATCCGTTCCCGGGGGCTCGCCGACGTCCGCTCCGTGCGAAAACCGGTGGCGCGGTCACTCAGATCTATTACGCTCGCCAGGGCATCGTTACGCCGGAAATGGAGTTCATCGCGATCCGCGAGAACATGGGCCGGCAACGAGCCTTCGAAGCCGCCAAAGATGATCGCAGCTCGCTTCAGTTTCAACACGTCGGTCAATCCTTCGGCGCTCGAACGCTCTCTCACATAACTCCCGAATTTGTCCGCGATGAGGTTGCTCGTGGCCGGGCAATCATTCCGGCAAACATCAATCATCCGGAAAGCGAGCCGATGATCATCGGGCGCAACTTCCTGGTGAAGATCAACGCCAACATCGGCAACTCGGCGGTGGCATCATCGATCGAAGAAGAAGTCGAAAAGATGCGCTGGTCGATCAAATGGGGTTCGGACACGGTTATGGATCTTTCGACCGGCCGGAACATTCACACGACTCGCGAGTGGATTATCCGCAATTCGCCCGTGCCGATCGGAACCGTTCCCATCTATCAGGCTTTAGAAAAAGTCGGCGGCAAGGCCGAAGAGTTAACCTGGGAGATCTATCGAGATGCGCTCATCGAGCAAGCCGAACAAGGAGTGGACTATTTCACGATCCACGCCGGCGTGCTTCTGCGATACATTCCGCTGACTGCACGGCGAACGACCGGAATTGTGTCACGCGGCGGATCGATCATGGCCAAGTGGTGTCTGGCTCATCACCAGGAGAGTTTTCTGTATACCCACTTCCGAGAGATCTGCGAGGTTATGCGGGCTTACGACGTGTCATTTAGCTTGGGCGACGGTTTGCGTCCAGGTTCAATTGCTGATGCGAACGACGAAGCTCAGTTTGCCGAGTTGGATACGTTGGGCGAGTTGACGAAGATCGCATGGGATCTCGATTGTCAGGTCATGATCGAAGGTCCCGGTCACGTGCCAATGCACTTGATCAAGGAAAATGTAGACCGGCAACTCGAGGTTTGTTCCGAAGCTCCGTTCTACACTCTCGGTCCGCTGGTTACCGACGTCGCGCCGGGCTACGACCACATCACATCGGCGATTGGTGCGGCGATGATCGGCTGGTTCGGCACCGCGATGCTTTGTTATGTGACGCCCAAGGAACATCTCGGGTTACCCGACAAGCAGGATGTGAAGGACGGCGTTATCGCTTACAAGATCGCGGCGCACGCAGCGGATCTGGCCAAGGGTCATCCCGGCGCGCAGTACTGGGACAATGCTCTTTCGAAAGCGCGCTTCGAGTTCCGTTGGGAAGACCAGTTCAACCTGGCGCTTGATCCCGACCTGGCTCAGCAGTATCACGATGAGACGTTGCCGCAGGAAGGGGCGAAGCTCGCACATTTCTGTTCAATGTGCGGCCCGCATTTTTGTTCGATGAAGATCACCCAAGAGGTCCGCGATTATGCTGCCTCACACAACCTGAGCGAAGTGGTTGCGCTTGAGAGCGGATTGAAGGAGAAGTCTGAGGAATTCAAACAGGCAGGAGCCGAGATCTATACGAAGGCTTGATTTAAGCATTCGTTTTTAACCCTTACCAAGGTAGCGTATGGCGAGAGGGCCTCTGAAACGCAGTGTGTTGTTCGGTCTAGTGTTCCTATCAGCGTTCGTCCTTTCAAGGCCTTCGACCTTGGCAGTCAGCGCGATCCCAGAGGATTCACACGTTGACGCCGACACTTCAAACCGAGAAAAGTTTGAGTTCGTTGTAGAGAGTGGGAAGCAGGCTTATTTTAACGTTACCTACCGTGCGGATAAAACGATACGTAGTAGGGTCCTAACCCCGACCGGAGTCGCAATGGACGGCGTCTGCGTCACGCTCCTTCCCGTCCAGGGCAACACATCGTCGCGTAAGCTAGCGTGTACAGATGATCTAGGCAGTTTTGAACTCACCGGAATCCCCTCCGGAAGCTATCTAATCGCAGCGAACCATCGCGGTCTGATCAGCAGTAAAGAGCCATTCCATACTGTTTATTACCCAAATACGTTCGATCGCGAGAAGGGTACTGTGATCAATGTCGGCGATGGTCAAACGCTAGAGGGAATCGACATTCTTGTTCCCAAGACAGAACCGGTCACTACCATCCAAGGGATCGTCCTTTTTGAGGATGGCAAACCCGCTACAGGCGCGTCGGTGTTCTTCAGAGCTGATGAGACGATCGATGACGTAGATGGCGATTCCATTGAGATTACTGATGACGACGGACGATTCTCGATCAGGATATTGAAGGGGTTGAGCGGCTTGTTGTATAGCGAGATGACCATTGACCAAGAGGAGGTCGCAAACTGCGCCACCGTTGAAAAACTGATCAAAGATAGCGGGAAGACCAGCGTCGCGCTACGAACGAACACAGCTGCCATCCGAGTTGAAAAGGATGAGACAGGCGTAAAATTGAGATATGCGTTCCCAGGTTGCGTGAAGCAAAAACCAAGGGCGATTCGCGTAAAACCTTAAAATATGCTGGTCTCGAAGAGCCGGGGATGACAAACCGAATCGTATCGCTCATCGCAAGCGCCACTGAAATCGTCTGTGCCCTCGGATTCGAAAGCCAACTCGTCGGACGCTCCCACGAGTGCGATTACCCTGCCTCAGTGAAATCACTCCCGCAGCTCACGAGCCCGAAATTTAAAGTCGAAGGATCCAGTCTCGAAATTGATCAACGCGTCAAATCAATCGTAGAGGAAGCTCTGAGCGTCTATCGAGTCGATCCCGCTCTCCTCGAAGAGTTAAATCCCACTCACATCATCACGCAGTCTCAATGCGAAGTCTGCGCGGTGAGCCTCAAGGACGTCGAAGCAGCAGTATGCCAATTAACCAGCTCTCAACCAATGATTGTTTCCCTGGAACCCAACTCGCTCGACGATGTTTGGACCGACATTATTCGGGTCGGCGAGGCTCTGAGTGCCTCAGACAGCGCCGAACAACTTGTCGACGAGCTCCGAGGCCGAATGGATGATATTGTCCAGCGAACTCATTGGGTCGACTCGAATCCGACCGTGGCCTACGTTGAGTGGATAGACCCATTGATGGCTGGCGGAAACTGGATGCCCGAATTGATCTCGATGGCAGGCGGCGTAAACCTTTTTGGTGAAGCGGGCAAGCATTCGCCCTGGATGACCTGGGAGGAGCTTGTCGCAAAAGACCCTGACATCATATTCGTTTCTCCCTGCGGCTTTGACATGCCGCGTACGCTCGAAGAGATGAACATCCTGAGCAACAAACCGAAATGGGACAGTTTGAAATCGGTAAAAGGCGGCCGAGTCTTTGTAGCCGATGGCAATCAGTATTTTAATCGACCCGGACCGCGCCTCGCAGAATCGCTGGAAATACTTGCGGAAATCATTCACCCGAACCTGTTTCATTTCGGCCATGAAGGCAGTGGGTGGATCAGGTTTGCGTAATTCTTAGCGAGCTTTGCGGTACTTTGCGCCTTTGCGCGAACCGTGCAATTCATTTTCTAAGAATTGAAAGACAGGTTTCGCGCAAAGACGCAAAGTACCGCAGAGTCGCTAAGTTAAGAGGCTCATATGCAGAGGCGAAACATCGCTAGCGGCACACCGTGGGAGCCGATCGTTGGATATTCACGAGCAGTGAGAATCGGCGACGCCATTCATGTTTCAGGAACGACAGCTACTGACGCGTCCGGCAATGTTGTCGGCAAGGGAGACGCTTACGCTCAAGCCGTTCAGACTCTCAAGAATATTGAGACCGCCCTCAATGCTGCCGGAGCAAGCTTCAAGGATGTCGTACGTACCAGGATCTACGTTACCGACATAAGCGAATGGGAAAAGATCGGTCGCGCTCACGGAGAGGTCTTCCGAGACATCCGTCCGGCTACGAGTATGATCGAAGTGAGCCGGTTGATCGATCCTGATATGTTGGTCGAAATCGAAGCCGAAGCGATTGTCTCTTAATCGAGATCTCTTGGCACTACCACGTGACGCATAAGCCGTTCAATCAGGTTCTTGCGTCGTTCTACACGCCGTCGATGAGTTGTCGGATTGAAAGCACCGTTCGGATTCGGAATGATCGCCGATAAAAATGCCGCCTGATCGGCGCTAAGCGCGGAAGCTGAGGTATTAAAATAAGTCCGAGACGCAGCCTCCGCACCATAAACCCCATCGCCCCATTCGATCACGTTCAAATAGATCTCCAATATTCGCCTTTTCCCTAAAATCCATTCCATCTCTTTGGTGATCACCGCCTCGTGGAGCTTGCGCAGCGGGTTCTTTGAAGTAGACAGAAAGAGGTTCTTCGCCAGCTGCTGACTGATGGTAGACGCTCCCCTTTTGAACTGGCCTTCGTTCCAATCCTTCTCGAGTGCCTTTCCAATCTCTTCCCAATCAAAGCCCGCATGATCAAAAAACCGCGAGTCCTCGCCGGCCAGCACCGCACGAGTGAGGTTTCGTGAGATCTTGTCATACGGAACCCAGATCTGAACGTGCTTTACCTCTTCGCCTTTCGCGCGGTCTTCTGATGCTCGTTGATCCATTAGTGCAGTGCTCGCAGGATTTGATGTTCGGTAACGAACAATGCTTAAGGTGATCCACGACTGATATAAGAAGGCGAGAATTAGAACGGCTATAAGAGATACTTTTAGCCACTTGCGCCAGCGAGAGGGAGTTTTGCGTCGAATAAAAGATCGAGTTCTGGCCGGCTTGGCGGGTTTGGCCTTAGCAGTTTGAACCATGTAGGAATTATATCTTGCGTAGAACTCAGGTTCTACGATGTCCTGCGACGTACCGTAGACTGTCTGGTCTGCGGCTCTTGTTACCTAATCACTCCGATTATGAAAGCGGCCGCAGACTGGACAGTCTACGGTACCTTGTTCCTTGAATGAACCGCATTCCAGATATAGTACGCCGGAATCCCTGCAAGCACTATTGCAAACACCAACAGCGCACCGCTGGACTCGTACGGCAAAGCGTTACCCGTAAACAGGGCTCGGTAATAGCTGAAGTTGTCACGCATGCCGTGGGACACATCTTCTACCAATGCATTTCCAATCAGCAGAGCCACCGCCAAAATAAAAAGTATCGGCGTAACTGGAAAACCCCACGTTCGATAAGCCCGCGGAAGGTCCGGTCGCTTCCTTCTCAACGTGTAAACCGCCGCCGCACCACCCGCATAAAACGGCCAGATCGCCAACACAAAAGCATCAGCCAGCTGCTCAAAAGAACGTACCATCACGAAAATAATTGCAAGGACCGCCGCCAGCGAGATTGCGACGTGAGGCGTCTTGAAACGCGGATGTACCGCGGCGATCTTCTTAAAAAACAGGCCATCGTCGGCCATCGCAAAGAAGATTCTCGGTCCGGTCATCATCGAGCCGTTCAGCGTTCCGAATGCAGAAATCATCACCGCGATCGACACCAGCTTGACGCCGGTTTCACCCACAACGCGATACGCGGTGTCCGCAGCCACAAGCTTTGATCCGGCTATCTGACGAATATCAAGAAGGTGGAGATAAGCGAAGTTCGCAAGCAAATAGATCGCGATCACCGCGAGAGTACCGCCAACGATCGTCAAAGGTAAGTTTCGCTCGGGTCGCTTTACCTCACCGCTGAGGAAGGTGACATCCGCCCATCCGTCGTAGACCCATAGCAATGAAATAAACGCAAGCCCGAACATTACAAGCGACGTCTCGCCAGGCACCTCTGCTGTTCGAGTCGGCGCCGGAGCCGGGTTGTGGCCGCCAATCAAAAAAGCTGCAAGCACCAGCAGGACCAGCGCGCCATACTTGGTCCCGGTTGTGAGATTTTGGACCAGTGCCCCGAGTCTCACGCCAACAATGTTAAAAACCGCGACGACCAGGATCGCTCCCGCGGCAACGTAGTGCACTCCCGCTGCGCTCTCTTTACCTATCAACCTTAATAAGTATTCAGCGAATACCGTGGCCACGGCCCCAAGTGCCGAAGCGCGAATGATCGTGAGCTCCGACCACCCAAACAAAAAGGCCGGTAGCCGTCCCCATCCCTCCCGCAAATAGACAAACACGCCTCCAGTATGCGGCAATGCTCCGGCGAGCTCTGCAAGCGTAAGAGCGCCGCAAAGAGAGAAAAATCCTCCCAGCGCCCACAGCAATAAGTACAGTCCTTCATCTGGAACTCTGGTTGCGATTCCCGCGGGCGATCGGAATATGCCGGTACCGATAGTGGAACCGATCAGCACTGCGATCGCGCTGATCAGACCAAGGCTTCGTTCCAGTCCAACCGTGTCCGTGCTCTGAGCAACAGGTTCCGTTTTGACAGTAGGGGTCTCCACGAGTTCAGGCGAGATTATAGTTCGCTTCGATAATCGTCAAGGCAGGACACACACGTGACAGTTCGACAACCACAGAGTTCCGTACCCAGGAAGTTCAGCATACGAGATGCCTGTTGGCTCGAGATCGAGACTGCTCGCGCTGCTTCTTCGAGGGAGCGCTTTTCGTGGAAGAGCTGCGACAAGGTAACCAGCTTTTCCCGATCCGCGAGTAAAACCCTCCACTCTGTCGAAACGCGCCACTCGGGAATATCGAGGTCGATTTCCTCACGGCAAAGCGGACACAACGCGACCTGTTTTTCTATCGTCTGAGCCATGATTGAACGGTGAGAAATAGCGAAACGAGACCAGCGACGATCGCGATTCCCATCAGAGCAACCGAGTACTGATGCAGATCGTTGAAGTGAAGTCGCATCGGATCAGCCGGTGAGACATCGTCGATGTGTCCTCCCATTGACGCGCGGAGGGAAACCATTGATGGTGAGATCCAAAACCGCGATAACGCGGCGCAAATTACCATCAAACCGATCAGACCGATCCTCAGAAACCTTGCTGCGCTTGAACTACCCGTCTTTACTGCGTTGATCAGAATGAGGATTGGACCGATTATCAGCCCGATCACTTCAACCTTGCCGATGGTGCTCGTAACGATGACGCCCGCCATTTCACGCGTGGGCAACACCGCAAACGCGCTGGGTGCAACCGCGAAGCTGAAGAACATCATTGAGCCTAGCCACCCGCCCAGAAGCAATACTTCGACGAATGAAAGGAACTGTTGACCTATTCCAGGTCGGTTGGCATAGGCGTCAGGTTCAGCTTCTACGGATGACGGTGAAACGCTTCTTACCATTCGATCGCCAGAGACTTTACTTAGTTGCGAGCTCTGGTTCCGCTTTAACTTTCTCAGCATCAATCGGGTGATGATCCAGGAAGTGCTCGGCATCGATTGCCGCCATGCATCCAGTGCCCGCTGCGGTTACTGCCTGCCGGTACACCGAGTCCTGAGCATCGCCACACGCAAAAACGCCGGGGATGTTAGTGGCTGTCGACCGTTCGCGGGTCTTGATGTAGCCTACCTCGTCCATTTCCAGCTGACCCTTGAACAGATCGGTATTCGGCTTATGACCGATCGCAACAAAAACTCCTTCAGTGGGAAACAGTCGTTCTTTCTGGGTCTTAAGATTTCTCAGGCGTACTCCGGTGACTCCGGTCTCTTTAGCGCCAAGAATTTCTTCGACGCCAGTGTCCCAGATGAAATCTATCTTCTCATTCCGAAACGCCTTATCCTGCATGATCTTCGATGCGCGCAACGTATCGCGACGGTGTATGACCGTTACACCGGTTGCGAACTTTGTAAGAAACGTCGCTTCCTCCATTGCGGTATCACCGCCGCCGACTACAACGAGCGGTTTGCCTTTAAAAAAGAACCCGTCGCAGGTGGCGCAGGCAGAAACTCCATTACCGCCGAAGCCCTGCGGCGTCGGAGCTTCGCCCGGAATTCCCAGCCACTTCGCCGATGCGCCCGATGCAATTATCAACGTATCCGCTTTGATCTCGTGATCCTCTGTCTCCAGTGTAAAGGGTCGCTGGCTCAAATCCGCGTTGATGACCCAGCTCATTAGAAACTCCGTGCCGAACCGCCTCGCCTGTTCGCGAAACTGTTCCATCAATTCGGGGCCGAGAATACCTTTGGCAAAGCCGGGATAGTTATCGACATCCGTCGTAATCATCAGTTGTCCGCCAGGTTCGGGGCCTTCAACAACCAGCGGACTGAGGTTGGCACGGGATGCATAAATCGCGGCGGTTAATCCCGCGGGTCCCGAACCGAGTATCACCACTTGCTTATGAATTATCTCTTTCGACATAAGTGCTCTCTCCATACAGACTCTACTTTGCTGCTCGATTTAATACGAAATTAGTCATCAACCGAACGCCGAAGCCAGTCGCACCCTTTGCGATGTAAGGCCTCTCTTTCTCAAACCACGCGGTGCCGGCTATGTCCATGTGTGCCCAGGGCACTGATCCAGCAAAGTGTTTCAAAAAATATCCTGCAGTAATAGAACCGGCCGTTCGATTGCCGACGTTCTTTACATCGGCAATGTCGCTTCGAATTATTTCTCCATAAGCGGTGTCGAGTGGCAAAGGCCATAGGCGTTCTCCACACTGCTCGCCGGCAGCAATCAAATCATCTATCAGTCGCTGATCCGTTCCCATCACGGCAGCGCGCGTTTCTCCAAGAGCTATGACACAAGCACCAGTGAGTGTCGCTGCATCAACCACACACGTCGCTCCGCGGCGGATCGCGTAGGTAATCGCATCTGCCAGAATGAGTCGGCCCTCGGCGTCGGTGTTTACAACTTCTATGGTTTTTCCGCTCAAGCTGCGAACGACGTCTCCGGGTTTGACAGCACGTCCGGAGGGCAGGTTTTCGGAGGCTGGCACAAGACCGATAACTCGAACATTTGGACGAAGCCGGGCTATGGCTTGCATCGCTCCGATAACCGCCGCGCCGCCGCCCATGTCGTACTTCATGTCCTCCATTTTTGCCGCGGGTTTGATCGAGATCCCTCCGGAGTCAAAGGTAATTCCCTTTCCGACGAGCGCGATGAGTTCGGATGATTGAGGCTTTTCTTCACCTCGAGCCGGGTCGTAGGTTATGACAATGAGCCGCGCAGGCTCGTTGCTGCCTCGCGAAACTGCCAGAAGCGCTCCCATTCCGAGCAGCTTCATTTCGTCCTCGGTCAACGCATCGAAGCCGAGCCCTTCCTGCTCAGCCATCTTCTGCGCGCGAAGCGCCAGTTCGTTCGGGGTCAGGACATTGGAGGGTTCATACCCGAGCATCCGCGCCAGATTGGTTGACTCTGCCATCGCCAGCCCGGAGGCAATGGCTCGATCGAAGTTAGGCGGCTCGCTCAGTTCACTAACAAGTTCCAAACTTTCGATCTTGGAAACCTGTTCGTTATTCGATCTATAAAGATCGCCGCTCACTTGACCGATCAAGGCACCTTCGACGATTGCCTGAACGTGAGATTCAATCTCGAGGGATCGTGTTACCAGAAATGCCGCTGACCGTATTCCGCGGTTCTTCGTAAGCAGTCGCACCGCAGCTCCAACCAGCCGTCCAACTCTGGTTGAGTCAATTCCTTCCCGATTGCCGCCCCCGTAAAGCATTAATCGTTTAGCGGAGAGCTGGCCAACATTATGGAGCATCACCCACTGATCGGGTTTACCAGTTATCTCTCCAGCATCAAAGACAGCGGCTACCGCCCCGCTGGTTAGGTGATCCAGAGCCGCCAACCCAGAGGCGTTCTCAGAATCGCGGGGTGTTTCGCCCTCGAACACAGGCACGATGAGCACATCTTGATTTATCTCTGCGAGACCGGTTCGGTTGGCTACGATCTTCATTTAAGGTTGTCTTCTCTCTCCTAACATTTCGCGGCGGTTCTACTGGATGATGCGACGGCCAAACGACTAGTTAAACTGTCTAAAGAGCTCTAATGATGGCTTCGGTAAAGTCAAGGGTTGTAGCCTGACCGCCGAGATCGCGAGTTAACACAGCACCATCCGCCAGAACCTTTTCAAGCGCGCGTTGAACTCGATCCGCCCTCTCGCGCTCGTCAAGATACTTTAACATCAGAACAGCGCTCAACAGGATGGCGGTAGGATTAGCAATTCCTCTTCCGGCGATCGTTGGCGCGGCGCCGTGAACGGCTTCAAACACCGCGATGTCTTCCCCGATGTTTGCGCCGGGTGCAACACCCAATCCGCCGATAAGTCCCGCCCCAAGATCCGAGATGATATCGCCGTAGAGATTTTCCAGCAGCAATACATCGAACTGCCCAGGATCAATGACCAACTGCATACAGGCATTGTCTACGATCAGATCATTCGCCTCGATTTCCGGATAGTCCTCCGCGACTTCTCGAAAACACCGGAGGAACAATCCATCTGACATTTTCATAATGTTCGCTTTGTGAATAGCGGTGACTTTCTTGCGACCCTCACGTTGGGCATAGTCGAACGCGAACTTTGCAATACGACGAGAAGCCTTATCGGTGATGATCTTTAGACTTTCGACCACGCCGGGTACAACTTCATGTTCGAGGCCTGAATAAAGGTCTTCCGTATTTTCCCGCACAACAATTAAGTCTACGTTTTCGTAGCGGCTTGAAACTCCTTTGAGCGATTTGACCGGCCGAAGATTGGCGTAGAGATCCAGCGCCTTTCGCAGGCGCACGTTTGAGCTAACGAATCCGGTTCCAACGGGCGTCGCTACAGGTCCCTTTAGAGCAATCTTGTTTCGTCTGATTGATTCGATGAGTTCCTGAGGCAACGGGTCTTCACCTCGAGAGACTGCTTCCGCGCCAACAACGAAGGTTTCCCACTCGGCTTCAAAGCCGGTAGCGCGCAGGACTGAAATGGTTGCCCCGGTGACTTCGGGGCCTATTCCGTCGCCAGGAATAAGCGTAATTTTGTGCTTCACAGTGAACGCCTCCTCATAGACAGGCCGATCGAGCCCGCTGCAAGCGTGTAATGATACAGGAGCGACAAAGAGTGCGACAACTGTGTGTCAGGAGTATATGTGTCAGGAGTAGAGGTCGAACGTCGTAACAAAACTATTGATCGACCTTTAGCGCTAATCCCACCGCACGTTGTTTCATGAATCCCACCAACGCACGGTTGGTGGGATTAGCCTCTTAATTGACAAAGGCAACCGCTCCTTTGTAGCCTCTTTCTAAAGACTGTTACAGGGCAAGGAGATCGATGTACGAAGTAATGATCGAAGAGGAATTCTCAGCGGCGCACGCGCTTCGGGGCTACCGCGGCAAATGCGAGAACCTTCACGGTCACAACTGGAAGGTGGAAGTCTACGTTCGCGGAGAGCAACTCGACAGCGTCGGTATGCTGGTGGACTTTAAGGTATTGAAGGCCGCTACCCGTCGAGTAATGAAGTTCCTCGATCATCAAAACCTCAATGAGTTAAAGCCTTTCGATAATGAAATCAACCCCTCAAGCGAACACCTCGCTGGGTTCATCCTGCACAGAGTCTCGGAAGAGATCGATGATCCCCGTGTTCAGGTGTACAAGGTTCGCGTTTGGGAAACGCCTTCAACTTGCGCGACTTACCAGGCAGGAGCGTAACCTCACACTGTCCGGCACCCTCACAAAGCAATATCAACGAATTAACTAACTCAGAAATGTTTTTTATCTCACAATCATAAACAGCTGAGAGAGAGTTTGGCCTGGAGCGCTTGACACACCTCGGCGATGATAGTACCGTGCGCTCGGCTACATAGCGCTTAGTAATCTTTCGTCCCGTAGAATGTAATAGAATTTACTTAAGATTTTCCGTCAAGACGCCAGAAGTGGTCCCAATAATCATAGAGTCAAATTTACGGAAGATGCTTGTCTAAGCGATAGGAAAGCTCTGCCCAGCTCCTATCCGTGCGATGACCGTAAGCGTCCTACTGGAGTCAGCCTCAAGGAGAATACCTATGGATATGCCGATCAATGATCAAGGGTTCTTCGTAGTACAGCCCGGAGATACCATCGCCATAACCGTAACCGCAAGCAATACTGCTTATCTGGCTAAGTTTCCAAAACAGCCCGCTGGCGCCAAATGGTCAAGCATCCAGGGACCGGACGCCACCAAAGAGACAAGAAAGTTCGTAGCTTCGACAGCATCAGGAACCCGATGTTTAGTATCGATCTTCTTCGACTTCCAATCGGATGCCGCCGGCGACTTCCCGCCAACTGCGAAGTACGACATCAACCTGGATAGTCCATTGAGCGGCTCGTTTGACGATCTCGCAGTTGTGCCGCCGCCACCAGACAACCGCACATATAAATTTCAGGTCGCGTAGACTCGCCGAAAAGGAGAATCCGATGCGAATTTCATCGATAATTCTTGTACTCTTGTCGGCGTCCACGAGCTACGGACAGCCTGCCACTCCACCGCGAAAGCCATTCCCAAAGACAATCAGCCTCGTGCAACAAGTGAAGGCGTTGAACCTGCAAGAATCTCTAGCCAGAGGGCGTCTCAGTCAGGCAATCGGTTCGAATATGCTGGAGTGGGCTGAGTATCTAGCTGACCCTGGGGCACAGGCTCTTCGACCTTTTTTGTCTGAGGCTGAGCAAAGAAGAATCGATAAGCAAGTCGGTAACGGAGGCGGGTCGAGCGGTACAACCTCCTTGCTCAGCAAAGGAAGTGTCCCTTCGCTTATCGGACTGGCGGTAGAAAATGGCGCTATAACCCAGGAAACAAGCGGAACAACGATTACATTTCGCGCAAATCCGGCAGGTATTATCAATGCGCTGGTTAATCACGATTACCTGGCGAGCGGCCCTGCAAAAATAATCCTTCCTCGCAATCGCGCTGAAAACATTCGGGTAGAGGAAAACAACCTTTGGTTCCGAATTCTCAACAAGGCGTCATTTTGGGCGTCTTTTGATACCAGCAAGGGATCCGATGCCGGGACTTTTACTGCGGACCGTTCGCAGTTGACTGGCTATGGAGGCCATTACGACATCATTAACCACCGCGATCCTCGCGATAAGAAGTACCTGGACCTTTGGTTTCAATTGCGCGATGGCGCCGGCGAGAGAGTGGCCGATTCACTCACGGTTTTTGCCGCAGCGATAAACAAGATGGATGGTTACGATAACTGGATTGCTGATACGTCCAGCGAGCTCCTGGCTGCGTCCACAAGTGACGTCGAGACAAAGTTGATGGCTCGCGCTGAAGCTTTGCGCACGCTGGTTAATTCCCACCCGGAAGTCCTTGCGATTATCCGAACGCAAGTAATTCCAGCAGTAAACGATTACGCCAAATCGCGTGTCGATTTGCTCAACAAAGTAAGCAAATCCTTCACGCTGGCTTTTGATTACACAAACACTCGTCAGATCGTAACTCTGGGCAGTACTGACGCCGGCGTCATCACGCTTCCGCCCGGGGTAATCAACGGACTACCCGATCTCGGGAATTTCCTGCTTACGGCATCTGGCCACTTCATTGGACAATCCGAGATCACCGCAAACTTTAGCGGCACCCGCTTCAACGGAAGAAAGCCGGGTCCTGACATCGGTCGCTGGCGCGATGTCCAGGGAGGTTTTCAAATTGACGTGCCTCTTCCCGAAATACGACTCGTTGGAAGATCGACTCTCACATTCTCGTATCTCTACTTGAACCTGCTCGAAGAGCCTCTTGGGGCAAAAATCTTGGTCAATGGAGTTGAGGAAAACCGCAAAGGATCTATCAACTTTGGTCAGGCGAAAATGGATTTCCCAATCGGCACCACCGGAATGCACATCCCCATCTCCATCACTTTTTCGAACCGAACAGAATTGATCAAAGAGTCGGATGTGCGTGGGAATATCGGTATAACATTTGATATGGATAAGCTGTTTTCTAAAGAGCGCTAAGAAGGGACGGAGGACCATGTGCCGCCACAACACGTAATCAATACGATTTGGCTGAAGTGGTGGATGCTCCCGCTAAAGGAAAGTTCGTTCGTATGCTCGATTGAATCATTGAATCATTGAGTCATTGCTCCACCATTTCAAATTGCACATTTCAGATTTCAGATTCGGATTCAGAATTCAGATTCAGATTTCAGATTCCCACTCAGATTATCCTCTGCGTAATCTGCGCAATCTGCGGATGAAGCCTGGTGTAGCAATGACACAACGATTCAATGACTCAATAATTCAATGATTAAATGATTCAATGATTCAATGACTCAATTCTTCAATTCCACCATATACAACGAATTGAACAACAACGGGAAAGTAGCATGCGTCTGAGCCCGATGCTGGGGCCGCAAGCCAAACAGCACGATTCGTCCCGGATACATCTCAATCGATACAACTGCTGCCCGACCAGCCATCAATTCCTCCCCTTTTAACCAGCCAGAGGCAACAACATCCGAGTTAGGATAACGTGCAACTACCGACGCCTTCTGCGAAGAGAACCCTTCGACAAGCGAAAAGAAGGGACTGTTGTTGTAAAACCCATAAGTCTCCGCAGGCATTCCCAAGCCAATCGGGTGGCTGTTATCGACCTGGATTCGCAAAATAGTGCCTGGCGCAAAGTGCTGATCTCTGTTCAGACCGCGCTTCAGGTTGCGAACCGGAATCGGGAACTTATCGATCATTAAGTCGCAGCTTGCGCCCAGCGCGATCAGCGTTCCGCCCTCGCGTATGAATTGGCGTAGCGCGTCGACTCCTTGTTCACCGATTCCTCCGCGGTACTCTTCGCGAATCGTTTTGAAGTCAAATCCGTTAAGAATGTCACGCGGCTGCTGGTCCGGAAGAATGATTGAATCGAACTTCTCCCTCAGCCGACCAGCTTTGATGTCACCATTATGGAGATTTGTATAAGCAAATCCGTATTGCTCAAGCACCCAACGCGTCCAACCCTCATCCATGTTTGCAGTCCAGGATTGATACAAACCTATTCGTGGCGTTCGCAGCAATCGCACCGTTGAAGGCTGCGTCGGCTTTTCTGGCGAACCTGGAGCAGTTCCCAACTTTCCGTTCGAGGCGGACGCGGGTTGAATTACCACTCCAAGATCTCGAGCGAGCCCTTGAACAACATCACGTTGAACGCCCGTTGCCGAAACTCGGGCCTTTTCGCCGACGGAGGTCAGAACGATCTCGGCCTCGCCGCCAGCCTTCAATAAACGATTGATCGCGGCGGCCGAATCCGCGCCCCCATAGTCGAAACTGAAACGCTTTCCTTCCCCTCGAACCTCTCCGTTCACCTTCGGCGTTGAACGCAGCCGGGTGACGCTAATTCCTCCCGGCAACGGCTTCTTTGCGAATACCACGTCGACACCCATCTGCATCCCCAGCGACCATGCCGTTACATCATATGGCGGTTCCGGCGGTGAGTTCGGTCCACGTCGGACCTCGGGATAGGTCTGCTTCTCGAGCAGGTCCTTCGCATACCTCGCAAAGACCTGATTCATTGGTATAACAAACGTTCCGGCTGGATAGCTCTTGCCGTCGACTTCAAACGGGGCTTCTGTCTGGGAAACCTCGATACCTGCCATTTGCAAGCGTTCGACAAGATGAGCAGCTTCGCGAGAATCGTGTTGCTTTGAAGAGATAATTATCGCCGTTGTATCGCCCTTCAATCCGGACTCGACAGTCGCACGATTAACTTCATAGATCTGATGAAGCAACTGCTCGCGATAGTCGGCAGCTGTCTCAAGCAACGCCATCGTCGCAATCAATTCGTAATCAACGATGTCGCGCAAAGTCCATTTCCCTCCCAACCACGGGCGAGGATACTCGGTGCGCGGAGTGATATCCCTCGGAGGCGGCAAGGGCTCGTTCGGATTCTCCATCTGACGACGTTGCTGTGACTGAAAGTCTTCGTCCGGCGCAGGCGCCGGCGGACGACCCGGCTGCGCTCTGCGCTGTTCGAGAGGGCTGGCTATGCGCGCGCTGGCGACTTCGGTGAGCAAGCCGACTTGATTGTGCCACCACCCGCTCCAGGCCATCGCGCCCTGCCAGAAGTTTGTATACGTCGAGTTGTAGATGATTCCTTCTTTGCCGGCCGCCTCAAGCGCAGCAGCCTGGGCCTGGCCAAGAATACCGTTCCAACGATAGATCAATGGGTGAACGTTCTGGTTTATCGGATCTGTAGCCGGCATCACGAAAATTCTGGCACCCTGGCTGCCCATCTGATGTTCATCCAACCAGACGGACGGAAACCAATCGTGCCATAACAGCTGCGCAGTCAGCTGGCTCTCTTTCTGAGTGAACATGTACATATCGCGATTGTTGTCGTGGCCAATGTACGGATGATAGAGCCACGGGAGCGGGCTTGCTTCGTACTCAGTGCCTAGATTCTTGTTGTACCAATCTGTGACGATTATCTGGCCATCAGGATTCAAACTTGGCACCAGCAGAAAGATGGTATTGTCGAGGATCTTTTTGACGAGTGGTGAATCTTCGGTTGCGAGGCGATGAACAAGCTCGAGTACCATTTGCGACGAGCCGATTTCAGTTGAATGAATATTGCAGGACACAAGAACGACGGCTTTACCTGAACGGAACAATTCATCTCGTTCAGATTCCGTCGGAGCTCCGCCCAGGAAGTAGAGTTTTCGTTCCAGCTGCTTTAAATGCTCGAGATTCTTAATGTTCTCCGCGGAACTTATCTCAAGAAGTATGAAGGGATTGTTGTTTGTGGTCTTGCCAAGCTCGCGGAATTTCACGCGATTTGATCCCCTGGCGATAATCTGCATGTACTCGACGATCTTTTCCCATCGCGCAAGCTTCTTGTCTTCGCCTACTCGAAACCCAAGGAATTGCTGCGGCGTAGGTATGTCCGCAACAGCGGTCGCCCGAAGTTGAGGACCACGTAGAAACACAACGACAATGATCACACCGGCGGCGCGATAGACGCGAAACAGACGAGACCGCATTGGAGTCTCCTTATTGGAAAATGTAGTTGCTACTTTGAAGCTATAGTTCAGCTTAGTTGGGCGTAATATATCGAATAAACCGGAGGATGAGAAGGCGGCAATATCCGGGCTAATACCAATCAGCAAAGGGTAGTGTCCTATCCGTGTGTGTGCTGCTAACCAGTCTTGTGGTGTTTTTCACCCGACAAACCCCAGAAACAGGATAACCGCGTTCTATGAAAGGGGAAGTCAAGCAAAAACTTTCCCTGGACCGGCGCGCCAGAGAAATTTCGTTTTCAACTCCGCCGACGGCAATCGACCCGGCGACGTCTTCGTGGCCGACTCAGATTTCAAAAATGTCCGACGATTGACTGAGCTAAATCCCCAGTTGAAAGCGAAGCGCTTGAGTAAGACCGAGCTTGTTTCCTAT
>DATFWY010000238.1:0-8627 GCA_035258805.1 Blastocatellia bacterium | reverse complement strand
CCGCCACTTTCGCGGCTGTAGCGATCAAACTCTGATTTGATCCACCTCCGAGCAGCGCCGATACCCCGTTCGTTGCTTTCAGTTTCAGACAGCGAGTGGCGTGTCCCAAAACTGACTAATTTCTTGATCGTCGCCTCAATGTTGGCAGCGGAGATTTCGCGGACGATCTTTTGAATTTGAGGATTGGCAGTTCTGTTTGCAGGAGCCTTTTGTGACGAATCTTCCGTTTTGGTTTGTGCGCGCGGTCGGGACAATGGAAGAAGCAAGACTACTGTGAGTACCAGGAAAAGCGCTTTCTTCATGTAAGGTATCCTGATTATTCTTTAGTGTAGAGACACGCAGCGTGTCCGAGTACGACATCGCCGTCGCGCATCCGGGTCGCGGTAGGAGCCCAGCCACTAGCAACGCGGCGTTCAAGCAGCTCGTCGGCATCGGGCGCGTGATCGAGTAGAGCGACCGCCCTGATTGCACCGAGTCAGTTTGTGTCAAACACCAGGAAGACTTCCGGCGACGCCTGAAAGACGACATCGTGAGTGAACTCGTCCTGGGTGACGACGTTAAGCAACCGTGCCGGAGGCTTTCGACTGGCAGCCCAATGCATCGCCTGTTCAAGCGTCCGCAAGGATTCAAGTTCGCTGAGGATCTCCGTGGGCATCGAGCCCTCGTCCAGGTCTGAATTGTTTCCAAGTCGGACGACGCTGCGTCAACGGGCAATCAAAACAAACCCATGTTCATTTCATAACATCTTGCACGCCACGGGATTGCGCTCTCCTCATTGTATACCGAGCCGATACATTTCCTTCAGCGCTGCTTTTAGCTGGTCCAATACTATTGGATCTCTTTCAGCTTCAATCGCGCGCTCTATAGTAAGCCTTGCGGCTTCTCCTCGTGCGGCAGGCTCCGGTGGAACCGCTAGTTAGGCGGCATAGGACAACGTCAATCGCGTTTAGCATCGTTATCAACCTCAAGTATGGGAAAAAACTCGTCAAGTAACTTGGGCGAAAGGAATATCACGTATTCGTCACGCAGTTCCTTCGGCCTCAAGTGAGGGTACATTGTCGCAAAATCTGCGAAGTAAGCCGCGCGACGGAGCAGTTCGCGCGGTTCGAGATCCTGTACGCCCATCCCTGGAACCAGTTCAAGGAGTCTTTCCCGGTGCATAGCTCTGACCATCTCTATCCACCGCTCGATAGACTCCGGCTCGCAATTATAGTCAATATTGAAAGCGCACCTTCGGCGTGATATTCGGCTTCATAAATCTCCGTAGCACTCGCAAGGCCATCGAGCTCACGTTCTGCGACCTTCACACCGTTCCGACTTGCATCCTGTGGAAGCAATTCCCAAATCACGCGGCAGCACGCGAGATAGTACCGTTTCAATCTCCGGTCGTTCCTCACTACCTGTCCATTCGAGCCGCAACTGCCGTAGCCGAGGAGTTAGGTTGTTTGCGTCGTTTCGTGCGCCAGTGGTAGTACCTCCACTCATTCGAAGTCGAATCATTTCTCGGCCTCCGCTACATGCTAAAGGTAGACCCAATGTTGAGGCGTTAAGGCCTAGCGAAACTAATATCTCCCTTCCAAAAACACCAGCGTCTTGTCTTAATTGAGTATAGCGCCTGGCCCCGCTCCGCTTTGGGATAAACGATGTAAGTCCTGATCGGAAACTTTGTATCAACGAAATCTTTCGCCGGTGGAATTGAAGTCACATCAAATCTACGGCGAATCTCCTGATCGAAATGCATCATTGAAACAGTCTCGATTTGAACCTCGATTAGCCGGTCAGGATCATCCGTTTGGAAGGCCCAGAAATAACAATCCTCCAATGCCATTTCGTCCACCTGGTGGCCCATGGCCACGCGTCGAATCTGGCTCCATTCCACTCGGGTATAGGCCCTCCCTGTCGCCTGGAAGCCGAGATCGTCAAATACGACTTCATTGTAAATCAGCCGCTCGATCATTCTTTTTAACCAGCCCGGATTTGCATCACGTCAGGTATGACCGGGCCGTTTGATTCGATCCGATTATGGAAAGCTGATAGGTTTGTTTGAAGCAAACCCGCGCCCAGCTTTCAGCCTGAATAAACTGTAAGCTGCTCGGCTTATTTAATCAGCACGGACCTGCCAGCAGAATCCGACAACAAAACCGACAATGCCTAGTGGAACGCATATGACCCATCGAGCAGTTTGGTCTGACACGAGACTAATCACGACCCAAATGACCAAGGCTGTAAGCGCGATCATCACATACAGGCGCCAAGAGAGAAATATCTCGCCTACTTCAAGGATGGTTTCGATGAGGCTGAGCATGGACCTCCCGCCGCCGAACGCTCGAGTTCAGCGGAGCCGAACGTCATTGGCAGAATCATGAGAACGCGCTTCGCGGCCTCCGCCGTAACGGGTTCTTAGCACTTGTTTCCGGCATGGATTCAGTACCACTATCGATGATCCTTTGGGTTGGCGTTCTGCTTCCGAATCGACTCCTGTAGCTCGCCCAGCGTCTTAAGCCTCGTCGGATAAGCTTGAGCAGCGTAGTCCAGGATAGTTGCTCCTTCCTGCTTGATTGAAATGCCCCCGAGGGTATAAAGACTCCAGCCTTCCAAGCTCATAGAAGCATCCAACTGCGGAGACTTCATCGCTTTCTTCCATTCGCCGTTGAGCTGCATCTCCTGCTGCACACCCTCCCCTTTGCACAAGAACGCGAACGAGAATTCAATTGCTTCCGAGTCTCGTCGGTGCATTTCACCATTTAGTCTCCACGGCGGCGGATAACACCCAGAGGCGCTAATGGTTGCGATCTTTATTCCACGCTTTTGTTCGAACAGTTGAATCGCCCGCTTGCCGTCGAACTTATCTGGCCCAGAGGGAAAGGCTTGGCTGAGGAGAGTAACAGCAAGTTGATAGTTAAGAACTGGAATATCAAGCGCGTCGATCTCGTAGCCTTTGGATGGCGAAAACCCCTTTGTCAGCATCGCCCGTCCGCCGACAAGGAGAATCTTCCCCGTCTGGGAACTTCCCTGGGACTTAGTTTCGAAGTCGATGGACAGCGTGTCCGCGTCAGGCATCGCATACTTCCACTGCGCGTAGTCCGAGCTGCCAGGCGTCGAAACCCGCAGCTCCGCCCCGTTGGCTCGATACCACGGTGATCCGGCAGCACAGATGACTGATTGATCACCACAGTCAGGGCATTGAGCCGAGACTACACCCGCGCTCACGACCAGTACCGTCGCTACCACTATGACTTGTACTCGCATAATGAAGCTCATGTTTTCGGCTTCAGGCATTCCGGCAGTCAATTTTACTCAAGCGAAAACAGTGCACGCATTTCGGCGCTAATATCGCGCATCACCGTGCCGCATAATGCCGCGTATATGCGGCGAGTTCGGCAGCTTGTGAAGTACCGCGTACTCTCTGCCTCTCTTCACGATCCAACGCGCTAAATATAGACAACTGAATATCCAGCCGAGTGACCGTACCTTAGTAGCATAAATTCGCTATCTCTAACTCGACGTTATCGTATCTGCCCTTCGAATCTGGTTCCGTGATCTCAACGGTCAATTTGTATTTCACCTTCGTACGGGGTTTGAAATATGTTCCGTGCGCCTCATCAACAACCTTGAGAACTTCCTGTCCCTGATTACCGAGGTGGCCACGATGATACACAACAGAGTCTTCTCCTCCGGCTGACCAAGTCCATTGAGTGAAACGCTCTTCTTCGTAAACGACTATTCGTGCTGCCTCATCCACCAATAAAACCTTAACAAGCGCATCAGATTTATTGTCTTCAAATGGAGCAATTTGATCTGCAAGCTTGGTTCGAAAACCAATACACATTTCTTCATTAGGTAGGCCCTTCATTGTGAATGTTCTTTTGCTCTTCTTTGTGAGATCGATTGACCCAAGTTCGACCCCATAATAAGTGCAATGCATCAGCCAGGAGCCAAGTCGAGCGGCGATCATTTTACCGTCACCCCGATAAGCTCTGGCGCTATAACAACCTGTCATCGAAAAGAGGAAGCATGTTGCGATAAGCGCGATCGGTACTTTGCGCGGCGCAAGCTGAATTTCTAAGATTGCGTGTCTGGATGGATGATAACGCTTGAACATAGGCCAGGCCGTCCCCTAGCGCCGATCATACGGAGCAGCACGCCGTCGTGGGAATAGTCTTGTAACACTCTGGATAGTGTCACAAGCGGTCGGCCTACGTCAGGCGTCAGCTTGCACGCGACGTAGTACTGGAATCATTGCGAACAATCGACTCGCGCGCACCGCTGCACGCCATAGTTGAACCGCGCGCCGAGAGACCTGAAGGAGGCCAACGCAAAGCCCACAGCACACCCTTGGATGTCATGATGTACAGATGTTTGCCATATTCCGCGGGGTGCGCAGCCACGCATTCCTCATCGATTTGAACGTGGTTGATGCGCTCACCCGAGAACGGACTCAGGAAGGCGAAGCCACCAAAACTAATCTCAACGATGCCGCTTCGGACGCGAGCGAGCGTCCATAAGAATGGTATTCGACGTCGGAAGACTATTTCTTGACCAGAGAGCCCTACAAGCTCACGCCAAGATCCATTCTTGGGAGCAGTAACCACATACGTTCGATCTCCTTTTGCAACGTAGGTCATAACCTGCCGACAAGGAAACGAACGACGTGCAAGCATGTCACCTGATTCAGCGTCGAACCAGCATAGGGACGAATGCGTGGCGACCAGAAGCCCACTTGGTACGCGTGCTATTTCGTTGATCGATGGCCCGCCTGTTTGCCGGTTCCAAACAACATCTCCGGTCTTAGCGTCAGCGGCAACGAGCCGGCCAGCGTTGGTTGCGACAAGAACCAAATTCCCGACGATGAGAGGCGGTCCGTTTACATCATTGTTCGCCGCACGCGATGTCATTAATGACCAAAGTCGCCGTCCGGTCCTTGCATCCAGGGCATGAAGATAACCAGCGCGATCACCGATGAAGACACGACCACGGCTTACGGTCGGAGCCGAGTAGATCGTTTCACGACCGGTTCCGTATGGGCAGAACTTCCAGATCTCCTTTCCGGTCTCCGGGTCCAACGCGTAGAGCGTGTGGTCCGATTTCGCGAAAAGAGTCGAATTGGCAAAGAGCACCTCCGATCCCCCGAAAGGCACCAGCCTTCGTCGCCAATCTATCGCTCCTGAACTCCGGTTGATGGCTAACACCGCTCCCGGAGAGAAGACGGACACAAAAATGCGATCCTTGACAACGAAGGGGTTTGACCGAAATGTATTGGAGGGCAAAACGGCGAAGCGAACATTTGGAAGTCGCGTGCGCCAAATAGCGAGCTCCGCAACAGCGTGCCGGTGCTGCGTGGTAGCAAGGGGATCTTGGTTTATGGAAACTTGCTTTGTCTTCAGTCGTAAGCTCCTTGCCAGGCAGCAGCGGTCCAACGGCTGGCATCAGCGGTGGCGCGGGTATTTATGGGGTACATACGAAACTCGCTTCGCGCGGTTCGGTGCCTGCCCTTTTAGACCGCGTCTGCAGCGTAATCATACGTTCCTCGCCAGGATATTACCGCAACAGGCTTCTTAATTCTCTGGCCACGCTGCCTGAAGAATATCAACGTGTATGGACTATGCCACAACCATCTGTATCTGAACCTGACCACAACAATACGCTCGTCTATAAAGCCCCGCAGCCACTCTACAACCGCTTTCGCACCTTCTTCTGAGCCACTGTCGCCGAAGACGATCTGCTGTTCAGCTGGTCTTCGAGCTTTCGTGTCGTTGTAAGCTAACAGAAAAGTATCTCCCAAATCATAAATAGAGAGTGTATGACCGCCGAGGTCTTCACGCACAGGCAAGCTTAGAACCTCAAAACCGGATTCGCTTTCTTCACGGTTGCTAGATGCGTGAACAAAATCCTTCCACTCAGGGAAATGATTCAATAATACTTTCCTAAGTACTTCTGAATTTGTTGGCACAATGCTAGATCACTCGCAGCGGGCCGGACAATAGAATCAGGGGCGCTCGGCTCACGACCGATTTCAACCGAGGAGCGCTGCGCGCTCCGGTGCATCGAGAGTTATTCGTTGGAATACAATTGGGTCTTACAGCCGTGTGAGCAAGTCGAAAATTTTGTTTCAGCTCAGTTGTCTTTATTCTCGCTAAACGACCCGGCGAACTCGACAACACACTTGTCACATATCCACGCTCCATTACCCTCGAACATCGAGTTCACCTGATTAGGTAGCGCTCCGCAAAAGGAGCACACTTCTCCATCGAAATACGCCTCCAAGTGTTGGCGATCTTCCTCAACTGAGTAATTTGTCAATACCCAATACTTTGAGATTCCATCGTACCAGAGTTCAGCTTCCCGAAGTGCTTCTTCGATCGTTGTGAAAGCGGCTGCAGCGAAAGACTCCCAACTGTCATTACATAGGAGAAGCAGGTAGGCACCGGAGCGTTGATTGAATGCGACTACTACCCGCGACGCAGGACCAGCTTCGACGCCGCCGACAATAACGCACTGCTTGCCTGTAAAGGCAACATCAGGCTGAACGGGCGCGAAGGCTCGGACCAGAGAGCTATCTATTACCGGCGGTGCTTCTTCGTTTTTCGGCATAACGTCCTGGCGTTCAGCGAAGCGCAAGCGAGCGGGCCGAGCGACCGACGTGATCGTCCGCATGCAACGCCTGGTTGGGCGGCGCAAACAACGAGCCTAGATGATGAGTTCCCATTTCCCCTCCTGGCGAAGCTTCGATAAAGCTCCGCGCGCTGCTCGATAGATCGCTAACTCGCTGCTCATAATCTCATCCCATCCCACCTCGTCCACGACCAACTTGCATCGGTACGGATACCACCCGGCAAACAGCTCGTCGACTGCCGCGCGGCCAACTGCCAGTAGTAGCTGGTGCGCGTAGCGCGTCGTGACGGACGACGGATAGATAGCTACCGACTCAAGACACAGGTTTGGCGACGGCGTCGCGACGATCTTGATAGCAGAATAATTCGACGGATGGCCGAACTGCGGCCCACGATACTCAAACGCCACCGCGGCCTCCGCGACGAGCCGATAGCCATGAATATCCGCCTTATCGCGTTGCCACGCTTCCAAGAGTTCCGGTTCTGGGATCACCTATCGTCTCTTCCGCCTCATATCAAGCAGGCTTTCCGTGCAACCACAGCAATCCGTTTTCCGAATATGCGAGATCGTCATCATCTACAAAGCTGGCGGCTTCAATCCAGGATTCCATCGGCTCAATAGGGCTGCCAGTGAGTTCGCCTCGATTGACATTGACTTCGGCATTATCGGCGTCATACAGGAATTCGCGGACAACAGTACCGTTTTCAATAACGATTAGTTCACCATAGCTGATCGCATCATTGTACCCAGCAAAGACGAAGTCGTCAGACTCTGCAAACGAGAGCCACGAGTCCGCGGGGATTGATCCGCAATGGCCGGATAGATCTTCAAATACTGTCCAGCCACTGTTTTCGTACACGTACAGCGCGGATCCACGCCACTGGCCATTCTCATCGCACGCCGCATCGACTGCATCCAACAGAGGTACCACCTTTGGTGGTTCGAGCTCGGGTAGCCCGAACCACGAAGCAAATCTCACCATTGCGTTGGGCATCGGCAATCGGATTCGGAAATAACTTGGATTCATGTGCGATCAAAATGGCCTAACGACTGGCATCCCCGGCCCCGCGTTCGAGAAATTCGCGGAGCCCTGTCCAATGCGCTTCGGGCTCGCGTGCATGCCCACGTTCGGCGCGTGATTATTGATCACCGACTCGCAGTCTCCCGAGCCGCACCCGAACCGGCCGATATGTGTCATGGCCCCGCATTGCATCCGTGATCGCTTCGTAAATGTTGATGCGCACTACATCGGGCGCCACGACGGTAAACGCCAGACACGGCCCCGGCCCGATGTAGTCGTCGAGGCTGCGGAAGCGATTCTCCCGCCTGGCATAGAAGTACGCTGGCCCGTGCCACGGCATGTGCCCGCCGGACGATGACGTGTTAAACACGAAGAACTGCGAGTCCGGCGTCCACGCCGCGTGCTCGACACCTTCGCCGTGCTCGTTGTCGGCTGACCCAAAGCTGACGGATCGAAGCAGCCTTCCGCGCACGCGGATGTCGATTCGACTCTCCGCCCACGCCCAACCCGCCTTGCCGATGGGCAGCACCCTCGCGACGAGCGTATGGTCAGGGGAACGGTATTCGCCGCCCAGCTGAGCTTGCGGTTGTGTGGCCTTGCGGTTTGCGATGGTGCGATGCCAGAAATGGCAAATGCGAGAGCAAAGACGATCGCTCCTGTAACTGTTCCGACCATAGTGAAACGACGTTCACTCCCTCGTATCGACCGCGAGCGCCTTCATCCTTTCCTTCTTGTCGACTGCTACGGCCGTTTTCCTTGAGCGCTCACGCAAAGCGTCTCCGAGGAAATCAGGTTCTTCTGCCAGCACCAGCGATAGGATCATATCATCGTTCCTTTTCTTGATTCCCAGGAAGCGGTTTACGAGGATTTCCAACCCCCTCCAGAATCGGCACGAGTCAAGAATTGGGTTCATGAAATTAGTCAAGACGCAATAGTGAGAATCTCTGCTGCCGATGTGATGCTTATTGTGATGATCCGGCGATTGGAGAAGTTT
>DATFWY010000237.1:0-8799 GCA_035258805.1 Blastocatellia bacterium | reverse complement strand
ACCGCCGCGGATGCAACTCCACGATCGTAATCGCAAGCACCGCGCGAGGACGTGTTCTCAAGATCCCACCTCCTGAACTACAAATGATTACGAGTCATAGAGAGGAGGTGTTCTCGGTGCGTTTGGTCCTGTTCAGCGACTATGCATCGAGCGCCAGTTACAAGAGAGCACATAAGTCGAGGCAACCGATTACCGGCTGCCTCGTCGAGGACACAACACACTTTGCAGCTATCGAGCGAACCACGTCGAAATCGCGGTCACGACACGCGAGATAGGTCGCTCGCACAATCGTGTGAGTCTAAGGTCCCGCTGGAGCTTCTTGCTCGCCCACCGGTTCGCGATCTGTACCTACCGACCCCCACTTTAGAGTAGTGTTGTATTTCACGAAAATCGGCTTTTCGTTTCGAATTGTGTCCAGAAGGCCAACTAACTCGGCTTCGTGGAAGTAAATGTTCAGGACCCCATTCGGCCACTGAACATTAGGCGGCAGAGCCGATCCATCCTTGATGACTCCAACGTATCCGATGTAGGCCCCGGAGGGCTCATAGAAGTATACGAATCCGTTCTGGCTTCCAGAATAGCCACTTATAAGAAGTACACTGTATGTGCCTGCTTCTTTTGTTACAACCATAAAACACATCCTCCTGCTGGACAGTCCTAAAACTCAGTTACCTTCAACAATGATCAATACCGCTTAGTTATATAGACGAAAGCCTGCTTCCAACGATTCAAAGAAGTCCTGAATAAAACCAGGAATCGGCCATGGCCTGAGTGAACGGCATTGCTTTGAGAAGATAGTGCGTCTATCAGTATGGGACCAAAGCGTTTGTTTAAGTCTATATCCGTACAACTCTCACTCGTATTGGTCCGAGCCCAAACCTCGACGTCCTGGAGGATCGATGCTACTCATTAGCTCTAGAAAGAATTTTTGGGAGCCAAATTTCTTTTCAAACAATGAGGCGGTCAAAGATATTGACCTGACCATCCCGAACGATCCGGGCACCGATATCAGCGATGCCGATCTTCTAGCGGCGGTAACCGGAAAGAAACTGCATTTGCTAATTCACGGGTACAACAATGATGAGGCGGCGATTCGAAACTCTTACGCCGTAATCGAGTCCATGATGAGCTCGCAGGGGCTTGTCGGTCCTACCGCTCCGTATGACATGCTGCTCGGCTATGTCTGGCCCGGAGGAAATCTTGGGATCTCGTATGCATTTGCAAAGAAGCGGGCCGAGAAAGCCGCTCCTCGCGTCCAGACTTTGCTTCTCTCGATTGCTTCGGTTGCGGCCTCGCTGGACATCAATACGCATAGCCTGGGGGCAAGAGTGGCGTTGCAGGCGCTGAAAGGTGTTCCGGGGAAGCCCATCAGGGATCTGTTCATGCTCGCACCGGCCGTCGACGATGAGTCCATTGAAATCGGAGAGAAGTTTTATAGCTCGACACAGGCGTGTAATGGAGCCTACGTATTTCACTCGAAGTTTGACCCTGTCTTAAAGCTCTGGTTTCCTCTTGGTGATTTCGACGCGGCGCTCGGTCTTAACGGTCCGGAGGACCCTTCGGCGATCATCGGCCATTCTCCGAACGTAAAGGTCGTAAACTGCAAGAAGGTGATCAAGAGCCATAGCGGCTACAAGAGCGAGGCTAAGGTTTATCAATACTGGCTGAATGAATTGACCGGGACTCCGGCGGATCAGTTTTATACGCTTCCGGCATAGTGCGATTGAAACGCAATATGTCCCAGCAAGGACGATGAGTTGTCAGAGACGCCTTCGCGATATTTGCGCAACCACACACAGGGTTTTGATACGGTTTTGAAGTGCCTTCCTTTTTTGTGCTTTATCGTGGTAAAAAACCAGTGCAGTTCTGGGTCTTCAGGATGACAACCGCTACCGAACATCGCTATGTAGTGACGGACGACGAGATTCTCAGTGGGGAACCAATCATTCAGGGTACCCGGACATCGGTGCGCGCTATCGTGGAGGTCTATCGGCTTGGTGTGTCTGCTGAGGAAATTCCAAATCGACTCCCGCATTTGACCGTCGCACAGGTGTTTGACGCCTTGAGCTACTACAACGATCACCCACACGAAATTAACTCATACATCGAACAGAACCGCGTTCCCGACGTTAAGCTCGATCCCCTCACGAAGAGCTAAGGAGCGGTCTCTTCATTGATTTCTTCTGGATGAGGACGTCGATGTGTTGGTTGCTGATCTGGTTAGGGCCCGAGGATTCAAGGTCATTACGACTCAAGAGGCAGGGAACATCGGCGCAACCGATCGACAGCAGTTGGCCGCCGCGGTGAGTTTGCAGAGTACGTTTGTCACCCACAACCGTATCGATTTCGAATTTCTCGCCGAGGAATTCTATGTGTCGGGTCACAAACATTACGGCATCGTCATTGCGGTTCCTCGCTCTCCCTATGAGATCGTTCGCCGACTCCTAGCGATAAACAATGTTGCAGCGGATGAGATGAAAGACCAGCTTCGCTACATCTGAGCATCCACCGAAAGCGTTGTTTGACTGTATGCCGACGAGATCAGGCTTTATTGCTTTCCTCTAGCCGCTCTACAAGACTCAGCGATTCGAGTTATTACGATCGAGTGCGAAGATGAGCTTACAGGAATGGGCCGAAACCGGCGGGCTCCATCCCCACAAAACAAGCGCGAAGGAAGTCGCCACTCTGTTGGCGATCGTTGAACGCGACCTCGCCGATGCGCAAAGTCAAATATCCGCTGATTGGCGCTTCGGTATCGCATACAGCGCTGCGCTGAAGCTTTGCACCATACTGCTTTCTGCTTCGGGTTACCGAGCTGAGAAAGACTCGGAGCATGACCGCACCACTGTCGCGTTACCATTGATTCTGTACTATCGAAAAGATGATGCCGAATACCTCGAGACTTGCAGGGCGAAATGGAATGCGGCCGAGTACGATAGGGCGGGCGTTGCAACGGAAAAAGATGTCGCTGAGCTTGTGGAGTATGTGAAGGATCTTCGCGAAGACGTGCTCTACTGGCTTCAGCAGTGTCATCCTGATCTAACTCCAAAGAAACCGAAGTGAATGTCGTGCCTCTCGCCGTTAGGCAACCGTAATTTCAATTGAAACTGTATGAAAAGTACAAGTACCATTAACGGCAGTGGATTGTTTGAAGAGTCGTTCAGGCGTGGTCCCCTCCGACCCTCCGGAGGAGGGCCATGTCATATGAAATAATCAGCGCGTCACATACTCTCTCCGCCAGTGGGCCATGTGTCCTTAGGGAGTTCCGTAACTTGACATGGCCCTCGTGACGGAGAGAGCGCACCCACTCGGAGAGTATTCTGTAAACATTACTCTCCTGACGGAGGGTGACCCGCCCTTGCCAGTATTCCATAAATGACATGACCCTCCTCCCGGGGGTGCACTCTGGGTGTGGGGGCAATTTCCACGAGGCCTCGGCAGTGCGTGTATTAGTCAGGCTCCGCCTACGCCATATCGAGGGTGTTGTTAGTTCGTTTACCCAGAGTGAATCCTTTTTGAGCTCGCTACTGATTTCCGTGTCGTTTTACGCTGCGCAGAAACCCATGCTGGACCCCGCTGGCGACGTACGTGCCCACTATGTCGCCGTTGGCGTTGATTCCAAACGCGCGGGTCAGCGTCGCGCCAGGGAAATCAATTGGCGTGAATTCGCCTTCGGCAGAACGCAGGTAGCCATGAATCCTGCCGTCGGTGTCGCGGTAAACACCCACCACGTCGCCATCTGGGTTCACATCCCATGCTTGCGTAAGAGTGGCGCTGGGATAATCAAACGTCGTTGTTACTCCTTTGCGCGCAATATAAGACCGAACGCGGTTGAAGCTCATATCCATGAAAAATCCGACCAATCTTCGACCTCCCGTGCTGACACCGTTGTTCATAAAGCCAATACCATCCGGGCCGCCGAACATACCGCCGAAGAAATTGAAGCCGCTGGAATCGTGTGACATCCCGAACATGGTCGTGCTCGTGTTCGTGTCGTGAATGCACCCGACGATCCTGCCATCAGACGAGATGCGCTGTGCAATTGTGCTCAGATGTCCAGGCGCTCGCACCGGCGAAAAAACGCCGTCTCTTAGCAAATATCCGTAGAAGTTACCCCCGGTATCGGTGCAGGTGCCTACGATGTCCCCCTGTTTGTTAATGCCGCGCGCATCAGTGCCGGTGGTGCAGACCGAGTTGGAATAATCAATCGAGGAAAAGCGGCTTGACCCTTGGTCATACACATATCCGTGCGAGTTGTGATTGCCGTCTTGATAGAAGCCAACAATATTTCCCTTATTGTTGATCCCGAAGGCTGTGGTTAACAGAGCGCCGGGATAATCAATACTGGTGTACGCTTTTTTCGCGAGCGGATTGGGAACGAAGCCGTCATCAACCAGCGCCCCGACCATCCCGATTGGCCGGAACACCCAGCGCATATCGCCATCGTCCATTGGATCCTGCGCGGCCGCCCGCCACTGAAATGGCTGACATGTGAGCGCAAGAAGCACTGCGAGAAAACTTACGAACGCATAGATAGTTTTCCGGATTCGGTCACTGCGTTTCACCTCTGATTGCGTTACTGTGTTCGTTTTAATCATGCTTCTCATATCGAACCTCCGATCCATTAATGAAGTGTAAAACCTCTGGTTGGATTGCCGTTTGTACTGGTGTCGCGAGGGTCCGCGACGACACCCGCGGCGATGGTCGCCCGCGTGACCATACAATTGGCTTGGACAGCCTGGGCACAAGAGCCTAATGCTCGCCGCGAGGGTGTAGCTCCGATTCCTCTTTGTGATCGTATCGGAGCCAGCTTCTTTGCGGCCTCATCTATTAACGCGGAAACCGGCTCTAAAAGGGGCCAAACAATAATTGACTCTGTGTCACATGAATGAATATGCTTGCGAATAATCACGGCCCTGGTTTCTGAGCGAAAAAGGAGCACTATGGCGGCACCATTGTCAAAAGGCGTGACCGAACTGCTCGTGGATTGCACCAACGGCGATCACGAAGCTTTAGACAAGCTTATTCCGGTGGTTTATGAGGAACTGCATAGGCTTGCCAGCCACTATCTGCGTCGCGAGCGGGCAAATCATACTCTTCAGACAACCGCGCTGGTTCACGAGGCTTATCTTCGACTCGTAGACCAGAAGAATTCCAACTGGCAAAACCGCGCACAGTTCTTTGGCGTGGCCGCACAGATGATGCGTCGCATCCTTGTAGACTATGCCCGAAGTCATCGAGCGAGTAAGCGGGGCGGCAGCTACCACAGGATATCGCTTAGTGAAGGGGCAATCCTGTCTGAGGACAGGGATACAGACCTGACGGAACTGGACGAAGTGCTTGAACGGTTGGCCACAATAGATCCGCAGCAGAGCCGCGTGGTCGAGCTGCGAATCTTCGGAGGGCTTACAGTGGAAGAAACCGCCGAAGTGATGGGAATATCATCTCGAACCGTCAAGCGAGAGTGGAGCATGGCGCGGGCGTGGCTCCATCAACAGATCAAGAAGACAGCAAAAAAGGATGAGTGACAAACTGGGGTCTTGTTTTCGGTATTACTCGTCGCTTCTCTCCGCACTTTAGTTATGACACCAGAGCGGTGGCAACAAGTAAAACAGATCTTTCAATCCGCACTTGAGCGTAAACCTGCGGAGCGCTCCGCATTTGTAGCTCAAGTCTGCGGTCACGATGCAGTTCTTCGCAGCGAAGTAGAATCGCTGATCTCTTCGCACGATCAAGCTGGGGATTCCTTCGAAGCAGTGGCCGCTGAAGCTGCCACCGAGATGCTCGCCGATGACCGGGCAGGTCGAATCGTAGGCAACCAAATCGGCCATTACCAAGTGCTAAGCCGCATCGGGCGTGGCGGCATGGGTGAAGTATTCCTTGCTGAGGACACGATCTTGGGTCGAAGAGTTGCCGTAAAACTGCTGCGCGGCGAGTTCACCACGAACGAGGAGCGACTGCGCCGTTTCCGGCAGGAGGCGCGGGCAGTTTCTGCGCTGAACCATCCGAATATCCTCACCATTTACGAGATCAGTCAAGAAGACTCTTTGCACTTCATGGCTACCGAGTACGTTGATGGAGAGACACTACACCAGTTCATTAGTGGCGGACGCTTAACTTTGAGCCAGACGCTGGATGTGGCAATTCAGGTAGCGAGCGCCCTGGCAGCCGCGCATCAAGCGGGAATAATTCATCGAGACATCAAGCCTGAAAACATAATGGTTCGCACTGATGGCTACGCCAAAGTATTAGACTTTGGACTGGCCAAGCTCGCCGAGATAAAAGCAGTAGACACAGTGGCTCCTACCTTGCCCAATATAGAGACGGAGCCCGGCGTGGTAATGGGCACTGTCAGTTATATGTCCCCGGAGCAGGCACGCGGACTAGTGGTCGATGCAAGGACAGACATTTGGAGCCTCGGCGTGATGATCTATGAGATGGCTGCCGGACGCCAGCCGTTCGAGGGGGAAACAGCCAGCGATGTAATCTCACTAATATTACAGAAAGAGCCCGTGCCATTGGCGCAGGTCGCGCCGGAAGTTCCGGCTGAGTTGGAGCGGATTGTCAGGAAAGCACTGCGTAAAGATAAAGAAGAGCGGTATCAGTCTGTTAAGGATCTGTCGATTGACCTCAGGAGTTTGAAAAAAGAGTTGGAGCGTGAGGCAGAAATCGAACGCTCTGCGCCTCCAATGGGCGGCAGCCCATTGAGCAGTGAGCAGTCTGCAGCGGTAATAGCAAGCTCCACCTCAAGCGCTGAATACATTGTCACTGAGATCAGGCAGCATAAGCGTTGGGCGGCTTTGATTTTGGGGCTAATGATTATCACGGCAGTCGCGTTGTACGTGCTGTCTAATCGCAGCCCATCGACTAAGGGACCATTACTGAGAAACGCCGCCTTCACCCAGCTCACTGATCAAGCTGGACCGGAATATTTTCCCTCTCTTTCGCCTGACGGCAAGTCATTCCTTTACGCCGGATCTGCTTCGGGTAATTGGGATATTTATCTGCAAAGGGTGGGAGGCCGGAATCCCATTAACTTGACTAAGGAATCTTCTGCCGATGATACGCAACCAACATTCTCGCCTGATGGCGAGTTCATTGCTTTTCGTTCCGAGCGTGACGGGGGTGGCATCTTTGTGATGGGCGCGACAGGAGAGAGTGCCAAACGGCTGACTAATTTTGGCTTTAATCCCGCATGGTCGCCTGACGGGAAAGATATCATCTGCGCTGATGACGGTCCCATCGACACCGCCTCGCGGCAAAATCCGAATAGCCGAGTCTGGATTGTGAATGTTGCCTCAGGAGAAAAGCGACAAGTCACAAAGGAAGATTCGATACAGCCTAATTGGTCACCCCACGGATATAGGATCGCCTATCAGGGTAGGCGAAGATTGGCCCAGCGAGACATCTGGACCATTCCTGCTGATGGAGGCGAGCCCGTCGAGGTGACAAACGACCCCGCGATGGATGGGAGTCCGGTGTGGTCGCCGGACGGAAATTATCTTTATTTCGTAAGCGACCGGGCGGGCAGCATGAATCTCTGGCGTGTGCCAATCGAAGAGACAACGGGGAAAGTGTTGGGATCTCCAGAAGCAATCACCACACCATCTCCTTACGTATCGCAGGTGAGTTTTTCTCGCGACGGGCGCCGCCTGGCATATGTGCACGCGGTCCGTAGCGCTAATCTCCAACGGGTCACCTTTGATCCAGCAAAAGAAACCGTGGTGGGCGAGCCTGTCTGGATCACTCAAGGTTCGCGGTTGGCACTCGTTCCTCATCTCTCACCAGACGGGGAATGGTTAGCCTTTGACACCCAAACTGATAAGCAAGAGGACATCTATGTCGTTAGGCACGACGGTACGGGTCTGCATCAGTTAACTGATGACCCTTATAAAGACCGTGGAGCCCGCTGGTCACCTGATGGCAAACGGATCGCTTTTTTCTCTGATCGCAGCGGCAAGTGGGAAATCTGGATGATCAATCCGGACGGAAGTGGACTGCAACAAATTACGTACACTACAGCAACAGTTATCAACCCTATCTGGTCTCCCGACGGAACCCGCATTGTTTACCGTAACGCAGGCAGCAATCCCTCAATCATCGAGGTAAGCAAGTCCTGGCAGGAGCAGACACCACAGACATTACCCGCAATGAGCTCTCCAGCGGCTCGGCTTTACGCCTGGTCGTGGTCCCCGGACGGACGAATAATCGCGGGATATGAAGAACATAGTGTAGGTCCCCCGTCCGGGATAGACATCTACTCCCTGGAATCACAAAAGTATGACCAGCTCACAGATTTCGGTTCTAGTCCTGCCTGGTTGAGTGACAGTCGCAGGCTGCTGTTTCATCATCAGGGCAAGCTCTACATTATCGACAGTCAGTCAAGTAAATTTCACGAAGTGCTATCGGTCGCCCCGCACGAATTTCGGGGCTTTACGCTTCCCCGGGATGATCGTCTGATCTATTTTTCCCTTTTCACTACGGACGCAGACATCTGGTTGATGACGTTGGAATGAATGAAAGCTTTGAGTACCTCAATAGCGCTAAGCGCTGGCAAACGCCGAGTTGTTGAAAAGACTAATCGCGGCCAGAATTCCGGTCACATATCCGTGATGCAAGTAGAGGCGGCCACATTGATGACCGCCTCTATGTTTGAAGTTTTGGCTCCTGAGGTAGGATTCGAACCTACAACCCTCCGGTTAACAGCCGGATGCTCTACCGTTGAGCTACTCAGGAATAAATTTGTTGCCCCAGCGAAGATGTGACCTTACCAGAGCGTTCTCGAGAGTGTCAACCTCA
>DATFWY010000236.1:0-5089 GCA_035258805.1 Blastocatellia bacterium | reverse complement strand
AAACCACTTTTCAGGCATACCCGCCGCGAAGACCCTGAAGCCCAGAAAGGAGTATGACATTCCAGACCACCCCGGTACTGACTACGCAATTGTGACTGACAAGGAAATGACTTCGACAACAGTAGAGATCGACAATAACTTGCCAGGCCGCGAACAAGGTTCAGTCGGCGTCTATCGCCAGGACATGGTCGATCGTCTGTTTTCGCAAATGTTCGGTGCGCGGTTTTCGGAGCTGGCACAAAAGCCGGATTCGCCTCTTCTTTTCGCTGGCGTTGGCCGTGGAAGCTTCCTCTCGCGCTCAAAAGATCAGGCATCAATGTTCGCCCAGGTCAAGGAAGGTGCGATCGAGCGGGGGCTGGATACGTTGCTTGTGGAGATGGAGCGTGTCGCACGGTTCGGATTCACAGCCACCGAGCTCGAGCGGCAGAGACAGAGTCTGCTTCGCAGTTACGAGCGCAACGTGATGGAAAAGGATAATCGGCTGGCTTCAAGCCGCGCCGACGAATACGTCCGAAACTTTTTGGAGAACGAAAGTCTGCCGAGCGCGGAGGATGAATACTCGCTTCACCAGCGCTTGTTGCCCGAAATAAGACTGGAAGAGATCAATAAACTTGCGAAGGAATGGTTTCCTGATCGGAACCGGCTGTTGGTCGTAAGGGCTCCGGAAAAGGCTGGTGCAACTATTCCGGACCAATTGAAACTGGCCGAGGTTATCAAGGTCGTTCCGACCAAAGATTTAAAACCCTATGTCGATGCATTCGCATCTGCGACGCTGCTTGACTCGTCTCCAACACCTGGCTCAATCGTCAAGACGACAAAGAGAGAGGCGGCTGGAATCACCGAATGGGAACTAAACAACGGCGTCAAGGTGGTGCTTAAACCTACTACGTTTAGAAATGACGAGATCCTGTTCCGCGCGTTCAGCCCGGGCGGTACGTCACTTGTCAGTGACAAGGAATACATTCCCGCGAGCACCGCTGCTCAAGTGGTGACCGCCGGAGGCGTGGGCAAGTTTAGTGCGGTTGACCTGCGGAAACTGATGACCGGAAAGGTTGCATCAGTCAGCCCGTTCATCGGAGAGCTCGAAGAAGGGCTCAGTGGAAATAGTTCCCGCCGAGATCTGGAGACGATGTTCCAACTCATCTATCTCAGGTTTACGCAACCGAGAGCCGACCAGACTGCGTTCACCGTTCAGGCGAACCAGGCAAAAAACATGCTGAGCAACCAATCGGCGATCCCTGAGTTCGCATTCTCAGATGCGTTAATGAAGGCTCGCTATCAGAATCATCCCAGAAGGCGCTTTTCGACCGCAGAGATGGTCGATGAATGGAACCTCGATAAATCCCTCGCGTTCTACAAAGATCGTTTTGCAGATGCCAGCGACTTCACGTTTGTTTTTGTGGGAAGTTTCGATGAGGCTACGATTAAGCCACTGGTAGAGCGGTATCTTGGATCGTTGCCATCTATTCGCCGCAAAGAGACCTGGAAGGATATCGGTGTACAGCTCCCGTCTAGCGTTGTCGATAAGAAAGTGGAAAAGGGGATTGAGCCGAAGAGCTTGAACGCGATTGTTTTCTCGGGTCCCTTCGAACACGATCAAACGCACCGTGTTGCGATCCGAGCCATGGCTGACGTGCTCCAGACCAGATTGCTGGAGACGATTCGAGAAGAGTTAGGCGGCACTTACAGCATCGGTGCCAGTCCGAGCTACTCGCGGATTCCGAAGCCCGAGTATTCGATTGTGATTCAATTCGGGTGCTCTCCAGATCGCGCGGATGATTTGGTCAAGCGCGTCTTTCAGGAAATCGAAAAGTTAAAGACCCAGGGTCCAACTGAGAAGCAAGTAAGCGACGAGAGGGAAGCGCTCATGCGCGATTTTGAGACCAGCAGCAAGGTAAACAGTTATTTGCTTGGTCAGATTGCGTTGAGGTATCAGGCGGGCGAGGATCCTGCTCTGCTGTGGAACGTCCCCGAGTACTACAAGAAAGTCGATGCGGCGATGATTCAGCAGGCAGCGAAGACTTATCTCACCACGAGCAATTATGTGAGAGTGACGTTGGTACCGGAAAAGAAAGCAGCGGCAATTGGAAAGTGACGAATGACTGATCACTTATCACTCGTCACTAAATTCTTACTTCTTGGTCGCGGTCCATTTGCCCTTAGGCCCATCAGTGATTTCCATCGTGCCGTTCATCTTAGTCGCTGATTCAAGCGTGCCGGCGTAGCTAGCCTTGCGCTTCACGCCGTCATTCTCGAACTCAAATCCAAAAGTTGCCTTATTCTCTTTGATTGACCCGGCGACGTCATATTTGCCGAGCGGACCATCGTACGTACCGGTTAAAGATTCTTTGTCTTGTTTGAAAACAAAGGTCGGGTCCCCGTGACCGCCGTTTTCAAGGTCGACCGAGAAAACCCACGTCCCGGAAATATCGACAGCAGTTGCCGGGGTCATCGCCGTAGCCACCGCGACACACCCGATTAGAAGCATCGTTAAAATAAAACTCTTCATTCTTACGTACCTCCATTCAAATCCAAGTCCCGATCGTAATGGCCTGCGTTCTGCCTACTGCCTTCTGCCTTCTGCCTTCTGCCTACCTTCTGCCTACTGCCTTCTGCCTACTGCTTGCTGCCTACTGCTTCCTGCCCTCCCCCTCCTTCTTCACTCGTATCTCAACGCGACCATCGGATCCACCTCCGAAGCACGACGGGCCGGGAGATATCCAGAGACAGCAGCGACAGCAATAAGCACCGTCACCGCCCCGGCTAGGGTTAGTGGATCGGCGCCATTCAGCCCGTAAAGTTGAGCCGAAATCAAACGCGCTGCTCCCAGGGCTACAGGAATTCCAATGACGATGCCAGCTAGAACCAGGACGAGCGTTTCTCGTAAAACCATCCAAAGAATGCCCTGACGCCCTGCGCCGAGCGCCATCCGAATGCCGATTTCGTTTGTCCGACGTGCGACAGCGTGACCCATCACTCCATACAGTCCTACGCACGCCAGCAACAAGGCCAGCGCGCCAAAGAAACTGACTAGCTGTGCGATCAAACGTTCTTGCCGGAGTGAATCATCGAGCTGCTTGTCGAAAGAAGTCACCCCTACGATCGGTAACTTGTCATCCACTTGGGCGATGGCCGATCTTACAGTGTCGGCGATATTCAGCGAGTTGCCTTCCGTTCTAATCTCCAGGTTACTCGTGTAGGCGCCCGCATCCTGCACCTGCAGTATCGGGCGGTAGACAGTTGGTAGCGGCTTCTCCTTCGCGCTTTCGTATTTCACATCTCCGATCACGCCTACAATCTCGATGTCCCCGCTGTTTTTAATCTGATCCCCATAACCGAACCGATGACCGATCGGGTTTTCACTGGGAAAAAAGAGTTGAGCAAATGTCTGATTGACGACGGCCACCTTTGCCGAAGCCGGCGTATCTTGTAACCCGAGCTCTCTTCCCATAAGAAGCGGCAAATCCAAAGTTGCACAATAGTCCGGGCCGATCAACATATCGCTGACTATCAACTCTTCGTCGTTTTGCGGTGTATAACCGGCGACCGTAATGCTGCTCGTTCTGGATAATCCGCTGAGAGGGCTGTAAGTCGCCACGCTTGTTGCACGAACACCTGGCACCGAGCCGAGTCGTTCAAGTAGTCGGCCATAAAGCCCACTAAGCTCTTTTGGTTTATGTCCGGCCAGGCGAGTATCGATGCCAACCAGCAAGACGTTGTTGCGATTGAATCCGAGCTCCTCGTGTTGGAGTTTCAGCAGGCTTCTTGAAAACAGACCGGCGCCGATCAAAAGAACCAGGGAGAGCGCAACCTGGGAGACTATCAATGTCGGAGCTAGACTCAGACGAAGCTTGAGCCCGCCTACCCGCGAGGACTTTGCTTTCAGTGCCGAGGAAAGATCAGTGCTGCTCGCACGCAGCGCCGGGGCCAAACCAAAAATTGCCCCGGAAAGTAAAGAGACACCGACAGTGAAGCCAAGAACCATTGCATCTGGTTGTACATCCAATGGTGAATTGCGCGCCACGAGCTTCACCAACGCATCCACACCCCATCCAGCAAAAAGGAGGCCCAGCGCGCCTCCGATCACCGAAAGCAGGATGCTTTCGGTTAGCAGTTGTCTCACGATCCTCGCGCGGCGCGCTCCCAATGCGAGTCGGAGTGAAATCTCAGTCTCGCGAGACGCAGATCTCGAGAGCAACAAGTTGCCAACGTTCGCGCAGGCGATGAGCAGTACCAGCCCTACAATCGCCATTAGCATCCACAACGGTTCTGAATAGGAGAATCGCAATCCAGAAACACCTCGTCCGCCGGACACCAATTCCACGTGCGAGCCTTGTATTGTTGCGCGTCGCTCGTCGGTGATATTTGATCCGGCCTGATCGGTGAGAAATTGTTGAAGCGCGACGTTTAGGTTCGCCTGAGCGCTTTCCGCGCTAACCCCTGGTTTCAACCTTGCCATCAGGTTGAGCCAAAAAACCGTCTTATCTGCCAGGAAGGACTCATCCATTTCGATCTGAGGTTGGAATGCGAGCGGCAGCCAGTAATCAGGAGCGCGACGCACCCGTTCGCCAAAGAATTCAGGCGGTGTGACGCCTACTATCGTAAATGGCTGTCCGTTTATTGACACGGTTCTGCCGACAACCTGCGGATCCGAATCTATTTCATTCTTCCAATAACGATGGCTGATTACCGCGGCGGGTTTGGAACTAGTCTTGTCATCATCAGGTGTTAGTAACCGGCCAAGCTTCGATTTCACTCCAAGCACGGTGAAGTAATTGCCGGAAACCAGATGACCCTGTGCTCGTTGCGCGTTGCCACCGGCAACGTTATCCATACGCACGCTGAGTCGTGCCTCACCGCTGCGAAAGGCGCACAGTCCATCGAGGGATTCATTGTGGTCACGAAGGTATTCGTAAGATGAGTACGAAAAAAGTTTCCATCGATCCCTGGGAGGATCGCCGAACGAAGTCCCTTCGTTTGGCGAGTCGGAAAACAACACGAGCTGATCGGGAGCGTGAACAGGCAGATTCTTGAGGATTACTGCGTTTAGGAGAGTGAAAATTGCAGTGTTCGCTCCGATACCTAGCGC
>DATFWY010000235.1:0-6834 GCA_035258805.1 Blastocatellia bacterium | reverse complement strand
GAACCTTAAAGAAGCGGCGTCAGCCCTGGGAGTGCCACTCCCGGCATTGGCAACGGCCCCCACTCCAACTTTGGTGGCACAAGACTCTCGGTCGAATTCATCGCCTGCTCCCATGTCACCCGCTTGCCCGTGTAAGCCGACATTCGTCCCATTATCGCCGTCAACGTGCTTTCGGCTACATTCTTCAGCTCATTGATCGGCTTGCTGGCTCGTATGCTCGCAATCAGATCAACGTGTTCCTGCTGGTAGGGCTCATTATCGGATTCGCGCGGGAATTGCCAGGGCTTCTCGCTTTTAATCACGTATCGTTGAGACGCCTGCGTTGTCGCATTACCTTTAGTGCCGGTCAGGGCCTCGGACACATTCTTATCGGTCCCGTCCTGTTGGCGGCACATGCTCATAAGGTGCGCGCCATTCTCGTATTCATAATCGATTGTGAAGTGGTCGAATATGTGACCATAACTCGGGTCGGTTCGAACCTGCCTGCCGCCCATTCCAAGTGCGCTTGTGGGGTGGGCATTCATTGCCCAGTTGATCACGTCAATATTGTGTACATGTTGTTCCACAATGTGATCGCCGGAGAGCCAGGTGAAGTAGAGCCAGTTGCGCATCTGCCATTCCAGATCGCTCCATCCTGGCTGTCGGTCCTTTTTCCAAAGCCCGCCTTGATTCCAGTAGCAGCGCGCCGCAACTAAGTCTCCGATTCTGCCGGCGTGAATAAGCTTCATCGTTTCGAGATAGCCTGTCTGGTGGCGGCGCTGCGTGCCGGCAGCAATTGCCAGCCGTTTGGCCAATGCTTTTTCGTAGGTCGCTAATACGCTGCGAATACCGGTCCCATCAACCGCCACCGGTTTTTCTGTAAAAATGTTCTTGCCGGCGGCGACTGCGGCCTCGAGATGTGCGGGACGAAAAGCTGGCGGCGTAGCCAGGATAACGTAGTTGATATCCGAAACCGAAAGAAGCTTTTGGTAGGCGTCCAGACCTACGAAACAGTGATTGTCGGAAACATCGAACTTGTCGGTGATCTTGGCGCCCTCCGCCTCTTTTTCAATTTGCTTAGTAATGGTCTCTGCCACGTTCTTTCGACTCTCGTCAAGACGGTCCTTGAACGCGTCTGCCATTGCTATTAGCTTTACTCCCGGAGCGGCGCTTAGTGCATTTACTGCTGCTCCTGTTCCCCGGCCGCCGCAGCCGATCAGTCCAATCCTGATGCTGTCATTTCCTGCGGCATAGACTCCAGGCATGGCTTTTATTCGAGCCGCCATGGTTACTCCCATTGCAGCGGCGGTTGATGTCTTAAGAAAGTCACGGCGCGAGTGCTTTTGCGCGTTCATCGTGAAGCACCTCCTTATACAAAAACTGAAGAATTGTGTTTGTCGAAGTTAATCAGGGCTCTGTCTTGTTATTCTTGACTTGATTCCTTTCAGAACTTCTTGCTCGACAACCGGTCGAACGACACGGAAACCAACAGTAATCGCCTCGGTATGCCACCAGATGCTCTGCGGCCTTTGCGGATCGCGCTTGCTCCATTCCTTGCGAGATGCCAGCCGCGCGGCGCTTCGCAGGCGAGCCGGATCGTCATCCCATGAGCCGCCTCGAACTACATGCGGGTATCTGCGCTCATCAGGCAGTAGAACGGGTCCGATCGAAATTCCCGATCTCAGCGTGCTGTAAAAATCCTTATCGTATTGATCGATGCACCACTCCGCTACATTTCCGTGCATGTCGTACAAGCCCCACGCGTTTGGCTTCTTCTTTCCCACTACCTGTGGGGCGCCGCTTGAATTCTCGGCGTACCACGCGTAAGCGCCAAGCGTCGCCACATCATGGCCAAAGGAGTAGGCCGTCTTCGATCCTGCGCGCGCAGCATATTCCCATTCGGCCTCGGTAGGCAATCTGTATAGTTTACCGGTCACTGCAGAAAGCCATCGACAGTATTCCATCGCAGCGTGATAGGTCATGCTTATTGCCGGTTGACGGCCCTTTCCATAACCGAAAGACTCATCGGCGTAAGGCGGCGTCGGTCGCGTCAGCGCATCGGCCACTCCTTTTTGTTGCGGGCCTCCAAGAGCCCGCTCGTTGATGATTTGTTGTTTGAATGCGAACTGATCGTACTCGTCCCAGGTCACTTCGAAGCGTCCCATCCAAAAAGGTCGGATAGTAACCTGATGTTGAGGCGATTCGTCTGGTGAATGCCCAGGTTCATCGACCGGGCTTCCCATCAGAAAGCTTCCACCAGCGATGGGGACCATCTCAAATTTGATATTGGTACCTGGGATGGTTTCAAAATATGGGGATAGCTCCTGGATCTTTTCGAGAGTCTGATCACTTGCAGGAGTGTCGAATGATACACCGCACAATGAGCACCAAAGCAAGAAGACCCAATAACAAACCAGTTGTACCTTTGCGGATCTCATCGGTTACCTTCTGGAAACCTTTTGAGTGTTAGCGGTATTCTGCGTCTTTGCATCTTGATTTCTTGCGCGAAACTGGGTTGGAATGGCGCGAAGCCACAAAGGCCCGCTAGGACCCTAGAAAAATGAGACTCTCGCTTATATCCCTGCTGTTCTTGCTGTCCAACGCGTTCAGCGCTGCACCAAATGAGCGCAGGCCTTCGCGATTCGAGTTCTCACAGGTGCATATGGGAACGAAATTCAACATCATCCTGTACGCAAGAGATGCAACCACTGCGACTCGAGTCGCAAACGCCACATTTAATCGTATCGAGCAACTCGACGCTATCATGAGTGATTACCGCGCGACTAGCGAACTGATGATGCTGTGCGGCAGGTCTGGCGGTGAATGGGTCAAAGTCAGCGGTCCACTGTTCGATATACTGGGGAGGTCTCAAGAACTGTCGACGCTGACTGACGGAGCGTTTGATGTAACTGTCGGGCCGGTGGTGCGGCTCTGGCGCAGAGCGCGCCGCACAGGTGAGATGCCGGACGAGGTCGGCCTGGCAAAGGCTATGCAACTGGTGGGTTACCGTATGCTCGATCTTGATAAGAAGACGCAGTCAGTGCGGCTTGCGAAACGTGGGATGCTCTTAGATCTTGGGGGGATCGCAAAGGGTTATGCGGCCGATGAAGCGATAGCGGTATTGAAGCGGAATGGTATCAGATCCGCTCTAGTGGCCGCCGGCGGAGATGTCGTCGTCAGCGGGCCTCCGCCTGGAGCGCGTGGATGGGTCATAGGTATCGCGCCGCTTGAACGAACTAATGAACCGCCAAACGACTATCTCTATCTTTCTGATGCTGCGGTTTCCACATCCGGAGACAGCGAACAAAACGTTGAGATTGGTGAGTTGCGTTATTCTCACATCGTCGATCCAAGGACGGGGCTCGGTCTTACAAACCGGATCAGCGTGACGGTGGTAGCTAAATCTGGGACAGTTTCCGACAGCGTTGCAACTGCTGCAAGCGTGCTTGGTCCTGAGCGAGGGTTCAGACTGATCAACGAAACAAAAGGCGCCTCGGGCCTGATCAGGCAAGTTACAGCTGAGGGACTTCGGATCCTCTCTAGCATACCGAAAGACGCGCAAGGGCCGACTTTTGGATCTTCGAGATGACATGTTGGACTCTGAACCTCAGGCGGTTTGCCATCCTGCACCGTTAGCTCCAGCGCGAAGTGAAGCACCGAGACGCCCACCCGACCGGTATTTCCCGCGCCGTTCCAAGGCTTCGCAAACTCTGGCTAGTTGACCGCCACATTGGTTCACCCGCGAAACTACATCGCGGCTAAGTGGCAAATGTCAACAAACTCAAGCCTGACCCCTGCGTTATCATCTTTGTATAGAGCACGAGATGTGGAATCAGGGAATCCATGCGCGTTCGGGAGTCACCTGCGCCGACCTTACAAACGCGAAGGAGCCCTGAAAATCAGCGACCATCACGTGCGCAGCCCAGTGCTGAATATCAACCGCGCATGCCAGACCTGTCACAAGTGGCCGGAGGAAGAACTCAAGATGCGGGTCGAGACAATCCAGGAGCGAACCTTCAGGCTGCGCAATCTGGCAATGGCTGCGTTGATGGACCTGATCAAAGACGTGAAAGACGCTAAGGCAGGGAAAGAGTGAAAGCGAGCTGACCTCGGCGCAAGAGTTCCAACGCAAAGCCCAGTTTTATCTCGATTTTGTGGAGGCAGAGAATTCAACCGGCTTCCACGCGCCTCAGGAAGCGGCGCGGATTCCGGGCGAATCAATCAACTTCTCGCGACAAGGTCACGTAGCCATTCGAGGCCGGAAAGCGTCCTCGTAGCACCCCGTGCCCGGCAAGTGAGATCGTCGGACTCCATTTACTCGAGTAGGGGGCCAGCGCGTTAATCCGTAGGTCGGATTGTTCAGGCACCCGGCAACGCCAACAAACAACAATACGCTGGAATCCACTCACAACCTGGAGGGCCTGAAGAAACCTCAAAATCAATCTCACTACATCAAACCAATGCGCCCGGTTAAACCCGAAAACCGCGGATCTGAACGAATGTTATCGAATTCAGGTGTGACCTTTAGGTAAATCAATTCCTGGGCGTGACAATCATATGCTTTCTCGAGCCATTTGAATGCATCATCCTTGTTGCCCAACAATGCACACATTATTGCTGCTTCGAGCGGATTAAACATATCCTCTTGCGCCTTCGCCTCCAAGCTCTTCAGTCTTCGGTTCAGATATACAAAGCGAGCCCGTTCGTATCCGGAGGTTGCATAGGCCCGTGTGACTAGCGCAGCAGTGTCCGGTTGTTTTTCCGCTGCTATCAGTTCTTGCAAAGCCCGGTATGCTTCCTCATACCTGTGCTGCTCTTCGTAACACCTCCATGCATAGTACATTGTGGGGGTTGCGGGGACCATCTGCAGCGCCTTATGGGCCTGTTCGATTGCTTCGTCGTAACGCCTCGCAAGAAATAATCTCATCACCAGGACAGCGTTGAGGTCGAATGACAGTGGCTGGAGATCGCACGCCCGTTTTTGCCAATAGAGCGATTCGTCCAATTGGCGCATCGACGCCAGATATGCAGCGTACGTACGAGCAACACCTACATCATCCGGATTAAGCTCTCGCGCTCGCTTGAAATGCTCATCGGCTTTTGACCAGTCCCAATGATAGGTGTACGCAGAAACTCCCAGGACCAGATGCGCCTCAACAACCGTTTCATCGAGGTCCAGCGCCTTATGGGCCTGTTCGTCGGCTTTCCGCTCATACTCTTTGCGACCGGCTCCGGCACTTATGCCAAGCCTCGAGTTGATAGTTGCCAGCAAGGCGTAAGCGGTCGCGTAATTTGGATCTAAAGCAATCGCTTGCTCGAGGTATCCCGCGCTGCGGATCAGCCTTTCGGTGTCATACGTGTTTGCGTACCAGCCATAAAGACCCAGATTGAAAAGGTCATAAGCTTTTTGGTTTTCGGTTCCGTGTTTTGTGACAGCAAGGCGATGCGCATCGCTCAAGGTCTTCAATAACGATCGCGTCGTCTTCTCAGCAAGATCATCCTGCCAGGCAAAGGTGTTGCACTGTTCTTCACATTTATCTGACCAGAGCACCGCGCGATCATTCACGCTGATGAGTTGCGCGGTCAACACGACCTTCTCACCTATCTTCTGGTAGCTGGATGCAAGAACGTAATTCACCTTCTGTTCGCGACCAGCGTCAATTGGATCCTGTTCGATCGAAGTGTACTTAACAATAGCCGCCGCCGGTCTCACGATCAGGCTGCGGATCCTCGAGAGTCGGTTTATCAAAGACGCTGCCAGGCCAAATTCAGATGCAGGGTCGCGGTCTTCCGCAGCTAAGGGTTTTGACGGCAGAACCGCAATTGTCTTGAGCTCAACAGGCGCGGTCGCGGGATCAGCTTTGTTTGATCTCAGGAAGATGAGCGCAACAACGATTGTCAGGATAACGAAGAAACAGCAGGCGCCAATGATCGCTACTGTCGGCAAGCCGGCGCGCTCTCTCGTCACATAGTCCACATTGACGTGTGGAGCTTGTGGGCCCTTGATCTCTCTCAGAGATGGCGATTCACCAACTAACGTCAGTGGAGGCTGCTCCTTAGGTGTCTGTCTGGTGCCACCACTCGAAAGCTCCTCGACATCCGCGACAAATCTGTATCCGTGCCCTGTAACGGTCACGATGTACTCTGGGCTCTTGGGATTCTCTCCCAGTGCTTTTCTAAGTGACGAAACATTCCTTGCGAGATTGGCTTCTTCAACAAAAAGATCTCCCCAGACCTGCTGCATCAACTCTTCCTTTTCGAGCAGGCAACCTGGGTTTTCTACGAAGATCAGAAGCAGGTCGAAGGCCTTAGGGGTGAGCGGGATTATCTCTGAGCGACGGAGCAGGAGCCGGTTCTTCGCATCAATGTGGAACTCACCAAAGCGGTAAAACTGTCCATTGATAGCGTTTAGGGCCATCGCCTTTCACTTTCAAGATTTTTACCGAAGATTTTCCGAACGCCCAAAAGACTTTTCACCAGGTTGGCAAATATTGTCTGGGAGAAACAACTGCTGCCGAACCTGTGTGGCACCAATGTCGTGCCGCGAATTGTAGTGTAGGGCCGCGATTGGCGCAATAGAGTTGCGCGCGCTGTCGGGGCTTCGGAACTAGGTCGAACTGGGATCAGTATGCCGCGATTATACCTGCTGTGTACGTTACTTCTGGCACTTGCTCCCCTGGCCGTGCAGGCGCAGGAAAAGCGATCAGCCTCCGCTTCAAGCTATCTGAAACGAGCGAATGCTCGTTATGCAAAAGGGGACATCCAGGGAGCAATAGCAGATTTTGATATCGCAATCACGTTTGATCCATTGTTCGCCACTGCCTACAACAACCGCGCAATCGCTCGCGAGAAGAG
>DATFWY010000234.1:0-4366 GCA_035258805.1 Blastocatellia bacterium | reverse complement strand
ACCTGCTCAACCCGTGCCAGCGCAGCAGCCAGAAGCAGCACCACGGGCGCCGCAACCTCCGCGAGCTCCAGCCGCGACACAAACCGAAGCCGGGCCGCCACCATACGCAGAGGGCGACCGAGTCGAAATCGAGCCTATGTCGATCATGCGGCGTCGGATCGCCGAGCGGATGGTCGAAAGTCGCCACATCTCCGCCCACGTCACCTCATTTATGGAAGTGGACTTCCACAAAACCGCGAAGCTCCGCGACTCCCTCAAAGGTGACTTCGAACGCGACGGCGTCAAATTAACGTTTATGCCTTTTATCATCAAAGCGGTTATCGAAGGCATCAGAAAGTGGCCGGTAGTCAATGCCTCGGTGTGGGGCGATCAGATCGTTTACAAGAAAGACATCAATGTAGGCGTGGCAGTCGCGCTCGATTGGGGACTGATCGTGCCTGTAATCCGTGGGGCCGATGAGAAGTCGCTTCTTGGGCTGGCTCGCGCGGTGAATGATCTCGGAGAGCGCGCGCGCAAAAAGCAGCTCAAGCCCGATGAAGTGCAAGGCGGGACCTTCACGATCACCAATCCCGGAGTTTTCGGAGGATGGGCAGGAACTCCTATTATCAACCAACCTCAAGTGGCGATACTGGGTGTCGGAGTTATCAAGAAAAGGCCCGTCGTCATAGACGATGCGATTGCAATTCGTCAAATGGGAATCTTCGGTCTCAGCTTTGACCATAGGATCATTGATGGCGCGGTCGCAGATCAGTTTCTGGCGACAGTTCGGGATGTAATCGAAGCGGCGGAGTACACGAGTTAGCCGACGATCCACAACTCGATCGCAAAAACGTTTGTGAGGGGGGCGGCAGAGATGAGCCGCCCCAACTTGTCAGCAGACGATAATGGGGATTACGGGTTCGAAACCACAGCGCATTTGCGAAGCCCAGTGGTTGGGGATCGTTCAATACGACGACGGCTTGCGGTTACAGGAACAGGCCGTCGAAAGACTCCGGTCGGGTCACGACACTGAACAGCTCTTGCTTCTCGAGCATCCCCACGTCTTCACGCTTGGGCGGGGCGCGGATAGCTCGAACATACTGGCTGATCGTCAACAGCTCGAATCCAGCGCGGTCGAAGTTCATGAAACAGGCCGAGGAGGAGATGTGACCTACCATGGTCCAGGACAACTCGTCGGTTATCCGATAGTGGATCTAAAACCGGATCGTTGCGACGTTCACCGTTATGTGCGCGACATCGAAGAGGTGTTGATTAAAACGATTGGCGAATTCGGCGTTACAGGAACTCGAATCCACGGTTTGACTGGGGTATGGGTAGGAAATGAAAAGATTGGAGCGATCGGCGTGAGGATAGCGCGTTGGATCACCAGCCACGGGTTCGCTTTGAATGTTAATACCGATCTGAGTTTTTTCAGAATGATCGTCCCGTGCGGCATAACCGATAAGGGCGTTACGTCGCTGTCGAAGCTTATCGGGCGAGAAGTTGAGCTTCAGGATATGGCGAGCATTTGTGCACAGAAGTTTGCGGAAGTCTTCGATCGCGACGTGAGAATTTCAAAATTCTCCGCTTTTTCATGGTTCTACCGCGTAACTCCAGGCTCTATTTCCTCGTAAAAGCAGGTAAACGGGCAGCTTCGCTCAGAGTGGCTTCATAAGGTATGATTTTTCGCGGCTGAGCAGCCAATTCTGTTTGAAAGGAAGTTCATGGTCGATCGTGCAATTAACAGCGTGAGCAGCATTTCGATGTCCAAACGCTGGTTATCAGCTGCGAGTTTGGCGTGTTTGTTACTCGTGTCTGTTTCATGTTCCAAAACCTCAGGAAAGGCTGTGGAGAGCGCTTCGCCGCGTCCAGTGTCGGTTCGCGCCATTCCGGTAGAGTTGAAACAACTCCGGCGAAACGTGGAATCAGTTGGGTCGCTTTTCCCTCTTGACGAAGTGACGGTCAGCTCGGAAGTGGAAGGACGCGTTGAACAGGTACTGGTAGATGTTGGCGATCACGTCTCGACCGGACAGACAATTGTTAAGGTTGTTCAGACTGAACTTCAGCTTACGCTTGATCAGCAACGAGCCAGTTTGCAGCAGGCGCGGGCGCGGCTTGGGCTTGGTGACAATGCCGAGGAGTTCAGAGATGTTCGCAACGCCCCGGAAGTCAAGAAAGCGGCAGCGGACCTCGCCGATGCCGAGCAGAAATATCTGCGCGCGAAGACTCTTTTTGAACAAGGGTTGCTGCCTAAGCAAAGTTTTGACGAAGCTGAGTCTCGTCATAATGCGGCGAAGGCCGCGTACGATTTATCGGTACAGACGGTTGAGAATCTGCGCGCCGCGCTGGCGCAATCAAAGGCAGCGACATCACTGGCACAGAAGAAAGTGGGAGACTCGAACATTCGCGCGCCATTTGCGGGACAGGTCAAGGAGCGCACGGTCACCCAGGGGCAATACCTGAAAGTTCAAACGCCGGTGATGGTAATCGTCAACATCGATCCAATGCGCGTCCGCTTGAGAGTGCCTGAGAAGATGGCTGCCTGGGTTAAGACTGGGCAGGAAGTTTCGGTCACAGTAGAAGCTTATCCCGGCAGAACGTTCAAGGGGAAGATTACTCGCATAAACCCGTCAGTCGACCAGCAGACCCGCGCTTTTGAAGTAGAAGCATTGATTGATAATCGGGAATCGCTGCTAAAGCCCGGCTTCTTCGTCAAGGCTACGATACCGTCGAACTATGTAGTGGATGCTCTATTTGTTCCTGAAGATGCTCTCCTGTATGTCTACGGGGTTTACAAGGTGTTTGTGATTGACGGGAATACAGTGAAAGAGAGGGAAGTGAAGATAGGTGAGCATAGCAGTGATGGGGTTGAGGTGGTCGAAGGTTTGACGCAAGGAGAACGAATAGCGATAGCCACAAAGGGGCAGGAATTGAAGGAAGGCGCGATTATAGAAGCAGGCAATTAACCACTAATGACACTTGCTGAGCTTTGCGTAAAGAGACCCGTCTTTGCAGTGATGCTGATCACCTTCCTGGTGGTGCTCGGCATATTCTCGTTCCGCGATCTCGGGGTAGACCTTTTTCCAAAAGCCGACCCCGCCACCGTCACCATCAACGTTAGACTTCCCGGCGCCACTTCGGAAGAAGTAACAACCCAGGTTGTTCTCCCGCTGGAAGAAGCGGTCAGCACCATAAGCGGTCTCGACGAACTGAACTCCCAGGCCTCCGAAGGCAACGCCCGCATCACCTGCAAATTTCTTCTCGAGCGCGAGATCGAGAGCGCCGCGCAGGACGTGCGAGAAAAAGTTGCGGGCGCCATCCGCCGACTACCGCCAAATATCCTTCCGCCGATTATTCAAAAAGCCGATCCTGATTCTGATCCGGTTGTCGGGTTAGTGGTCGCGGGAGATAAGAACCTTCGAGAGACCACTGAAATCGCCGACAAGGAAATCAAACGCGTTCTCGAAACAGTTGATGGTGTTGGCGAAGTCAGCATGACTGGTGGGCGGGAACGGCAGATTCGTATTTTTGCCGACGCTGAGAAACTAAACGCACACAACATCACCATCAGTCAGCTTCAGCGTGCGATACAGAGTGAGAACGTTGAGATTCCAGGCGGCCGGATTATCAGAGGAGAATCCGAGCTGGGCATACGCACCCTTGGTCGAATCGACGCCGTCAGCCAATTCGGCGATATCATTGTAGCGAATGTAAACAACACGCCGATTCGTGTCAGGGACGTGGGGCGAGTCGAGGACACCTTCGCCGAGCCGCGCACCTGGAACATGATCGAAGGCAAGCAAGCCGTGTCGCTTGACGTGCGCCGCCAGTCAGGCACAAACACGGTAAAGATCATCGAAGCGGTCAAGAAGAAACTCGAACAAATCAAGAGGACTCTTCCGCCCGGCGTCACGGTAAAGATCATTCGCGACCAATCGGTGTTTATCAATGCATCGGTTGCTTCACTTGAAGAGCACTTATTGTTTGGAAGCCTTCTGGCTAGCCTGGTAGTCCTGCTGTTTATCCGCAATCTGCGATCGGTAGTGATCGCGGCCATCGCGATTCCAACCTCAATAGTCGCAACCTTCACACTGCTCAAGGCGATGGACTTCACCTTGAACAATATGACTTTGCTGGCGCTGACTCTCGCAGTGGGCATCGTCATCGATGATGCGATAGTCGTACTCGAGAATATTGTCCGGTTTATTGAGGAAAAGCACTACGAGCCGAAGCGCGCGGCTATTGAGGCCACTAAAGAGATTACCCTTGCAGTTGTAGCGACAACTATATCGCTGGTGATCATCTTTGTGCCGATCGCCTTCATGACAGGCTATGCGCGTCGTTATGTTAACCAGTTTGGCTGGACGATGGCGTTCTCGGTGATGGT
>DATFWY010000233.1:0-2616 GCA_035258805.1 Blastocatellia bacterium | reverse complement strand
CCACTCTGCGCTCACTAGTTCAACTCGAATATCATGCGTTCTTTGATTCCGCATACGTTCCTGTATGCACCTTTGTAGTTCAACCCTGTCACACGTCAGGTTTCCGGGCTTCTTTCATCAAGTTATCAGATTTTTATGGGGCTGAACTTCAGCCCATTAAGACATTGGAGGCTATCAAGAATCCCGATTGCGGTTGGATCTACGAAGCCAAACCTGATGACCTTCGGAAGATTCCTGGCATGCCGATCGCCTTCTCAGCTGGTCCGCAACTCATCGCAGCCTTTGAGGCCATGGATTCTCTTGCTGATCATGCAACTCTCTTTTGACTAAAAACAAGTACTGGGTAGGCGCTTTTGATAAAGCGCTTCTGGAATTGAAGCACGATGAGCGGTTCACGTTGGTCAATTCATGCTCGTTCAAGGGAGTGGAAGTCCACACCTTTATACGCCGGCAAGCTTAACGACAAGGATCGGGATGGTTTGCTCCAGCCACTGGACATATCATGTGCTTTCGACAAGTGCGCTCCGAAAGGGTTGACGCCTAAATCTGAGTGAAACATCATCGATTGCGTCTATCGCTATTCAATTGCCGCGTTCCGGCGGGGTGCTGCTGGATCTGATCCGTCCAGCTATGTTCTGTTGGCCCAACGAGCCGATAATTCATTTCGACTGATTTGAACAGCAGTGAGGCGAAGTATCAAATGAACCATTCTGCAAGATTTCCCACGACTGCACGAGTACTGCTTATCGTTTTTGTGACGGTTGCGTTCCTTGGAATTCTTCGATACAGGCACAACCAAGCGGCTTCGCCCGCCGCGTCAAATGGTTCCGAGCGCCAAGGAGAGTTAGCGGCTGCCACGTCGGTCGCCATCCTGGTCAACAACACGCATTCGCATCAAGTAATGGAGGGGTTCGGTGCGACGCTGAACGCCGAGGTCCCTGGACCCGACGTCCTCACGGCGTCGCAACGTGCACGAGCTCTAGATGCCGTGTACAACCAGGTGAAGATACGGACCGGGCAGGCTCCTACAGTACTCGAGGCGCCTTCGACTGGAGGCGACTTCTACGACCGACGAGCTAACGACAATAGCGATCCTTTCGCTTTGAACTGGTTAGGTTACAACAAAACTCCCGGCGATAACTTCAAACAGAAAGTCGTGGATCTGGTCCCGGCCGAGGCTACGGCTAATATTTTCCCCGATGTGCACATCAATATCCGTTGGGGAAGTCCATGGCTCGCAACAATTCGGGACAGCGATTACAACCGATTTCTGGATGAATGCGCGGAGCAAGTACTGGCCGGCTTGATCTATTGGAAGGACACATATGGGCGCGAACCTCGCTATACAATGTTGTTTAATGAGCCGACAAGCGGCAACGAAGAGTTACCCGGGGGCTCTGATCAGCAGGTCGTCGACATCATAAAACGGGCAGGCGGTAGAGTGCGAGCCGCGGGGTTCAACACCGTAAAGTTCGTTGTGCCCTCGCAAGAGACAGAAGAAACATCCTTGAAGACCGCCAGGTCGATCGTTGCCGACGCGGACGCAAGGCAATACGTTGGAGCGATCAGCTATCACCCGTATCCCTATGGCTCAATCTACTCCTATATTCCCAGCATTTTGAAGACTAGCGGTTTGGGCAGGCCCGATGCAGCCCGAGTATCGGTTCGGAATCAGCTGCGCGACCTTGGAAGGAAGTATGGCATCCCGGTCTGGATGAATGAAGTTTCACACGGGCTGATCGATATCCCATCGCCGGACCTTCAATCGTTTGACGTAGTGCGCGGACGTGCCATTCACATTCACGATGAACTTACCTACGCGGATGCCGCCGCTTATTACGGGATGCTGACGCTCTGGAGCACCGGTAGTCAGCTGCGTCATTACAAAGACAGCAATCTTCCCACAAATCCTGACGACATCGTGGTGACGTACCAGGATACCGATAAAGTCGTGATTACGGGCATGGGCTATGCAATTGGGCACTACGCCAGATGGATTAATCGAGGCGCCGTAAGAATCGAAAGCGCGAGCGACGATTCTCTTGTACAAGTGATCGCGTTCCGAGACGACGCTCAAGGCCGGTTTGTATTGGTTGCAATCAATAACGATTCACTACCAAGAAACCTCAATGTCTCTCTGAAAGGGTTAAGTTTGCGCGGAACTCTGGTAGGGGAGCAGTCGACAGCAGGCGCCTACTGGCAAGCTCTAGATCCTTTTGCGCTGACGGACTCTTCCAGCTTTTCGATTACGGTTCCTGCGCTCAGCGTGACAACTGTCGCCACGTCTCTCGCAGAGAGCGCCCTTTCTTTCGCTATTGTCAAACGCGGCGGTATTTTGGCGATCAGTCTTTGGCGCCTTTCCGAATTCGACGACAGGCTTAGCCCGCATTCAGCCCGGCGCCGCTAGCATGGCGCGGTATTTCCGAAACTCTTTCCACCAATTTTGGAGAGACTCGAAGACCTTCAGCTTTCCAGCGACCATCATTTCCCACACCAACTGTAGGCCGGCTTCAACGGAATGGTTCGCAGGAAGAATATCCAGTCCAAGATCGCGGTAAATTCTGATCAGCTGACAAAGTAATATCGAGCATCGGCAGGGTTTGCTATCCTTACCCG
>DATFWY010000232.1:0-43348 GCA_035258805.1 Blastocatellia bacterium | reverse complement strand
TTTACCGGCCGTTTGGGACTCAATCCGCGGTCACAGACATAGCCGACTTTGAGGTCCATAATAAGTTAGATGCCGCAAGTATAGATACGTTGTGGAACAAGCAGCCGTTCGTATTGCGGACCCGCTCCAAGCCATTTTAGCAGAAGGCAGGAGGAAGTAGGCAGTAGGCAGAAAGCAGCAGGCAGCCCGGGCATGCGTGTCTGCTTACTGCCTTCCGCCTAGACCTCCACTTTTGATGAATGATATTGTCATAACCTCTTTACGGAGGAGATAAGGAAATGACGAGCCAGGCTAAGACATCGCCCTCCCCGAAGGGCGGAAGTTTTTTGATTGAAGACCTCGCACCGGAAGACATCTTTACACCCGAAGACATCAACGAAGAGCAACGCATGTTCGCACGCACTGCTGAAGAGTTTCTACGTAAAGAGGTCATCCCGCGAGAAGAAGAAATCTATGCCAAAGATTATTCGGTGCATCGTGAACTGATGCAAAAGGCCGGCGAAATAGGCTTACTTTCGATTGATATCCCCGAAAAATACGGTGGGCTCGGCCTCCACAAAGTCAGCTCGGCCATTGTCGGCGAACAGTTCGCCCTGCAAGCTTCGTTTGCCGGAACACAAAGCTCGCACGTCAATATAGGCACATTGCCGATTGTTTTCTTTGGCACTGAAGAACAGAAGCGCAAGTATTTGCCCAAGCTTGCAAGCGGTGAGTGGATTGGTGCATACGCGCTGACCGAGCCGCAGTCGGGCTCCGACGCCCTCGCGGCAAAGACGAAAGCAGTGCTGTCTCCGGACGGCAGTCACTACATTTTGAACGGTCAGAAGATGTGGATTACCAACGGGGGCTTTGCCGATCTATTCACCGTTTTCGCCAAGGTCGACGGTGAAAAGTTCACTGCTTTCCTCGTGGAACGCGGTCCCGGACTGGTGAGCGGTCACGAAGAAAAGAAACTGGGCATCGACGGATCATCGACGACGGCGCTTATGCTTGAGGACTGCCGCGTGCCGGTCGAGAACGTGCTTGGGGAGATCGGCCGAGGACACAAGATTGCTTTCAATGTGCTGAACATTGGAAGGTTAAAACTGGGCGCCCGATCGGTTGGAACGATCAAGCTTTCACTTCAGCAATCGATTCAGTATGCAAAGGAACGTCATCAATTCGGTCAGCCTATAGCTAATTTTGGTTTGATCAAACACAAGCTGGCGGAGATGACTATTCGCGCATACGTCGGTGAGTCGATTCTCTACCGCACCCTTGGAATGATAGACGATGCGCTCGAGCACGCCGACAAAGATGCTCCCGCACAGGTACTGCGGGTGCTCGAGCAATTTGCGATAGAGTGTTCGATTATCAAGGTATGGGAGAGTGAAGCACTCGCGTATGTAGTGGACGAAGAAGTGCAGGTCTTTGGCGGCTACGGGTACTCAAAGGACTATCCGGCTGAGCGTGCTTATCGAGATGCGCGGATTGCGCGTATCTACGAAGGAACCAATGAGATCAATAGGATAGTTATCGGCTCACAGCTGCTTCGCCGGGCCGCCGCCGGCGAGCTTGCGTTATTTGAAGCTTCCGCGAGCGCTCCCGATCTCGGACTGGCGGCCGGCGAGACGCTCAATCAAACACGGGCGAACGTCGCCTTTAGTGATGAGTTGTTGCTTCTGCGACCTGCTAAGACAATGACGTTGACCTCGATAGGCGCTGTCCACAAGGCTTTTGGAGATGCCGCCCGCAACGAGCAAGAGGTAATCGCACTGATCGCTGAGATGGTAATGGATGTTTACGCGATCGAGAGCACGCTACTGCGAACCCAACGTCTTTTGACTGATCGTGGGATTGAGGGTACGAACATTCAGTCTGACATAACCCGCGTCTTTACACGGGACGCTACCTCCCGGGTCGAGAGAGCGGCTCGCGCTATCGCGAGTGAGCTCGAGGATCAAAAAGCCTCCGAGGCATTAGACGAAATTGCGCAACGTTCTCCGATCAAGTCGATCGCCGCTCATCGACGCATTGCAGATGCTGTGATCGAGGCCGGCAGATACTTCCTCAGTTGATTTCCAGTAGCTTTGCGTCTTTGCGTAAACTTTGCGTCTTTGCGCGAAACAAGACATTCAAATTCAGGCTTCGCGCAAAGACGCAAGACCCGCAAAGCTCGCAAAGAAAGAATTGTTCCAATGCCTAAATCCAGCCTCAAATTCGGGACGTTTAGGATAGGAACGCCGCGCAAGCCTAAGGAGGGTTTGCGCATTGGTACCGTTCGATTTCTTCCGCGAGGCGTGAAAAAAGAAGATTACGCGCGACTCGACTACTTCGATGTCTGGTTTCCCTTACTCGCACCAAGCACTGACTTATTAAGATGGCTGAAGTCTGTAGAGTGGCGCAGCGATAACGTTCGCTGGTCGAAATTCAAAGAGCGCTATGTGTCCGAAATGAACAAGACCGATGCGCGACAAGGGATAAAGCTCCTTGCAGAGTTATCCAAGTCGACTCCCTTAAGCATCGGCTGTTACTGTGAAGACGAATCCTTCTGCCATCGTTCTATCCTGCGGGCGTTGATCCAGAAAGCCACAGGTTCCTGAATGCTCCCCACTAAGACTCGAAGTTTCACGAAGAATTTTGTGGTCCCTCGAGTCTTTGGGTCTTTGTAGCGAATGCTCGCTGTTGTGCTTGACCCTCACCAACTCGTATGGAAGAGTGGCATCGCACGTAACCCCGAAAAAGAGGATGACCAAATAGATGAGAATTCTAATCGCTGCAGTTCTATTGGCTGTAACATTGATCTCCTTTGAGCCAACGAGCGCGAGACCAGAACCTGCGGATACCGTCTTCAAGAACGGCAACTTTTATACAGTCAATGAACGCCAACCTCGCGCTGAAGCTGTTGCGGTCAAAGCCGGAAAAATCATCTACGTTGGGTCAAACAAAGATGTAAAAACCTTTGAAGGCAACGACACCAGGATTGTGGATCTGAAAGGTAGCACCGTTGTTCCCGGTTTGACGGACTCTCACTATCACCTGTCCGGCGTCGGTGCGCGTGAAATGAACCTCAATCTTGAAGGAACCGAGAGCCTCGAAGCGTTCCTGGCAAAAGTCAAAGAGCGAGTTAATAACACAAAGCCAGGCGAGTGGGTCACCGGGCGAGGATGGATAGAGACTTTCTGGAAACCTCAGGCATTCCCGACGCGGTGGGATCTTGACAAAATCTCTCCCGAGAACCCGGTCTACCTTACGCGCGCCGACGGCCACGCCTCGATAGCAAACAGTGCGGCGCTCAAGGCTGCTGGAATTGATAAGAACACTCCCAATCCCTTCGGCGGTGAGTTCTTGAAGGACGCTAAGACTGGGGAGCTTACCGGCATGCTCATCGATAGCGCCCAGAGCCGCGTCTCATCGCGCATCCCACGCGGCAATTCCGATGAAAGCGAACAGGCCCTGCTTATCGGGGTCAAACGAAGCATCGAACTCGGCTGGTGCCAGGTGCAGATACCTGGTAACAGCTTTGGCGAAGTCGATTTGATCAAGAAACTGTTCGGCGAAGAAAAGATCAAGTTGCGTATTTACGATGCAGTTAGTGGTCCGGGACCGAGCGCCAAAAAGCTCCTAAGCGAAGGCCCAATCATAGGAGCCTTCGACAATCATTTCACGGTACGGGGAATCAAGGCTTACATGGATGGGGCGCTGGGTTCACGAGGCGCAGCTCTCCTCGAGCCCTACGCCGATTCGCCGAACACCTCGGGGTTTTTCACTACAAAGGAAGAGGATCTCCTGCCGATGTTTATTGAGGCGCTGCGACAGGGCATTCAGGTTGAGACACACGCAATCGGTGATCGGGGCAACCGAACGATTCTCGACTTGTACGAAAAGGCATTTAAGACTGTACCAGCAGCAGAGCGCAAGGTTCGTGACCCGCGATGGCGAGTCGAACACTCGCAGATTGTGAATCCTATTGACATTCCGCGGTTCGCAAAGCTCGGTGTGATCCCTTCCATGCAGCCTTCGCACGCGATCGGTGACCTGCACTTTGCTCCAAGCCGTCTGGGAATAAAGAGGCTCGAGGGAGCTTACGCGTGGCAGAGTTTCATTAAGTCAGGTTCGATTATTCCGGGCGGCTCCGATGCCCCGGTTGAGCGGGGCGAACCGATGATCGAGTTTTACGCGGCCGTCGCTCGCAAAGATCAGAAGGGCTATTCCGGTGAGGGTTGGCATCCGGAACAGGCGGTTACTCGAGAGCAGGCCCTTAAGATGTTCACGATCTGGGCCGCTTATGCCGCTTTCGAAGAGAAGATGAAGGGGTCATTAGAAGTAGGAAAGCTGGCGGATCTCACGGTCCTATCCGCGGATATTATGAAGATTGCAGAGCCGGAGATATTAAGGACTCGTTGCGTGATGACAGTGATCGGTGGCGAGATTGTCTACGACAAGAACTAAAGCGGGGGTGGGGGGTTGGGAATTGGGGGTTGGGTTTAACCAATTCCCAACCCCCAATCCCCAACCCCTTTATCGTTACTTCTTTTTGGCTTCCCATTTACCGGTCATCTGTCCCGCAAAATCGAAGTCGCCAACGAGTTTTCCATCCTTAAGAAGCGCAGTCATTGCGATGGCGCCGTTCGGGGTGTCCAGGTTAAAGCTTAGCTTGTTTGCGGCGAAGCTGCCCTTGCTGAGAGTAGCGTTACCCTGGGCCGATTCTGAAGTACCGGTAACCTTGTCGCCGTCCAGCTTAAGTTTGAGTGTGAAAGGAAGGCTTGTGCCGCCAGCGTCTGCGGTAGCATCCCACTCGCCGCTGATCGGATCACCGCCTGCTGCCGGAGCAGCAGCGGGGGCAGCTGGCTTCGGAGCCGCGGAAGCGCCAGCCATTCCAGCACGTTTCAGCTCGAGTCCGCCGCCCTGGCCAGCGAGCTCCCACTTGCCGGTAATCTTGTCGCCGTCAAGAGTCGCGGTTACGGTCCCCTCGTTGCCGCCGGCGTCGAACTTCATGACGATCTTTCCGTTGTCATAGGTTCCGCCGGTGATTGCGGCTGGTCCCTGAGGCGTTTCGATCTTCCCAGTAAGTTTGCCGTTGTCATTCTTAATTTCGACGGTCAGCGGAATATCACCAATCTGATCGCTCTTGGCGACGCCTTCGTATTTGCCGGACAAGTTGTCCTTGTTTTGGCCGGGGGTATAGCTTGATTTGTTATATGGAGCTGCTGACGCGACCGCCGAGAGGGTCACTAGCACAGCAACAAGGAGGAGGCTTGAAAGCTTTCGTGACTGCATGTTTGTTCTCCTGATATCGGTATTAGCCTGTACTAACTCTCGCCAATCTACGTGCGCATAACGACGAAAGTTCTGAGCCCACTATTTATACAGGAAAAGTCGTGTGTGGGAAAGGCGAAGGAATTCAGGCGGGGACAGCGGTTTCTCGACCTCAGCGGAGGCTCGTTTGTCAAGAATCGATCTAAACCTTCTCCGTTCTCATCTCAGATATTTTGCAGACAAAACCACGGAAGTTCGTAACCTCAAACCTCATGGCTGTGTAGTTTATATTACTTTTATCTGGGTTAGGCCTCGCCCGTCCGATGGGCGGGCTATTTACTTCTTCTCGCGCCGCGTAACGGGCTTCCTGAACTTGTGGGGGATGAAATTTGATCAGACGAAAGGTGCGCCGGTTGGTGATCCCTTCCAAGTGACCTTTTATGAAAGCCCTTCCAGAGGGATTCCGCCTGAGATAGGTTCGATGGCGTACGCGCTCAGGGCAGATCGTTTAATACCTCGCGACGCAAAGCCTTATCCTGACCGCACGCCTGGTCCAGAAAGGACGAACGCTCCTCCGGCTGCAACGCCGCGGCGGCGTCAAAGATCTTGCAAACTTGTTCCCACTGTTCAGGCGTCATTATCCCCGTTTCAGTTCACGATAATGACACTCTGGACGTCACGGGTTGAATTTGCATCAGGTTGTCGAACAGTTGGGAGAGTTCTTCATGAGAAGAGAATCTTATTTCTACTACGCCTCCCTTTTTTGCGAGTTTTATTTTTACCGGCGCACCCAGTTTCTTGCTGAGCTTAGCTTCTGCCGCGAGGATGTTTGCATCTTCGGTAACATTCATTACTTTGTTTGCGCCAGCGAAGGGTGGTCGTTGTTTCTTGACGAGCTTTTCGGTTTCTCTTACGGAGAGGTTCTTGCCTGTTATCTCGCGCGCAATTGCCAACTGCTCCTCGGTTGACTCAATTGAAAGCAGTGCTCTTGCGTGGCCCATCGTCAATTTGTCTTCCTCAACCAACCTTTGAATTTCCGGAGGAAGCTTCAACAACCTGAGCGAGTTTGAAATCGATGAGCGGTCCTTTCCGACTCGCTGGGCCAACTCTTCCTGGGTCAGCTCGCGGGTGTCCAGAAGATTCTTGAACGCATTCGCCTCCTCGATTGGATTCAGCTCCTCGCGCTGAATGTTTTCAATCAACGAAAGCTCCAGCACGCTTTCGTCTGGTACTTCTTTGATTATGCAGGGAACGCGATGCAGTCCCGCTCGTTGGGCAGCGCGCCATCTTCGTTCACCAGCGATCAGCTGAAAGCGCTCGGCGTTGCGTCTTACGACGAGGGGTTGAATGATCCCATTGTGACGAATCGAGAGCGCGAGCTCTTCAAGCTTATCCTCTTTGAATACACCTCGGGGCTGAACCACAGCCGGATCAATCCGATCTATGTCTAGTTCCACCAAATCATTCTCTAGCGATGTAACTGGTGGAAATAAAGCGTTAAGCCCCCTGCCCAGCGCCTTTCTTGACATTGTTTATCACCTCCTTTGCCAATCTCACATAGCTCTCTGCGCCTTTAGAGCGGATGTCGTAGAGGATTATCGGTTTGCCGTGACTTGGGGCCTCGGCCAGCCGCACGTTTCGTGGGATTATCGTCGTGAACACCTGCGATCCAAGAAAGTCTCGGAGATCGGACATCACCTGGGTGGAAAGGTTCGTGCGCTCATCAAACATCGTCAGAAGAAAGCCCTCAACGATGAGGTTTGGATTAATGGTCCGGCGAACCCGGACCAGCGTATCCCAGAGTTCTGAGACGCCTTCGAGAGCGAAGTACTCGCATTGAATCGGGATCAAGACCGAATCAGCTGCCGCCAGGGCATTAAGAGTCAACAATCCCAGGCTCGGAGGGCAGTCAATCAAAACGTAATCGAGATCCTTGGCGAAATTAGATAACAGGTGTTTTAGTTTGAACTCGCGATCAGGGAGATCTACAAGCTCTATCTCTGCGGCCACGAGTGTTTTCTCAGCAGGGACCAGCCGGAGATTAGGGAGCTCCGTCTCTAAGCTTATCGAATCGAGCGATTCATTCAGGATTAGGGCGTGATAGAGGCTTCGCCTTGCTTTTCCTCGCAAACCGAGCCCGCTGGTGCTGTTTCCTTGCGGGTCCGCATCTATGATCATCACCTTCATATCCGCGACCGCAAGAGTTGCTCCCAAATTGATGGTTGTTGTTGTCTTCCCAACCCCTCCTTTTTGGTTCGCGATCGCGATTACGCGTGCCATCGCGCGTACGATACCACAAATTGAGCGCCCTCCAAACGAAAAGGCGCGATCTTATGATGTTTCACGTGAAACATCAGCGGTTAAGCATCTCTTTTATTTGATGATCGCCCCACGCCCCTGTTGCAGAAGCCGATTGAATCGTTTCACGTGAAACACGTGATGCAGATCCGCCACACTGGTTTGGGTAAGTTGCTCTGGCTAGAATAAAAATTGAACCTGAGAGCTCTACAGAAATAGTTGGCAAGTGCTTGGCCGCTATGGTATTTTGTATGACTTTTCATTAACTCTTGTTCAGGCCTCCGGTCGGCTGGCGTTTATCTGGCCAGGCTATACTCCAAAGAGGTGATTTAGGAATGGCGAAAGAAGGAAAGGTTCTGCAGGTGATCGGCCCGGTCGTGGACGTTGAGTTTGCGGAGGTCGAACTCCCCCCAATTTATCAGGCGCTCAGGATCGTAAGCGACGGGTTTGAGGTTCCCGATCCTATTAGCATCACTGTCGAGGTCCAGCAACACCTCGGGGAAGGGCGGTGCCGGTGCGTTGCGATGGAACCAACCGAAGGATTGATCCGAGGCATGAAGGCCATCGATCTCGAAGGACCGATCACCGTACCGGTAGGACCTGCTACTCTTGGACGCGTTTTGAACGTGATCGGCGAGCCGGTCGATAAACTCGGCACGGTCCCTGCCGAACAGCGTTACCCCATTCACCGTCACGCCCCGCAGTTTCAGGACCAATCGACCGAACTGGAAATGTTCGTCACCGGCATCAAGGTCATTGATCTCCTCGAACCTTTTCTTCGCGGAGGCAAGATCGGCCTCTTCGGCGGCGCCGGGGTCGGTAAGACGGTGTTGATTATGGAGCTCATCAACAACGTCGCTATCAAGCACGGCGGGTTTTCGGTTTTCGGCGGCGTAGGTGAAAGAACTCGCGAAGGAAACGACCTGATACGAGAGATGGTCGAATCCAAAGTCATCAACTTTGGCGAGTCCTTCTATAAACACATGGAAGAGACAGGCGAATTCGACCTTCAGCACGTCGATATGAGCACAATCGGTAAGTCCAAAGCTGCCTTAGTTTACGGGCAGATGACCGAACCACCTGGAGCTCGCTTGCGTGTAGCTTTGACCGCACTAACCGTAGCAGAGTACTTCCGAGACGAAGCCGGAACCGACGTCCTTCTGTTTATAGATAATATCTTCCGCTTTACCCAAGCCGGCTCCGAAGTATCAGCACTCCTGGGCCGAATGCCTTCCGCTGTAGGTTACCAGCCGACTCTGGCAACCGAGATGGGCGAGCTGCAAGAGCGAATCACTTCGACGAAACGTGGTTCGATAACATCGGTCCAGGCGATATATGTTCCCGCCGATGACTACACCGATCCGGCACCGGCAACGACGTTCGCCCACCTCGATGCAGTCACCGCGCTTTCACGACAGATCGCAGAGCTGGGGATCTATCCGGCGGTGGATCCTCTCGCATCCACCTCTCGAATACTGGATCCAAGAATTGTTGGTGATGAACATTACGAAGTTGCTCAAGAGGTAAAACGGATACTGCAACGCTACAAGGATCTCCAGGACATTATCGCTATTCTTGGAATTGACGAGTTGTCGGAAGACGACAAATTAACGGTCGCGCGGGCGCGTAAGATTCAGCGCTTCCTTTCGCAACCGTTCCACGTTGCCGAACAGTTTACTGGTCTGCAGGGCAGGTTCGTCTCTCTCGAAGATAACGTTCGCGGGTTCAAAGAGTTGATATCGGGCAAATATGACGATCTTCCCGAGCAGGCGTTCTTCCTGGTGGGCGGGATAGATGAAGCGGTCGCTCGAGCGAAATCAATGTAACTGCGGAATATGCGCTGGGTTTCGCTTCACAAAGAGCGATGTGAGGATGAATGGCAGAACAAATACATCTAGAGGTTGTCACTCCGGAGCGAAAGGTTTTCGAAGCCGACGTGGACCGGGTCGAAGTCCCGGGGCTTGACGGAGAGCTCGGAATTCTGCCGGGTCACACCGAACTTGTATCCCTGTTGAAGCCGGCCGGGTTGCTGACTTATCACGTCGGCAGTGAAACTGGGGAGATGGCCATCAGCGACGGTTTCGTAGAGGTGAGCTCAGATCGAGTGACTGTGCTTGCCAACCGTGCTGCCCGCCCTGAAGACATCGATCTCGCCAGCGCTCTCAAGCTGAAAGAAAACGCCGAACAGCTGCTCCAGCGAGCGTTATCGGACCCCGATGCCGACATTGTCCGCGCTTCAATCGAACTCGAGCGCAGTTCTATCGAGCTCCTCCTCGCGCAGAAACTCCGATAAAAGAGAAGATTACGGTTTGTAATATTGATTACCGAGAATTGAGCGTTGAATTTTCTTGGTCCGCTGTGTTAGGCTTCGCCGTCCTTTAGTTGGTCTTTTTTGATTTAGTCTGACATCAACTCTCACAGAAGCGGGTCTTCGGTTGACGGTAGCTAATGCGTCACCAGTGTCGATTACCCGTCTCTAGGCTATTTGAAACTCTTTTTCTGGCGTGGACCTCGCCCCCCAAGTTCATGAGGAGCCCGCGCCCCCACGGCCCCGACCATGCACTCTGACCTACTTTCATCCATACTCAATGCTATCTCGAAACGCGTGAACCAGCAGAGCTTCACTATGTGGTTCAAGCCAATCTCCTCCGCGAAACAAGATGATTCAAGCATCTACCTCGGAGTTCCAAATGAGGTTTTTCGAGATTGGATAACCAGCAACTACTTTGATGTCATTGAGGAGTCGCTTCACGAACTCGAACTGGATGCTTACCAGTTGCGATTCATGATCGATGACGCTCCTGCGCCAGCTATTCGCGAACCGGAGCTTTCGAGCAGCGTCCCTGTAAAATCAAAGGGTTCCGCTGGAATCGAAGCCGGATTTGCCGCGGGCGTTGTCAGAGCTCTCGAAACCGAACCCGTAGAATTGCCGCTAAATCCCAAATATACATTCGACACCTTCGTCGTGGGATCGTGCAATCAATTTGCACACGCCGCATCTCTCGCGGTGGTAGACATGCCCTCCAAGACTTATAACCCCCTCTATGTTTACGGCGGGGTTGGGTTGGGTAAGACGCATCTGATGCATGCTATCGGGCATTCAATCAAACACCGAAATCAGAGTCTGCGGTTGACTTACATCTCGTCCGAGCGCTTTATGAACGAATTAATCAATGCGATTCGGTACGACAAAACAATCAAGTTTAGAGATAAGTATCGCAACATCGACGTCCTGCTGATCGATGATATTCAGTTTCTGGCGGGAAAAGAGAGAACCCAGGAAGAGTTCTTCCATACGTTTAACGCTCTATACGATGCGCAGAAGCAAATAGTAATATCGAGCGACTGCCCGCCGAGGGAAATTCCGACACTTGAAGAACGTTTGCACTCACGATTCGAGTGGGGTTTGATTGCCGATATTCAACCGCCTGACCTTGAAACTAAAGTCGCAATCCTAAAGCGAAAAGCCGAGCTCGACCGGATAAAGCTTCCAGACGCAGTAGCGTTGTTTATTGCCAGCAAAATCAAATCCAACATACGGGAGCTCGAGGGTTCGCTTGTGCGATTGACAGCGTATGCTTCGTTGAAGGGGCTTCCGGTGGATCTTGATCTCGCTCACGAGGTACTTCGGACGATCATTGCTGAAGAGTCCAGCGGAGTTAATGTCGAGCTCATTCAGAAAACCGTAGCGAGTTACTATGGACTTAAGGTTGCCGACCTGAAGTCCAAGAACAATTCCAGAAAGATTGCAGTTCCTCGTCAAGTTGCGATGTACCTGTGTAAGACACTGACAAAATCCAGCCTCCCGGAAATCGGCCGCGAGTTTGGAGGTAAACACCACACAACCGTCTTACATAGCGTCAACAAGATCGCTCAGCTCTATGAAAAGGACCCAGATTTCCACAAGGCTATTAACAGTTTAATTGCTGATCTCAAATGACTTACTTAGTGTTTTCCACAAGGAAGCTTTGCGGTTTAGTTAATACAGTACTTCCGGACAGCGAACAAATCCGAATGGGTCCACAGGCTTCGCCGTTGATTCCCGTTTTTCCACAGAACTTTCCACATCGCTTTCTCGGTCTTAGATGGTTTTTTTTCATGGTGATAACCGTAAAGCGATCACTTTTGCACAGGTCCTACTACTAATACTAAGAACATAAATCTGGGGTTTTAGTTTGGGTAGCTTTTGAGCAACAATTAATCTCAAGAGAGGTGGGAAATGCGATTTAGCGTAGGAAAAAATGTTCTCCTAAGAGAGTTGAATCTTCTTCAAGGAATCGTTGAAAAGAAGAGCACGATTCCGATTCTGTCAAACGTGCTGATCGAAACTGTGAACGACTCTACGATCTCGCTCGTGGCAACCGATCTGGACGTGTCTCTTCAGACTGAATGTGCGGCCGAGTCTGCAAAGCCTGGCTCGATGGTCTTACAGGCGAGGAAGCTTTTTGAGATTGTTCGTAATCTGCCGGACGCAGAAATCAATTTGACCAAGGAAGATAACGATTGGGTTAAGGTAGTGTGTGCATCATCGGAATTCAGAATTGTGGGTCAAGCGAAGGAGCATTTTCCATCGACGCCAAAGGCAGAAAAGGCCGGAGTGACGATCCCTGCGTCCGTGCTGCACGGCTTAATCAATCGGACAGTGTTCGCGATTACCCAGGAAGAGTCGCGATATGCTCTCAATGGAGCCCTTCTACTGTTCGGCGAAGGGCGACTGCAAATGGTAGCCACCGATGGCCATAGGCTGTCGCTGGCTGCTTCGGATCTCGAATCGAGCGGCGAGTCGTTCAAGGTCATAATTCCGAAGAAGGCTCTTATCGAGTTGGCAAAACTGACCGCCGGTGCTGAAGAAGATATAGAGATGTCCCGGGATGAGAACCATTTGTACTTTGAAGTTCAGAGCCGTCATCTTACATCTCGTATGCTTGCAGGCCAATTTCCAAACTATGATCTGGTATTGCCGAAGAACAATGATAAATCGATTTCGTTAAATGTCGACAAAATCACACAGGCTATAAAAAGAGCCGCATTGATGGCCGATGAGCGTAGTCACGGAATCAAGGTAGATTTGGCGAATGGCAAACTCAGCATAACTTCACAAAGCGCGGATGTTGGCGAAGCCAAAGAGATGATACCATTGGATTATACAGGTGATAATTTGAGCATTGGCTTCAATGCTCAGTACATTTTGGATTTTCTTGGCGTTGTGGGCACCGATGAAGTGTTATTCGAGTTTAAGGATGAACAGAGTCCGGCTCTGCTGCGGCCCTCAGGAGACGAAGCTGATTACAAGTACGTGGTTATGCCGATGCGACTTCTTTGAGATATTGGAGTAGACGCATCCATGAATGAAACCAAACAAATTGTATGTATCGCAACAATGGTAAGAGAATACTGATTGTCGATGACAACAGGTCAATTCGCACGACTGTCGCGGATTATTTGAGTAACCGGGGATACGAGGTGCTTCAGGCGGAGGATGGAATCAAAGGTCTTGATAGAGGACTATCCTCCGATGCAAACGTGATCATATTGGATGTGGTGATGCCCGGTATAGACGGCGTGAAGCTCTGCAAGCTGCTGCGCGAGAAGGGTGTGACCACACCCATCATAATGCTTACCGAAAAGGCTGGGATCAGGGATAAGGAAGCCGGATACGAGGTCGGCGTCGACGATTATCTTGCTAAGCCTTTCAGCCCTCGCGAACTTGAACTTCGAATACAAGCCCTTCAGAAGAGAGCCCATCAAGGTGACAAGTCTCCAGATCAAAAGATCCTTAACAGAGGTGATATGGAGATCGATTTAACCAAGCACCTTGTGAAAATAGATGGAAAGAACATCGTATTGACGCCGATCGAATTCAACATTCTGCAGTTGCTTGCTTCGGCACCTGGCCAGGTATATACCCGTCAGGATCTCCTGAACGCAATTTGGGATACCGGATATGAAGGCTACAAGCGCAATATAGATCCTCACGTTAATCGTCTTAGAACTAAAATTGAGGCACATCCTAAGAGACCAAAATATGTCCTGACAGTGTGGGGTGTTGGTTACAAGTTCAATGATTCGTTAACCTGAGAGCCTTACTGCGCTGACAGTAGGAGAATATGTCCTGACAGGCGAAAAAATTCGAATAAAAGCGGCATTCCCTGGCCCATGCCGGGCCCATAAAGAGTCGTTGCCGCGAATAGCGCGATACTGTATCCTTAGGGGTAGCTTTTGAGACGCGCCAGGGTCTGCGGAAGTGTCGAGAGCAGCCGTCGAGCGTCTATTGCTGAAATTTCGAGCCCAAACTAGTGCAGCCTTTTCGCGAAGATAGTCAAATGCTCAGCAAGCCTACACCTGTCCAACGTCGGGGAGACGAAGAACTAAGAGATAGCTCAGTGGCTGTTGCCCAGGGTGCGACAGCTGCTTCATCCATCAGGGATACTGACGCTGGTTCCAGGTATGCTGTCGATACCAATCCATTGCCAAAACTTGAGCAACAACCGAACGCACCGGCCACGTCTGGTACCTCATTCGGAAGACGATGGTGGATAGTGGCAGCCGTGGCGGCGCTGCTGTTGACTCTGCTGACCGCAGCTGCAATTTACCTTCTAACGAAAAAGCCATCGACAGTTGATCAATTAGTTATTCTGACTGTACCCTCCGGGGCCGATATCAGATTGGACTCGAAAGACTACGGACATTCTCCGGTCAAACTGGAGAGGTTGACCATTGGCACGTACACTCTGACGATCTCAAAAGATGGTTATGAGCCGATAGTGGAACCGATAACGGTCTCAGAATCGGGCCCGCCTATCGAATTCAAACTAAAACCAGTGCCGCCTTCGGAAGGGGCGGGTTTAACTGCGGAAGAACAAATAAGGACCTATCAACAGCGCGCCGAAGAGGCCTTTGCGCGTGGCAACTTCGGAATCGTTTATGAAGGCAGCGCACTCTGGTATGCCGACAATGTTTTGAGGCTCGATTCCGGGAACACAGTCGCACAAGAGATGCGTGATCGAATTCGCAAGGCCGCACATCAGCAGGCTCAGGCGGCAATTCCTCGCGGCGATCTTGCTCAAGCACAGGAGATCTATAATTTCCTGATCGAGAATTATCCGGAGGACGAAGAAGTAAAGGTGGCGGCAGCAAAACTCGAGAATCAGCTCGCTGCCAGACGTGGCGAAGTGCGAGACCTGTTGCGTAAAGCTGATGAAGCGCTGCAGGCCGGTCGTCTCGACGAACCCCTTCGTACCAGCGCCTATTTTTATTCGAAGCAAGCACTGGCGATAGATCGCCAAAACGATAAGGCGCGACAGATCCGCAATCAGGTAAGAGAGACCCTCGCCTCCGCCGGCGAGCAAGCCTACGCTCGCGGAGACACAGAAGCCGCCGTCAAGCAGTTTGAGCACGTAAGCCAGTTGTTCCCAGAAGACAAACAGTCCAGGACGCGGGTCCGTGATATCCAGGCATCCCACACTCCGGAAGTCGCAAAACCAATCGATCCAGCGACACGTCGCTTACACGGACTTGACCTATATTCAAAAGCCGACTACCACGCCGCTATACCCGAGCTGGAGGCTTCCATTCTAAGTGGCCGAGGCGGTGCAGAAGTTCTGTTTGCTTTGGCCCGTTCATACATGGCCATCGGGCAGCTTGATACCGCTGAATCATATTTCGCAAAGATCAAGCCAAGTGGAGATGATGTGTACCGCTCCACAATCGCCTCGTTGGGAGACATCGCCAGGCAACGTGGAGAGATTGCTACCGCAGTGGAGAAGTGGAAAGAAGCGAAACAGTTAGGCGGAAGCGCCATGTATCCAGTGGCATCGCTCGAGGACAAAATCGAGCAAGTCGAGAAGAAGCAACGAGAGAAAGCTGCTGAACCAAGCCCCCTTTCGATACAGGTCAAGCATCTCCACGGTGGGTTGTTGGGTAAAAGTTGCAGCGGTACATTGACAATCAATGCTACTGGTGTTCGCTATGATGGCGAGCATGTTTATGCGTCGAATCTCGTAGGTGCTGGGGTAAGCTTAACCAAGGATGAGTTGGTAATCAGCTTTCAGGGGAACCAACAAAAGTTCCGCGCATCGCGAGGAGACGCAGAGAAGGCTCGAGAGACGTTGGCTCGCTATCAACAGACATACTCACCATCCAACAAGTGAATTAAAGTAAGAGCTGCCTCCGATCCAAACCCTAAAATCTCCATTGATCGAATCTCTCGTACTTACCCGCACGGGGAATTGACCCTGCAAAAACAAGGTGTATATTGGCTGGTGTCACCTTCGGGGTGACGAACGAGCGAAATCGAACCAGGCACTCAAGCTTCCGTTTGAAATATAAGAACGAGGATCAATCAGCGCTCACCTGACTGGTTTGATCGCTGATCAAAAGTGAAACCTCGTCGGATACTTCGACCGGCACGCATACCCGGTCAATTCTGAAGCCTCGCATCCCACGAACCACCTCGGAAACTTCGCTAATTTCTCGTATAGAACCTTGAGCCCCAGTCTCCACATAGATCAAACTCTTCGGGTCCAGGCCAACCGTTGAATAATAACCGTAATACGGGACATCTGTTGCGCGGTCGGTTATCAGGTAGTACTGCGGATCAAATCCTGCGCTGCGGACGATCTCAGCGGCGCGATCCCAAAACTCGGCTGATACTGGCGAATCAAGGTCGATAGCCTTGAACAATTTGCGATTCATCAAGCGCATCGCCAAATCTGAGAGGATCGCATCATCGTGCCGTGACCATTCTTTTAATCTGAACATCACATCCGTGTCGTCGAGTTGGAGATAATCGCTGGTCTGGACCTGAGCACCCATAAGCATTCTTTCGAACACGGAACCAGGAGCTGGAAAGCTCAACTCCCCCAGCGCAATCAATTGTCGAGCACGATTCAGAGCGGAATTCAGCACCGCCTCCGCCGAGCGCAGCGTACGATGAAAATAGACTTGCCTGAACATGTAGTAGCGCGCCTGAAGATACTCCTCAATGGAATAGAGCCCTTTTGATTCAACGTAAATTCGATCACGCACTTCATCGATTCTTAGGGCGTGCAGGATCCACTCCAGGTCATACAAACCATACTTGGCGCCTGTCATTAAGCTATCCCGCAGAAGATAGTCCATTCGATCGCAATCTAGTTGCGATGACACAAGCTGCGATACAAAAGCGGGCGAGTAGTCGTGCCGATATAGGGACGCGAGCTTCTCAGGCAGTTGGCTATCAAAGTCTCGGAGGATCTGGTTGACCTCAGTAGACTCATCCAGAATTATTCGTCGCGTCCAATCCTCGTGGTGAAAATGAAAAACCTTCTCTACGACGTGAGAGAGCGGCCCATGTCCCAGATCGTGAAGCAGCGCTCCAGCGCGGCCAAGGATGCGCGCCTCCTCGGTAATTGTGTGATGCGAGCTGAGGAGGTTGAGAGCTCGAGTCATCAGGTGCATAACGCCGATTGAATGCGTAAACCGGCTATGTTCGGCACCCTGATAAGTGAACATCGCAAGCCCAAGCTGTCTGATTCGACGCAATCTCTGAAACTCGGTTGAGTCGATCAGGTCAACGATCAGGCGATCGTCAGGCTGGCACTCATCGAGTGAGATTATGTTGTGCAGTGGGTCGCGATAGTTGCGCTGAGACAAAGCCATCCTCGAGCGATGCGTTAGTCCACTCGGGATATTAGCATAATATAGGACGTATAGGACCTATGTGACGTATTTTGACAACGAACAGAATTCCTTATTGCATGCGCCGTGCAATCACACTGTGTTTCTTTCCGTACCCGAAATAAATCGCAAATCCTATTGCCAACCAGACTACCAATCTCAACCAATTCTCTGCCGGCAGCGAAAACATCAAGAGCAGGCAGATTGCGATCCCTAGAATTGGGACTAACGGCACGAATGGAACGCGAAATGGTCTCTCGGCCTCCGGGTGAGTGCGCCGCATAATGAGAACCGCTGAACAAACAATCACAAATGCCAATAGAGTTCCGATGTTAACCAGAGTGAGCAAAACATCAATCGGTAACAACGCTGACGTCGTTGCCACGAAAATCCCCGTGACGATCGTAGACCTCCACGGTGTGCGGAAGCGCTCGTGGATCGCAGCAAAAAACCTCGCCGGTAACAAGCCGTCGCGTGCCATTGCGAGCAGGATCCGAGCCTGACTCAACATTGTTACGAGTACTACCGAAGTGATACCTGCCACTGCTCCGAGGGATATCAGCAATCGCGCCCAGGTGAGTCCCTTTTGTTTAAAGGCATCAGCCACTGGCGCGTTTATGTCCAGTTTGTCGTAAGGAACCATTCCCGTAAGCACGCCAGTCACCACAATATATAGAACCGTGCACAAAACTAAAGACGTAAGAATCCCAATCGGAACGTCGCGTTGAGGATTCTTAGCTTCTTCGGCGTGGGTGGAAACAGAATCAAAACCGATGTACGCAAAGAAGATCAGCGCGGCGCCTGCAAGCATTCCGATGGGCTGTCCGGCAGCGTCGTTCTGGCCCAGAATCGTTTTCCCGAAGAAGCTCACACCGGTAAAACCGTAGGGCGCGAAAGGATGCCAGTTGCTCGAGTCAAGATAGAACGCGCCAACGCCGATCACCAGCAATACTATTGCGAGTTTCAAAATGACCATCGCCGCATTAAAGCTGGCGCTTTCTTTGATGCCGATGACAAGCACAACCGTAGCTAACGCGGTCACCACGACTGCAGGCGAATCGAACCACGTACCAGTCGACACCCACTTTCCGATCTTCGCGTCGAAGTCGAAAGGCGCGCGACTGAGAGCCGCCGGCAGCTTCACGCCGAAGATGCCAATCAGATCCTGAAAATAAGCGGACGCTCCGTGCGTGACGGTTGCGGCGCTGACCGCGTATTCCAGCACGAGATCCCAGCCGATAATCCAGGCAAATAGTTCACCCAGAGTTGTGTATGCGTAGGTGTAGGCCGACCCGGCAACTGGCACCATCGAAGCAAACTCGGCATAACATAACGCGGCGAATACGCACGCACTTCCTGCGACGACATACGAAAGCATCAATGCTGGTCCGGCAACGTTGTGAGCCGCGGCGCCTGTAGCGACGAATATCCCCGCGCCGATGATTGCGCCGACCCCGAGGCTTGTCAGTTGAACAGGACCGAGGACTCGTCGAAGACGATGTTCGCCGGCCATCTCGTCAAGCAGTAACCTGAGTGGTTTCTTCGCAAGCAATTGTTTCTTAGCAGGCACGGACTCGGGCTTCGTCGTTGCTTGCTGGCGATCCGTCGTTTGGACCTGTGTATTCAAAGGTGGTTGCTGCATTCCTAACCTCCTGGTCGCGCAAACGTTATGGAATTCTTCGGCCGATCCGTCGTTTTGAAGTCCGCAAGTGGAGCGGAAACGAACTGGATCGCGGTTCTTTCGAATTTGAGTTCGACACTTATCGCGTGCGGCGACTATAGGACCAGACCGTCGGGGTGGCCATCACTTTGTCACGAAGGGTTCAGTTTGAGGAGTGACTGGGCGTAGCGGGGAATGAGTGCCCAGCAAATACGGTCGTTTCCGTGAAGGTATTTTGTAGGGCCGAAGGTGTCCTTGATACGGCGCTTAATCTTAAAGCGCGCTGCCGAGGAGCTCTCCCAAACGCTTGCGGCAACTTCGACTCAGCATCAACTCTGTTCCGTCCTTTAGAACTACCCTGTACTCGTTATGAAACCAGGGCTGCAGTTCTCGAACGCGATCGATGTTTACAATGGTTGAGCGATGGATTCGCGGAAACTTCTTGGGATCGAGCTGCGCCTCCATACTTCCGATAGCTTCTCGTAGCAGGTAAGATTCTTTGCCGACATGAAGCCTCACATATTTTCCCTCAGCTTCGATCCAGTCGATCTCTTCAGTTTTTAGAAAAAAGGCGCGACCTCCGGCCTTAATCACCAGGCGCTCGGTATGACTCGACCTGGCCTTCAACTCTTCGAGCAGCGCCAGCGTTTGCTGGTTCAACTCGCTGCCGCGCTCGCTTGCCAGCCGCGACTTTGCTCGTTGAAGAGCTTTTTCGAATCGACGGCGATCGAAGGGCTTCACCAGGTAATCGACTGCGGATACTTCGAAGGCACGCAGCGCATATTGATCATAAGCAGTAATGAAAATAACGAAAGGCATCCGAGCGTGCGGGATCGACTCAAGGACGTCGAAGCCGTTGACCTCGGGCATCTGGACATCGAGCAGGAGAAGATCGGGTCGTTGCGCCATAATAGCAGAGATCGCGTCTCGACCATTTGAGCAGTCGCCGAGCACCTCGACTTCAGGATCGTGAGCGAGCATCCGCCGAATCTTTCGACGCGCCAGCGGCTCATCATCGACGATCAAGGTTCGGATTGTTCCGTTCGCCGTCATACAACCGCCGCCTTTTGAGGATCTGGGACGAAGGCAGTTTCGAAGGGCAATTCAAGAGTCACCTGCAATCCACCCGAAGCTGCGTCTGCCATTTCAAATCGATGCGTGGCGCCGTACATCTGTTGTAGCCTGGCCCTGGTATTAGCCAACCCGAGACCTTCTCGCGTTCGGGCCGTGGAGGCGTTAAGCCCAGGGCCGTTGTCCTTGACCCGCAGTCTAAGCAAGTCGCCGTCTCGATCGGCTCGAATCTCAATCTCACCCGGTGCGATCCTGGAAACGATCCCATGTTTGATGGCGTTCTCAACGATCGGCTGAAGGATGAGATTAGGAACGCGGGCATCAAGTGTCTCCGGATCGATCTGCATATTGACTGCCAGGCGATCGTGGAACCGCACGTGTTCAATTTCCAGATAACACCGGAGGAATTCGAGTTCCTCCTGAAGCGTAACTTGCTGCGCGCCCGAGTTCTCGAGAGTAAGACGCAACAGATCGCCAAGTCTCGCAAGCATCTGGTCGGCAGCTTCAACATCTTCATCCAGAAGCGCAGAAATTGAATTGAGGGTGTTGAACAAAAAGTGCGGGTGAAGCTGCATCTTCAATGCCTGGAGCTGGGCTTCGGTGACCTGGAGCTGAGCCTGCGCAAGCTCGGTCCTCAATCGAGAGACCTTGAGTTCCTCCTCCTGGTGTCGCCGGTAATAGTCGATCACGTAGCTCACAAGGAAAATTGTCCCATAGCTCATGAATCCCGTAGGCAGATTGAAGAGGATATCCGACGAATAGAGGTCGGGAATAGAAGTCAGGTCACGATAGGCCGCCACATGCAGTAACCATCCGATGATCAGGTAAATCGCGCGATGGGTTATTGACAACACCACGCAGGCAAAAACGTGCAGTAATGAGTTGGTGAACCAGCGCTCGCGATCGATGGGAAAGCGTCGGGTGAAGAGAAAGACCGCCGGCGCGAGGCCGGCCCAAAGAAGCCAGTACGGAAGCTCCCACACGAGCATCTGAAGAAGTGTCGGCGGCTGCTTGAAGATTGCGACGTAGTGCGCTGCAAAGAAGTAGTAGTTAAGGGTAAAGGAAAGTCCGATGAGCATCCATACCGCGAGCACCAGCAGCCATAATGTTGTGTAACGTCTCAGCATCGCTAACAGCCCGGGCTGTCCGTTTTCGATCCCAGCCCTCATGATCTATGCAAAAGGTCTTCAAAAATCAAATTAATCATAGCGCGAAAGCGCATCCAGGGCATGATCCTAATTTTACAATCACTTGGATTCTGCGTAATCTGCGGATAACGCGACTGATTCGGGGTTGATGCAGTTTACGCAGAGATTTAACCCTGAGCTTTTGAGACCTGGCGAGTGGGTCTTGCGCACTTTTTGACTAAAACCACGGAGTCTTGAGGCAATGCCAAAAATGTCAGCTGAGGAACTCGAACAATTTCTCTACTCCCACTTTCCTGATTCCGCACATAGGGCTTTCAAAGTCGAAAGAGTGGATGACATGTGTGCCAGGGTGCGACTGACTTTTGATAAGCGGTATCTACGGCCTGGCGGTACGATCTCTGGTCCCTCGTTGATGATGTTGACCGACACCACAATGTACATGGCGCTGCTTGGAATGATTGGTCCAGTTGCGCTCGCGGTGACAACAAATCTCAACATCAACTTTCTTCGCAAACCTGCACAAGCTGATGTTATCGCCGAATGCAACCTCCTCAAACTCGGCAAGCGCCTGGCCGTTGGCGAAGTTACAATGTATTCAGAAGGAGATCCTGAACCAGTCGCCCACGCAACCGTTACGTATTCGATTCCGCCAAACAGATAACATTAGGAACTAATCTAACAACCGCTCGATTAGCCAAAGCGCGCCGGCAACGCTAATCATCGCCGAACAAGCAGGAGCGAGCCGTGTCACAAACATCTGTCGCCTACTGAGGTTCCATATGATTGGAAGCGCGACAACTGCCACTGACAACTGGCCCACTTCGACTCCGGCGTTGAACGAAATCAAAGAAAGAGCGGCAGAGCTCCCTGAACCTACACCTAAGTCTCGCAATGCGGATGCGAAGCCAAAGCCGTGAATCGTCCCAAAACCAAACGTTAGAAGCCATCGCCACTTCAAATTGCGGCTGAAGATATTCTCCAGCCCGACATAGATTATCGAGGCAGCGATCAGAGGCTCGACAATCGACGGTGAAACACGAACCAGATCCAGCGTCGATAGAGCCAGTGTTATCGAGTGCGCAGCAGTAAACGATGTGATTATCTTTGCGATGTCCTTTAATCCGACCCCGGCGACAAGCAGGCCGAAAAGGAAAACAAGATGATCATAGCCAGTCAAAATGTGTTCAATCCCGAGCGCAACAAACTGAAACACAGTGTTCGGCCGCCCGGTTGAATTCAGCTCCAGCTCGAGCTCACAGTTTCCTGCGTCGAACACTTTTTCGCCCAGCTTGTTTTCCAGGTCATCAAGAACGGCCACGTATTGACGATGTCCTCGCGGGAGCAGGCTCAGCACGCGAGAAAGAATTTTGAGACGAGACCCTGGATGCGAATCATAAGTAATATCAAAGACCAAAGCCCCTGACTCTTCAGTGTGAATCTTGACCGAACGGCCAGTGAGAGGCTGATCATCTACTGTTAGCGCAATCGCATCTTGCCCGAAGGCCTCCATCAGCGGCTTTGGTTCAGCTGTGCCACCGGCAATGCTTGAACGGTTATGAACGTTCAATTTGATAGCGTTTTCGACATCACTGCGCGCAATCGAGAGATGAACTGCGACTTGTGCGGAGCTGAGACGTACATTGATCGCGCTTAGGCCGGGGTCGTGGGCGCGCGCGATGCCCATCAGGCAGAAAAGAAAAATGACGGCGACGACGAGTCTCTTGAGTATGGGAGTGAACATTGTACTGGTTTTGAAGAGGTTTTGGTAGGCGAGCTTTGCGGATCTTTGCGCGAAACGCTCAATTGAAACCCGAGGCCTCTGTTTTTGAAGCTCGGTTCGCGCAAAGACTCAAAGTTCCGCAAAGCTCGCAAAGGAACTATGGGTGACTGTGATTGCGGCCGTTCTGCGGAGTGGATTCGTACGGGAACACTTTGTTGAATGCCATATCGTTATGATCCACATTATCGCCGAATGGACCTCTGATTGTAGGCGGGTTAGTCCGGAGATCGCTTGCAACAGCTGTTACGGCTATGTCGACCACGTCATCGCCGAATCGGCGTCCGTTTGGCCATCCGCCCGGAATCATGCCGTTGCCGAAGCCGATCTGAATCTGACTGACTAGCGTATCGCCACCGAAGATTGAAAGTCTCGAGAATCCCGGATCGTCGGGGTTTGAATCGCTTCCGCCGGCCAGCCTAGCCGGACCGGTCGAAAGATCCACCTTGATCAAATCTGGAATGAAGATTCCAACCAGGTCTGTTCGGTTTGTCTCCGGGGCAAGCTGAGACTGGAAGACCAATAAATTGAGCAATCTTGCGAGCTCGGGAGTCGAAGCATACTTGGCAAAGAGATCACTGTCTCTTTCCGGCGAGGTCCTGCTATAGATGTCCTTATCGGCAATCGCAACCAGACCTTCGTTGAACAGTGGATTACCTTGCCGAGCAACCTGGATCATGTCGCCTTTTGTTTTGTCAGAGCCATCATCCCTAAGCACCCGAGTGCGAGGGCGGCTGGTGGTAGCGTACACGCCGACCACCTGCATATCGCCACCAATATCGCTTACCGGGATCGCAAGCGCCATCAGATGAAGGTTGAAACCGCCCTGCGAATCTTTGCCCGGGTTTCGAAGTTTCAGTAAATCGAATACCGATTGAATGTCGGCATAGAAGCCATCGTCGCGCTGGCCCGCGAACGCGATATAGCCATTGGACAAATGCGCGACTGTCTGGCCCGTATATCGATCAAGCTGCGCGGGGGTCGCGACACCGTCTTTGGCGGGATTCTCACCGTTGTCACCCTGGTTGTAAAACGGAGTAGCGTTTCCTTGATTGTTCGGCGGCACCTTGCCTGTGCCGAGCACTTCACTGCGCCCACGTCCGCGGTGTTCGACTTTTGTCACCGTGTAAGTTTGGGTGAGATTCTGAGCGGCGTCGTCCACATTCTGTATCACGCCCAAATAGGATTGAAGGATCGTGTTCCTGTTTTTGTAGTTGGTGGTGAATTGGAATTGATAGCTGAAAGTTGCGCGTCCGGCGGCGAGATCGCTCCCTGTTGCTACGTGGATCTCGTACCTGACGTCATCGTCGAAGTTGTACTTGTTAGGTCCGATCCCCGGTTCCTCAAAAGGATAAACCCCCAAAGCGGTCACAAGGGTTTTTACCCCGTTTTCGGTATGCACGAAGGCGTAAACGTCAGTCGTGTTAGCCGCCGGATCCAGGGTGATCAGCGGTGCGTCCATGTGGCTTGAAGCGCGTGCAAATCCTGGAATCATCGCCACGAGCAGCAATGCCACACTTCGTTTCATGATCGTCATCAATCTTTTCATATTGTTCTCCTGTTTGATTTACAAATCCGTGGGACAAATAGGACGCATAGGACCTATCGATGACCTATTGGACCTATTGGGAATTGAGTCACAAACCTCTAAGTTCGTTCGACAGACCTTCTTTCTCAGTCGGAAGGAGCATTTGTTTCAGCGCCGCGGCTTTGCCTAGCATCAGCCGTGCTTCTTGTTTTTGCCCGGAGCGCGCCAGAATGCTGCCGGCGTGATAAAACAGGCGTGCATCTTCAGTGCCCTCGGCTAGTGCGCGCCTAATCTGGTCTCGTGCTTCGTTCGCTTTTCCGGTTGCGGCAAGCGCCCAAGCGAACGCATCCAGCGTGAATATGTCACCACGCACGTTAGTTTCTTGCTCAGCTAGTGAAAGCGCGTCAGCCAATCGCTCACCACGAGTTGTCAGGAAGAGCGCGACAGTCCGCGGGTCATCGGCCTGTCCTCGTACCATAATCTCTTCCTCGATGTCCTGGGCCTCCCTGGTATGTCCTGCCGCTCGCAGCGATTCCGCGAGGATCCACTTGTACTCAGGCAGAGGATTGATCCTGGCAGCTTGTCGCATGAGTTGCGCGGCTTGCTCATTTTTATTCCGGGCGAGACATATCCGAGCTCGCACCATTAGGGCGGGAGCGTAGTCATTACGAAGATGCAGGGCAGCCTCACAGGCTCGCTCGGCAACCTGCATTGAGCCGGCCTGCAATTCATAAAGTGCAAGTCTTGAATAGGCCCAGGCGGCCGATTCGGCGTCACGCGTAGCGATCGCTCCGGCTGCCTTGCGCATCATTTCAATGGCTCCTTCCAGATCCCCTTTCAACCATCGAACATGGGCGATGCGCGTATAGGCCTGCGGACCAGGTTTCAAGTCAACCATCTTTTGATAGGCATCTATCGCCTCATTCAGGCGTCCTTGTTCCATAAGCGCATCACCAAGCAATCCAAAGTCGAATGGGGCCGACCTGCGCTCAGTTACTCGGCGAGCGATCGCTTCGGCTTCCTTGAAGCGATGCAGATTACAGAGGACGTATCCTTTCAGCAGCAAGGCTTCCGGACTGTCGGGTTCTTGTGAGGCAATGCAGCTAGCGCATTGTTCAGCGAGTTTGTAGAAGCCCTGGTCGAAAGCGACCCGCGCCTTTTGAACGTAAGCCCATCCGAGTTGCTCAAATGTCTGCGGACGACTTGTTGAATGCTTAGCACGGTCTTGCAGTCGAATGATTTCCAGATCGATCGGCTTGTCGCCGGAATGCGGCGCGAGCGCCAGCGCGCAGGCGTCAGGAGCAGGTTGCCTGGTTCCGGCTGTTCGACATCCCAATGCGGTTGCCACCAGCAAAAGGACAAGGAAAAGTGTCAGGCTCTTGCCGAGCGATTGGCGTCGAATTGCGCCCTTGGTGACATTGGTGGGGCCATTTCCGTGCGAGGCTGCTTTTAAGCCGCAACTCATGCTTTTTATTGAGAGACACCTGTAACGTAGATACCCATCCATCGTTCGACCTCCGGTACGGGAACCGATTAGATCCGCACAGACAGAGCCAAGCCTCCGCGGAGCGGCTTGATGTAGAGAATTCGATACAGAATGCGTGCGCCTCTCTCGGCGAAGCGCCTGCACATTTTCGACGCTAGCAACCAGTACTACGGCAGCCGATCGCTAAACGGTTTTATGTTTGAGAGGATTTATTCCCGTAGCGTAGACTGTCCAGTCTGCGCACTCGAAACCCCGACCCTTGAAGTCTGAAGAAAACCCTGACGGTATTGACGGTGCTTCATTGGTAACTTTGCGTCTCTGCGGCTTGGCGGCTTTGCGCGAAAATAAACACATTGGGATTCTAAGAATCAGGTTTTGCGCAAAGCCGCCGAGTCGCAGAGACGCAAAGAACCTTGAAGCAGCAAACAAATCCCGCCGCAAGGCAAGGCGCCAGCGTTAAGTCCACGGTTGCCGCTCGCACAGCTTTGGAGATAGGTTCCTATAATGAGCAAATCCAGGCGAATGAAGAATTCGCGAGGAGGAACTATGAGAACGCGTCTCGCAATCTATCTTTTGGCTCTGCTGCTAATCCTCACGTCTTGCAAAACCGAGGGTCCCTCATCTGGTGCGACCACCGCAAGTGATGAAGGCATGGATAAATCCGTTCAGCCTGGCGACGACTTTTATGCCTATGCGAACGGCGGCTGGCTGAAGAACACGGAGATTCCTCCGGACAAGTCAAGCTTCGGCATCTTTGAAATGCTGACCGACGAATCGCGGAAGCGCACCGCATCTCTAATTCAAGAATCGGCGAACAGCACTGCCAACGCGAGCGCCGAAGCTAAAAAAGTCGGAGATTTCTATTCCAGCTTTATGGATGAGGCCGCTATTGAATCCACGGGAATTTCCAGACTCAAGCCGCGCCTGGATGAGATAGCAGGAATAAATGATAAGAAGGCCCTCGCCCGGGCGATTGGCGCAACGCTGCGCACGGATGTCGATCCTCTCAACAACACAAACTTTCAGACCGGACATCTGTTCGGCATTTGGATTTCTCAAGGGCTCACCGATCCAACGCGCAATTATCCTTATCTGCTACAAGGCGGCCTTGGAATGCCGGATCGCGATTATTACACATCCAATGATCCGCACATGGCAGGGTTGCGCGCGCCTTACAAGGCGCACGTAGCCGCTATCATGAAGCGCGCCGGATTATCGAACGAGAACGATCGAGCATCGCGCGTGTTTGATCTCGAGACGAAGATGGCGGGCGTCCATGCGACGCGTACTGAATCTGCCGACGTCAAGCTTGCTGTTTCCTGGAAACGCGAGGAACTGAGTGCTAAAGCGCCAGGGCTGGATTGGTTGACGTTGCTGGAGGCTGCAGCGCTGAATGAAGCACCGGTGTTTTTCGTTTGGCACCCAAAGGCTGTCACCGGGCTCGCTGCGCTAGTCGAGCGAGAGCCTCTGGAGGCTTGGAAGGATTGGCTCGCTTTTCACGAGATCGAGGAATCTGGAAGGTTTCTCCCGAAAGCATTTGTCGACGACGATTTCAATTTCTATGGTACCACCCTGAACGGCACTCCCCAGCTGAGGCCACGTTGGCAGCGAGGGATTGATTACACAAATGAGGCTCTTGGAGAGGCCGTCGGTAAACTCTATGTCGATCGTTACTTCCCACCGGAAGCAAAAGCTAAAGTGATGGAGATGGTTGCCGATCTCGAAAAAGCATTCGGTAGTCGCATCGATTCTCTGGAGTGGGTGTCTCCGGAAACAAAACAAAAGGCGAAGGAGAAACTCTCTACGCTGCGGATTGGGGTTGGATATCCGGACAAGTGGAACGATTATTCATCGCTCGAAATAACGAAAGGCGACGCGTTAGGCAACGCACAGCGTGCGGATTTGTTTAACTATAGACAGCAGCTCGCAAAGTTGGGCAAACCGGTAGATCGCGACGAATGGTGGCTGGATCCGCAGATCGTGAATGCGCTCAATCTGCCCCTGCAAAACGCATTGAATTTTCCGGCAGCGATTCTCCAGCCTCCCTTCTTTGATATGAAAGCCGATGCAGCGAACAACTACGGCTCGATGGGAGCTGTTATCGGACACGAGATCAGCCACAGCTTTGACGATCAGGGCAGTCAGTTCGACGCTGAAGGACGGCTTGCCAATTGGTGGACGACGGCCGATCTCGATCATTTCAAAGCCGCATCAGAAGCACTGGCAAAGCAGTATGACTCCTACAAGCCTTTTCCTGATCTTTCGGTAAACGGCCATTTGACGCTGAGTGAGAACATTGCGGATCTGGCGGGACTTGCGGCGGCTTATGATGCATATCATCTTCGTTTGAATGGAGCGAAGGCGAATGATCAACAGTTCTTTGTGAGCTACGCACAAAGCTGGCGTTCAAAGAGTCGAGAACCGGCGTTGCGTAATCAGATCACCACGGACGGTCATGCACCTGACCAATACCGTGCTGCAACGGTGCGCAATCTGGACCCCTGGTATGACGCGTTCGCGGTGAAGCCAGGACAGGCGCTGTACCTCGATCCAAAAGAGAGAGTACGTGTGTGGTAAAATTGAAGCTGTCTTTGCGTCTTTGCGGTCCTTTGCGCCTTTGCGAGAAACGCACATTCGAATGTCCGAGTTCAGGCAAATACGCCAAGTTCTCGCAAAGTAACCATGCCCGTTTTGCCGGGCGAATGCGCCCTTGAAACCCATCCCCGTAAGTTGTTGATTTCATTCAACAGCCTCGGGGGTGTTCCTAAGGAGACGCAGAGAAGAAACGCTCACCGACCAACTGCCTTACGAATTTTTGCCAGGTGATGCCAGCTGTGACGCAGCGCGTGATCTTCAATCACAAATTGCGCAGTTACCGGTGCCCCGTAACTTAGTGAGAACGGTGCGGCCTGATCCAACTCATCGTTCGTGAACGCTCGAACAGACTCAGCCGCCTCGCCGCTGTTCTTAGCCAGGATCTCGAGCGCCGCTGCCTTTGTCACTCCCGCCTGGTCTTTAGCATGATTGGCATTCAGCTCTGCTACGACTTCCCACGTCACTTGAGTGACCGCCGCGCCGGTCGCTATTGTTCGCGCCAGGTCGATCTCAATGGGGTAGACAGCGGCAACGTGATGCACGATGACGCCGATCGACCGTCTATCGGTGCTTGATACCGGCTGCTTCCATTCTGCTTCTGACAGCGTTTCCACAAAGGCGGCTAACTCCGCGGCTCCTTCCTCTATGCGATCCGCCAGTAATTGGGCGCGCCGGCTAATCGACGCGCTCGTCTGTTTCACAATGGCATTCATTCTGATTATCTCCTTAGGAACGGTTATTCATTTATTCCACTTGTACTGTACGTCGAAGCAGCTCTTGAATACTTGATCGAGCGTCCAATATTCTTGGCCCAAAATCCGGACGATAGAGGCGATAGCAAATGGACGTGGTTTTCCGAGGTCCTGAGAGCCGTAACACCAGTCCTGAGCCATCCTCTGCGTAATCTGCGTCATCTGTGGATGAATCACGGGACTAATCCGCAGATTACGCAGATTAACGCAGATGACCAGTTGATTCTTAGTTGGAAAGGTCTTTGATTTCGGGGTAGTCGAGTAGCGAATGGCGAAGACGATCCTTCTCATCTAAAGAATTTGCAAGTTTGTTAACGACATCAAGGGCGCTTCTGCGAAGTACCGCAGCATCTTTCGCACGTCCTTCCTGTTCGCAGACAGCCGCTGCAACTGTTGAGATGCGCCACTCGGCAAGCGGCAACTTGGCTTGTTGAATCGTTGCCTTTGCTTGTTCGAGATTATCGGCCGCCGTTCCTAAGTCTCCCCCCAGAATTGCGGACTCTGCGATAACAGCTTTTGCAAGCGCCATATAGGTCCGTTCTTTCGGCTGCTCTGCAAGTTCGAATAAGGTTAGCGCATGCAGACGCGCCTCTTCGCAATCACCTATGCTTAGCCAGCAACGACTCAACGCATAGTGCAACGGAAGTCGTAGGATCCAATCCATTAAGACCCGCTCACGTTCAAATCGTATGGCCGTCTCATTCAAACAGCGAAACGCCTCCTCCAAATCATTGAGGCCCAGATGGGCGTGGCCCATTAGTATTAAGCCAAGCACTTCAGTATAGGGATGCTGAATCTCTACAGCTTGCTCGTGAGCCTGCCGACACATATGCAGCGCGACTTCAAAGTCGAAGCATTGCTCGTGCAGCCATCCGAGTTGTAATAGAAATAACACTGCCCACCGAGTGTGGTGGTTTCGTTCGGCCATCTCCAGCCCGTGATCAAGGATCCCTCGCATCTCGCCCCATCGTCCCGCGTGCAGTAGTGCCCAGGCCTCAAAAAATTGCGCGAGGAGATAACTATGAGCATCCCCGGTTTCCAGTGCTAATCGAGCAGCTTCCTCGGCGCTCTCTACCGCTTGTTCGTAATCGGAACCAAGACACTGAAGGTAGCTGTATCGCGCGAGATGCAGACCCAGCATCTCCCTATCCCCGATGGCTCGCGCAGAATCCGCCGCGGCCCCAATTGCCCCCTTATGTTCATCTCCCCACCCGAGAAACAGTACATGCCAGTATCCCCAACAACCCTGAACGTGAGCCTGAAGCGCCGGGTTATCGATATTTTTGGATAGTTCCAGAGCTCGCGAAGCGGCCGCCAGGCAGCGCTCGCGATCAACCCAGGAGAGGACCGTTGAAAGATGCGAGAGGGCTTTCACCTCGCCCTCCCGTTGATTTAGTTCCGCAGCATACTTCGCGAGCTGCTCAAAGTTCTCGGCAGAGCCGGCCATATCACCCATCGCACGACGCGCCAGGGCCGCCTGCTCGAGTATGGCCATCCTTTCATTTTCGCGTTCGTTCGGTGACAATTGCGTCACCGCATTGAGAGCCCTGTCCAGATAGTTGAGAGCTTCACGATTTGCATAGCGCAGCAAGTGATTTTGAGCTGCGTGGCGCAAATATTTGACCGCTCTACGATTATCGCGCCCCATCTCGAAATGCATAGCGAGCTCAGCAGCGACTTCGCTCGCATATTCGCCATAAACTTCTTCTCCCCGGTCTCCGATTAACAGATGGGTACGCGTGCGTCTGGCGCCGGACACTCGTTGATATAACACCTCCTGATACAACGCATGTATGAAGGCATACCGTCCAGTCATCGAACCGTCGGGATAGGTGCTCTCGCCGCTCGCACGAAGAAACAAATGCCGGCGAGCCAATTCCTCGCAACGCTCTTCGATCGGAATCAACGTCTGCTCCAGACCCGCCGCTACTGCACTCGTCGAAAACTCCACCCCCGCTATAGCCGCGACCTCGAGCACTCGTTGTTGCGGCTGGTCGAGACGCTCTATCTGTTTTTCGATCATCTGCCGGATGCTTTCCGGTACTCCCATTTCCAATTCGTCGAGAGGGACCGTGAGTCGCCAGGTCGAGCTCGCTTTTGCGATCAGTCCTTCTGATTCCAGGAAGTCGACAGCGTTCACAAGGAAGAACGGGTTGCCATCGGTTCGCTGGTGCAGCAGCCCACCGAGAGCATTTGGAAACTCATGATGCGAATAGCGGGCATTCAGATAGAGGTTCACGGCGTCCGGCTGAAGGTACTCAAGAGGTATCTCGTCGCATTGTCGATGCGACTGCAACTCCTGCTTAACGCCTTTCAATGGATGTTCGCTGATTGCAACGTCTACCGGGCGATACGTCGCAAGAATCATCAGTTGCGCCGGAGCTCGTCGACGCGCGACATAGGACACCAGATCAAGGGTTGAATAATCGCTCCAATGGAGATCCTCGAGGACCAGTACAAGCGGCGTGTCCGAAGTCAGAGATTCCAACGCATCAGCCATTTCTCGGAGCATTCGCTCGCGGGTGGCACCGATGACCGAACGTTGAACGGCTGCCCAATCAGAGTCCTCCATAAGCCACGGCAGTTGCTGAAGCCACGTAGGCGCGTTGCGGCGAAGCACATCGACCAAACGCGATCGCGACGGGCCCTCACAGAGTCGTGAGATTGCCTCGAGCACCGGCAGGTACGCTTCTCCTGATCCGTATTGCTCAAGACAATGTCCCCTTGCAACCAGCACCCGCGAATCAGTGTTTGTGTCTTGTATGAATGCTTCAATCAGTGAAGTTTTTCCGATACCGGCCTCGCCGGTTATGAAAACTACTTTTCGCTCGCCGCTCCTCATTCGCGTTAGAGAAGATCGCAAATGACCAAGCGCCGATTCCCGCCCAACGAGGACGCTGGAGGACCTTGGGGAGGGAGGTAATGACGAGTGTAGGACGAACCTCCCGCTATCCCCGAGTCTCGGAACCCTTTGAATGCCGCCTTCACCGGAGGCGTCGACATAAAGATAGCCACTCTGCATTGAGGCCATCCTGCGTGAAGGCGACTGCTGATGAGGTTTGCGTGCCGATTCGGGTTCTTCTATTCGCCCGATGAAGCGATAACCGCGACGATGGACGGTCTCGATAAAGACTGGCGATTTCGTATCATCACCAAGTGCCTCTCGGATCTCACGAATGCAAACCTTGAGGACCGTGTCCGATACAGCCGTTCCTGGCCAACATGCCTCGAGTAGCTCTTCTTTTGTAGTGAGTTGGTTAGGATGGCGAAGCAGGTACAACAGCAAATCAAAAGCTTTAGGCCGAAGGGTGATCGATTCGGTGGCCCTGGACAAGCGCCCATTGGCCACATCGAGTCGAAAAGGTGGGAAGATGATAGTTTCTTCCTTCCTCGTCTGCATTTCTGAACCAATACCGAACCGAAATTTAACCTATCGTTTATGACTTGGCCCCAGGACGTGGAGTATTCTGTGCCCGCAATGAGAGGAATGCAACACAGGCAGAACGACGGTAGTTGTGGGTTTCACCGAATAAAATGACCTGTATGCATTAAATGCAAAATTAACGATGAACAGATTGCCTCACAATACAGCTTTTGTAGTTCGCTTTGACCCTTCTTCGGATATCGAGAGCGGAATAATTGAAGGCAAAGTCGAACACGTGGCGTCATTCAGAACTGAGCGATTTCAGAGTTTGGATGAGCTTTTGATGTTCGTAGGCCTGATGTTGCGAGACGCCAGATCCGAAGAGGTTGAGCACTAGCAGCAAATCGGCTGGAAGAAGCTGGAGGAGAAACATGAGAGGAAACCTGAGATTTGCTCTAACGGCGTTGACATGGGCGGTGATCCTTCTGGCGATTTACGCGATTACGGCACGGGCTCAAACTCGCGGACCACTCCACTCGGCGGGAGGAGTGGTTTGGGCAGCACGGGCAGGCGCCCCCGGCCTGCCTGTGCTTAGGGGCGGTTGTCAGGCGAATCGGCATCATCGGGTAACCACTGGGCCGATCACAACAGCATTTTCCGGCACTAGCAAAAGCGCCTTCACTGTTACCAGAGGGAGCTTGTGAAACAAACGGTTGACCACAATCAGGAGATCTTAATGTTGCAGTTTAAGCGTTCGTTAAAGACAGCATTCATAACGGCAATTACATTTATTCTGCCGTCGATCGTTTTTAACGTGGAGACGGCACAGGGAAAAGACAGCAACCCTGTGCCGAAGATAAGGTTGCGAGTTGAGATGACCGGTATCTCCGGTGATGGGCAAGGTGGAACCATTGATGCATTCGGTTCAGATCAACTGATCGAGTTTGTCGAATGCGCGGGCTGCGGTGGAGGCGGCAAAGTAGTCTTTGGTCCGCTCGTATTCACTAAAGAGGTGGACAGTGCGAGCCCAAAGCTGCTCTTAAATGTCGCCACCAGCAATCACATCCAGCAGGCGAGGATCGATTGGATCAGAAAAAACCCGGTTACCGGAGTAGATCAGGTTTATCTAACAATCATATTGGAAGATGTGGTGGTAGTTTCATTCCGCACAAGGGTCGCGGACCAGCGCGATCCACAATCGTTGCAGGGCGGGACTGTTGAGGACGTCGGCTTGAAGGCGAAAACAATCCAGGTTTCTTATTTGCAGCCTGATGGAACGTTTCTTAACATCCACAACGTTACGCCGTCTGCTTTGGCTAACAACTAACCTTCTCCTGAGCCAGCAGTTCGTCTTGCAATACGAATGAACGGACTGCTGGTCAATTTTTTTAAAATATTAAAGCTCATCGGGGAATAACGTTCAGGGCAATTGAAGGAGAACAATTATGATTGACATTATGTATTTCATTAAACGGCAAACAAATCACAACTCTCGAGGCTCAACGAATAATTCGAACCAAAAGGCCAACGAGTTTGGGAAGGGTCCGGGCGTTATGAGAGATGATAGGTACTCTCTAGCGACCGGTGCCGCCGCTGCGCATCGCCTTTGGATATTGCACAGGATATATGGACCTGGTGCACAGCGGGTGCTTGTGCAGGCCGGCATAAGACCCGGTATGAGTGTCGCCGACATAGGGTGCGGTGTTGGAATGGTGACCAACATGTTATCAAAGCTCGTGGGGACCAAGGGCAATGTAGTCGGAGTTGATGCAAGCAAGGATCAGATCGAACAGGCGCGAAAGTTACTGCCGTCCGAAGCTTCGAATATCAGTTTTGTGGTCGCTAGCGCGCTCAGCACGGGATTACCTGCCGATTCGTTCGACCTGGTTTACTGCCGCTTCCTTTTGATTCATCTCTCGGACCCACAGCAGGCGCTGGTCGAAATGCGGCGCATCCTGAAGCCAAACGGTATTCTGGTTTGCGAGGACGGCGATTTGACTTCGGCAGGCAGCCAGCCTCCTTCGAAGCTCAATGCCTTCGCGGACCTCTTTGGACGATTGGGTCCGGTCAAAGGCGTGGACTACACTCTGGGTAAGGACCTTTTTCATATGTTTATCAGTGCTGGATTCAACAAACCCGAGATCACATTTAATCAGCCGGTGATTGCGCGCGGCCAGGAGAAGCGATTACTGGAGTTGTCCGTGGCCGAAGCGAAACAATCGTTTGTTGGAGCTGATTTGATTACCGCTGAAGAACTTGATCGCACTGTTGCCGAAATGCAGAGTTTGGCGGACGATGAAACGGTGTTGGCGGTGATGCCGCGTATGAGCCAGGTTTGGGCGCGCAAGACGATTGCCTCGTCGGAAAAAGTTGCCGCATAGGGGGGGTAGGGGTTGGGGGTTAGGGGTTGGAGGGGTTGACGATATATTCATTGCCGCCACGAACCCCAATCCCCAATTCCCAGCCCCATCTTTGAATGCTCGGCGTTCTCGCAGCTCTGCATGGATCACTTTTGTCACAGCCGAGTCGCGGAGAGACCAGAGCTACGACGAAGGTCTTAGACTGGAGATCCTGCCGGAAATAACAGAAACTCAACCAGGGACCGCGACAATGGATCTTGTAATTTCAAGTCTCAGCGACGGGATCGCGACTCTAATGATTAACAGAGGCAAAGTAAACGCGTTAAATGCCGAGTTAGTTAATCACCTTAGGGCAGAACTCAAGAAGCTTGAAGCAGATACTTCGGTGAAAGCGATCATTCTCACCGGCTCAGGCAAATTCTTCTCGTTCGGGTTCGACATACCGCAGTTCCTTTCATTTAAGAAGGAAGAGTTTATAGCTTACCTGGAAAACTTCACTGATCTTTATACCTATTTGTTTCTTTACCCCAAACCTGTGGTGGCTGCATTGAACGGACACGCAATGGCGGGAGGATGTATGTTGGCCTTGGCTTCCGATTATCGTGTAATGGTCAACGGGAAAGCCAAAATCTCCCTAAACGAGATCGGGTTCGGTTCCTCGGTGTTTGCAGGGAGCGTTGAGATGTTGCGATTTTGGGTTGGCGGCGCGAATGCTTCAACGATTCTATATTCCGGCTCGATGTACTTCGCCGAAGAGGCCCAACGCCTCGGGCTGGTGAATGAGATCGCGAGTGAACTTGAGCTTGATCACATCTCAACTCAAGCAGCCTCTAATCTCGGATCGAAGCACCCGCCAGCGTTCGCAAGCATAAAAGCGTTGCTGCGACGATCCACTGCCGAGGAGATGAAACGCCGGGAAGCAGCTTCTATAAAAGAGTTCGCTGATATCTGGTATTCAGAGGTCACCTGGTCAAACTTGCAAAATATCACCATCCGGGAGAGTTAATTTTGTAGCAATCTTGTATAGGCTCACGTCATTTAGCACTTCTCACCTCGTCCTTATTAACAGGGCAGTATCCTCCAGGGCTCATCGTGTGGTACCGCCAGTAGACGATTTGAGCCTTACGAATATAAGCGTTTTCGGACGTCATGGCCGGCCGGACGCCACGCTTGCAAAACAGTGTGATTAGGCGTAGAAGATGGCTTGTGGACTTACGCGTTCTTAAATTGCAGTGAAAAGAACGACCTACTCAATGCCGAAGATTCTTGTAGTCGAAGATAATCTCGACACTCGCGAATTTATCCATTTACATTTAATTACGGAAGGATTTGACGTTGTGCTTGCGGCAAATGGTCAGGAAGGATTGTATCTGGCTGGTGTTGAGCATCCAAATCTGATAATCACCGACATAGAGATGCCCGTACTTGATGGGATTGAGATGGTCAAGAAACTACGGGCCCAACCGGAGACTCAGAACATGCCCATTCTTGTTTTAACAGCTTTCGGAAAGGACGTTATTGACAATTCGATTAGAGCAGGAGCAAACCGAGCAATGGCAAAGCCGGTGCTCCTCGACGAACTAATGAATGATGTCCGTGAATTATTGAACTCTGAACGCTGAAGTCCCCACGTCTTCTCAGTTAAGTGTTTCTTTCAATCGCAACTTTAGAGTAAACAGACGTTTCGACCCGGTTCACATAAAGCGGGCAACTTGCCAGCTTTCAACTCTCGTTGTATAGTCGCCCTGCTCAAGCAGTAACCCGCGTTCACTCACCGAACGCGCCAATCAACTTTGCGTGAATGCTTGAGCTAACGAACCATAAAATCAGACGCATGAGCGTTCGTATCAAAATGCAGGAGTGGGGTGATGAAACGAACAATAGCTCTCTTTGCCATAAGCTTAGTGTCAATTCTTAACGCTCCTTCGATTGAAGGACGTCAACCAAATCCGTCCATCGCAATTTCCCTGGCTTCTCAACCTCAGACGCTCAACCCGCTATATCTAAGCGAGATGCCTTCCGTGGAAAAGGTTATGAGCGCGATGAAGGTAGCTGATCCCCGCGAGAGCGCGTTGAGACAAATTGGCACCTTCTATCAACTAATCGAGATCATCAAAACGCTGTCGGGATCTCGTGAGTTCAGGGGCTTCACTCCGGATGAGAGCCGCATTGTCGGCGCGTATGGCGTTGCCCAATACAATGTCGAACAGGCAGCCGACAAATCTTTCCCGAGTCCAGCCGGCGGAACGCACAAGTTTACCGAACAGACGCCGTACCGTTACGGTCGATGGGATCGGCGGTTCGGCGTTGAAGGCATTCAGACGTTCCAGACTTTCTTTTCGCCGGCCCTTAAAGCGGAATTCGACAAGATCATTCAAGCAGACAATGCTCGACGGGCGGCTCGAGCTCAGTCCTATCAAAACAATCCTCCGGCTTCACAACCGGCGCAGGTCGCTACTCAACAATCGGGGCCAGTAAAGCCTGGCAGCCAGGAAGAGCTGCGTCGCTGCATTGCCTCAGGCAGGGGCGAACGAGTCTGCTTCTCTGAGGTGATGGGAAATGGAATGGATCAGCTTACAGGGATCAGTACAAAGCCACCCACAACGCCTGGTCTGCGCATGACTGGAGACTACTCGGGAGCTGGCGGATTCCGGCTGATATTCCAGCCAGACAAAGTGACTATGGTCTGCCGCGGGGTTCCTTCACCACGACCTTACACAGTTGAAACTACGGACACGCAAGCTCGCATAACGATCCAGGATGCAAACAAACCCGTCGTGTTCTCTCTAATGCAAGACGGGAAGCTCTCGGGGTCAGGTTCCATCCGTGTGACCGGGCAAGTCCCATCAGGAACCAGCACGGAAGAAACGATGGGGATGACGACGCAAAAAACAACCCGCCAACGAGAGCTTGCGCCCGGTGAAGAACGCAATTATCAGAACGCTCAAAAGAATGGTCAGGTTTATACGGTCAAAGAAGATGCGACCCAGCTTGTGTATGGTCCTACCGGGACAAGGACGGTTACGAATTACGTTACTAAGACTGCCGATTGTACCCTCGGTCTATTAAACCCAACCGGTCCGACTCCGCTGCCGCCGGACATCGAGAGTCCAATGGGGCTGATAACGACTATATTCAGCGGCGTTGGAACGCTTATGCAGGGAGGATCCACGCAGGATGCTGCCAAAGAGATGCTAGGTACGGATAAGGCGCCAGCCCCGGGTCTCCGAATGGCTGGCAGGTACGGGGGTGAAAGCGGTTTTAGCATCACGTTCCATCCTGAATCGGCCACTATCGCTTGCAATGACTCCGAGCGTGCTTATCCGTATTCGGTCCAGAAAACCGCCAATCAGATTCTCGTAAGAGTTCAAAACGGCACTAATCCGTTAGCGCTTCAGTTGAAAGGGGACGGATCAATCATCGGTGGTGGAACTGTTCAGGTCGATGGAAGAGTGATCACCGGAGTAACTGAGGACCCAAAGAATCGATATGTCTTCGCGCCGAAGGTCGGAAGCTGCTCAGTTGGAAGCCTTGTTGCCGGTGAGACGCCATCAGCTGGCAGACCTGTATCGACGGCGACGGCTGCGCAGCCGTCAGCAGCTGCGCCATCCTCTGTCGCGGTACAACCATCAACCGCACCATCTTCGAACGTCGTTGCACCTGCTACGGCCGGCGCAGTTCCGGCAGCGCCGTCAGCGATGTTGTCGATCGTATCCGGATTTGCGGGTCAACCTGGAACCCCAAACCCTCTCGCCGGCAAGACCATTCTTGTGTCGAAGGAGAGTTTCGAAAACGTTCTCGCCAAAGCGGGCTGGATTCAGCCCGGATCTACGTTTAAGGCTGTGAGTGTCTGGGCAAAGTCTTGTGAGATGCAGAATCCAATTTGTCAACAAGGCATCGAGTCGCTGCGACCTTTCCTCGTGGCTTCCGCCAAGCTGGATAACAATGGGGGATTCACGTTTGATAAGGCGCGGGCAGGAACGTTCTACTTGATTGGTCAAACTGTGCTCAACGGACGACATCTCGTTTGGAATTTGAGAGTCGATCTAAAACCCGGCGCTAACTCGGTCACGCTCGATCAACGAAACGCGACTCCGATAGAGCAGTAGGCGGAAGGCGGAAAGAAGGCAAGTAGGCAGAAGGTAGAAAGCGGAAGGCAGAAAGCAGAAGGCTGAAGGCATCGGCAGCAGGCAGAAGGCGGAAGGCAGTAGGCGGAAGAAGTTCAAAGGAATCCTTTGCTCCTGCGTTCTGCCTACTGCTTTCTGCCCTACTGCCTACTGCTTTCCGCCTACTGTCTCCTGTACCGCCTACTGCCTTCCGCCTTCTGGCTTCTTATCTCGGTGGCCATTGCCATTTTGACCCCTCTAATTCCCTTTTTCCTGAAACCTTCGTTTCTCCAAACTCTTTTTTCAGCCGGATCGAATAACACTCAGGTTGTTTCTCCAATGCCTTGATCAACAGAGAAGCATGCGTCACCACCACTACTTGTGAACGCTCAGATGCGCGAGAAATCAATCTCCCCAATGCTGGTAACAAATCGGAGTGAAGGCTCGTTTCCGGTTCATTCAACACCAGCAGCCCGGGAGGACGTGGAGTCAAAAGCGCCGCCACCCAAAGCAGATAGCGCAGCGTTCCATCAGAGAGCTCCGCAGCCCTCAGCGGTCGGAGCAATCCGTGCTGCTGCATCTCGACTTCAAATCTGCCGTCCTCATTCCTGATGGAAATCGCCGATCCAGGAAAGGCATCCTGGACCGATTCATTCAGCGCCACCGGATCACCAATTTCCAGGATCGTCTGAATTGCCGCCGCAAGGTCCGCACCATCGTTGCTCAGCACAGGCGTATGCGTACCGACCTGAGGCAATCGAGCAGGCGCTTCCACGTCAGTTCGGAACTGATCGTAGAAACGCCATCCTCGCATGTGCTCTCTGAGCGATAGTATCTCGGGCGCATTTCTTGGATCAGCGGCGTGAGTCATCATGCTGTCGAATGTGGCAAGATCCTGCGTGATGATTCCCCACTCATCATCTTCACCGATGGTTTGAACCACCGAACGTCGCCGATCGACCAGCAGAGATGCCGGACGGAACACCTCACCATGCCAAATGCATTCGCGCTTTATCTCGGGATCGTGGGAAAACGCGGACGTCGACGGGGTCGGGAGGCCCAGATCAATCGCATATCCAAATTTGTCGCCCGAGAAGCCGAGGCGTAAGCTGACCGGCCCCTTGCGAACGGTTCCCTGAACCGGATGGTCTCCGCGTTTCACCGATGCGCCAAACAATTGAGGTCCCGCCCAGAGCGTAGATTGAATACCTCCTTCTCGAGCGAGCGATGATATGACGCCACCTTGAGCTATTTCGGCTAACAAACGCAGAGCACGATAGAGGTTGGACTTGCCGCTCCCATTTGGCCCGGTGACTACGTTGAGTTGCTGCAGGCGAATGACCAGGTCGCGCAACGAACGGTAGTTGGAGATCGCCAGAGCTGTGAGCATTGCCAATCGATATTAATCACCAAACTCCTGGCGATAATGCTCCCATTGTTCCCGCTGGCCAACAATGAATTGAGTGAAGGCAGGCGTATGTCTGATTCGATCCAGATAAGAATCGCGTTCAAAAAGGGGATAGCAGGGGAAACCAGTTGCCGCGGTCTCCTTGAGCCATTTCACCGCCTCTTCGCTCTTTCCGGCGAGGGCATAGATACAGGCAATATTATATGTGAAATGATGCCGTGTGATATCGTTTGTAGGCTGGCTGGCGATCCTCGGCACTTCTCTTTCAGCCGCCCGAAAGTCTCCCCGCAATGCAAGAAGCAATGCCTTTTCCGATATTACATAGGGATTATCTGGCGCCCTGGCCAGATTGTTTTCAATCGCTTTCGAGGCTTCGTCGAGCCGTCCTTTACCTAACAAATACCACACGCTGGGCGGTGACCCGGGGTTCAACCTTTCGTTAGCTGCGAACCATTCATCATACTTACCAACGAGCTCGGGCAAGATAAGGGTCAGTTCATTTTTGTTCTGACTCGTTGGATCGATCTCCAGCGCCAGTTGGAGTTCTCGCTCCGCCAGATTCTCGAGCCCCATATGCTGATATGTGGCTGCCAACTCTCCGTGACCAACGCTCGGATTGAGCTGCTGCGCCAGAAGCAGCTCACGAACTGCAGCTTCATTTTGAAATCCATCGTAGCCGCTCCAAAGCAGTAATCCGTTTGCGACGTGAGCTTCGGAAAGCGACGGGTCGAGCTCCTCCGATCGCGCGATTTCTTCCTTCGCAAGCGCCGCCCACTTGTCGTCCGTAGAATCGATAAACAGCGCTTTCCACGCGTATGCGTAGCCGAGTTGTGCTCGCGCCAGGGCGTAACCGGGATCTGCTTCAATTGCCTTTTTAAAAAAGAAAATGGTGTCCTCCATGCGCGGCTTGGCGATCTCGCCATACCCGCGCAAATCCAGTTCATAAATACCTCTTAGATAGAAATCGTAGGCCGTGGAGGATGACGTATGTCGTTTGTTCAATTCGGCGCGCTGTCCGGGATCCAGTTGTATCTGCAATCGCTTGACGACCTCTCGTGATACCTCGTCCTGGATCAGCAAGACGTCAGTCCCGTGCATATCAAAACTGTTAGCCCAAAGAGACTTGCCGTCTCCGGTGCGCAAAAGATTCACGCTCACACGCAGACGATCATCCGTCCTTTGCACACTGCCTTCGAGAACCGCATCGGTATGTAACTCTCTGCCTGCTGTCAACGCATCTTTGTCTTCTTTAAGATAGCGAAGTACTGCGCTCGTGGGCCTAACAGTTAACCGACCGGTCTGACTGATTCTTATGACGCCATCGGCGATTCCTGCTCCCAGGTAGTTCTCGCTCGCGTCCAATGACTTCAGCGGCAGGACCGCTAGAGATCTGATTTGTGCGGGCGGGCTAGAGAACCTTGCGATCGCAATCCAGAACGCTGAAAGCAACACCACGGCGACAGGAATTGCCCAGAACCATCTCCGCACAGAGCGATGCGGAGCTAGGGGAACCGGAAAGGGTACCGTTCGCGCAACAGCCTCAGTCTCATCAAGCGCAGGCGCGATACCGGAGTTCGCGGCCATAACATCCGCGACGAACCTGTATCCGCGGCCCTGAACAGTAACAATATACTTTCGCTCTTTGCCGTTGTCGCCAAGTGCCTTTCGCAACGTAGACACATGCCGCGCAAGATTACCCTCTTCGACAAAGCCCTCCCGCCATACTTTCTCTATCAACTCGTCCTTTTCGAGGAGGCGGCCGGGATTCTCGGCAAACGCCAGAAGAACGTCAAACACCTTTGCAGGAATTGGAATATTCGCTCCGTCGCGTTGCAATAACCGGTTCTGCGGATCGACCTCAAATCCGTCAAACGAATATCGATGGCCGTTAGCCGAACTCTCGCGTCTACTCATCTTTTCGGGCGTTTCCAAAAAATTCCAAAAAAATTCCGAGGTCTTCAAAGACCTGGAACCTGTCTTTTGCTAAAACCACAACGATCGAGCGAACGCGCCGATTATAGGTCTTTTACCAAAGACTTACGAAGTGTTTTGTGTCGAATTTAGGTCCGAAACTGTACCTAAGATCCAAATATTGCCCTGGAGTAAGATCACGTCGAGCAGCACCTCCCTCTCGCATTCACTGGGCTGAGCTGACACACGAACCCATCGGTCGCGGTCGCCATATATCAACACTTATCAAAACTTCAGAGTCGAGGATGAAAGGAGATCGGAATGAAACGTTTGAAGACATATGCCCTTGGGCTCGCTACGACCGCAACTATCCTGATGCTGTTACTAGCTTCGTTCGGACCGACCAAGGTGGACGCCAGCCGCCGTGTAAATCCATCGGTCCAGTCCAATATCACTGTGTTTGCCACCGGGTTGATCAACCCTCGCGGGCTGAAGTTTGGACCCGATGGAAAGCTTTATGTCGCGGATGGCGGAACAGGCGGAGCCGATTCGACGATTGGCATTTGCGATCAGGTGCCGTTCCCCGTCGGTCCTTACACCGGTAGTGCTACAGGCGGCCGCATTTCCATAATAGATCACAGCGGGGAGCTTACAACCCTTACCGATACCTTACCCTCGAGTCAGACCGGCCCCGTATTGGGTTCTCTGATTTCGGGTGTAGCAGACGTTGCGTTTGTTGGCGATACGCTTTATGCGATCCTTGCTGGAGCCGGTTGTTCGCATGGGGTATCAGGGACTCCAAACGGCGTCGTAAAAGTTAATTCAGACGGAACCTGGAATCTGATCGCGGATCTCAGTGCTTTCCAGCAGTCTCATCCCGTCGCGAATCCCGAACCCGATGACTTCGAACCCGATGGCACCTGGTACAGCATGGTTGCATTGCATGGCGACCTGTACGCGGTAGAGCCGAACCACGGTGAAGTTGTCCG
>DATFWY010000231.1:0-49717 GCA_035258805.1 Blastocatellia bacterium | reverse complement strand
AAAGGGATCTCGGCGGCGCTATTAATGTGCACTGTGCAGGCATCGCTCAGGAGCCAGGCACAAAACGCGAATGGCAATCTGACCGAACTGGTGTCGGCCATGAATCGACTCCTGCATGTGTCCACGGACGCAAGCAGTTATGCGACGTTCTTCTACGCACAGTTTGATGAGCGAACCGCGCAGCTGACTTATGTTAATGCCGGGCATAATCCGCCGTTGCTCGTCAGGGCAGGCAGAACGGCAAAAGCCAGGAGCGTAAGCTATGCCGGTACAATCGCTGGTCCTAATAGAGACGATAATCTTGAGAATGACAGAACCCCTGCCGACGTCACTTTGCTTACCAAGGGCGGTCCTATCATCGGCGCATTCAACAATTGTGTTTACGAACAGGAAACAATCCAGATGGAAAGCGGCGACCTGTTAGTCGCATATACGGATGGCGTGACAGAAGCTCTCAATGCGGATGGACAAGAGTTTGGCGAGGCGAGCTTACGTGGGATTATCGATTGCTCGTCTAATGTTTCTGCTCAACAACTAAGCGAGCGAATCGTAGAGAGCGTCAGGGACTGGTGCGGCGAGGTCCCGCCTCATGATGATCTTACGCTCGTGGTTATCAAAGTGAAGTAGCATAGACTTCAACGTGTGTTCCTTCATCACGAGGTTGATCGCGTTTTAAGAAACCCACTCACACGCAAAAGTCTATGCTACGTTCGAAGCGTTATTTCGACAGCTCTATCCCCCAGCCACTTCCGACATGCTCTTTACTTTGAGGGAGTCACCATCTACTTCACCTTCAACCGACACCTGCAAGCCGCGCTCAACCTTAGTGGCCTTGTACAGTTCGACGGCCTTCTTGTTGCCGGCCTCGTCCAGCTTATACAGCTTGCCGTCTGCATACAGGGCATACCCGCTCTTCTCGCAATTGGGCATCATTGCGCACTTGACGGTATGGGCCTTGACCTTTTCGGCGCCGCCGTCACTATTTGCTCGGGCTGAGCAGGCGTTGTCAATAAGATAACCGGTTAACTTAACGCTCTTGACTTCTTTAGCTGCAAAAGCAGCTCCTGCCAGCAGAAGCACTATGCTAAGACCAAGAATTCTTCGAGCCATTCTTTCCCTCCTTGTTTGAGACGTTAACGTTGGGATCCGTAGTACTGAAACTAACAATGTTGTGCGAACTCGTCAATGCGATCAAGTTGCTTGACTCTGGAGCTATCCCGAACCATGATTTCCCACAAGCGCGAAGCCCAACACATCAGACAACCGCACATACAATCGATCAAAGCTAGCATTTGCAAGATGATTCGAATAGTGCTCTACAGTGACATCGTTGAGCTCAATCACTTCGTACTCTGCGAGCGTGTCGGCTTCACTCTCCTTACCAATGAGACCTTGAGCGAAGGTCAAACCTATGCGGCCGCGAACAACTCCAAAAGACGTGTAGAGTACAAGATGCCCGAACGTCAGAGTACCGTCGATGCCGAGCGATGATTTTAGCAAAGTAATGAGCGGATCGGCGGGCCTGCTTTCATTCATCGGAGACTCCGTCGGATCGCAGTGTACCGTAGACTGTCTAGTCTGCGGCGTTGTCGATCTGAAGTACTTGCCTGAAGTGGTCGCCGCAGACTAGACAGTCTACGGTACACCGGGTCTGATTCCAGCAGATCTAATTATTGCCGGTTGATATTACGGGTAAAGCTGACGCGATGTAAAGCGAAAACCCGACCGGTAAATGTACTCAGTCTACTCACAATGAGTTGCGTTCCAACGTCGTCGCGGGCGCGCCAGTTGCATATTCAGTGTGCGGAGGAGAATAGGCGTACTAAAACAAAACATCGGGTCTTGCAACCTGCTAAATGGAATTGATCAGCAACCCTGAGCGCTACGAAACGCCAAAGCGTTCCACTGAGCCCGACATTTAACAAAACGCATTTTTCCGGCTGGAGCTCAACTGTCAATGCGACGAGGATTTGCAGGTAAGCTGTTATTAATGATCGCAGTCATCATAGCTGTGATCGTCATCATACCATTCGTGCCACTCGCCCCTTTAAAGAGCCCGGTAGAACAAAAACTGGCGGCGACACTCGGCCGAAAAGTCTCGATCGGCTCGGCACGTATCAACCTGGTGCCTAAACCTCATCTGATTATTTCGGGACTCACAGTCGAAGAGGATCCTCAATTCGGCGGTGATGTCTTTCTTAAAGCAGAGAAAGTGCAAACTGGCTTAAATGTCATTCAATACGTGTCTCATAGAAGAATTATTATTGATTCCATAGAACTTCAGACACCCGAGATTCATCTTGTAAAGAACAGTCGTGGAGCCTGGAATTGGACGACGCTAGGAAAGCAAACTTCCCAACAGTCTGCATCGCTGACACTCCCTTCAGAGACGATTTCTTATGGCGCAGCCATTTGGATCCCGTCTGGCTCTCAGATCCAGGAATCAATGATCCGCGAAATCAAGGTCATTGATGCTACGGTCAGAGTCAAGGATTACACCGAAGAAGGAACGCCGGAGGCCGTTTATAAAAATGTCGTGCTGGAAGCCTGGTTGACGCCACAATCAAGTGCCGACTCAAAAGTCAATACTCAGGCTAAGGGCGCAATAACTTTTAGCTCCCAGGGAAATGACCAGTGCGATCGACTGGTTGCCAGGTTGCCATTCGACCTCAAGATAAATGCCAGCGGATCGGTCCCGCTATCGGTGAGCGGATCGGTCGGACCCGGACCGATCGAAACCCAGAACATCACCATCGGCGCGCTTGCGATAGAAGGCGAGATCTCATCGAGCACAGACGCTCCGATCACCGGCCAGGGCCGTATGTCGATCGACAACCTGGACATTCGCACTATCAACTTAAGTGAGCGCGTAGCACGAGCTCTAAAGGTCGATGAAATTGGCGACATGAATCCAGGTACCGCTTTGGCAAACCTCGAAACCAATTTCCAGATATCTCAGGGGACAGTTCGTACCACCGGCCTGAAGATTCAGCGACTCGACGGACTTGGCGATGCGAGCGCGCAGGAAGGTAGTTTCAAAGTTGATTCGTCGCTAATCGTTCATTATCCAGCGACCGTAGTCTTGTCGCCCGAAGCAACTTCCCGCGTCAAATCGCTTAACCCGGCTTTGGGTCTCGTAGTGACCATCCTGGAGACAAACAACCGAGTCTCCGTGCCGATCGACATCAGTGGAGATGTGCGGAACCCCGCAGTTCAGGTGGACGTGAGTAGAATGTTTTGATGCCTTTGACTCAGTAGGAGGAGACGATGCATACCAAGATAAAAAAGAATCACTCTGTGATTGCTTTCATTGTACTGGTAGGGTTCGCGTCACTAGTTTTATTGGGATGTACTAACGCAGGAACAAGCACTGTTACGAACACAAACTCAAACACGCCGATCGGTAATGCCAACACGATGCCGGCGCCGATGTCGAGCGCGGTCGAAGCAAGAGAGCCGGAAAGCTACAGCATAGTTAACACCATCACGATTCAGCCGACCGGAAATTCGCCTCAAGCTAATATTCCTCCGCTGCAGTTCTCGTTTGCGAGGACGGGAGCCGAACGCCGTGTGTCGTTCAAGCTTCCCGACCCGGTCGGCGAAGTGATCTACCTGGAAAAGCCGACACTCAAGTATCTGATTTTCCCCGCACGCAATCAGTACGTGGAGCTCGATCCCGCAGAGCTCGGCTTTCAGCTCGGTGATGTAATGAGTCCGGCAGCTGTTGTCCAGCGTGTGAAGGAGAAGACTCAATACGAACAACTGGGAACGGAAACAATGAACGGGCGGACGGTTGTAAAATACCGGCTTAAAGGCGCGGCTGATACACACACCAAAGTTGGAACCGCGCAAGCGGACAGCATCGTTTATGTTGATCAGGAAACGGGATTGCCGTTGCGCTCCGAGATTGAGACGATATCGTCCAGCGGAGCGGGGGCGCGGATTACGACCGTTGCAGACAGCGTTCAGCTCACACCAGATGCGACTCTCTTTGACGTGCCTACAGCAATGAAGAAGGTGACGTCGGAGGAGCTCAAGCAGCAGGTGCAGAGTTTTGTCGCGACGGTTCGTGCTGTCACGACTTACTTAAAGGATCAGGCAAGTACACCGCCCCCGGCCGCGCAGTAAAGTAGGCAGAAAGCGGTAGGGAGTAGAAAGTAGGCATAGGGAGTAGGAAGTAGGGAGTAGGCAGTACGCCGAAAGGAGTAGGCAGTTGGCAGAAAGCGGCAGCAGCGATAACCGCCATCTTTAGTTTTCCCATCCCGGAGGCCTACCGCCTTCTGCCTACTGCCTACTTCCTACCGCCTACTTCCTACTTCCTACTGTCTACTTCCTACTTCCTAGTGCCTACTGCTTACTTCCTTCTGCCTTACCGGTGTTACGGCAGACTCGTTGATGTTGAAAAGAAACTACGGTTTTCTCCACCAAAGTTAATATTTGACAACCCCTTCGTGTAGCAGTAAAAGAAGACTGTCGCATCAGACGGGATGGCTGATCGAATTCCGCCGGCCAGTTCAGCCACTCAGAACTCAGCGCGCTCCGATTCCTTGTTACTGAGCGCCGCAGGTCAGTGGGATTTACTTCTCTTCCCCGATCACCCTTCTTGATGCATTTCTGAAGCTACACTCCAGCCCTTTACGCGAAGGAGAACAAAGAAAATGAGCCCCGAAATCGCTTCCTCACTCAGGTATCCGGGTCGCGGTGCGCGTGTTCAACCACATAAGGGTACAGTCACCCACCGACATTCTGGACATTCTCACTTCTGGCAAAAAGCTCTCTCGCGGCGCACCTTTTTACAGGCATCGGCGGCAGCCGCGGGTGGGGTGCTTATAGGTTCTCAAGGTTGGATGCCCGCCAGAGCCTCGGTTCCAGGCGCTACTCCGAAAGCAATTCCCGGAGGCTTCACTGCCGATCAACTCTGTGGATTACCTGCAACGGAAATCTTTCACAACTTTGCCCCGAATGTGTTTGATCCACCAAACACCGATCGATCCGGGATCTTCGACTTCAACGGCCTGATCGGCTATGCAGTTATCGACGGAACCGGCACAGGTCGCAACACAGTAACGGGTGCTACCACTCCCCTCACCTTCGAAGTCGATCTGCGCTTCATGCAGGGCGTATACGCTGGCGAAGACGGCAAGAATCGTCACGCTACGTTCTGTCTGATATGACTTGACCTATTTGAGGGCCAGTTTGGTCCTCAGATTCATGACTTCAATCCTGGGGTCCTGGATAACGGCTTGTTCTGGATCGTAAAGATTCCGGACAGCAGTGTTGACGTTAACGTCGGCGCCGGGCGGGCGAGAATGCAAGTGACCGATCTGGAGACGGAAGACTATCACGATATTTGCAACGCACTCGCCGACGGTCCTTCAGTAGAGGCCGAGGTTTCTTTCGATGTTGTTTGGAGCGGCCCTACGGGAAGAAATCGGCTTCGGAACGACGCACCGGACCAACGCTTCACCGGGTTGTTCTTGCCTACCAACGCTACGGTCGAATGGTCAGCCGAGGAGGATGGATTCGAGTTTCAATCCGACCCGGCAAACACCTCAAACGTGGTGTACGCCGAAGTCGGTGAAGAGCGAAACGGGAAGTTCTTCTCGTAGCTCGAGCCCGGCAGTAGGTAGTTTCTTCAGCGTGCTTTGCGTTCCCAGGTCTTTGTGCGAAACCCTGTTCTAAGGAACTGTAATGCTCATTTCGCGGAAAGACGCCACTGACCGCAAAGCACGCGCAGGCACAAGTTCATTTCGCTCTCACCGGAATCCACATGCTTGAAGGAAACTTCTTTCCCGTGTGAATAGTGATCTGAGACGGAAGATTGTCGTTTGCGCCTGGTGGTCTGAACTCCGGGAAGTCAACATTCGAAACCTTCAGCCTCAACGAGTGGCCAGGTCCAAAAACCCAATCGTCTCCGAAATCCCGGAAAAGCACCTGGCGCACTTCACCGGCTCCGAGACCAGTAACTCTCGTTACACCGATCGTTATTTCAGTCTCTGATCCATCTGGCGAAACGTCGAAGGTTCGGACGACAAGATCTACATCGGTTGACGTCGGACTGCTTACGAACAGTGAAAAGTCGCTCATCCCGATAATCTCGGTCTCCGTGGTCCAGGGCGCAAATGTGTATTCGAGCCGTTGAGGCACGCCGTTAATCGCCTCCGCGTGCCCACTTAACATATCGCTCTGAGAAGGTATTTCGGTTCCAGCTCGTGAGCTTCTGATTCGCTCAGGATGAAAAATCGCACCGGCACTCTCCTGTTCAACAGGTCCTTTTTTCTTACGAGACAGAGTGCCGCCGGCCTTCAAAAAGAGCGGAGAAGAAACGATTTCATCTGAAGGAAATTGTTTTGCTGTGAACGGAACAACCGAGAATGGAGCAGGTGCGCTGGTTACATTTCTCGAATCGGTGCCCCCGATTCCCCGCAAGTAGTGATCGAACCATCGCAGAACCTGTGTTGCTATGTACAGGTCCTCACCTTCGAATTGGTTTCCTCCAGGGGGATGCCCGCGCCTTCCCAAATAAATCTGTTTCGGGGCCGTTATCTGGTTGAAAACATCGAGAACCTGACTCGATGGAAAGAGGTAGTCATCCCAGGACTGAATAATGAATGTCGGAGCCGCAGGCTGTCGCGAGGAGTCAAGAATCTCCTGTCCATTCTGGTCGCGCGAGGCTATCGAACGTGCTCGCAAACTGTCTCTTGTCTTTCGATCCGGAAGACTGCCATCGGCCGCTGCATCGAATAAATCAAACTGGAGCTGGCTGTAGTTGAAAAAAGGCGGCTGCCCTACTTGTTGATCGAGCCCGGAATAAAATTCGGCTATGCCAAGACGATACTTGATTGCGCCATTTGGGAATAGCGCTTGTTCCAGGTCAGTCCAGCCCACCAGCGGTATCACTGCCGAAACTCGAGGATCCGAGGCGATTTGAAATGAATGGCCCCCGCCATATGATCCGCCCAAAACCCCAATCTTAGTGACACGAGGCCCGATAACGTGATCGGGATCGTTGAGCAACCAATCAACCACCGCCCGCAGGTCATTGAGTTCATCGGGCCCCGCAAGTGTCACCCTGCCACCGGATTCCCCATCACCAAAGCCACGCGCTGTGTAAGAGAGCACGGTATAGCCGCCGGCGGCAATGTAGTATGCAAGATTATCTTCACCGGTCAGCCTGTGGCCGCCCCATCCATGAATGTAGACAGCCGCCGGCGCAAACGGGAAAAACCGAGGTTGGTAAAGAGTCGCCGCAAGCTTGATTGTTCCTGTGCCAAACGAGCCAGCCGGCACATCGATGAAATGCGTCGACACGTCTACGAGTTCTATTGCGCTGACGCGCGACGTTGAAAATATCCCGGGAATGATCAGCGGAATGATGAGGAGGAGAATGCTAAACAGTTTTGACTTCGACATCACGACACACTCTTGCTTCTGAGGGTTGCAGTCGCGACGCAAGATTGATAGCAGGCAATACCACTCAGGTCAACTCACCTGAGTCAACCCATCTGTGTGAGCTGGGGATGAAGAATCCCTTCTGATCGGTGACGTGCTGTGAAGCAAGGCGGTCAATGCGCAAGAGCAGCGCTATGCTGCTCGTAAGCTTTTGTTTCGAGAATAGTCTTTATCTCCCGGACGATAAGCTCGAGTTCTTCATCTTTTGTGTAGAAATGTGGAGCAACCCGGATTCCTGCTCCCGGGCGAAAATCGCAAAGAAAATCTCGACGCAAAAGCTCGGTGGTCACTTGTTGACCGTGGGGTACGTCAATCACCACTGTGCCCCCTCGCTCCTCGACCTTCCTGGGGCAGTTAATCTTGAAACCCGACTCCTCTACAACCTCAATCAGACGTGATGTCTGCTTTATGGATTTTGCCCGAATCTTTTCGACTCCGATCTCATTGATAATCTCGTATCCGGACTTTGCGGCGTACATCGCAGGCACGCATGGAGTACCGTTAAGGAACCGGTAGATATTATCAGCGTACTTGTTTGGACCCATCTCAAATGCGAACGGGTCTTCGTGGGCCAGCCATCCGGTCAGGCGTGGCTCAAGCTTCGACCAGAGCTCTCGCTTAACGTAGAGATATCCAGCGCCCGGCCCACCACAAAGCCATTTAACCGAGCCCCCAGTCGCAAAATCTAAACCTATCTCGCGAATGTTTAGCGGGACAGTCCCGGCGGACTGATAAATGTCGGCAACAACCAGTGCCCCAACTTCGTGTGCGCGTCGGGTAATCGCATGAAGATCTTGAATAAACGAACTGCGAAAAATTACGTGAGACACGCTTACCAGCAGCGTCTGTTCATCGATTGCGTCGAGAAGCTTTTCTAGCGGCACAGTAATTCCGTCCTCCGACGGAACCGTTATTACCCTGGCCCCCTCTCTTTCTAGCGAATGATAGATGTATAGATTTGATGGAAAGTTCAAGCTTTCAGTGACTATTTTGTTGCGTTCGCCTTTAAAGTTTAAACAAGAGGCGATGATCGACTGACAGACGGATACGTTCGGATGCATGACGACCTCGCCTTCGCCGGCGCCGATGATTTTTCCGATCATGTCCCCGACGGAAGTTGCCATCATCCACCACCCTTCTTCCCACGCACGGATACCACGAGTAGACCACATATCCGCATACTCCTGAAGGCGATCCCTGGTACGTCTGGGCATCGCGCCCAGAGAGTGGCTGATCATATAGACTGTGTTGTCCAGTATCGGAAATTCTTTTCGCCAGGCTAGAAGTTCGTCCATATCGTCCCCCAATTGATTGCCGATTGCCGATTTTGCGATTGCCAATCGGCAATCTCCCTAATATCCCCCGCTCTTTTTACTAAGATAACTTCGAAGCTCCCAGAGTTCAGGGAAAAATTTACGATCAACCGTCCTCTTCAAATAAGCCGCGCCTTCGCTACCGCCAGTGCCTGTTTTGCTGCCTATCATTCGTTCTACCATCTTCACGTGACGCAGCCGCCACATCGCGAACATTTCATCGTATTCGATCAAACTCTCAGTCAACAAGAAAAGCTCATAGTGCCTCTCCGCGTCCTGATACACACGTTCGAGCTCATTAATGCGCGCTCGTTCAACAACTTCCCTATTTTGCTCGCTCCCCACCCCGATTTCCGGCAGGTTGAACCCGCGTCGACGAAGCATCGAGTAATACGCATCTGCGACCGACGGCCGATTCAAGCGTGCTTCCAACCTCGCATACTCTGGCGAGGTGGCTTCATAGTTCTTAAGGAATCGGCTATCTTTCAACCCGGATACATACTCGAGCTCGCGAAACTGGAATGATTGAAACCCGCTGGCGGGCATAAGATGATCTCGAAATGCCAGGAAGTCCGTTGGCATCATCGTCTCGAGTACCGCGATTTGATCGACGAGCACTCGTTCGATTTCGATGCAGCGTCGCACGAGACGATGGGCTGCCAGCGGAAGATCTCCATCAAGCCGTTCAATGATCGTATCGAGCTCGTGTAGCAGTTCCTTGAACCATAGCTCATAGACTTGATGAATGATAATAAACAGCATCTCATCGTGCTGCGGCGGATCCGAAAGCAGATGCTGAAGTGACGTGAGATCATTAAGCTTCAGATAGCCGCCATAAGTCAGTCGCGGCTCATCTCGTGGTGGCAAACCAAATGACATTGTTTCAATCCAGAATAGCTGACCGGCCGCGCACATCAAATACCGGCCAGTGCTTTACTTGCCAAACTGCGGTGAGCGCTTCTCAGTAAACGCCTGATAAGCTTCGCGAAAATCAGGGTTGAGCATGCAAATAGCCTGGGCAGCGGATTCAGCTTCCAGAGCCATTTCGAGACTCATATCGAGCTCCCGATTAAGTGACGCCTTTGTCATTCCCAACGCGAACCCAGGGCCGGCCGCCAGTTTTTCAGCCCAACGAATCGTTTCCGCTTCTAATTCTTCCGCTGCAACAACCCGGTTGTAGAGTCCTATGCGGCCGGCTTCTTCGGCGCTTATGAAGTCTCCAGTGTAAAGCATCTCGGTCGCCTTGCTCAGGCCGACGATTCTCGGAAGCAAAAAAGCTGCCCCCATATCGGCCCCAGCAAGACCGACTTTAACAAACAGGAATGCAATCTTCGCGGTCTGAGCCGCGATCCGCAAATCACAAGCAAGCGCGATCACTGCTCCCGCGCCTGCGACCGTTCCGTTTAGGGATGCGATAACCGGCTTGTGGAGCGCTCGAATATTACGGATCAACTCACAAGTCATCCGAGTAAACTCGAGCAACCCGCTCATATCGCGTTTGAACAGTTCACCAATGATATCTTCGACATCTCCCCCGGAACAGAACCCACGTCCTCGTCCGGTGATGATTACTACGCGGACATCGTCGCGTGAACGAAGAGATGAGAGAGTGTCGGTCAGTTCTCGGTAGACTTCGAATGTTAGCGAATTCAGGCGGTCGGGACGATTCAACGTAATCAGCGCAACCGGACCTCGCTCTTCATATAAGAAGCTCTGGGGATTGATTTCGATTGAGGTCGTCACTTCTGCTCACCGCTTTTGGGTGCATTCGTTATGACTGCCAATGCTTCGATCTCAACTTTGGCGAGGGGTTCAAGAAGGCTTTTAACTTCAACAAGAGTCATCGCGGGAAAGTGTTTTCCCATGAGCTGCCGGTAGGCCGCACCCACATCGCGTCGGCTTGCGGAATATTCTTCAATATCAATAACGAAGATCAAAAGCCTGCCGATGCTTTCGGGTCCTCCACCGGCGTGTCGCACCACCGCAAGCACATTCTCCAATGCCTGAGCAAACTGCTCCGCAAAACCGTCGCTGACAATTCTCGATTCGCGATCCCAGCCTATCTGACCGGCAACGAATAGAACTGAGCCGCCCTCGAATAACACTCCGTTGCTGTAACCCTGCGGCTGCCCGAGCGCCTCCGGATTGATTATCGTCATGTTCATCGGTGCTCCGTTACATATCCTGGGGTTTCAAACCGCTGTATTCCTTGATCTCCCAGCTGGTTCCTTCTTTAGCCTGGCGCTTCACCAGACCGAGGCCCGGGGCGTAATAATCCATGACGGTGTTATCTTTGATTTTTCGCATTACTCCAATCGTCTTAAAGGTCCCGACAGGTGTTATAACTTCTTCAGGGCCGGTCACTTCAAATACGATAATCGTCGGCTGATCGCTCACCGAAGGCGGTTGGCCTGGCCGGCGGTAAACAGGGCGAAAACCATGTTGCCAGGTAGAACCTTTTATAGACAGAGATTTCGGATCGATCATCGCCAATGAGTTGTCCCTGTACTGAAATTCAGCAGAGGACTGTTGTCCCTCTATGTTGCCGTCGGTGAGTTCGGAGAGGATTTGAACTCTGTCTCCATCGCAAACAAATTTGCGAGTGATTGTTTGTACAATTCTCATACCGCCGCTCCGGTCTACCAGCTGTGACCGTTGCGTGAACACCTTACGATTCTCTTCATCTGCCGCGTCCACAACCACCGTCAGATCGGCGACGATACCACTGGAATAATTTATGACATATTTTGCGACTGATCCGGGAACAAGTGGGAAATAGGGATTGCATGTCTTGAAAGCCGGATCGACAGCACTTGTAGGCCTGATTGGGTCGGGCTGTTTGAAGCTCTGGGCCGTGTTTGAATTTGTGTTCGTATTGCTGGAATTGGCATTCTTAACGGATCCATCGCAACCACTCATCATCGCAATCGCAACGAGAAGCAGCAGAATAAAATTACCACGCATTGATAGGTTCCTTCCGATCTAGACTCGCTTAGGAGAGCAAATGAAGTTATTAACACCTCAGAGACGATGATCGCAAGGATGGTGCTATGGCCCGGTTGAACCAATATCACTTCCAGCGCGTCTGACCGTCGTGATGTGGCACGTCCCTAGAGGCTTTTTCATCTAACGCCTGCGGTGCTATAAAGTTCGAGCCTATAGATTCAATTGTTTCAGGCCCAAGGCAAGTCATCGAATCTCGCCCACTGTGACCGAGGATCAGCCCAACAACGGTACGGTTGGCGCCGCACGAGTAATGACGGCGATGGGATTCGCTGTCCTCGCGCTATCCTTCTCTTCGATCTTCGTGACAAGGCTCGAACAGTTTGAGGTTCCTGCTCTGGTGATCGCGTTCTATCGAATGTCGATCGCGACAGCAATTCTGCTGCCGGCTGCTGTAGTCTTAAAACGAGATGAGATCCTGGCGCTCGATCGTAGAGATCTTGGGTTACTTGCGCTCGGGGGTTTTTGTCTCGCGATACACTTCGCCGCCTGGATCACTTCCCTGCGTTACGTCTCAATAGCAACTTCAATCGTGTTGGTAAACAGTCATCCACTTTTTGTAGTAATTGCGTCATATCTTTTTCTCGGAGAGCGGCCTGCGGGGCGGAGCCTGGTTGGAACCGCCGTCGGTTTATTGGGAATGGCAATTATCAGTTACGACGCTTTGTTTAATGTTCAGCTGGCATTAAAGGGTGATGCGTTAGCGTTGCTGGGCGCCCTGGCCGTTGTTGGCTATTTTATCGTCGGCCGAAAGGCGCGAGCTCGGATGAGCCTCCTCGGATATGTGACGCCGCTCTACGCAGCCTGTTCTATCTTTCTTTTGACGCTGGTTTTGATCAAGGGCGACCGGCTAGCACCGTACAGCGATTCAATCTGGATCTTTCTTGTTGCGCTCGCAATCGTTCCGACAATCGTCGGGCACACGGTTTTCAACTGGGCGCTCAAACACGTTCGTCCGACGGCAATTTCGCTGGCGTTTCTCGGCGAGCCGGTCATAGCGAGCTTGCTTGCACTGATCTTTTTCGCCCAGCATCCACCTGCCACGACACTGATAGGAGGCGGTCTAGTCCTGACGGGCGTCTATCTTGCGACATCAAAAAAGTAGCGTAGATTGTCCAGTCTGCGCCACACGTCGACGCAAAAGGTGGCGGAACCCAACCAGCATTGTCACCCGTTCCTCGCTATCCCAGTGCTAATGCATCAACAGATCCCGACTTGATCCATCGCAACCAACCGAAGCTTTATGTATCATTGTCTTACTCCTGGAGGTTCAATGGGCGCAAATACCACTGACTTAACGAAACTGCGAGAAGCGTTACATAAAGCGCTCGTGGAAGTCGAAGTTGCAATTGATACGGCCACACATCCCGACTGGACCGAAACGAAGGAGAACCTTTTACAGGCGATTGAGATTGTTCGAAAGCTGGAGCGCGACAGTCTATGGTCAGCTTTGTCTAAAAAGAAGAGGTGAGTATTCGTGCCAAAATTGTTAATGACGGCTTTTGAGCCATTCGGGGGAGAGGAGATAAACCCATCACTAGAAGCGTTGCGTCAGATACAAAAAAGTCCAAATTTCAAACGTATCTGTTATAACGGCCCAGTTGCCGGTAGAGCGATATCGCGCCGTCGATACTGCTTTGGAACTTCTTCTGTTCAACCGTCCGGACATCGTGATCATGCTTGGGGAAGCTGGCGGCCGATACAAAATCAATCCGGAGAGAGTGGCGATTAATGTCGATGATTTTCGTATTCCCGATAACGCCGGAAATCAGCCGAGGGACGAACCGATTATCGAAGGAGGACCTGCGGCATACTTCTCCACGTTGCCGATTCGCGCGATAGCTGAGCGAATCAACAAAGCTAACCTTCCTGCGGCAATCTCAAACACCGCCGGTGCGTACTTGTGCAACAGGCTGTTCTATAGCGTAATGCACTCAATAAAAGTCAACGGGCTGGATGCCAAAGCAGGGTTTATTCACCTGCCTTATCTCCACGATCAGGCGGTGAGTAAGTATTGGGATTTCCCCAGCCTGTCGAAAGAGACAATCGTTGAAGCTGTGCGGGCTTGCAATCGAGGTATGCGCAACCTAATGAGCTCTTCTATCCGCGCAGCCACTCGTCTTTGCGCTTATAGTTCGCGGTCAATCGAAATCACTTCCCTAAAGCTTTACTTGTCTCACAGAAATCACGCCAGGCACCCTGCACAGAGCATCAATCGTGTCTTCGGACATAGGCTGATCAATTTGAATCAACGCGAGCGCGCTTTCGCCGATCTTTTTGCGTCCCAGATATAGCCGGCCGATGTTTATGTTGTTTTCGCCTATGAAGGTAGCAATGCTGCCGAGTACCCCTGGTTGATCGCGGTTGAAAAGAAAAAGCATATGACCCTTTGGAATCGCTTCAAGACTAAATCCGTTGATGCGAACAATGCGACCATCGCGGCGGCCGAACAGTGCTCCTGCCACTTCACTCTCACGATCGCCGGTCACTGCTCTGACTCGAATCATGCTTGCGAAGTCCCGCGCACGGCGTGACTGAGACTCACTGACCTTGACACCTCGCTGCTCGGCAACAATGACCGCGTTTACCATGTTCACTCGCTCGATCACCGGGCCCAGCAAACCTGCGATCACTGCATGAGTAATCGGCTTTACATCGTGTTCTGTAACTTCTCCCGAATATTCGATCGCAACTTCACGCAAGTCATGTCCAAACACTTGTCCCTGGAAGAGTCCGATCTTCTCGCCGAGAGTAATATAAGGTCCGATAGCAGCAAGTAGCTCAGCACTCACCGCGGGCATATTGACTGCTCCGCGAACTGCTCCGTGTTTGAGGTAGTCGAGTACCTGCTCGGCAATCATTGTAGCGACACCCAACTGAGCCTCAGCGGTCGAAGCACCCAGGTGCGGCGTCGTGATTACCTGGTCCAGCGAAAGTAGCGGATTATCCGGTGTCGTCGGCTCCTCTTCGAATACATCGAGCGCCGCGCCAGCAACTTTGCCTGACGCGATTCCATCAAGCAGAGCTTTTTCATCAATCAGACCGCCTCGCGCGCAATTGATCAACCGAACACCCGGCTTCATTTTTTCTATGGCAGCCGTACTGATCAGATTTCGGGTCTCATCGGTCAGCGGTGTATGCAGAGTTATGAAGTCTGAGCGCGCGATTAATTCATCCAGTGCAATCATGTCTATGCCGAGTTCCTGCGCGGCTTCTTGAGTAAAGTATGGATCAAAGGCCATTACGGACATACCAAACGCCCGTGCTCGTGTTGCGACCGCGGTTCCGATGCGACCGAGTCCGATAATGCCGAGCGTCTTGCCCTGAAGCTCGACGCCTACAAACCTGGTTTTCTCCCACTGTCCGGCTTTGGTCGACGCTGCAGCCTGCGGGATCTGACGTGCTAAGGATAGAAGCATCGCCATTGTGTGCTCGGCGGTGGTAACCGTGTTTCCGGCGGCGGCGTTCATTACCACTATGCCGCGCTGAGTTGCGGCTCGCACATCTATGTTGTCAACACCGGTCCCTGCCCGCCCCACTACCCGCAGATTCGTCGCGCGATTGATCAGCTCGGCAGTGACCCGAGTTTTACTTCGGACGATGAGTGCTTCATAGTCACCGATTACTCGAACAAGTTCATCGGGGCCGATCGACGGTTTCTCGTCTACAGACACTCCAGCGGCGGACCTGAGCTTGTCGACCCCTGTTCTTTCTAACCCGTCGCAAACTAGTACACGCATAAGTTGTTCTCAATCCTGAAAACCGTTATTGTAACGAACAGTTGGATTTCCTTCCACATAAGGCACATCGTAAAATCAGAACATTGACAGCATTTCGGGACGCCCGTTATACTTTTGAACTTTCGTCAGAACCGCTTTTTCGGAGGTAGTTAACCGTGGCATACGCGATCATTCAGGCAGGGGGTAAGCAGTTTCGGGTCACCAAAGGACAAGTAGTGCAAGTGCCTTTGATTGCAGCCGAGAAAGGCTCATCGGTCGAGTTTCCGGCGTTACTCGAGGCGGATGGCGACAGTATTGAAGTCGGCGCGGGTAAAGTGGTTAAAGCAACCGTTGTCGATCATGGCCGCGCCAAGAAAATAATCGTTTTCAAGAAAAAGCGGCGCAAACAGTATAAGAAGACTCACGGACATCGCCAGAACTTCACTGCGGTTCGAATCGAGTCGGTTGGCTCAGATTCGGAAGAATCTTAGCCGATCAGTAACGCTTTTGCGGCGCCCATCGGATCGCAAGAGCATGAAAGAGTAATCGAGGATCTTATGGCACACAAAAAGGGAGTGGGCAGCTCGAGAAACGGACGCGACTCGAACGCGCAGCGGCTGGGAGTAAAGCGATTCGGCGGCGAAGCGGTGCAGGGCGGCACGATTCTGGTGCGCCAGCGCGGCACGAAGTTTAAGCCCGGAAACAACGTTGGCCGCGGGTCGGATGACACACTGTACGCGCTTATTTCCGGCTTTGTTAAATACGAAGAAAAGGGACGCAAAGGAAAATTCATCAGCGTATACCCGGCGGGATAGTCCGTAGTTTGTGGTCAGCTCCAGTTAACCGGGCTGGCCATAGACAACTGACCAGATGCAGTTCTTAGATCGAGCCAAAATACTTATAAAAGGCGGAGACGGCGGCAACGGAGTGACCGCGTTCCGCCGCGAGAAGTTTGTCCCGCGCGGCGGACCATCGGGCGGCGATGGAGGCCGAGGAGGCTCGGTCTCGATGGAAGCAACCACCCAGCTAAACACCCTCTTGCAGTTCCGCTTCAATCCAGAGTTTCGCGCCGGACGCGGCATGCACGGCGAAGGTGACAAACGCCACGGCAAGGACGGCGAAGACCGCGTGATCCAGGTGCCGGTCGGAACAGTCGCAACCGATAGCGAGACCGGCGAGTTGGTTCATGATTTCTCTACGCCAGGCGAGCGGATCGTCGTTGCGCGCGGAGGACGGGGCGGTCGCGGCAACGCTCAGTTTGCAACTTCCACGAATCGAGCACCTCGCTACCATGAAGATGGTCAACCGGGAGATGTCAGATCGCTTCAGTTGGAATTGAAGCTGATCGCGGATGTAGGCCTGGTCGGGTTTCCAAATGCAGGAAAGTCTACATTGATCTCGCGTATCTCTGCGGCGCGTCCAAAAATAGCAGATTACCCGTTTACAACGCTGGAACCGCATCTGGGTGTTGTCGCGTACGGGGATGAAGGCTCTTTTGTGGTCGCGGATATTCCCGGCCTGATCGAAGGCGCACACGAAGGTACCGGTCTGGGACTCGAGTTTCTTCGACACGTCGAGCGCACAAAACTGATCGCGCATGTGATCGATGTTTCTTCGACGGGCCGTAATCCGATTGATGACTATTTAACGATCAGCCGTGAGCTTGAATTGTATAAAACTGAATTAATTGAGAAGCCTCAGGTCGTCGTCGCATCAAAAATGGACGCAGTTGACGACGCGCAGCGGGTCGAGAATCTCAGGAATTTCTGTGATCGGCGTGGGTTTGAGATGTTTGAGATCTCGGCGGTTACCGGATTGGGAATTGATGAACTAATCACCGCCATGGGCCGAATTGTTGAGCAGATGCGAGATGTTACAGAGGCTGCGATGTCTGGCCTTTAGGGCTGCGGAGAAATCAATCCTGATCGCAGGAGGAACGAGAAGCAGAAGCCGGAGTCTATGGGGGAACGTCGCATAGCCGCATATGGAGGGACTTTCGATCCTATACATAATGGTCACATCGAAATCGCGCGCGCAGTTGTTCGGAACTTCGGTGTTGAGCAATTGCTTCTCATACCCGCCTCCAGGCCGCCACACAAGGGTTCGAAAGCAATTGCCTGCGCTTATCATCGATTCGCGATGGCGGCGCTGGCTACGCTTGACGAGCCACGAGTCATGGTTTCAACAATCGAACTCGAGGCTCCCGACAGACCATACACGTTTGAGACGATCGAGCGGCTTCGGAGTCAGTTCGGTGCAGAAAGCAAATTGTTCTTTGTCATGGGCGCCGACTCGTTTGAGGAAATAAACACCTGGAGGGAACCGTCGCGATTGATTTCTAGTACAAACCTGATTGTGGTAACTAGGCCGGGTCACGATATTAAGATGTCTCATTTAGAGGCAAGTTCCAGATCGAAGATTATAGATCTCCGAAGATATGACTCCGATAGACCAGATAGCGAGAAAATGGCCGACCCGCACATTTATCTCACTGGATATGTAAACAATGAGGTCTCGTCAACCGAAATAAGGCAAAGAGCGCGGGAGGGGAAGTCAATCGACGAACTGGTTCCACCGTCGGTCGCCGAATACATAAGGAAGTACGATCTGTACAGGCAATAGAAATGGTTCGTAGCGCAAATAAAAAACCTCGCCCCGAATCGCCATCCCGAATGGAGACCGAAGATGCGGTTACGATTGCGACACATGTTGCATCCGACAAAAAAGCGACTGATTTAGTCGTGCTGGATTTGCGCAAGGTGGCGACGTTTACGGAGTACTTCCTGATTTGCACTGGTGCAAGCACTCGCCAGGTGCAAGCTATTTCCGATGCGATAGAAGAGGCATTGCGCAAGAATGGAAAGCGTCCTTCGCATATTGAAGGCTATAGCAGCGGCGAATGGATTCTGCTAGACTACGGCGATTTCATCGCGCATGTTTTTGGCGCACCATCCAGACGATTCTATGATTTGGAGCGTTTGTGGCGGGATGCACCGCGCGTTGAGATAAGAACGACTGGTGATGTGAGCGATAAGCGTTAGGAAGCTGCAGGTCCAGTCGTTTTGTTTTTTTTGCAGGAGCTGAATCACCTAGACGTATGTGATTTATCACAGTTTCGGATGGCTTTACGGCAGATTCTATGAGGCTTGTGACAAATTCGACAGCGATGCAGCGCGTCGCGGAGCTCATTGATAGAGTGGCAACCACCGGTTCGAACGTGCTGATATTGGGGGAATCCGGCACGGGCAAAGATGCCGCCGCGAGGATGATCCACGACCGAAGCAATCGGAAAGATCGTCCGTTCGTAAAAATAGATTGCGCGGCGTTGCCCGAAGAGCTGCTCGAATCAGAGTTGTTTGGGTATGAGAAAGGCGCCTTCACTGGCGCCGCCGAATCGAAGCCGGGACGCTTTGAGGCTGCCGATGGAGGTACGCTGGTTCTCGATGAGATCGCCAGCCTGATTCCGTCGTCCCAGGCTAAGCTTTTGAGAGTGATCGAGGAACGCAACTTCGAGAGGCTAGGTGGAAAGCAACCAATCAAGATCGATGTTCGTATAATCGCACTGGCGAACGTCGACATAAAAGAGTCGGTACGTGCCAGAACATTTCGGGATGATTTGTACTACAGGCTTGCGGTGGTGACGATTGAGCTTCCGAAACTGGTGGACCGTTTTGAAGATCTCCCGCAGCTTGCGGGGGAGTTCATTCGTCAGTTTGGGTCTCGAAGTGGCCGCGCATCTGTGCGTCTTTCGAATGAGGCTGTGGATGCGCTTACTGGCTATGATTTTCCAGGCAATGTTCGGGAGCTGCGAAACATCATAGAACACGCGGTGCTTACGGCGAACGGTGACATCATCGAGGTCGCCGGGTTGCCTGAATACTTGAGATCGGCGACAAGGCTTATGCAATCGCGAAAAACAAAGCCGTCTCTCGCCGAATTAGAGGCAGTTTATATCCGGGAAGTCCTTGAATACACCCGGGGGAACAAAACGCGCGCCGCCGAGATTTTGGGGATCAGCCGCAAAAACCTTTATGAAAAGATGCGGCGATACCAAATCGGCAAGCTGAATGCAGCAGCTAGCCCGGCTCTGAATTGAAATGATCTTTTGACCGTTTGGTTCGTTGAGACAACGCCAGATGGAACCAGAACCGAGATGAAGCTGCAGTTCGTTTGGATCGGGAAAACCAAAAGGGCTCCTGTGCAGCAGCTGATTCAGGAGTACCTGGATCGCATTGCAAAGTTTGTCACGGTGGAGGTGACAGAACTTCGCGATCGCAAGGATGTCGGCGAAGATGCGCGACGGATCCTTGAGAAAGAGGGCAGCGATATCATTTCGCGGACCGCGGCGACCGATTATTTCGTCGCCCTTGATCAACGGGGTCGCGAATTTGATTCGCATCAGCTGGCCGAGTTGATTGAAAAGCATAGGATGGCGGGAACAAAACTTGTGACTTTTGCAATCGGCGGACACTATGGGCTGCCGGAGGCAGTGCGTAATCGAGCCGACCTTGTGCTGGCTATGTCGAGAATGACGTTAACGCACGAACTGGCGAGAGTGTTGTTACTCGAGCAGGTATATCGTGCCTTTACGATTATTCACGATTTGCCCTATCAGAAGTGATGTGGCACGCAGCGTGTGTAAAGAATAAGAGGTTCGATGTATCAGGAAGAACCGGACCAGGAGAATTCGATGGATAAACGGAAAGTTAGACAGTATGAATCACGGCTGGCCGAGCAAAGAAATGCGTTGCTCGGTATGGTCGAGCGCACCGAAGACTACGGCCGAGAGGCTGATCGCGATGTGAGCCAGGATCCGGCCGATAAGGCATCGAACTCATATACTAAAGAGCTTCTTTTCTCTCAAAGCACTAATGAGCGCAATACATTGAGGTTGATCGAAGAAGCGCTGGATCGTATAACCGAAGGCGAGTTCGGCGAGTGCGTAAATTGCGGTGAGGACATTCAACCGAAACGGCTCGACGCCATTCCGTGGACTCCACACTGCATCAAGTGTCAGGAACAGGTAGAGCAAGGCTTGTTGGTTGAGAAAGAGGTTTGATTGAAGCATTCAGTCCATGGGAGTACCTAGCAGAACGCGACCCGCGCAGGTTGTTTTAATTGCCGCCGCATCACCTTAGTTTTAGGAGGTCTGGCGTGCCCCACCTCGCTCTTCGAAGCATCCGAGACGGCCTGCTTGGACTTGCGTACCCTCAGCAGTGTCGAATCTGTGGTAAATCCGTACAATCCTGGGACGATGGAGTGGCGTGCTCTCGCTGCTGGGAGGATCCTCTAATAACCCGGATCCTCACCACGCCCATTTGCGTCAAGTGCGGTCTGGGCCTCTCGCCTAATCGCGGCGCGAATCCTGATAGAACCGCAACGGAGAATCGATTCTGCGGATTATGTTCGGCGACCCCATTCGCGACAGCGCGTTCCTGTGGCGTATATTCTGGGGCTCTAGAAGCAAGTATTCTGTTTCTTAAAGTCAACCCACATATCTGCCCGAGGCTTCGGAGTATCTTGTTGCGCACATTCTTCGAGCATCACAGCGCATTGAAGAGCGACAAAATAATTCCCGTCCCACTACACAGGCTTCGCGAGCGACAACGTGGATTCAACCAGGCCGCACTCATCGCCAGGTTGATCTCCACAGAATCCGGTCTACCGATCGACCATAAAGTCCTTAAGCGGGTTAAAGTTACGGAAAGGCATCGTGCAGGAATGGATGCGCATGATCGCAATCGATCCGTCGAGCGCGCGTTTGAGGTTGCGAGGCCAGATGGAGTGAAAGGGAGATCGGTGCTCATAATAGATGATGTTTACACGACTGGCAGTACGATAACCGCAGCCTGTACCTCATTGCTCAATGCCGGGGCACTGCTCGTAAATGTGCTGACTATTGCGCGAGTCGAATACCACTGATCTTGGGATAGATCTTGTCTCAACCGCGGGACGTGGAGCGCAGCGTAAGTAGTCAAAAGGCATCGCGTTTTTCGACATGCAAAAATTTCTAATGGTATCCGATTTTTCGGACTTAAATTCAATGTTTTGGATGAGTTTGTTGCGGACTCTTTCCAGACACCGACCCAAAAACCGAAACTGTTGGACTTAGAAACAAAGATTCCTATCGCTTCCATCGGTATTATAGTTGCTAAAACGATACTCTCACGATTACCATCTGCACTAATTGCCAATGATTCTGTTCGATTATTGGTTGTCTGCCAACCAAGGGAGACGTTGCAACGGTGGTGTTCAAACCCCAGACAAACCAGTTAACCCACCGAAGCGCGTTCTCTACTCGAATGGGCTTGTAATTTTTGACAAGGCGCGATAGATTGCGCGCATCCAGTTCAACACCGGGTTCATCTGTCTCCTGAGCTATGCTTTGTCTCCTGAATTGGCGCTAAACGGAGAATCAGGTTGGAGCCTTCGGTGTAGACTGGTGGCACTTTAGTTTTTCGCTCACAGCCTAACTAAACCATACACCGTTTACTTAAACGGGTGGAGGAGGATTCTATGAGAAAGCGGTTGACAAGCCGTCTTGGCTTGCTCCTGGTTACGCTTTCGCTGGTTGCCACAACGGTTCCAGCGCAGGTGACTACCTCGGGGCGTCTGTCTGGTGTTGTTGCTGACGCCAACGGAGCATTGATTCCAAATGCTCAGGTGGTGGCGAAACACGACGCGACCCAGACCGAATACAAGACGATTACTAATGAAGAAGGGGGCTGGACCATTCCGTCCATCCCGAACGGAACTTATACCGTCACGATCTCTGCGCAAGGATTCAAGACAACCGTTGCGAAGGAGGTGAAGGTAGACGCCGGTCAGGTAGCCTCACTGAATACAAGTCTCGAAACCGGAGGGGCAAGCGAGCAAGTGGTGGTGACCGGAGGCGCTGAAGTTCTTCAGACCGAGAGCTCAACAGTCGCGACCACCATCGTCGGACGTCAGATTGGGGAACTTCCCTTCTCGACGCGCGATGCGCTTCAACTGGTGATCGCCCTTCCGGGAGTCATGACTCCGGGTACACCACGCACTTCATCTATAAACGGGCTTCCGAAGGGTTCCGTGAACCTGACCCTCGACGGAGCGAACATTCAGGATAACTTCCTTCGTAGTTCGGATGGATTCTTCACAAGTATTCAGGCGAAATCCGACGCTGTGCAGGAAGTCACCGTAACCACCGCTACTCCGGGTGCGGAGAGCGGAGGCGAAGGCGCAGTTCAGGTGAGATTTATCACCAAGTCTGGCTCACCTGAATACCACGGCGGTGCGTTCTGGCAGTATCGTTCGAAAACTTTCAATTCGAACTACTACTTCAACAATATCGATGGTCTGCCGCGTGATGCGTTCATCTTAAGGCAGTACGGTGGAAACATTGGCGGGCCAATAACGATTCCGAAGCTTCTGAAGAGCAAAGACAAAGCATTCTTCTTTGTCAATTATGAGTACTTCACACTGCCGAACGCCTACAGCTCTCTCGCAGTCGTAGGTAACGAACTCGTAATGACACCCCTCGCGCGAACGGGGGTATATACGTACAAGGACTCCGCCGGTACGATTCGCACGGTTGACGTCCTGGCGTTGGCAGCCTCAAAGGGTTATCCCGGCACGGCGGACCCAACAATTACCAAAGGTCTGGGGCTGATCGCTGACGCGGTAAGTAAGGACGGGGCGCTCACCAGCCGCATCGGAACAAACAATGACTACAATCGGCTGGACTACCAGTTTCAGGATCCGGGGAAGAACATTCGCTGGTTCCCGACGATCCGGCTGGATGCGAACTTGACCCCAAAGCATCACGTCGAGTTCATCCACAACTATCAACACTACTTCTCTAATCCTGACGGGGTTAATGGACAGATCAACGTCTATCCAGGGTCGGGACTGATCGTAGGACATCCAGGCGTTACCGGCTCCATTCAGCGGAACACGTTCTCCTTTGTGGGAGCCCACCGTTGGACAATCAACGATCGGCTGATCAATGAAATTCGAGCGACTTCGTCGGGCAACGGTACTTCGTTGTTCACGAGAGAGTTCGCTCCGGGGTTGTACGACTTTTGGGGGGGCAACGCCGTCAACGGCGGCGGATTCCTCAATACCGGCGCATTTCGGAATCGCACGAGCCAGTCGCGCCGCAATACCCCGGTTAAGGGGCTAACGGACAATCTGACTTATTTGCGTGGTTCACACACCCTGAACTTTGGTTTCGCGTTCACGCGAGTGGCATCCTTTACTCAAGCGGTCAGCACACAAGTAGTGCCGCAAGTCTCGTTCACGTTGGCTACGGGAGATCCGGTTAATACGGGATCGACCAGTATTTTCACCACTGCCAACTTCCCAAACTCGAGTTCGACGCAACGTGGCGAGGCCGCCGCGCTTTATTCGCTGTTAACCGGACGAATCGGTTCGATCGCTCGTCAGGCAACGCTCAACGAAACAACCAGAGGGTTCGAGTTCATCCCGTTCACCGAGCGCAATCACCAGAATGAGTGGGCCTACTATGGGCAAGATTCGTGGAAGATCCGCCCGAACCTTACGCTCAACTATGGGTTGCGCTGGGAGTTTGAGCCTTCTCCTTTAAATGACAACCAGGTCTACACTCGCACCGGGTTTGAAGGTGTTTTCGGCGTTTCGGGCGAGGGCAATCTGTTCAAGCCGGGGGTGTATGCTGGGAAACCAACGCAATTCCGATTACTTGAAGATGATGAAAAGGCCTTCCGAACTCGGCATAAGGACTTCGCTCCGTCTATTGGATTCGCCTGGAGTCCAAATTTCAAGAGCGGAATACTTGGCAAGGTTTTTGGGAATGGCGATCAGACAGTGATCCGTGGAGGGTACTCGATCGCTTACACTCGCGAAGGCTTCAGCGCTTACAATTCGATGTTCGGATCGAACAACGGACCGACAGTAAGCCTGACCGTCAGCCCGTCGGCCACGCCGGCGATCTTCCCGCTTACACCAGGCGGTATACTGTTCCGTAATCCCTCAACCTGGCCGGCTCTTACGCCTCCGTCAGACACGAGTGCGTTCCCGTTGACTCCGGGAGCGCTCAGCTCTGTGAGCGCCAACGACTTCGATCCAGGTATGAAGGCCGGCTACACCCAATCGATGACGTTCGGCCTGCAACGCGAGATCGACAAGAACACCGCTATTGAGATTCGTTGGGTTGGAACTCACGGAACTCACCTGTGGCGGCAGCAGGAATACAACGAAGTGAACATATTCGAGAACGGATTCCTGGATCAGTTCAGGGCCGCTCGGAGCAATATGTTGATTTTCGCCAAGGCTAATCCGACAACCTGCGTCGTTACGGGAACCGTGGTACAGAGCGTTTCAGGCACCTGCAACTATGGCAACTCTGGATTACCCGGACAGGTTAACGTTCCATTGCTGACAACCGCGATTGGTTCTTCGACTGACTCAACGACGGCAACACGACTGATACAAGGTCAGGCTGGATCGGTCGCCAACAGCATAGCTTTCACCGCGTCTCGTATGACCAATCTGATAAACGCCGGATTGGTTCCGTTCGTGACCCTTCCCAACGGTCAGAAGGTGTCGAATTTCTTTATCGTAAACCCGCAAGTCTCCGGGGGCGCCTTTGTGATGGGCAACGGCATCAACACGCTGTTCAATGCCCTTCAGATCGAGTTACGACGGCGGCTATCTAATGGATTGCTCGTCCAGGGCAGCTATCAATTTGGAAAGGCCCTGTCGAACTCGTATACCTCTTCCGACTCCGTATTCAGCAATCCGAGAACGCAACGGCGTCCGGATCTGGACAAGGCTCCATCACCCTGGGACATCAAGCACGCTCTCAAGGTCGACTGGATCTACGAGCTTCCCTTTGGTCCCGGAAAGGCATTCGCAACCAGCACCAACCCTTACATCAGCCGGTTAGTCGGCGGATGGCAATTCGGTGGTGTTGCTCGAATTCAATCCGGTCCCTCGATGTTATTTAGCAGCGGCCGCGCAACTTTCAATCAGAATGATGCCGGGGTTGTTCTGCACAACATCACGAACAAGCAGCTGCAGGACTTGATCAAGATCCGGAAAACGACTTTGTGCGATCCCAACTGCCACGGCGTCGTCTTCTGGCTGCCAGATTCGTTCATCCAGAACACGTTGGCCGCTTTTGAAGTCGGCGGCAAGACGGTCAAGGATCTTGATGTCAACGCACCGTACCTAGGACCACCGACCGAGGGCGGCAAGCTCGGCGATCGGCTCGTTCTGTACGGCCCAATGACCGCGCGCTTCGATCTGAACATAATGAAGCGCATTCCGATCACGGAGCGCACCAACTTCGAAGGCCGCGTTCAGTTCCTCAACGCATTTAATCGCCCGAACTTCTTTATCGGAAGCATCGCCAGCGTAAACAGCCCGTTGAGAACGATCTCCGGCAACGATAGCGCGTTTGGTCAGACGCGTGCCGCCTATCGTGACCCGACAGTCTCCGGCACAAATGATCCAGGCGGACGGCTGATTGAGTTCCAGCTGAGGTTCAACTTCTAGGCTGGATAGGGTTCGAGACTTAAGCAAACTAAAAGGTCCCCGGCAACAACTGCTGTCGGGGACCTTCTTTCTGAAGTCCAACCGTTTCTTTGCTTCTTTAGCTCCGTCCCAATGCGCTTTTTATCTTATCGATAAATGCCCGAACTTCATTCGCATTCGGTGCATTCGGCACGTCGGCCAAATATTGCTCAAATGCGCGTTGGGCGCTTTCATACTTTTTCTCCATAAAGTAAATCTGCCCCAACATTAATTGCGCCCCGCCCATCTGAGCACCGCCGATCCGATAGGCTGTTAATAATTCCCGCTGTGCATCATCAAGCCGTCCAAGCTGTAATAGCGCTCCACCGAGCTGCAAGTGAATGCGCGCGGCATTTGGTATAGATTGAAGCGCCTGGCTCAATTCGACTACAGCAGACTCGTACTTTTGTTTCTTATTGAAGAGTAACCCCAATTGATAATGAGCGTTGCCCGTTGACGCGCGGTCCAGTGACGAATCAAGCAATGCATTTTTGAGATGAGGCTCGGCCTCGTCCAAACGGTTTAAGGCTATAAACACATCCGCAAGCGCAATGCGGACTTCAGAAATTGATGGGTTCTCTCTATACAGTGCCTCCAGAAGCACGGCAGCTTCCTTGTACTTTCCTCGCTTCGTCAGGATGATCCCAAGATTCAACCGTGGGTGATAAACTCGCGGGGCAATCCTGGAAGCGCGCTCGAAGAATCTAACCGCATCATCGAGCTTGTTCATCTTCATGTAGATCACCCCGAGATCGTTGAGCGCGCGGAAATAATTCGGATAGATCTCAATCGCATGTTCCAAACCCTTTATCGCCCCGGCCCGCTGTCCTTCTTTGAACAGGCGAAGCGCGCCATCATAGGCTTGTTTGGCTTCCGCAGGTACATCAGCATCAAACTCCGCAAGATCGATTAGCTTTGCTGGAGGCGTCGGTTTCGAACTATGCGGCTTTAAATAAATCGGTATGTAATAAACTCCGTATTCTTTGAACGTGAAGGCTGTTGTATCGTAACTGACCCCATCTCCTAAAACTTTGATCCTGTATTCGGCGTCCGGCTTCAGTCCGAGTAATCTGGTGAGCAAAAATTTTCCTTTGGAATCGCTAAAAAAAGTCTCGACACGGCCGTTGTCAATCGCCATTTCGAACCGGATTTCGCGAGGCGGATATGTTCCGTTAGGCATAAAAAACTGAATCGAAGGTGATGCCTGCCCGAAGGTTCCAGGCGGAAGCAGCAGAGCAACCAGCAATGCTGTCATTAGCCTGGATGGAAGTCTGATTGGGCGCATTTAGCACCTCCTGTTAAGAGCGCTGCTTTAAGGAGTCGCTGGAACGCTCTAAAGGTTCAGTTTAAGGCACACTAACAATGGTTCATTCAAAACGCAATGTAAATATTGGCTTTCTGTCTACGAAAACATTTGAACGGTCCCAACACAAGCTGGATTCAGTTTGCGACTCAAACACGTTGACGTGCTCATTCACTAGCCGTATGATTCCGCCATACAAACAATTTTGTGGGGCGCTTCGAGTCCCGGATCGCACGTATCAGCAGACTCTCCAAATAGTAATTGTATGCGTGCTAAAGATGCGCCAGCAGATTCAGCTCGTTCAGGTTCTGTCGCAGACCCACTTTGTGGCAATGAATTTGATTGCACATCGTTCTTGGAGTACTGTGTTATTGCATTCTCTCCGTCGGGCGGGGCGGAACAATCCTTTGATCAACCAAACGAGACGCGATTGACAACAGTCAACGCATAGGAGGTACCTCTATGAAGAGAATAGCCTGTCTTCTCTACATCAGCTTTGTTCTCTTTTGTGGAGTGTGTGCCGAAGCACAAACCGGTACGTCGCGCATTACTGGAACCGTGACCGATCCGCAGGGCGCAGTGGTTCCGGATGCGCCAGTTACAGTGAAAAATGAGGCGACCGGTGTGACTTACAACGCAAAAGCGACTTCGGCTGGGATCTTTGCTTTTCCGGACCTTCCATCTGGTGAATACACACTGACGGTGGAAGCACCCGGGTTCCGCAAATTCGTGAGCACCAAAAATGTTCTCACCGTCGGTTCACCGCTGGTTATAGACGTGTCGCTCCAGGTTGGAGCTACATCGGAGGTCGTCGAAGTACAGGGTGGGTACGAACGCATCGAGACGTCGCACGCAATGCTTGGCGACGTCGTTGGCCAGAAAGCCGTCAAAGACCTGCCTCTAAATGGACGCAACCCGTTGACGCTGATCACCCTTGAACCGGGATTGGTTCAACGCACGACCAACAGCACTGGGTCAGGCACACACGTCAACGGCTCACGTGATCGAGCTCACAACGTCACGATCGATGGAATTGACGCGAATGAGGCGTCAGTTCCAAATCCGCAGTCAAATCTTTTCCGGCTAAATCCCGACAACGTCATGGAATATCGCGTGGTTACTTCAAACGCGACTGCAGAATATGGTCGAAACTCCGGTGCGCAGGTAGCGATTGCTACCCGTTCCGGCACGAATGAATTCCACGGCGATGCGTTCGAGTTCTTCCGCAACCCGGTCCTTAACGCAAATGAATTCTTCAACAACGCGCAGGGAGTTGTGCGGCCGGTCCTTCGGGTGAATCAGTATGGGATAGAAGGTGGCGGCCCAATAATAAAAAACAAGACCTTCTTCTTCGGCGGCTGGCAGGGGCAGCGAATAGCGCAGACTCAACCAATAGCGAGCAACTTCGGCATACCACGAGTATTCACCGCAGCCGCGCGAAACGGGATATTCCGCTACTTCATACCTGACCCCAAAAACTTGTTAGTGATCAATGGAAAGACGATCACAGCTAATGACAGGTTGCTGGTTGACCCGACTACTGGAGTGCTACGCGTGCCGCTGTGTGCCACGGCATCGCAGACGAACTGCGTAGCCAGCTATAACATCTTCGCGAGCGATCCCAAGGGGCTCGGTCTCGATCCAACAATAGGTTCGTTTTTAAAGGAGTATCCATTTCCTAACACGTTTGGATCAGTTGGCGACGGTCTCAACACAGGAGGATTCGTCTGGAATCCACCTTCGCGCTTTGTCGGTCCGAACTACATCGCGAGAATAGACCACAAGATAGATGAGAACAACGCCATTTTCGGTCGACTGCTTTGGGCGAACACCGATACGCTTGACGGCGACTTCTTGAACGCCCGCCCACAGGTCTTTCCTAATTTTCCTCCATTGGGTGAGGTCTTTCGCCAGGCGCGGAACTTGTCTCTCAACTATCGGCGAGTCTTCTCCCAAAACGTCGTCAACGAATTTACAACCGGCTTCGCACGTTTCAAGTTCTTCTTCACATTCGGGGAATCAAACCCTGACTTCCCGAACATCGAGCCGTACACCTTCAATAATAATCAGGCTGCCGATATCGACTCTCCAGTGCTGAACATTCCTCACACGGAGCGTGCGGTGACGACGATTCAATTCATCGACAACCTTAGCGTGATCAGTGGAGCGCACGTCATCCGCACGGGGTTCAACATTCGTCTGGCGCGGCACAACGACCAGCGTGGGCTTGCGGGCGGCTTCAACCTCGCGCCGGATATCTCCTTCAGCTCCAGCGTGCGACAGCCCGCTGGGTTCACTTTCCCGGTCACTTTCCTACCAGTTTCAAGCTCGAACCCGAATGGACGAGCAGGGATCGCGACCGCGGACCTGTCGTCGTTGCAATCGGCGATCAATGAATTGCTCGGGATTCCGGCGCGTATCAGGCAAGGATACATTGGCAACCTTAATGGGGACTTCTTCCTGGGGCAGGGTGGACTCTTTGTCAACGGGAACCGGTTCAAACAGTACAATTACTACGTTCAGGATGAGTGGAAGATCAGTCCGCGACTCACAGTGAACCTGGGCCTCAGGATCGAGTACAATCCGGCCCCTACAGAGGCGAATCATCTTTCCTTCGTGCCTGATAAACCTATCGACGGCTCGCAAGGGTTGATTAACTTTGTTAGGGCCGATCGCTGGTTCAGCAACGACAACACACTGGCGATCGGACCTCGCATAAGCTTTGCGTGGGACCCGTTTGGCGACGGGAAAACAGTCGTCCGCAGCGGCTACAGCATTGCCTTCGATCCCTTGTCCACGTTCCAAATAACTTCAGTCAGCGGGAAGGTTCCGGGGTTGGTAACGCAATGCTCTACCGTCGTCGGGCAAGCGCCCGCCGCTGGATGTCCAGCAGTCCCGGATCTCAGAATAAGCCAGGGGTTCCCATTACTTTTGCCACCTCCAAACAAGCTGCCGTCTACCTTCACCGGTCCGGCGCCGGCACCTTATCTCACCGCTCCGGACACCGGGGTCTTCGATCCCAAGCTCAAGATCCCGACGGTACATCAATGGAATCTCAATATTCAGCGTCAGCTGCCCTTCGGCATACTCGCGCAAGTTGGTTATGTTGGAAGCCGCGGACTAAGGCTGTTGCGCTCGTATGACATCAACCAGCTGAAAATAAATCACGATGGGTTGCTCCCATCATTCCTGCTCGCCCAGTCCAACCTCCGGAAGGGCTGTAATCCTGATGGGACTGGCTGCCCAAGCGGCGTAACCGGCCAGCCGATTGGAATTCTGGCGCAGATCTTCCCGGGTTCGACTGGCATAAACTCAGGCACCAGCCAGACCGATCTTTTGCGCAACGCATTCGCAAACATGATGCAAAGGATCGATCGCACGAACATCGTGGCGCGAGGTTTCCCTGCTAACTTCTTCCGGCCGAATCCTCAGTTCAGCCAGATCCTGTATATTGATTCGGGCGGTAACTCTTACTACCACGCATTACAGGTTCATATCCGACGCCACTTCGAGAAGGGACTGGATTTCGGATTGGCATACACCTTCAGCAAATCTATTGACGACATGTCCGTTGATCCTGTAGGCGCGACATCGGGAGGCAGGATCGGTACAGCCGGTACTCCATCCACATCGTCTACAGTTCCCGTCGACATTAACAATTGGAGGCTCGACCGAAGCGTTAGTGATTTCGACAACACGCACGTGCTGGTGGCCCACGCACTATGGGATATCCCGGTGGGCCGTGACCGGCAGTTCCTGGCCAACGTTCCAAGTTCTGTGAATCACATAATCGGCGGATGGTCGCTGACTGGTATATTCAACTACCAGTCCGGTGAGCCGTTCAGCGTCCACTCGGGTTCGGCTACTGCCAGCACCTCTCACCAGTCGAGAGCTGACATCATCGGGCCCAAACCCAAGACCGGCCTGTTCGATGTACCCAACGTCATCGGCCCAGTGGTTTTCGAATCAAGTGGGTTTGACCCGGCGACCAACTGCAACACTACTGCAAACGGCGGAAAGTTCTGCATACCAGCGCCTGGCCAAAACGGCAACCAGGGAAGGAACGTCTTCAGAGGACCTTCTTACTGGAACTTTGACTTTGGGACACTCAAGAACTTTGTGCTCACCGAACGATTCAAGTTGCAGTTCCGAGCGGAGTTCTTCAACATTTTCAACCACGCTAACTTCGAGAATCCGCGGAACGCATCCGTGGGCTCACCTACAATCACATCTGCCGTGTTCGGACAGACATGCTGCAATGCAGCATCGACTCCCTCTACTGCAACAGTAATTGCGACCGGCGAGTCTCCTCGTGTGATTCAGTTCGCGTTAAAGCTGAGCTTCTAGATGCTGGAGCAATGGAGTCGGAATTGGGGAGGTGAAATCGCCTCCCCTTTTTCTTTAGTCCTGGTGAGTGCGCTGCTTGACCGCTATTACAGCGTTATGGAGAATTCCCGTGCAATGTCAAAAGAAATCCTGGACGAATACTATGCAGTAACACTAGAGATCGAAAATCAATTACGCTTTTATCGTGAGATGGGACTCGAAGACATCGGGGGCTCACAAAGAATACCTCTAGAGCACCGCCAACCACATATAACGTCCGAACGCTTCGAGCCAACAAAACCGACCGCGTCCTTGGAACAAGCGGACCAATCGACGCTCGATACGCCAAAGGTCGATCTCTTCGGACAAACTATCTCAACGCACGATCAAGGCAACCGCCAACGACGCACCACTTCTCTTCCGGTCCTCGAATCTAAAGACGCCTCTCTCGAGGCGATAATGATGGACATCGGAGACTGCACAAGGTGCAGACTTCACAAGCAGCGCCGCACCATCGTTTTTGGAGAAGGTGACCCGCAAGCCCAACTGGTCTTTGTCGGCGAAGGTCCAGGCGCCGAAGAAGATGCTACAGGACGTCCCTTTGTCGGGCGCGCCGGCCAGCTCCTCGACAAGATAATCATTGGCATCGGGTTGAAACGCGAAGATGTTTACATTGCTAATATCGTAAAGTGCCGTCCTCCGGGCAATCGCACTCCTGAACTCGACGAAGTGGCAACTTGCGAGCCTTTCCTCTTGCGTCAACTCGCGTTTATTCGCCCCAAGGTGATCGTTGCGCTCGGTTCGCCGTCATTTCAGTGTTTGCTGCGAACACGAGAGCCGATAACAAAAGCAAGAGGTCAATGGCGTGAATGGAATGGGATTAAGGTAATGCCGACATTCCATCCGGCGTTTCTGCTGCGTTCACCTGATAAGAAGCGGGAGGTTTGGGAGGATATGAAGAAAGTCCGCGATTACTTGAACACTGGTGGGAGCGCAAAATAGACTCGAGCTCGAACACCGAGTCATTCGTGTTCCGCTGTAAAAAACTATGGAAGGGGAACGTGAGCATGTGCTGACGCGCGCATCCTCAAAAAACAATCTCGACAGTAAACCGGTCTGCCCTGAGTTGGTCTAAACGGCACCGTAGTTTCGACCCCGCAAAGCGCGCACTTAACTGTAACTTCAACACGTTCTCTTGGGAAGGGCTGACCATAAGTCTGCATATTGGCAGCAATACGATCGTTCTTCTTCAATTTGCAGGGCTTACATCGCTTGGGATCATTCCTAAGACCTTTATCCGCAAAGAACAGTTGCTCTCCCGCGCTAAAGACAAACTCTTCGCCACAATCGATGCACACCAAAACCTTGTCCGTGTACTCGTGCACTTGCGTTTCCTCCCTTGTTCGACTCGCTATGTGAGGCGCAAATCACAATTTGCAGCGATTCTCTTGTCTTTGAGCTGATAAAAGCTGCCTTCACCCCTCACGGGGGATCGATAACCCGAGACCGCCAACTCACTGCAATCCTTAACCCACTATTATTGCAAGATAAGAGTACAACCTCATGAGATGCCTGCCATTATCTCTCTATTTGGAGGAGTGTCAAGCGAATTGTCGCACAACACGCCAGATGGTTCGCCAGACATCCAAGAAGCTTTCCTCGACAGAGTTAATCGGTTCCGGATTTAATTATTGACTTGCCTTTTGGACTAGGTTACTTTGCCGACAGATCTTAAAACGCCTGCCCCTTCAAGTTAAACTCGTCCCGCTCCCTATCAACAAAGGAGTAGCAATGAGAACTACGGCCCGATTAGGCGTCGCGCTTGCTATCTTTATCATTGGATCCCTATCCGTATCCGTTGTTGCCCGGCAACAGAGTTCAAATCAATCGGAGCCGGTCGCGCAGAGGTCAGATCTATATTGCACAGGATTCATTGCTGACGCTCCGCCACGTGTTGAGCTGCAGGTCGTCGGCGCGGAAAAAGAAAACTGGAAATCGACTTTTGCGCAGGGCGACATCGTATTCCTCAATCGCGGTCGGGGCGCTGGCGTTCAACCGGGCGCCGTTTACTACATACTTAGACCACTCGGAAAAGTGAAACATCCGTTCACTCATAAGAAGCTCGGGTACCTCGTTCGCGAACTGGGGATGCTTCGAGTCGTTGAAGTGGGTGACCACACTTCTAGTGCAGAGATCACTGTTTCCTGCGATATGGTAGAGTTCGGCGACTTGCTTAAACCTTACGAGGAGATCTCAGGACCGAACGTCGGGGATGCTCGACCTTTGCCGAGATTCGGTGAGGGGTCCGGCGGGACCATGGGTCAGATCGTTATGGCTCCAGGCTATCACGAAAACCTTTCTGCCAATCGCGTTGTTTTCATCGATCTTGGAAGTCGTCAGTCCATCCACCAGGGAGATGTCTTCACTATCTTCCGCGAAATCGGCCGTGAAGAAGGGATAACTAAAATTCCCAATTACAAGATCGTCGACAAACGCAGCGGCGGATACCAGTCAGATCGGTATCGTGGCGGAAAGAATTCGATTCAATCCACGCGCGTTCCAGTAGGGGAGGTGTTAAAGGATCGTCCAGCCCTTCCAAGAAAGGTCCTGGGCGAACTCGTTGTCCTAAAGGTTGAAAAGGGCGTGTCAGTTGCAATGATCACGCGCACGAACGCAGAAGTTCAAATCGGCGATATGGTCGAGCGAACGAACTAATCATTTCACAGATCCGGGCGCGTCAGGATTCCTGGCGCGCTCAACCTTCCTCCGACAAAGGTCCGCCTCTTTTTCCAACCGCTTAAGAATCATCAACGCACTCGGCACCCGTCGCCTCACGTAAACCCTCTATGAATGTCATTCGGTTTCATCAAGATTTCGCGTAGGTTAATTCGCGCACTTTCGGGATTGACACCAACTAAATATAATTACCGTTCGGACTGGTTCAAAGATTAGGTTTCAAAGGCGATCTGCGATTCTCCAGAGCCCCGAAGCGCTTGCTTGTTAATGTCAAAGGTCTATAATGTGCAGACGTAATAACTCTCAGGGAGGCTCATCTTATGCTCGTTAAGTGGCGGGTTTTATGCGCGTCAACGCTGATATTGTTCTTGATTTGCTCGGCACTGGGTGTATCCAGTTCGGTCGCAAACTCACAAGATAAGAACAAAGCCGACAAAGGTAGCAAGAGCGACAAGGCAAACAAAGGCGACAAATCGAACAAGGAGCCTAAGGCTGATAAAGCCGAGAAGAAAGAAAAGAAGAAGGACTCGGCGGCCGGCGGCAATAGCGAGCCGCGACCGGTACTGTGGCAGGAGCCGACAGACCTTGAGAGCCGGGATCTGTTCAATGGACCCGGCGGTGCGGACGGGGCCCCGGATCCAAAAGGTAAGTTTACTTTTGTTGAGCGCTCTAAATCAGGGACTTCCGAAAAGATCCATGTAGACGACGATCGAGGACGCAAATGGCAAGTCAAATTTGGCGCGGAGGCGAGACCGGCTGCCACGGCATCACGTATAGTCTGGGCGCTCGGGTATCACGTGGATACGGATTATTTTGTTAAACGGACTCACATCGAGGGTCGCGGTGGATTCGACGTTTGGGACGTGAGATTCAAGCGCCGAGATGATGGCTTTAAAGAAGAGGGCACCTGGTCATGGCACGCCGGTCCATTTGCCGGTAGTCGAGAGCTTCAGGGACTCAAGGTGCTAATGGTTCTAATGAACAACTGGGACCTGAAAGAGGACAATAACAAAATCATTAGGGCCTCAAAGAAGAGCGGCGGAGATCGTGGCGAATTGATCTATTACGTTTCCGACCTGGGCGCCACTTTCGGAAAGACGGGCTCCGCATTCCGAAAAATTCCAGGCTTCCATAATGCTCCGGCAGGAAGCAAAGGCGAGGCAGGGCCGTACCACGACCAGGTGTTCATAGAAAAAGTAAGCAACGGGCAAGTGGTATTCAATTATCAGGGCAAAGATCGAAAAGCCCTCGAGGGCATCTCGGTCGAGAATGCTCGTTGGATGGGAAATCTGGCAGGACGGCTATCTGATAAACAGATCTCCGATGCGTTCCGAGCAGGCGGCTTCACCGAGCCGGAGATTTCCCTGTACCTCCGTGCGCTTCGTGCTCGAATAAACGACCTTAAGAACCTGAAGTAACCTACATTCTGGCTGCGCCCAGGCCGAAGCCGACTTATCTCTCGGCTGCGGCTTGGGCCTTGTCGCCACCCTTGGCAAACCATAAATCCTTCGGCGTTACCGACGGCGAAAGCAAGTGGAGAGTCACGCCTTCCAGATCTGATCTGTGTGCAACAAAGCTCCTGCGGTGTGCCAGAAAAGCGCAGGGCGCGTCTTCCAATACAAGTTTTGTGATCTCACGATAAATCTCAGCGCGCTGTTCCCTGTTCATTACCGAGCGCGCCTTCGCAGTCAAACGATCCAGCTCGCTATTCGAATACGTACTGATGAACAAGTCGCGATTAGATGAGTTGAATAGCACGTATGTAAAGTTGTCGGGATCCGGATAATCGGCGAACCAGTCTCTACCTGCGATGGGAACCGCGCGCATTCGCAGCCCTCTCTCCATCTCCTCCGCATCAACGTACCGAAATTCAGCACGGATTCCTACGGCGGCAAGATCGTCCTTAAGGCACTCTACCGCCGAAGTCACAGACTGTGGCCACCATACCTCTGTTTCAAAGCCCATATCGTACCCGGCATCCTGGAGCAGGGCCTTTGCGCGGTCGGGATCATAATCGTACCCGCGCTCACCCGGGTCGTAACCCAAAACCCCGGGAGGTATTGGACCTATGCTGAGCTCCGCCATTTCGCTATACACTTCGCGCAAGAATCGCCTTCGGTCTATTGCAAGGCATATGGCCTGGCGTACCCGCCTGTCTGAAAGCGGAGGGCGCTCACAATCGAAAACCAGCATTCGAGTCTGCAATTGAACTGCTTCAAGCACCTGTATATCGGCCGCTCTCTCCTTCAGTTCAGTTAGATTTGTAAGCGGCAAATCGCTTACGTAATCCAGTTCACCCTTTAAGAATTTATCAAATATCTCCTCAGCAGTGAGTCCGAAGAAGATTGTCAATCTATCAACGTAAGGCAGCTCCGCATTCCAATAGTTCGCAAATCGCTCGAGTTGCACCTCCTTTCCGAGCACCGGCTCCACCACCCTAAATGGTCCCGATCCTACCGGGCGAATCTCGAAGTCCAGCGACGCCCGCTCGACTTCCTCTCGCGGAACGACGTAGCTGTACTCAGTGCACAGGGTCGAAAGGAAAAATGCCACCGGCTGAATGAGTTCGAGCCTCAACACTTGCTCGTTCACAACTTGAATTCCCGCAACCGACTCCGCTTCACCCGACATAAATTGGGACGCGCCGACTAACGGAATAAACGCCCACGCCGCGGCATCTTCATTTTGTCGCATTTGTCGCTCAAAGGAATACTTCACGTCTTCGGGGCGAATATGGCGCCCGTTATGAAATCGAGCCGACTCACGTAAATAAAAAGTGTAAACGCGTCCATCTGGAGATATATCCCAGCGCTCCGCAACCGCTGATCGGATCTCCGCGCGCTCGCCGAACTGCACGAGTCCTTCGAAGATGTTGGACATCACCTCGACCCTGGATAGAGAGGATATAGTTGCCGGGTCGAGGGTGACTTGCGAAGCTCGCAGCGCAAATCGCAGATGTCCGCCGCGTTCGGGTACCGGAAGATGAAACGATTCTACTTCGCGATTGAGTAATTCTGCTTCCCTCACCAGAAGGTCGACCGCACTGTTGATGCCGGATATAGATGTCTGATTCCGGCTTACGACCTCTTTGATCGTTTCAACTGCTCGTAGCACCTGGTCGGCGCCCGCGGATTGCTCATCCGAGGCCGCACGAATCTGTTCGACTGCACTGGTGAGCTCCTCCATAGCTTCCGCAATCGATTTTGAAACGTTGGCCTGCTCTCGGGTTGCACGGCGGACCTGTTCGGTGAGCTCGCTCATATGAAGCGCTCGCTCGCCAATATGCCTCGATGTTAATGCTTGCTCACCCGTTGCGCGCTCGATGCCACGCGCCTGCTGCCTGACCAGGTCCGCGGCTTCGAGAACAGTATGGCTCTCGGCTGCCTGGATCGCCGTCGAGTCGGCAATCAGCCTTATGCGATCTGATGCCGCATTGGTCTTGTCGCGAATCTCAGAAAGCAGTGCTGCGGCACGAGATGCAAGATCAACACCTGCGTCCGCCCTGTGCCCGCCTACGGCTACTCGCTCGATGGTTTCGGTAACGTCTTCGCGAACTGCTTTAATTACCTCTTCGATCTCTCGGGTTGACGCTGACGTGCGCTCGCTTAGCTCTTTTATCTCGTCGGCTACAATGCGAAAACCGCGGCCCTGACTACCGGCCTGCGCGGCAAGGATCGCGGCATTCAATGCCAGCAAGTGAGTTCGGTCCGCTATTTCGTTGATCACATGAGTGACTTCGCCGATTTGATCAGATCTCTTTCCTAGCCGAGTGATGGTCTCCGTAGCAGCATCTATCGCGTCTTTTATCTTCGACATGCTTGTCGCAGTTTCGGCCACGAGTTCGCTACCTGAGTCGGCAGAGCGCGCAACCTCGTCGGCAAGCATCGTTGTCTCGTTAACCGACTCGCCAATGCTTCTCGTCGAATTATCGATAGCTTCCATTGCTCGCGCTGTTTTCTCCGCAGATTCAGCCAATGCTTCGGTTGACTCTGCTACCTTGCGCACGGTATTCGCCATGTCTTCGATGGCGAATGCGGTTTCCTCTACAAACTGCGCCAGCTCGTCCGCGTTCTCCGACACCTGATTGATCGAAGTTGCCATCCTCATGACCGAAGTTGAAGTTGACTGAGAGAGGTTGGAGAGTTTCTGGAGATTCTGACCGACGGAATGCATCGAACCATTGATTTCAGCAATGGAACGAGAAGTCTCTTCGACCGACTTTGCCTCATCGAGCACGCCGGCTGATAGCATCTGAGTGCCTCGCAGTACTTCCCCCACTACCGTTTCTATGGAATCTGCGGCTCGCTGAAGTCTCCCAACAATGTAACGCAAACGCCGAACAAGGCTGTCTAGATTCAGCAGGAGATTTAGATCCTGGCCTGCCAAAGCAAGCTGCTTCCCGTTCGATAGAACGCTCAGATCTCCTCGCGCTATTTGAGATAGGACTTCGAGAACCCTCTCGCTGGAGAGCGTTACAGTATCGTCAACGTTGCTGCGATCCGGAGTTGCGTTGCGCGCATCGATAGTTGGTTGGCGCGAATCACTCATAACTTGTTTGGGATGAATCCTTATGGTAGCGGCAGGCTCCGTTCGAGTCAATCATCTGAAGGTTTGTGTAGCTTAAGTTGTTATCCCGTATGCTACTTTGCTTTCATGGAGTATTCTCTTTCGAGCATCAACTTACGTGATTAGGAGGGCCGTCTTGAAGAAAATCGAGCGTGTTAGCAGCGCTCTTAGGGGAGAGGAGGTCGATCGCCCCCCTTTTAGCTTTTGGTATCACTTTGGGCTTCAGCACATGTCAGGGAGAGAGCATGCCGCGGCGGAGATTGATTTCTATCGGGCATACGATCTGGATTTTCTGAAAGTAATGAGCGATTTCCCTTACCCGCTTCCCGAAGGTTCGGACGCCATCGCGACGGAAGAAGATTGGAAACGGATCGAGCCTATTACTGCCGATGATAAATGCTGGCATCAACAGCTTTTGGCATTGTCGTTGATAAGCGAGCAGATCGGCAAAGAGGCAATGTTTATCGAGACGATATTCAGCACCTGGACCACAGCCCGGCGGTTGTCGAGATCGGGTGCACTCGCCGCAGCACGTGAACGTTTTCCCGAGACATTACAATCAGCGCTTAATGCAATTTCAACTTCGCTTGCGGATTATGCCAAAGAGGTCATAAGCCGAGGGGCTGCCGGTATTTTTTTGTCTCTCGGCGCCGCTACGGCCGATGTGATGAGCGCAGAAGAATACCAAATGTGGGGTCGACCATTCGATCTGAAGATCCTGGATGCCATTCGCGATGCACCTTTCAATGTCTTACATATTCACGGCAAGCGCATTCATTTCAATGCGGTTGTGGACTATCCCGTTTCAGCACTTAATTGGTCGCATTTCGCAACCATGCCGTCGCTCTCAGTCGGCAAAACCCTCTCTGGAAAAACCGTACTGGGGGGAATTGACGAAGCAACAGCGAGTCACGTCTCTGCGCCCGAGATTGGGGAACAGGTAGATGCCGCCATCCGTGAAATAGGAGTGCAAGGCTTGATTGTCACACCAGGTTGTTCGATCCCGACGGACACAAGAGTACAGAGCCTTCGACAAGTCAAAGCCGCTGTCGAGCGATCTCGAAGCTAAGAGATGAGGTGCCCTGAAAAACGAAGGGACCGACAAGCGGCCCCGGAGAGTCGATCCCTATTGTTCTATGCTTAGGGTGCCATTGCGGTACCATCAAGAAATGCGCGAAGCCTTCTTGACCGCGAGGGATGGCGAAGTTTAGCCAATGCTTTCGCTTCGATCTGCCGTATGCGCTCACGAGTCACGTTGAAGTGCTTCCCGACCTCCTCGAGCGTCCGCTCTTCGCCCGATTGATCGAGACCAAACCTCATTTTGATGATCTCCTTCTCTCTGGGCGTCAACGTTGACAGAACGTCTTCAGTAAGCTCTCGAAGATTATTGGTAATCGCTGTCTCCGCGGGATTGGCAGATCGCCTGTCCTCAATAAAGCTTGCAATTGTAGTCTCTCCATCATCTCCGATCGGGGTCTCCAGAGAGATCGGTTGTTGAGCAATCTTGAGAGCCTTGCGCACCTTCCAGGCAGGCATGTCAACTCGACGCGCAAGCTCTTCGTGGGTTGGCTCGCGTCCGAGCTCCTGAACCATCAATCGTTGCGTGCGTAGGATCTTATTGATGACCTCCACCATGTGCACCGGAACCCGGATCGTGCGTCCCTGGTCCGCGATGGCACGGGTGACGGCCTGGCGAATCCACCATGTTGCGTAGGTCGAAAACTTGTACCCGCGACGCCAGTCGAACTTTTCAACGGCGCGCATTAATCCTATGTTTCCTTCCTGAATCAGATCGAGAAAATGAAGACCGCGATTGATGTAGTTCTTTGCAATCGAAATCACCAAACGAAGGTTGGCCTCGATCATCTCACGCTTAGCCTGCTCAACTTCCGCCTCCGCAAAGATTATGGTTTGCTGCGTACGTTTTATCTCAACCGCAGAAGCGGCATACTGCCGTTCTATCTCTCGAATAGATTTTCGTAACGCCCGTTGCTGTCGTTTAAGCTCGTCGACATCCTTCCGGCGCTTTGACTCCAACGCTCGTTCCACACGGTTCAGCTCTGCTTCGACTGACCTGATACGCTTCACTATCGCGTCGATTGCTTCCATGAAGCGCCTACGGGTTTCGGCGGTAAAAGTAAACTTACGAACGCGCGTAGACATGTTTATGAGCTGGTGCGCGTACTGTCTACGCAACCTCTTGAGTTTTTTGGAGGACTTCGGCTCGGCTTCGATCTTGACCGCGAGTTTTATGAGCTTATCGTGGGCTTTGACGATTTCTTCGAACTCGGCCATCACGTGCAGCCGAATTTCTTCGCGCTGCTCCTCCAATGCCTCTTCGGCCTCTGGATCGGTGGCAACGTCAACGATGTCCTGAGAGTTGATCTCGCCTTCCAGTAGCTGAGTATTGAGCTCACTAATTTCTTCAATTGTGATAAAAGATCTCGAGAGAGCCTTATAAATACGTTTGTTGCCGCGCTCTATCCGCTTGGCAATTCGGATTTCGTCCTCGCGAGTCAGCAAAGGGACGGAACTCATCTCGCGGAGGTATAGCCGCATGGGATCGAGCGATTCGTCCTTGCCCGGTTCCAAATCAACGTCAACGTCCTCGGGTGCTTCTTCGACAACTTCGGGAGTCTCTTCTTCCTCTACTGCAACTGTCTCCCAAAGGGACTCAGCCTCGTCCTCGTCGATCTCAGCAACGATCCGTTCTATACCTCCCGCTGGTGCAAAGTCCTCCTGTGCCTCATCCGGGGACGTTATGAGGATATCCTTGTCCATTCTCGTTTTCATTCTTGTCTTCCGTTGTCCGTCGCTATTAGACCGAACTAAAAGGCGCCCCTTACCAGCGGCGCCTCTATTTGCAACCAAATAATGGTTGACATCTTGCGATGCAATACATAATATGATGATTTTCCAAACCCGTATAATACACCATAATCAGTTAATTATCTAGATGCAATAGTTGAGGTTTGGGATGTCCACAAATCACGTGTTAAGTTCAAATCCACGTGGGATTTACGAGCAGATCAACACCGCTCGGAGCTATATCCGGCGGTTGGATGATTTTTATGCTCGTGCGGCAGCGACTCATAACACCACTTTTGAGCACTATCTTGTTCTCCTCGCCGTAAATTGCCTGAGCGATTCATTCCTGCCACTCAGGGTACTCGCAGAACACCTGGTAAGGGACCGCACTGCCACAGGTCAACTATGTAAGCGGATGCAGCAACTTGGTCTCCTGGAGCTCACCTATGAATCAAACTCGCATCGGCCGCAACTGTTGGTATCATTAAGTGATAAAGGCGGGCAGGTGCTTCGGTCAATTACGGAGGACGGGGTTCGAAACCGTGACCACTACTTGAGTTCTCTGCCCCAGAAGAAACGAGATGATCTTGCATCGGCAATTCGCCTTTGGCTCGCTGGATTGGAGTCTCCTCCGGCCCTGGAGGACAACAATGGCACCAGCCGTTAAGTTTGTGCCAAATGCGCTTGTGGAGCGATGCCCCCAGATCGGCATTGCGTTAAATATTCAACCAAACCAATTTTGTTGACTTTTTGGAACTCCCAAATTCGGCTGTGATGCCGAGGTTTGTAATAGGATGAAGAATCACCGAGGGCGAGAAGTACATCGACTTCGACGGTTCGCCCAGTGCCAGGAAAAAGAAAAAAGTGCTCGGGCGACAGCCCTCGCCTCCCCAAATCCCAGCTGACCTCAACGATTTCGATGGGTTCTTAATCACTCGGGCCCACCCCACTCATGTTGGATTTCTTGACATCGACAGATACGCAGACTATATTCGCCATCTATGTCAGCCAAGCGTTCCCGCCCCCGCTCGCGACCGAGGGTCCGCAGTACAACGATACTCGCAGTTCGCAGGGACAATCACGTTGCGGTTGCGGGAGATGGGCAGGTAACGTTTGATAAGACTGTCATGAAGTCAGGCGCCCGCAAGGTGCGTCGACTGTACAATGACAAAATAATCGCAGGTTTCGCTGGATCCACCGCCGACGCATTCACACTTTTCTCACGCTTCGAAGCAAAGCTCGAGCAATATCACGGTCAACTACAGCGCGCCGCCGTAGAGTTAGGCAAAGAGTGGCGTACTGATAAGTATCTGCGCCATTTGGAAGCACTGCTCATCGTCGCTGACGAAAACACTTCGCTGATTCTATCCGGGGGCGGCGATGTTATAGAACCAGATGATGGCGTGGTTGCTATAGGCTCAGGTGGTCCCTACGCTATTGCCGCGGCGAGGGCGCTGTTACGCCACACCGGCTTCTCGGCGAAAGAGATCGTCAATGAAGCAATGAAAATCGCCAGCGAGATTTGCATCTACACTAATTCCGACCTGGTCATCGAGGAGTTATAATCTAACAATCATCGTGGTCGACCTAATTGGTCCACGTTTTGAAGAATCGCTATGGTTATCTATCTATCCGGGGAAGTTAAGGATCAGCCCAGATTAGACGAAATGACTCCGCGTCAGATCGTCGATGAGCTCGACAAGTATGTCGTTGGTCAACATGCTGCAAAACGCGCAGTAGCTATCGCCCTACGCAACAGAATACGTCGCCAGAAGTTGCCTCTCGATCTGGCTCAAGACGTCATACCGAAGAACATTATCATGATTGGATCGACGGGAATCGGAAAAACAGAGATCGCGCGGCGCCTTGCCCGGCTTTCAAATTCCCCCTTCCTGAAGGTTGAAGCGTCGAAGTTTACCGAAGTCGGCTATGTTGGCCGCGACGTCGAATCAATGATCAGGGATTTGGTGGAAATTGGTGTTGATCTCGTTAGAGCGGAAAAGATCGCAGAAGTTGCGGAAAAGGCTGAACAAAATGCGGAAGAGAGGATGCTCGACCTGTTGCTGCCGAGAACAAAGCAGGTGGATGAAAATGAGAACGACGCCTCATACGAACAGTTCGAACGAACCCGTGAAAAGCTGAGGCAGCAGTTACGTGAGGGACGTCTAAGCGCACGAATAGTCGAGCTTGAAGTACAGGAGCGTACAAATCCGGGACACTTCGAAATCTACACTCCTCAAGGCATCGAAGAGATGGACATCAATCTGCGAGATATGTTCCCCAACATGTTCGGATCGCGGCCAAAGTCCAGAAAGATGCGAGTGGATGAGGCGATGGAGTACCTCATCCAGGAGGAAGAGCAAAAGTTGATCGACATGGACCAGGTTGCTCGGATGTCAATCGAACGAGTCGAATCGACCGGAATCATTTTTCTTGATGAAATCGATAAGATTGCTGGCCGGGAAGGCGGGCAGGGACCGGATGTGTCGCGTGAGGGCGTCCAACGCGACATACTGCCGATCGTTGAAGGCACAACCGTAAATACCCGCTACGGCATGGTCAAGACTGACCACATCCTCTTCATCGCTGCAGGGGCATTTCACGTCTCCAAACCCTCTGATCTGATTCCGGAGCTTCAGGGAAGGTTTCCGATCAGAGTAGAGTTGAAACCGCTGACCATTGAGGATTTCAAGCGGATCCTCACCGAACCCAAGAATTCACTGGTGCGGCAATACACCGCACTGCTTGGGACCGAAGGTATCGATATCAAGTTCTCAGACGACGCCATTGATTCAATCGCTCGATTTGCTTTTTCCGTAAACGAACAAACTGAGGACATCGGAGCACGCAGGCTGCACACGATAATGGAGACATTGCTGGACGAATATTCGTTTGAAGGCCCGGATCTCGAGGAAAAAAACGTCAATATAGATTCCACTTACGTGCATAGGCAGTTGGCCGAAATAGTGAAGAATGAGGACCTCAGCCGGTATATCCTGTGATCTGCCCTCCACCCTTCGGCGTTGAATCTGCTGTGAGCTCACGAGTCGTTCCCGCCATTCCCCGGAACAGTGGCTATCGATCGCGAATCAATACGATCGCTCTGCTAACAGCCATCAACTTCTTTTCCGTTGCGTGTGGAAAGGTCGGTCCTCCCGTGCCTCCGACGCGACTTTCGGAGCGCACTGCGGAGCTCGCTGCAATTCAAAGAGGGTCAAACATACTTCTTACCTGGCCAACACCGCCTTTAATCCAGAATGAATCCAGTCGCTCCTACATAGCAAGAGTCGAGATATATCGGTTAGTTGAGCGACGCGATCAGGAGCCGGTTCTTGATCCGGACGACTACCAACAAAATGCACAGGTAATCGGGGTCCTGGATCGGAGCACGATCGAGGCGCAGGCAAAAACCCCTGGACTTTTACACTTCACGGATTCAGTGACGTTAACCAACTCGAATGCGAGGTTGCGTTACGCCGTTCGATATTTCAACAAACGCGGACAAGCAGCTGCATTCTCAAATACCGTAGCGGTGGAACCGGTTGCATCAGTCGCATCCCCTCCAACTAATCTGGCTGCCAGATCTGAAGCTCAGGACGTTATCAGGCTTTCGTGGACACCGCCCTCCATCAACGTCGATCAAGCATCCCCGGCATCGGTGGTTGGTTACAACATCTATAGGAGGCCTTCAAGGAGAGATTTTGGCGGCGAGTTGCTTAATACTGAGCCGATTTCAGGGGCGACTTATGACGATACAAAATTTCAGTATCTCGTCGAGTATTCATACTTCGTGCGGGCGCTTTCACCTGGTGCAAACGGCTTAATAGAAAGCGCTGATAGTGACCTTCTCACGTTCAAACCTGTTGATACGTTTCCACCGGCCGCTCCAGACCCAGTCTCCATTGCGTCCGCGAACGGCACCATAAGCTTGTTCTGGCCTAGTAGTCCCGAAGCGGATGTTGTCGGATACAACATTTACCGCGCCAAGTCCTCAGACACACCAGATAAAGAGTGGACGAGGGTGAATGACGAGCCGTCTACGAAGGTGACCTACAGGGACGATCTGGTCGTAATCGATCAAACTTATTTCTACAGAGTGACTGCTATCGATCGTTTCAACAACGAAAGCGCGCGTTCTCGCATAGTTAGCGAGACTGCTCATCCTTAATTCAAGGATGGGTCGAACGATCTTCCGTGAACGCAAAACTTTTGTTGTAGCCCTCTGCAAAGTCGTGGGCGATTAGTTATCCATTGTTGACTCTACGCAGGCCAATCGCCCATCAGTTTTCTGGCTTGAACGATCTGTCCTAAATGATAAGCGTTGTGATCGGCTACGAGCAGTATCTCACGGAGATATGTTTGCCCCTGGCTGTGGGGAATGGTTGAAGTCAGGTCCAAAGTTGGCTCTCTTACGATCTTGACGACCTCTTCCAGATCGGCAAGGAAGGCTTCAACCGAAGACTTCCACATTTCATCAGTCACTTCCTGGTTTTCAATCGGCCAGTATCCTTCCGGCCACTTTGGCGACTTCCATGAAGGGTCAATAGTGAACCGCAGAATGTCCTCCTGCGCAATTCTCAAATGTTCCAGTTCTTCCCAAACAGAATGAACATCGGCCGTGGGACGAACATTGCGGAATTGAGGGCCGACATTGCCGAGCGCAGCTTCTGCGTTGGCATGGGCCTCGCCACCTTGTAATAACGAAACCAGCTGAGCGCGAAAGACTGATTCATCCATGGATATCCTCCCGATCTGGAATGGTGCGCGAGCCTCAAGTTACACAAGACTATCGGGTCGTCTGTCAGCGGTCGTTGTCAGGAAGAGCAGTGGAGTCTAATCATCTTTCTTTTGCCTTGAGCTTTTTTGGAGTGAGCAACCATACAAGCTTGCCTTGCTCTTCGCCAACCTCTGACCAGCTGTTCACTTGAAATTCCAGGCACGCGAGCGCAGCTGTGGGCATGCGTTCGTGTGAACCGCTCAGGCGACCGACTAAATCTTCAAATCCAGGATTGTGACCAACCAGCATCGCACAAGAACTGGCGTCAGGCAGGCGATTGACGAGATTGATTAGCTCGGCTGACGACGCGCCATAGATCGCTTCGTTATATTGAATCTCGGTGTTCACTTTAGCGGCCTTTACCACTGCCTTCACGGTCGCCTTCGCGCGAGCCGCCGGCGAACTGACAATCAAATCCGGAAGAGTTTCTTCCCGTTTTTGAAGTGCTTTGCCCATTTCAGGAGCATCGCGCTCACCTCGAGCCGCAAGCGGGCGGTCGAAGTCTTGTAACGAAGCGTCATCCCAATCTGATTTAGCGTGGCGCAACAATAGCAGCGTCTTCATAGTGTTGACCTCTAAAATCCTATGCTAGCACACCGTGAAGCAACTCGCCTGTGACTTTACCTCATGCTAGGATCTGCAATGAAAGCGAAAAAGAATGACTGACCTGCGAGGCAATATATTCTTTGAAGGTCCTGCGGGCCGCATAGAAGCAATCATCAAAGAATCTGATGCTCCTGTTGCGCGTTGTGCGATTGTGTGCCATCCACACCCTCTCTATGGAGGAACGATGCACAACAAGGTTGTCTTTCGAATTGCGAGGTCATTTCAAGATGCAGGCTTCAGTGTCCTGCGCTTTAACTTCCGCGGCACTGGCTTGAGTGAAGGTAAGTACGACGACGGTGTGGGCGAACAAGATGACTTACGCGCCGCGGTTAGATTCATGATGGAGAAACATCCCCGTGCCGCCCTATGGATTGCGGGCTTTTCGTTCGGGGCGGCGGTTATGCTGCGCACGCTGGAGTGTGACGAACCTTTACAAGCATTTGTCGGTGCTGGAGTCCCCTTTTCAAAATACGATTTCACAAAGATCACTCATTGCAATAAGCCGAAGTTATTTGTTCAGGGTGAGCTAGACGAGTTTGGATCACCTGAAGAACTCAAGCGTTGGGTTGACACGTTTGATGAACCGAAAGAGCTGACGATTATTCCAGCCGCAGACCATTTTTTTGACGGACACTTAACCGAACTACAACAATGCATCTCTAATTTTATCGCCAGGTATGGAAGATAGTGACTGGCGCGACCTCGCAGGCACCTTTACAATCAATTGGCGGATTCAGTGCCGAAAATAATAAAGGATCATTTATGAAGAAGGTCGAACAGACTGTCGTAGTATTTATGTTGCTTCTTCCAATTGTTGTCTCGGGGCAATCCGCTGATTCACGTTCTGACAAACCTGTTTTCGAGGGTAAGAACACGCTCCTCAAACCTGAGGGATATCGCGAGTGGATCTTTGTAGGTAGCTCGCTCGGACTCGCCTATTCAAGAACCCCCGGACAGGGTCAAGGTCGTAATGCCGAGCTGTACCACAATGTCTATATCAATCCATCGTCTTATCGCGAGTATGCACGAACCGGCAAATTCCCTGACGGTACAATGATGGTGCTGGAACTTGCCCGCTCCGACGTAAAGAGTGAGCCGGGCTTGCAAGGATCCTATCAGAAAGACTTTGTTGCGCTGGAAGCTTCGGTCAAGGACAGCAGTAGATTTGAGGGAGCATGGGCCTATTTCAACTTCACCGAAGGAGGCGGAAAGATCAAGGCAAAGGCTGATCCGTTTCCCCAAAATGCGTGCTGGTCTTGTCACAACGTTAATGCGGCGACAGACAACGTCTTCACTCAGTTCTACCCGGTCCTTAGGGCTGTAACGCCGAAATAACACGAGGGTCGCACCCTTGTAAGAAACTTAACCAATGATGCACGAACAACAACGATCAACCCTTCCAAAACTGATCACGATATCGATAGCCGCATTAGCGTTTTTGTTTGACATGCGTGGCGCCGCCGGTTCACAGGATCAGTCGGGCCGCCTATTTGAGATGGCTGGCATGACCCTGCCGTTGGAGCAACGCGTAGGAGTCGATGATGGTGCGGCATTCGTGGTCCATTTTTCAGGTGACACCCGAGGGACTCTAGATGCGTGTGGCTGAAAACCCCCCCGCTTCGGCGGACTGGCACGGCGTGTCAGCTACTTAAAGCTATTTCGAGAACGACTTGCGAAGATCCCTTCGGTGCTCGTGGATTCGGGCTACTCCATGGCCGACGAACGTAATGCTCATGGAAGACTACGTCCGGACATAATTATCAAGAATGATTGGGTAGCCAAGGCATACGATCAATTTCCGATAGATGTGTTGAATGTCTCGTCGCACGATCTTCGATATTTTGCGGAGGCGTTTTCAAAATCAAACTTCGCACGTATCCGTGAGACAAAACCTTTATTCACTCGAATCGTCGGCGCCAATACGGTTGCTGAATCACCGAGCCTTGTAGCGCCGAGGCCATTTATCGTTCGTGATTTGCCATCGCGAGAAGGGGGTAAAGCGATACGAGTGGCTTTTGTAGGTTTGACGGAGACAAAACCGGCGCCACCGGCGGGCTTTAAATTCACGGACCCTGCAGAAGCGGCCAAAATAGCAGTCCCGCAAGCGAGAAAAAACGCCGATGTTGTCGTAGCTCTTGCGAAGCTCAGTGCTGCGGAGGCAGATCGCGTCGCCCGTGAAGCTCCAGAGATAGATGTAATTATTGCAGGAAACGCAGAGTCGATTCTCGAATCATTCACGGCGCCGCACTATGTAGGTCAGACCTTAATAGTCTTTACACCATTCGAAACAAGGATGGTGGGTGAGTTGCGTTTCTATCGCGGTTTGCAGGGAAAGTTCACGACAAAGCAGCGCTTTATTGCGTTGGATGAAACGCTTGTCCCGGAGGACCCTGGTGCCAAGCAGTTAGTTGAGGCGGCTATGGGGGCAGAGAGCCAGGCGCGCAGCAATTCGATGAAGCTTCTCCAGGACTGGCTGACTGTTAGCCGAACGCGCATTGCGAATACAGGCGGTGATTCTAATTCAAAGAGTAATGAACCGCCGGCTGACTTTGTAGGCAGTAGCGCTTGCAGTCAG
>DATFWY010000230.1:0-6573 GCA_035258805.1 Blastocatellia bacterium | reverse complement strand
CTACAGAACTCTGGAATATCGGAAAAGGTGTTCGTATTTCGGGAGGAATAGTCGGATGGCTACCCAATGGTGGGGAAGGCTTGTTACGCGCCGACAAGTATCACGTAAGGGAAGTCTGTCAAACAGTTCATCTCGGCTAGATCTCCTGGTTATCTTCCGTTTTAATCGAAGAGACCGAGCCGGTTTCCAAGAGAACAAGCTGGCGAAAAACCGACGGCCGGGCCCTTGCGTCTGAGCGGATTCGAATCGGTTGTCACAGAAGCTTCACGCATTTGTAACAGACTTGCAAATTCATCGTAACGGCCAAAAACTAAAAAGCTCGAATACCTTGCACCGAGGAGAAAATGATGAAGAAAACGTTGGTCGGTTTAATAGCTTTGGGCTTTGTGCTATCGATGTTCGTTTTGGCAGTGGTGGCGGCGCGGGCGCAGGATATGGATCAGAAAATCCAAGCTCTGGAAGAGGAGCTACAGCGACTCAAGAGCGAACAGGCACAAGTCAAAACCGAGCAATTGGAGATGAAGAAGCAAGCGGTTGAGGCAGCAGCGGCCTTGCCGAATTTCAGCTATCGTCCGGGCGCCGGCATGTTGATCGAGGCGGCGGACAAGTCATGGTCGTTTCGCGCCAGCATCGAAGTCAATTTGCGGTTACTCTTTGAGTCAGGGGCAGCTCAAGCAGGTCGAGAAACCGGCGGGATTTTCGCGCGGCGGTTCCGTCCGTTTTTCTATTATTGTGTAAACGACTGCTTCTACGAGTTGTGGGCGGCGCTGGATCTCGATGGTTTCGGCACCGGGAACGCCAAGAATTCGGTTAACACGGCGACCAGCTCGATCCTACAGCGGGGCTTATTGTGGGTCCATTTCGAGAAGATAAATCCCTGGCTGCCGACTCTTTACGCGGGCATGGACGGCCCATCGGAGATCAGCCAGTATCGCCAGGGATCGACCCAGATCGGCGCGCAGTTGGAATATGATCTCCTATCGCGCAACACCTTTGACGACGGTCGTTTTGGAAACGGAATCGGCTTTAACTGGCTAGATCACAGTCTGAGTGGGATCGGGATTCCGGGAAGAATACCGTTTGCCAACCTAGCCTGGGCCACCATCCGCGAAGGTGATGATGGACTAGAGAGCTTCCGCATGCAACGGAGCGTTTTAGCTTATGTCAGTGTTGAGCCCTTCTCACAGATCAAGAACAAGTGGATTCAGGGGATCGGATTAGAATTCGGCCAGTGGTGGTGTCCGAATAACGCCAACATCAATACCCTTTCAAATATCGTCAGCAGCGCCTGCACCAGGCTCGCTATCAACGACAACGGTGATGGCGGGCGCCAGGCACTCGTGCAAACGCCGACTTATGGCGCTGGCTTGACAGCTCTTTTTATGCCCGGTGTCTCGTGGACGGTGGGTCCCTACAGGCTGCGCGCGGTGGGCGGCTTCCAGCGCGAGTGGACCAACAGCCAAAGAAACCCAGCCGGCGGTTTTGTATTCGGATCGCAGGGCACCAAGAAGGGAAACTTGTTTTTGATCGGACATGATATCTTCTTATGGAGTCCCAAGGGTTTTCTCACCGGTACCCCGGACACCGCTGGATCCATTCTATTTGGTCAGCATTTCGAGCGCACCGATGTAGATTGCGGCTCTCCGCAAGGATGCATCGGCGGTCAATTCGGCCGCAACCGAATCCTGTTGCGCGAGTGGGACCTGTGGTATTTTTTGATGCCTCGGATGAGTGTCGGCGCGACCTGGTGGTGGTATGATGCCTCGAACCTGCGCACGGGCGTGAACCAAGCAGGCGCTAACCTTGGCGTGTTCTCTCAACGGTGCACGACCTGCTCAGGCAAGGGCGGCACCTGGGTGGATTTCGCCGTCACCTGGCGTTACCAGTTCTAGCGGAGAGCTAGTTCAAAAGGCGTACTTCACCTAGCCCAGAAATGGGAGAGTAAGAGTCAATTCGAGAGCAAGTCGTAATCGCAATTTCTAAGTACTCGAACTGACCCCTAACTTCTCCCATCTCTGTCAGCAGAATTACAGGAGAGGAATCCTCGCAGCTACGAGGCCGCATAAAACGGCGAAGTTTCTCGGTTCATCTCCTACTATTTGCTGAAATCAAACATCGTCATGAGATCGCCGATGGCTGGGCCGTTGACCGGTTCGTAGGAATCACTCCCAAATTGAATCGGATTGGGGAGATTATCGCGGCTTCGGTCGGACAGCGGGCTGACTCCCCAATTCTTTTCAATGAACTTCAGGATGGAAACGTGATCGGCGTAAGTATGATCGACGTGCCCCTTCTTGGAGAAAGGCGAAACCGCCAATAACGGGATGCGTGTTCCATCACCAAAGAAGTCCAGCGCCTGAATAAGGCCGGAATCATAGTATCCCCCGCCTTCGTCATAGGTAATAAGGATGGCGGTCTTCTTCCAAACCTCCGGGTTGGCCTGAACCCTATCGATCAGATCTTGGACAAAAGCTTCATACGCTGCGGGAGTCGAGTCGGCGGGATGACCTGCCATACTTTCGAAGGGGCGAACAAATGAAACCGCTGGCAATTTGGACTCGTCTTGCACATCGTTGTAAAAATCGGTGACGTCCTGAAGATTGTTGATCAACCCTGTGGTCATCACCGCGGTGATGTGGGTGAGTGGATCGCAGATGCGGCAGTATTCGTCCGTGAAGTTGACGCCGTCTTTTCTTCCGCCGGTGTACCACTTCCAACTGATACCCTTCGCCGTCAGCGCTTCCCCGATCGAAGGCACGACTTGCGGCGATGTGATATTGGTCGGTTTGAGCGGATCAAAACGCAAGTGCCCGTCAGGCGTGTAGGCCGGATTATAGTTGTTCACCAGATAGTAGGTTTTCTTCTCACAATTCGGATCGGGACGGTTGGGAAGTGAACTCAGATAGTTCAGTATCTGTTTGACTCCCGGTCGGCTAGCATCGGCGCAATTGACGTACGAACCGCCGGCGTAGCCATCCTGGTTGTAGAAATTGTTGGTACCAGCCAACGGGTTCGGGTCTTCGACCTGCGATGCCAGGGGCGGCTTCGGCTTTCCATTGATGTTGTAAAAAGCCACGTCGCCAGTGATCACGGCAAAGAAGTTTGCGCCGGTCCCGCCCATGACCGCCTGATGGTAGTTATCGCTGATAGCGTAATTGTCCGCCAAGCTCTTGAACACAGGGGCATCGCCGGTACTCATGTTGTAAAATCCCATCGCTTCTCCGCCCTGGAAAGTGTTGCCCGGTATCGGTGTGCCTGGTGGGTTGTTTTGCGGGCCGATACCTGTCTGGACGCCTACCCAGACAAAGAGGTCGGCCCTTCCATTATCGGTCTGCTGCCACATTTGAAAAAAACGGTGAACCGGGTCACCGGTGAAGTCATCGAAATTGACGAACTTGGTAATTTGGAAAGGCCCATTGGGCAGGTTAGCGGGGAAACGCACGTCAGGGACAAATTGAGGAAGGCCGTTCGCATAGGTGGTCTCTGGCTGGGGCAAAACCGCGTACGGACCTGTGGCTTTCGGTTCGAGATTGTAAACGTTGACGTCCTTTGCCGTCTGTTGCGTGGCGAGATCAAAGTTGGGGCCGGGGTTGCCGTTTTGATCGATAATTCCTTTGGAAAGCAGATTGTCGATCGTCTCGCCTTCCTTCGGTTTGTAGCCGCCGAATATGTTGTCGAAGGTGTGGTTCTCGCCAATAACGACGATCAGGTGCTCTATGGGGGTCGTAGTCTCCGGCGCCTTATTGCTTGATGCCGCCAGGGCCGGGACCCCGAGACTTGTAATACAAAGGGAACCCGCGAATGTGATGGTCACAATTCGCGCTGACCATTTCTTCCATCCTTCCGTCATTTCGGTCTCTCCTTTTTTGGTTGAGGTTAATATGCAGAACTTTTTGCCAAAGGATTTGACCATCCCCAAATCCGCGCCGGCCTTCATCAACTTTTGCACCTCCTTCCGACCACGACGCGCTGAATTAATTTGAAGAGAATCGCACCGACGCGGACGATACGAAAACAAAATAAAAGATGAGCTAATTGCGATTGAAGCTTGAATGAAATGTTTTACGACGATCGCACCGACGAAAGTTTCCCGCGTAATTTCTTGCCGTCGAATTATTTTAGCGGTTGAACGGACTTCGTCGATTGGGAATTTCAAAGACGAGGTAACATGATTTTCATCGTTCAGTCATCATCTGTTCATCTTCCGCTGCGAGTTGTGACAGCGTGCAGCAAATCTTAAAAGGGAGGAAAACAGAGCGATGAATTTTATCAGTGGGAAGTGGCTAACGAGTTTGGCCATCTTAGCGACGGCCACGATGGCGTCGACCTATGCTGTTGCGGACAGTGGTAACAAAGTAAACGGCCCGATCCGGCATGTTTTGTTAATCAGCATCGATGGGATGCATGCGCTGGATCTGGAAAACTGTACAAAAGGAGTGAGTGGCCTGACGCCCTACTGCCCCAATCTGGCTGCTCTCGCTCAAAACGGTCTCAGGTATACACAGGCTTCATCTGCAAAACCGTCCGATTCCTTTCCGGGACTTCTGGCGATGTTAACCGGCGGTTCACCCCGCTCGACCGGAGTGTTTTACGATAACAGCTTCGACCGCAGTCTGGCGCCGCCGCAAAATCCCACCAACGGTATCAATAACGGAAACTGCACTGCCGGTACAGCAGGGACGGGCACAGAAGCGCTGTTCGATGAAACGATCGACATCGACATTACCCGCCTGGATGGTGGCGGGGGAGTAAGTACGGTTAATCTTCCGCGCGATCCGTTTAATAATTGTCAGCCGGTCTTTCCGCACCAGTACCTGCGGGTCAACACCATCTTTGAAGTCGTGAAGCAAGCCGGAGGCTATACTGCGTGGTCCGATAAGAACTTCGGCTACGACATCGTACAAGGTCCGTCAGGCAAAGGAGTGGATGATTTGTTTATTCGTGAGATCAAATCGAACATCGTACCGCTACCCGGCATTCCGAGTTGCACCACCGTGCCTGATACGACGGTAACCAGTGACTGGACGACCAGCTTTGATGACGTCAAATGCTATGATGCGCTCAAGGTCCAGGCGATCATTAGCGAGATCAACGGCAAGACGAGTGACGGCTCGAAACGAGCGCCCGTGCCGACGGTTTTCGGGATGAACTTTCAGGCGGTGAGTGTCGGTCAGAAACTGATCGAAACAACGACGAACCCGACCATCATCGGCGGCTATAAGGATGCGCTGGGAACGCCGAGCGACGCGCTGCTGGGGGAAATCAAGTTTGTGGATCAATCGATCGGCGCCATGGTTAGCGAGTTGGACAAGCGGGGGCTTTTACGGTCCACGGTTGTGATTGTGAGCGCCAAGCACGGCCAGTCGCCGATCAACCCCAAGAGCAATCATAACATCGGGGACACGATCACTCCTGTGTTAACAGTGGCAGGTATTCCGCCGGTCCAAGCAACTGAAGACGATGTTGCGCTCCTCTGGCTCAAAGACCAAACGCAGGCAACTGCCGCGGCGGCGGCGATTTCCGCTGCAGCGAGCACCACGGCTTTAGGCGAGATTTTCGTTGGCAATGCGATCACGCAGCTGTTCAACGACCCTTTAAAAGACCCACGCACGCCCGATCTCATCGTCAGCCCAAACGTGGGAATCATCTATACGACGAGCAAAAAAAAGCAGGCTGAGCACGGCGGCTTTAATCACGACGATACCAACGTGGCGCTGCTGGTGTACAACCCGGCACTGACAGGGGCTACGTTGACCAACCCGGTCAATACTGCGCAGATTGCGCCCACGATTCTCGCAGTGCTGGGTTTAGAGCCAAATCATCTGCAAGCTGTGCGAAACGAAGAGACGCAGCTACTTCCCGGTTTGTTCGAGGAGGGAGACCGATAAAGAGATCGGTAGAATTTAGATAACGCTATATTTCGGATGCGCTTTGTCGAATTATGTCCCGGTTAAAGTGTCCGATTGCCAGGAGAACTGAGTGGACGGGCGTAAGTGACCAAGTTTCTCCAACGGGAATGAAGAAAGGAGCTGTATACGCATTTGGATTTGTTTCGCCAGTTCTTTGAACTTGATGAGCATATCCACGTTACTTCGAATATCCTGCTCAGGGTGAGAGATATTCCAGATAGCAATGTTAGACTGTCCGGGGAAAAATGGAATTGATTCCTTTCCTCTATCACAAAGTGTGATGATCATGTCGAAATCCATGTGGCGAAACTCATCCCAGGATTTGCTGCGCGCCTCGCCAGCGTCGAACTTGTAGTAATCCTCTAAAACGCGGATCACGTAGGGGTGAACGATACCGATGGGCTGACTTCCGGCACTGAAAGCCTTGAATCGACCCCGGCCGATTCTTTTACTGTTCATAAAATACTCCGCAAAAATGCTGCGGACTGCGTTTCCCGGAGAAATAAATAGCACTCGCGGTTGCTGACTGGCGGCCATAAAAACAACTCCCACTATGGTTTATAGAACCTTTCACAAAGCATGTACCGAATCAAGCGGCCCGCGTCGAGCGGTACGCTTAACGCCGTGTGCTTAAATCTGGCTGCGGTAAGTTTGTTTTTTTGTT
>DATFWY010000229.1:0-63479 GCA_035258805.1 Blastocatellia bacterium | reverse complement strand
GCGATCCCTTTATTGCGATGCAACATAACGAAGCGCGTCGATAGCCCCTGTAAGCTCTCTGCGTGCCCAAGGAATAGATACCCTCCCGGTATCAGGCAGTTGGCGAACCTGTTTACCAGTCTCCGTTGCTCATCCGAATCGAAGTAGATCAACACATTCCGACAGAAAATTATGTCGAGTCCCCGTAAGCCATTGTCATGCTTAAGATTGTGGTAATCGAAAATCACCCGGTTTCTAACGTTCTCATTCATCACGTAGTGCCCATTTTCCTGCCGGAAGTAACGAGCAACCCGGTGAGGATCTACGCCCTTCATCTGGTCCGGACGATACAAACCACTTTGAGCGCGTTCTAATGCGGTGAACGAAAGGTCTGATGCAAAAACGCGGGTGCTCCATGACTCAGGATCAGGCAAAGCTTCGATCAAAGTAATCACTGCGCTGTAGGGTTCCTGTCCAGTTGAACATCCGGCGCTCCACACCCGTAGAAGTCTTTTTCCTGTTTTCTCTTTTTTGGCTACGAGTTCCGGTAGAACGACATCGCGGAGCAGATCGAATTGCGGCTGGTTTCTGAAAAATGAGGTCTCACAGATCATGAGAGAATCAAGGAGCGTCGGCAACTCCTGATACTTTCCTTCCGGAGCATTGATATAACTATAGTATTCGTATCCGGTTTTTAGACCGAGTTCATCCATGCGACGCCTCAACCTGGATTCCAGAAACGTCTTTTTCTCGACACTGAGGCTTACTCCACACTCTTCGTGTATCAGTTCTCTGAACAGTCTGAATTCACTATCCGATAAAATGTTCAACGCCAACGGACCGGATCCAGATTGAATCAGAGAACCAGTTGTGAGGTGCGAATAGCTCATTCCTATACTGCTCTGGCCGGCGCGATTGGTGCTCTCTCGGTAGCGAGAACTTTGATTACTTCGTCCAATTCCCCGACGATCTCTCCTGTTAAAGCTTTCCGTAAGTCTATGAGCGTTATAAATCTTCCTTTTAGATTGATAACGCCCTCAACATAGCACGCGCCTATGTCCCAGATGAGGTGAGGCACAGGCTCGATCATATCTTCGGTTATCCTTATTACTTCAGAAGCGCCATCTACTATTAAACCCGCGGTCCTTCCATCAAACTGCGTAATGATTATCCGATGATCGGAATGTGCATTTGCCTTCAGCGCTCGGAGACGTTTCCTGAAGTCCAGCACAGGCACCAGGCTGCCTCGAAGATTCATTACCCCTTCGACGTAGGCCTCAGTTTCGGGCACCGGAGTGATCTCGCGCATCAACACGACTTCTTTAGTGAGCATTATGTCGACTGCGAATTCCTCGGTTCCGACTTTGAAGACCACGAGCTGTCGTCTCTGCGCCACAACTCCTCCTGCCCCGATTACTTGCTAGTCACCCTGCGGATAGCGCAACGTGCCTCCGTTGCCGCGCGAACCTGGCACATCGTACGAGAACGGGTGAACGTAGTCTTCCTTCACCTTGAACTGCGAAATCGATTTATTGAGCCGGTCTGCGAGTCCTACCATCCCTTCGATTGTCTGAGCTGTCTCGTGCGCGCCTGCGGAAGTCTCAAGGGTGATACTTGAGATCGTCTGCATTGCCGCTGCGACATTGCTGGTCACACGCGCCTGCTCTTCAGACGCAGCTGAGATCTCTTCGATCAGTTCCGATGACTGGCGAACCGCAGTCGAGATATCCTGAAGGGCGTTGCTTGCCTGCGTTGCGAGGTAGCTTCCTCCGCGGACCTCCTTCATTCCGACTTCCATTGCGGTGAGCGCCTCCGATGTCTCACTCTGAACTGATTTGATCAGGTTCCCGACATCGCGGGTCGCTCGCGCCGACCGTTCTGCGAGTTTCCTGATCTCATCCGCGACGACGCTGAATCCCAGCCCAGCCTCTCCCGCGTGAGCTGCCTCAATTGCCGCGTTGAGCGCCAGCAGATTTGTTTGAGCGGCGATCTCATCGATGAGGTCAATGATCTCCGATATCTCAGAACTGCGAACCCCCAGCAATCTCATCTTTTCGGATGTCTGTTGCACCGCCGAATCTATTCTCGACATTGCTTCGGAAGTGTCTCGTACGGATTTATCGCCGTGTTCAGCCATTTCAAGCGCTCTTCTTGCGGCGTCCGCCGAAGCCTCAGCGTTTCGCGAAACCTGGGTCATCGATGCGGCCATTTCTTCAACTGCGCTTGATGTATTTGTTATCTCGTCAGCCTGTCGCTGCGACCCGACGGCTATCTGCTCTGCGGCCGCGAGGATCTCAGTTGCGCTTGAAGAAACGGACAGGCCGATTTGCTTGACCTCCGTGAGCATCAAGCCGAAGTCGTCGAGCATTTTGTTGACTGCCTGAACTAATTTCCCAAGCGCATCATCCCCTTCGGGGCCTCGCTTAGTGAGATTTCCCTCTGAGACTGATGACACTATCTCCAGGAATTCGCTAAGGCTTTGCTGCATGGCTTGATCGGTCTGTAGCAGGCGCTCTTTATGCGCTTTCTCATTGAGAACCATTTCGCTAAGTCTATTCATCATTTCATTGAAACCCTGAGCGACTCCCTCGAGTTCGTCATGAGTGGTGATGTTTAGTCGGGCATCAAGGTTCCCAGCACGCACTTCCTCGGTCGCGGCAAGCAGTTGTTTGACCTTGCTTGAAAAGCTCTTTGCGAAAGCCAGGGCGAGTGAGCCGAATAGGAGGAATGAAAACAATCCTGACAATGAGATCGTTTTCAACATTTTGTATGCTGGCGCATAAACTTCATCTTTGGAGTTGTCTACCACGAACGTCCAGCCAAAAGCTGAGAACTGTGAGGCTCCCTCCATAAGTCGCCTCGTTTTGCTAAACGAAGCGATACGTTGCTCTTCCCTTCCCGTCTTTTGGTTCAATGCTGTGTAATAGATCGTACCGGCGTCCTGATTCGTCAAAGCCCCAAGCCCCGAATCCTGGAACGATCGATCGGAGACGCCAGCCTTTCGCATCGCCTCGTTTAGTTCCAGGTTTCGCATCGCCGGATCAGGGTGAAGCACTATTCGGCCGTTGGGTGATACCGCGAAAGCGTAACCGGTGTCATATTGTTTGAAGTGAGAGATGTAGTCTTGTACGTCCTCCAGGTTATACTTTATTTTCAGCACGCCGATTGGCGATCCACCGGTCTTTGGCACGATGGCCACACAAATCTCAACGTCGAAGGTTCCGGTTGGCTTGTCGAATTTCACATCTTCAATGTAGAGGCCAGTCCGCATCGCCTCTTGCCACCACATCTCATCTGATTGCACGAAGTCTTCAGTTGGGCTCGTCATTCCAACATTGAGGCCATATTTGTCGGTGAAGAACATTCGTTCGATTACGCCACGAATGCGCCTCTTCTCACGGAGAAAGTTGTTGATTGTTTCGTCGACTCTAAGCACCCGCTTATCCTGGTAGCGGTCTTCGAGTACTTTTGTTTGTTCTGCGTCCGGAATCCGTGAAATCCCCGCCGTTTCATCTGCTCGTGCCGATCGAGTCGCTGCCTCAACCAGGACATCATCACTGGCAACGGATTTTGCGAATTGGATATTCTCGGAGAGGAAGACGTCGACAGCACTTGCGGCAGTAACTGAAGCACGTTGTATTTGCTCACCGTGCTCGATCGCTCTGATGAAATTCATGTAGGCTACCAGGCAGGCCAGCGCAATCGACAGCCCAGTCAAGAGCAGAACGGCAACGGATAGTTTCATCCCAAGGGTTTTAAGCCCCATCCTTCCAAGCAATTGCAGGGCATCGAGGCTGTTGAACCAGCTCTTCTTTTTTGCTTCTGGATTCATGCGTGTACTCACTTCGGGGCTGTCATCAACTCGACCCAGGAGGGCGATCGCAGTGGATTACGCTTGTGTCCTCTAAGATGTGCACTTTCCTGGGTGATTGGCCGGAGGGGACAAAGAATGAGTGACAATGACGGATCCCAAAGTAGGTAAAACTTGCACCCAGAACTCTACAGGGTGAGCCATTCGCACTAGTGAAGGGGCACGCAGCCTCAGGAGCGCTGGCAAGACTGAAAAAACACCAGGCTGGCCCTATTATGCCTTCTACGGCAATGCAGTCAACACTATTCTAAGATTTGTGTTCGAGGCGTAAGTTCTTTAGAAAGAAAGATGTTTTGACGCGCCAGCGAGTCTCCATTCTGGAGAAGGAATGTGTCAGAGCTGGTCCGGAATCGGCGGGCCAATGTAAGCTAAACTGCACCCATTAGACTCTTCCAGTCTTCGAGAGATTTGATCCTCATATAATGATTTGTCTTCTTTTCGTCACCGATGGTGCTCACTTGTTTCGATGCGTAATTGTGTCCAGGGAACAACTTAGTGCCTTCCGGAAGTTTTGATAAGACCTGCGTCAGGGAGTGGTACATCGCTTCCGGGTCGCCGCCGGGCAAATCGACTCGCCCGCAACCACCTATAAAGAGCGTATCTCCTGAAACCAATGAGTCTTCCGCTAGAAAGCATTGACTGCCTGGGGTGTGTCCCGGAGTGTGGACAAGCCGAACTTTCACATCACCAATTGGTACCTCATCGCCACCCTGGTGCTTTTCCAGATCGCTCTCTGAGAGACCCGTTACCTGCTTGACCCCTTCACTTTCCGCTGCATTCACATGAACCTTAACCGGACGCAATGTGATTAGGTCGGGCAAACCGGCGATGTTGTGGCCGAATATGTTTCCTCCTACGTGGTCGGGATGATAATGCGTTACCAGGGCGCCTACAAGATTCATTTCATCCCGTTCCGCCGCATCGATAATTCCCTGAATGTCCCACGCAGGATCAACCGCCATGCACACGCGCCTTTGATCGTCGCCTACCAGATAAACAAAGTTTGCCATTTGCGATGCAAAGTAGTCAGCAGTGGCAAAATCGCGACCCGCAAGAAGCTGTTTAATGTAAATGCCCAACTTGACTCTCTCCCTTACTCGTGTTCACAGCACCCGTTACCTTGAAAAGTTGCTTATGCGTAGGGTAAAAAAAGGTCCCATGATTAGAACAAATTGTATTCGCGGTACTATTCTCGCACTGTCGGTTTGTCTCGGCGTGATCGTGTTGTTTTCGTCTTGTGCCAGCAATGAGTCGAAGGCTAAGAAAGCCATCCAGGAGTATATGAAAAATCAGGGAGTCACTGATTTGACTATGGACTCGTTCTTTACCTCATCGAGCGTTCCTGGAAAAGCGTACACCAGCGCGACGGTGACTTATAATTTTGCGACTTCCGACGGTAAGCCTCAACGAGAATTCCTTGGTTTCATCCTGGCGCAAGAAGGCAATGGCTGGCGTATTGAGCGCAACGTCAGTTATACAAAGGAAGAGCAGCAAGCCTTGAGGATCTTATCCGGACAAAAGTAGCGCAGACGGCATTATTTTGGACAATTAAACATTTCATTTCTGTTGCCCGCTTGTATTCTCACCGTACTGCGGGCCGTACCAGTCCAGTTCCTTTTTGAAACCGGCTTCGCCTCTTTCAAATCGCTCCTCCCCAGCACCGGCGCCGTAATATCCGGAGTGCGGAACCGGCCCATACGACCCGCCTCGCTGATCCGCTGGCGTGATCCGTTTTCGATATGGTTTTTCAAATCCCCCGCCGATTCCATAGCCCTTCGCTCGCGGGCGCAGGCTGCGTGAAGGGTGATTATTGGGCGGCGGCGCTCCGATTTCTGTAGTACTGACAGAATCAGTTGGTGATGTTTCGTCTGACATATGTATCGTCGATTTCTTTGTGATTCACATGGAAGATGCTTTCGCCTGTTCCGCTTCATCGTCGAGCGACTCGTCGTTTTCTTCGTCTTCACCTCGAAGACGGCCGGTGTACCCGTATTGACGAAGCCGTCGATAGAGAGTCCTGCGGTCGATTCCAAGGACTTTAGAAGTCTTGATCTGATGTCCGCCCATCTTTTCAAGTACTCTCAGAACATATCTTCGTTCGACTTCAGCGAGCGTGGCTCCGTCGAGGGTGGCTTCATGGACGATATCGCGTTCGGGAGCAGTGACGCTAACCGGTAAATCCTCCGGCAGCAGTATTTCCCCCCGACCCATGGTGAGAGCGTGCTCAACCGCGTTTTCGAGTTCACGAACATTTCCGGGCCATGAATGAGTCATCAACACCCTCATTGCCTCATTGGCAAATCTTCGTGGAGGCTCGCCGTGCTGTTGTGCGAACTTCTGAAGGAAGTGGTGTACGAGAAGCGGAATGTCTTCGCGACGGTCCTTTAGATCCGGAAGACGTACCGGCACTACGTTAAGACGGTAGAACAGGTCCTGGCGAAACTCTCCCCGTTTGGCTGCGTCTTCAAGGTCCTGATTGCTCGCGGATACAAGCCGAATATCAATCTGAATATTTTCGCGACCACCAACCCGCCTTACAACACGCTCCTGCAGGACGCGCAGCAACTTGACCTGAAGACTTTGGGATAGAGTATTGATCTCGTCGAGGAAGACCGTGCCGCCCTGCGCTTCCTCGATCAGCCCGCGTTTTGTTTCGTGGGCGCCGGTAAAGGCTCCCTTTTGATGCCCGAACAACTCGGATTCAAGTAGAGTGTCGGGGATCGCTGAACAGTTTATCGGCATGAAGGGCGCGTCACGACGATCTGAGTTGTAGTGAATTGCCCTGGCGACCAGTTCCTTCCCCGTTCCGGTCGATCCGGTAATAAGCGCCGAAGCATCCCTGCGAGCAGCTATTCGTCTGATCACTTCGAACAGTTGCTGCATAGGTTTGCTTCGACCCACGATATTCGAAAAATTATAGCGATCTCTTACCTCCGCGCGCAGTTCCCTGACTTCCCGCCGGAGGCTGCGTCTTTCCAGCGCCTTCTCGACCGTGATGGCTAGCTCGTCAAGCTGGAAGGGCTTTCCAATATAATCCTCAGCCCCAAGCTTCATAGCTTCCACCGCCGAGGAGATCGAACTAAAGGCGGTCATAATGACTACGGCCATTTCCGGCCAATCGACTCGGATTCTGGCGAGCAATTCAAGACCGCTCATCCCAGGAAGCTTTATGTCGGTGATGACGAGCGCGTAATCCCTTTCCTCCAGACGTGCCAGTGCCTGCTCACCATCTGCGGCGGTATCAACCTGACATGCCTTTTCAGAAAAGAACGTGGTTAGAAGCTCGCACATAGGAGCTTCGTCTTCGACTATTAGAATTCTTTGACTGATATTGCTCATGATCTCGATGTCATGGTTGTTTGGTTTGGGGTGGCGGCCTTATCGGCAAGTACACCGTCAGTCCTTTACCCTGTTCGCCGGTTTCTGCTGCTGTTTTTGCGCCGGCGTCTTCAAGAATACTCCTGGCCAGATGTAATCCTATACCCGTCGGTTCGCTTTCTCCTTCTGAAATGAACGCTGCCAAAGACTCGGAGAAGTCGTGCGCGCTTTGATTGGCATCAGTTCCTTCGAATGTGATTCCCACGAACCCGGGCACCTCGTTTCCCTGCGCGATTACAACGTGAAGGTGGCCTCCCCCGACATGCTCGATAGCATTTACGAGCAGGTTGAAGAACGCCTGGCGCAACTGAGCCGCTTCTCCATATATCAGCGGGGGCGTTATTCTGCAAGTAATGCTGGCTTTGACATTCGCGCGACGCAAATGATGGCCAACTAAACCCAATGAATCTGACAATAGAGCCTTTATTTCAATCGCATCTATTCTGCCCTGCGGAGACCTGGACAAATTGAGTGCCTCGCCGAATACTGCGGCGATTCTACGTGTCTGTTCGAGTATGGCGGTCAATTCTTTGTAACCCTGGCCGTCCGGTTTGGTCCTCATCAACAAGAACTCGGCATAACCAGAGATAACATTTAGCGGCGTCCCAACATCATGTGCGACGCCCGAGAATAGTTGTCCAAGTGTTGCGAATCGTTCAGCCTCTCGTAATTGCGCGTTTGCGCGCCGCTCACTCGTGTCGTCCCGGATCAGTCGCAAAAACCCGCAGGTCTTCCCCTGATCATCGAACCATGGCAAAAGCGTCACGCTGAGCATCTTCCCATCGACGAGCACCCTCTTCTTGAGCTGAATGACTTCCGAGCTTTCAACAACCTCCCGGTGCGGGCACGTTATTCCGGCGTGGTGAAAAAGGTCCTCGCAGCTGAGATCCTGCATCTCGGAGAGAGACTTGCCATACAAATCGCAAAGCTTGGAGTTGGCCCATAAGATCTTTCCGGAAGCCGAATGTACGCTGAGGCAGTCAGGTAATGCATCAACGACTGATCTCCAGAATGAATCGGACGGAAGTCCGAGAAACTCTTCGTCCCTTGCGGTAAGAGCAATCGAATTGTTCGAGCTGCTTGGCATTACTTAAGGTGGAGACTATGCCACCTGGACAGACTGCAAAAAGTTGGTTTCACAAGGACGCACTGAGCGAATGCTCTAATAGTTGATTGTGACTTGAAATCTTGAGGAATTCAACGGGAGGACAATGATTATGTCCTCCCTGGAATCATCAACTGCTTCGAAAGGTCCAGACACGCTCGAATAGTATCGAGAATTGCCTTGGGTTTACCGGCGGATATTGCAAGGCCGCCGGATAAATGGTGACGGCCTCCCGACCAACGAGACGGTTGGCAGAAGCGCTTGCAGCACTGCGTTCGCTTGAATACCAGTCGATATCCTACCCACCACAAGCGACCCGGGAGACGACAATCTCAATCCGTCAGGGTCGAGCTCTAAAGAATTTATCGCAACCACGTCCGATCGATCGGCATAATAGTCGATCCGATCAACGCGACTTCCCATCAACCCTATAAGCTCGAGTGAAGAATCTTTCAGGTCTGTGGGAATCCCTACAGAGTACAAACGACCCGAATAAGTGGACACCAGCCACTGGGCATCGCCACTAACGAGATTCGAGAGGCCGCCTTCACCGGCGAACTCATCGCTGAATGTACGAACCGAAGTAACCTTGTTCTTCTTGCCAAGCTTCGCTATCGCGACCACCGAAGCGACGCCGGCATTTATGTGCATGTTCGACGGGCGAGAAATGCGACCTTTCCTCCCGTTGCTCGGCCGTGAAATTTGAGTTGTAAACCCAGGTTTCACTATGCCGATCGTTCGCTTTGCAATGCCATACTGAGTCAGCAAAGGCGTGGTGTCCTTGATTGAAACCCGGGCCAACTCCGGGAACGAGTACATGTGCTTCACCGTCGCCTGGACGCCATCGCTTCGAAGATCCACGGAGCACAACGAACCGTCGTTAGTAGCAAAGAGCGCTAACTCCGAATCGGCATCGGAAGCAATCACGATGTTGCTCCCGCTGGTCAATGAGACACCCGCGGGCAATTGCTCGGCGTATACTCGCTTCAAGATTTCAAAGGTGCCATTGTCATTCAACCTGTAAAACGAAATCTCTGACGACACGACACTGTCTTTGCTGGCAGTATTCTTGTTCCAGCAGACCGAAACCACGTTGGTTTCCGGATCGACGTCAAGAAAGGAGATGGTGTCGTTCTCGGTGTACTCACTCTCCGGTACGATTCCGACGCCATATAGATAACCGTGCTCCAGGTTGTAAGAGAAAATTGACGCACCGTTTGTGAAGACCATCAACTCGCCCTTTGCGCCAAATGCAAAGTCCAGCGGTGCGTTGCCGGTGTATGGTGCATTGACCCCCTGGATATCAATTGGCACCACAGTGGTGTCGAATACTGCTTTTCCACTGTCGTCAAGATTCAGCTTCACATAGGCGATTACATCGATCGGGATGGTCTCTCCATCTTTCTCTTCAAACCTTGTGCCCCTGACATACACATTGCTCGTCGCTGGATCGAATACGACTCTCGTGGGGAAATAAACAGTCTTAGCAGAGTCCAGTTTTGCATCCCAGGCGGTGAGTATCTTGGAGACTGGCGTACTGTCAGACTTCTTTGTATCAAGGACGTATATGAGGTTGTTATCCAGTTGACTGATGTCCAAATCACCGTTGTCTGCGACACCCTTCGAAGGCCAATAAGGAGCTACCAATACGAAGCGTCCATAGGCAAGAACGGTGTTGTTAGTCGCACCGGTGACACCGCCGAGCGGAACCGAATAGATTGGTAGGGATGAAGCTGCTTTCAGGGAATAGCTGACTGTGCCGCACACCAGCAGCAGGACCAGTAAAACGACAACAATCCGTCTACTTTGAATTCCTTTAAACAGTCCAAACATATTCACCTTCCTCATTTCGAAGCCGTGATTCGGTTCCAAACCTAATTGTTTCCTGCTTGCCTTGGATCCCGGAGCTTCCTGGATGAAACTTTCTTGCTCCGCTTAACGCGTACTGCAGTGGTCTGATTTCCAACTCAAAATCTGCGACTCACCGATCACTGATTGGACGAACCTACACCACTCCGACCCAATCATTTAGATTGCGATAATATTTTCAAACGACCTGACGTGTCAAGCCTTTTTCCGGTTTTCTCCAAGCCTTCCAACCACTTGCACGGCCCGGATCATTCCTCACCGATCAAAACTCCCCTACGCACGAGCCTCTTTTTGAAGACCAAGTTGGGCCAGCTTTAGTCTGAGACCACGTCGGGAAAGACCCAGATCGATCGCGGTCCTCGAAAGATTGTTCTTGTTTCGAATCAGAGCCTCCGAGATCAGCTGCCGCTCGAGGACCGCTGTAGCCTCTTTAAGTTTTGGTCTCGCTCCATCCGACTTCCCTGTAAATGCTGCCCCAGCACCATTTGGACTTCTCTCGTACCTGGCTGGACTCTCAGCCGGAATCCGCTCGCCGCCCCACCGCGATCGATCGGATCCAGCCGGTCTCCTGGGATGAATAACCTCAGGAGATAAATCGTCGATAGTTATTCTCGCGCCATCCAGGGCATAGGCTACAACTCTCTCGAGCTCGTTTCTAAGCTGTCGAACATTTCCCGGCCAGTCATGTCCGGTAAGGGCATCAATTGCTTCCTGCGTTAGAGTCAACGGTTGTTTTCCAGCCCGCGTAGAAAAATGGTCGAGGAAATGAGCCGCCAGCACCGGAACCTCCTCGCGCCGCTCCCGAAGCGGCGGAACATGAATTCGAATTATGTTGAGCCGGTGGAAAAGGTCCTCTCTGAAACGCCCGTCCTCAACAGCACGCTCGAGATCAGTGTTGGTTGCGGCGATGATTCGAACGTCAACGCGCAGCGGCTTTGTTTCGCCGAGCGGTTGGATCTCTCCCTCCTGGAGGAACCTCATTAATTTCGGCTGCACCTCCAGCGAGAGATCTCCGATTTCATCGAGGAACAACGTACCGCCATCAGCCGCCTTGATGATACCGGGATAGTTCGTCGTGGCGCCGGTAAAAGCACCTCGTCGATGACCGAACAGCTGGCTATCAATAATCTCCTTTGGGGCAGCTGTGCAGTTGAAAGGCAGAAAGATCGCACGAGCGCGAGCGGATTGGTTGTGGATATGTCGCGCAACCAACTCCTTACCGGTTCCCGACTCGCCGGTTATCAGAACAGTCACGTCGCTGGTTCTTATCTTATAGATCTTTTCAATTACATCGAACATCGATGTGCTTGCGACTATGAACCCGGGCATTATCGTTTGGATGCGTTGTTCGAGACTGCGTGTCGTTCCTCCGCGCGCCGCTACACGAAGTGAGCAGGTTTCAAGGCCTAGTTCTGCTTGTCGCAGGAGCGGCTGGAGCCTTCCGATGTCCAGCGAACCGTTGGGCCGAATATAAACAACCACTGGAGGGTTAACATTGTCTCCGAGTTTTACGAGGTATCCCTCACCCATCCGGCTGACGCTCTCGTCTGAGGATGTATCCAGAGTTTTGCAAAGCTTTTCGGCCTCGGTGCGGCTCACGCCTTGAACCACTAATGGCTCTGGTCGTCCGGTGGGCTCTACTCTACAAATCACTACTGTCCCAACATTGAGATTCTCGAAGATCACCGCGGCAAGCTCCTGCACCAGAAGCTCCCGCGATGCCGATGCTTCGATCAGCCTTTGCATCAAAAGCACATCATTGGGTGGCGATACTCGCCACGACTGCGGCGGCTCTTCCACTTTGGCGTCGGCAGCTTGAGCTCTCTTGGTTGTTTCCAGATCGGGCTGGGCGCCAAGCCGCTCGAAAATCTGCTGGGCCTGAAGTAGATTCGATTCGGCACCTTTCGGTTCGTGCGCATTAGCCAGCAACAGACCCATTTGGTATTGACTTCGGGCCAGCTCGAATGGCATTTCGGTGGTTGTGAAGATGGAAATGCTCTGCGCGATATGTTGCTTTGCTTCCGCAAAGCGGCCTGATGCAGCTTCGAGCTGCCCGGTGAGTCTCTGGATCAGACCGGAGACTGGTAGATACATCTCTTCCTTTAATCTTCCCTGCGCCAGCTCAAGATATTCGCGTGCCTGGTCGAGCCCGCCTTGCGATATGTGAAACTCGGCAAGACCAACCATTGCTAAGGTGACTCCGTGGAGATCACCAATCGATGTTGAAAGCTGCATCGTCTCACGAAGCGTCTTGAGCGCGAGATCGTACCGTCCGGTTCCGCGGTAAGCAGTAGCGAGAATCCTGAGCGCATTGCTCTCAAGCCACTTGTCACCGATCACATCAATCAACTCCAGAGCCTTCTGGAGATGCCCTTCTGCACCATCGTATTCGCCTCGCGCCGACAGAATCTCGGCAAGCGTGATTCTCCCGGTAGCCTCATGACTCGGCTTCGCGAATTGCTGCGAAACACTTATCGCCTTGTTCAGATTCTGGATCGCCTCATCCCACGAACCCGAATGACGGAGGTTGTCGCCCAGATTGTTGTATGCAAGCGCAAGATAGTCTTTGTGGCCGCCTCTTTCCAAATAATCGATCCCACGCTCAAGATATCGGGCCGACTCTTCGTTTTCACCGGGAAACCCGTGAATCAGGATTGTGCCCAAGTCCAGCAATACTCCACCGATCAAATTTGTATTGGTTGAACCTTCGGCAAGATCGAGAGCCTTGAGATAGTTTTCTTTGGAGCTGACGAACGCTCCCTCGCTAAAGTCGACCATCCCGAGCCGCCGATAAATCTGAGCGAGTAACTCGCGATCAAGCGCCGTCTTCTGGAAACTGGCTGCGGCCACCAGGTGGTCTCGCGCAATTCGGAATTCGTTTATCTCGATGTAGGTACGACCGAGTGCATAGTGGGCTTCGCTCATTCCGAGATCATCAGCGAGTTCAAGAAATAACCGCTTGGCCTCGTTCAGACCGGCAATTGCCTTGGGGTTGTTTCTTAGATAGCTGTTAACCCACCCTAGTCGCAGCTTGACGCGCGCGCGAGTGCGCCGTGAGAGCAAAGCTACTGTTCGCGGATCATCGTATTTTTCGATGACGCTATAAGCCTCTTCGTACTTGCTGAGTTCCTCAAGGGCCTTGCTAAGCAAAGATCTGGTAACCGCTTCCTCTTCTGGTTCTGTATTTTCGTACAACAGGCTGTGCTGAAAGTGTTGCGCGGCTTCCTCATATCGAGACTTCGACAGCGCCACCTCGCCGAGCTGAAACACTGAGGAATCAGCATTCGCTCGGCTCGTCTCAGTCCGCGCCGGTGCAACAGCCGCGGACAGCTGGCCCGTTCCGTTCCCTTCCCCTTGTCGTTTCAACATTTGTCTTACCGTGACGTGGCTGATTCGATCTACGATCCCGCGTTCCATTGCCGCGTTAGCCAGTTTTTGAGGGCTCCACTCTTTGAAGCCGTAGCCAGCTTCGACGGGATTGATACTAGCTAACCTTAACACCTCATCAATTTGCACGTTGGAGAACCTTGGTCTGGGTCCCCCTTGCGGGCCACGCTTCTTTGCCGAAATCCCCTCGAGTCCTTCACTATTAAACTTGCGAATCCATTTCTTGATGTTGGTGGGATGAGAGCCAAATGCATTGCTGATTTCTATTGCGGTCTTACCTTCGGCAGATGCGAGTATGACGCGAGCGCGAGCGGCCTCTTCTTTGCACGTGGACTCGGTAGATTGACTAAGTCCTTCGCGCTCCTCCGGCGTCAAAGGACGGACAAATAAGGGTTGGAACATTATGCGCCTTGTGTTTGATTCAGCGTTGATCTGGGGGGAAAACCAACCAATTCCTCCTGGATTCGCTTCGATCAGGCGGCCTAAGCCACGCGGAACCGCTTAATTGATTATTTCTATTTCAACTACTAACCCATCTGCGCTGATGAGGTCCGAAAAATAACAAAAAACGACATGTCCGTCAATAACTATCTTTCCAGTTTAATTTCAGCTCCTTGTATACTCTGGTGACGGAATTGAAATTCCAGATGAAGGATTTACTAATTGAAGTATCGGGGCTGACGCTGTGTAACGATCCGGATCACAGCCATTCATGGACACTCGGTAAAGGAATGTGAAGATTCAATCAGAGCTGCCATCAAAAAAGGCCGGCTTCCAAGAAGTCCGGCCCCTCTCGAATTAGTTTGGCGATCAAATCACCTCTTTTCGTAATACCTCATCACTAATCCATCGCGTCCAATCGCGTATCCACGATTCTTATGAAATGAAACGGCAAAGAGGTCCTCTGCGGTGTTACTACTCTGTTCAACCCAACTTCTGCCTCCATCGAAGGTCCGAATAATACGGCCCTTATATCCAACAACCCATCCGGTTTTGTTATCGATAAAGCTCATGCCGAATAGCGGTTCAGGGACGTTGAGCGGGAGGCGTTCCCACGTCGCCCCGGCGTTTTCGGTTCGCAGCAGGGTCCCATTGTCTCCGCTTATCAATCCGATCTTGTCGGTAATCATAAATACTCGATTCAAATCCTCGCTGACTCCTGACCGCTGCGGATACCAATTGCGCCCACCGTTGTCGGTATGCAGGATTGTACCGCCGGTTCCAATCACCCAACCTTTTTCGCCGCGAAAACTCAGATGGAAAAGCTGAACATCTAAACCGGCACTTTGCTCGCGCCACGATGCTCCTCCATCGTTCGATGCCAGTATTAAGCCATGATCCCCAACGATAATCACATTATCGTCATCAATGAATTGAGCCGAATACAGATCTAGTTGAGCGCCTGTTGGGCCCGGCCGTCCAGCACGCAAGATCTTTACGAAACTCCGCCCACGATCAGTGCTTCTTATTATCGTACCGGCGTCTCCGACGATACAGATCCTATCCTTTCGAATGCAGACATCATTCAAGCCTCCATCAATTCCCTGATTGATCTCCTGGAATGATTGCCCGTCGTCGTGCGACCGTGCGATTAATCCTTTCGCGCCCACTACCCAAATGTCATCGCCGTCATAAAAGACTGAGTTGATCCCCGATGCTGCTCCACCGGTTTTTAGCGTCTGTAACCGCGCCCATCCTTGCTGTGCTAAGGAAACGCTGCATAATAGAACAGCGAAAAAAGCAGTCGCTATGACTCTATCGATCCGTTTCAACTTGATCATTCGATCCTCCGCGTCCGCCAGCCGGCTTACGCTCTTAGCTTGTATCTTTGAACCTTTCCGGTCGATGTCCGCGGCATTTCGTCCAAAAACTCGATTTGTGTCGGCACCTTGTAATGTGGAAGGCGCGAACCTGCGAATTCACGGATTTCTTCCTTTAGAACATCGCCGCGTTCACCTTGTCGGATGACCACATACGCCCGTGCGGTTGCCAGACCCAGCTCATCAACGCTCGACACGACCGCCGCCTCGGAGATATCGGGATGCAAGGTCAGCACTGATTCGACCTCAATCGGAGAAACCCAAAGCCCTCGCACTTTAAAGCAATCATCAGACCTGCCAATATGAAAGAAGAACCCCTCTTCATCTCTCCTATAAATATCTCCAGTACGTACCCACCCTTGCTTGATTGTATGCTCAGTGAGCTCCGGCCGATTCCAGTAGCCTACGGTAGCGCTATCTCCCAGCACCCAGAGATTCCCCGTTTCACCGGTACCTACATCGCTGCCAGCGTCATCAACCAACCGCGCAGCATACCCGGGTACCACGGTGCCGCTCGAACCCGCGCGTACTTTCTCAACAGAGTTCGAAATGAAAATATGAAGCATTTCAGTCGAACCGATACCATCGCAGACCGTCAAGCCAAACTGTCGGAGCCAGTCTTCGAAAATACTGGGAGGCAGAGCCTCTCCTGCGGACACGCAGAGGCGCACACTGGAAAAGTCCACGGAGCCTCCGTGTGCGCAGTAATCGAGCAGAGAAAGATAGACGGCGGGCACGCCAAAGAAAATGGTTGGTTTTCTCGACTCAATGAGTTTTGTCAGATACTCAGGCGTTGCCCTCTGAGTATCAAGCAAGACCGTTGCGCCGACTGCCAACGGAAACGACAAGCTATTCCCTAAGCCGTACGCGAAAAACATTCGCGAGGACGAGTAGACGCGATCTTCGACGGTAAGTCGCAATACATTTGCTGCGTAGTTCTCTACTGTGGTTGGTATCGAACCATGGACGTGCAGAACGCCTTTTGGCGCGCCGGTGCTTCCAGAGGTGTACAACAGAAACGCAGGGCTGCTGCGCGAGGTTTCTGCAATCGGCAAGTCTGGCGCGCCCTCGCTTCTACGATTCCGTTCATCCCTGTTCGTTGTATCGACGGTCAACAACGCGAGCTTCTCAACTGAGAGTACACGCTCTCGCAGCTCGCTTTCGGTGACCAGGATTTCGGCACCGGAATCCAACAGAATGATTTGTATGTCGTCGCTGGATAAGAAAGTGTTGATCGGGACACAAACAGCTCCGACCGAAACAGCGGCGAGAAAACAGGCAACAAGCTCGGGCGAATCGTAGAGCAGCAGAGCGACTCGAGTGTCCTCACTCGCTCCCAGATCTGAGATCTGCTTTGCCCAATAAGCTACATAATCTCTGAGATCGTGGTAGGTATAGTGGCTCTCGCGAAATTCTATTGCGATCCGATCGCCGATTTGGCTGAGGCGTTCACCGCCCAGGAAGTAGTCGAATAGATTGAAACGCGAGTGATCGGCTGGCATGCCCGAGGATTCTATTCCAGCCTCAAATCTCTAGCAAAGGGCCACCGAGAAGTTCTAGGGCAACCGGTAGATCTCGTGCTCCCCTTTTCGCTCGACTTCGAGCTTCTGCTCGGCTACAGCATAATCAAGGTGGGCGACGGTCTCAGACAGCGCCAGAAAACGATGGTATCCGCCTGCTTCTGGAAACAACTTCATCGACGCCTCCCATGCGGTTGTCCCTTCTTTCGGCAGCAACCCCATCAGTTTCGATTGCCTCGATTTTGTGAAGCGATACATCCGATGAAAGTGCTCATCAAAGTCGACGACATCATCACCGTGGCCGCCTTTCACAAGCGTGGGCGCCAGCGCGCGCACCCGCGCAAGCGAAACAAGATACTCCCCCAGCGATTGAAATCTTCGTTTGGGGTTGATCGGGTCCGGACTCAGGATGGGATTGGGCGTGATCGTTTTGAGCACGGTGTCCGAGGCGAACACCAACCGGTTGCTCGTCCGAACGAGGCAAATAGATCCAGGCGTATGTCCTGGGGTGTGCACGACGCTCAGGCTCTCGTGCTCGAACAGAATCTCGTCCTCATCCTTCAGGGTCTCGACGTGATCCAACGGGTAGGCGAACCCTTTGAACTTCTCATAGCCTGCTTCCATTCGATCGATAATTTGGTCCGGTACGCCGGCCGCGATCAGCAGCTCACGGTACGCTCTATAATCGGTCTCCGCAGCAACTGCGGGTGCGTCCCACTCGTGTATGTATGCAGTAGCACCGGACTCTTCAACCACAACCCGAGCAAGCCCATAGTGATCAGCGTGGGCATGCGAGATGATTACTCTTTTGATGTCCGAGAGCTTATGCCCGAGGTTTGCCAATCCTGAGCGCAGCGCTTCGAGGGAGCCGGGATCGCGCGGCCCAGCATCAATCAGCGTGAGCGGGTCTTCCTGTATCAAATAGACGTTGACTGGACCAACGTAGAACGGGGTAGGTACCGTTATTCGATGAATCTTCATTGTTTGACGAATCGTCGATGCGGAAGGGGTTGTAGTTCGAGGTTAGAACAAGTTTGTACGATCCGCCTTTACAACTTTGGAACTGATTATTGACGTATCATGCCAATCCCGAACTACGACATTAAATAAGCACCGATCTACAAGTTATAGCGACCGGCTTCTATCATTGAATCTGCAATTCGACGACGCGCGGCAACGGTATTGATCGGCGTGTATTTCATATACCGTCGAAGCACTGCCAACATCGTTCGCAGCTCATCGCCCTCAGACATCGCCGCCAGGGCGGTCTTCGCCCGTTCCTCGACTCGCGAGATCGAGTCACTGACAAAAGTACGAGTCGCGTCAATGTGATTCGAGCAAGCTGTCTCACCCCGGCCGGCGATGAACTTCTCGGTGCGGAGAATCACGCTTTCCATGCCGTAGATCTCCATTATGATGTCGCTCGCCGCGGCAAGCACCTCTTGCTGCTCCTGGACCTTGTCGCGATATTTTTGTGCTGCGGACCCGAGCACGGCAATTGCGGCTTTCTTTGCATTGCCCAACGCTACGCGCTCCAGGGAGAAGGTACCCTCCGCCGGCTCTTCAGACATCGAGGGGGACAGCATTTCATCCATCAACTTCTTTGCTGCCGGGAAGAGCGCCAGTTCGCCTTTGACCGCCCGCCTAAGCACCTGTCCGGAAATGATGAGCCGGTTTATCTCATTCGTGCCTTCATAAATTCGACTTATCCGGGAATCGCGATAAGCACGCTCAACGGGATAGTCTTTTGAATATCCATTGCCGCCGAAGACCTGAACAGCTTCATCCGATACGTAATCGAGCGTCTCGCTGCCGATGACCTTTATGATCGAGCACTCAACCGCATAGTCTTCGATGGCTTTGAGCATATCGGCAGGGTTGTCGCGATCGATGGTCGCAAGCGCGTCTTCGATCATCCCTACTGTGCGATAAGTCATCGCATCAGCCGCATACGTGCGAATCGCCATTTCCGCGAGTTTGTGCTTGATCAACCCGAACGAAGAAATCGGAACTCCAAACTGATACCGTTGCTTTGCGTAATCCGTAGCAATAGTAGTGAGTCGCTTTGATCCGGCGATGGTGCTGACACCAAGCTTGAGCCGGCCCAGATTCAAGATGTTAAAAGCAATCTTATGACCCTTTCCGATTTCGCCGAGAACGTTCTCGACCGGTATCCTGGCTTCTTCTAAATTCACCGCGCAGGTAGAGGAGCCTTGTAAGCCCATCTTGTGCTCTTCGGGCGCGACCGACACACCTGGAAAACTTCGTTCAACTATGAACGCAGTAAACTTCTCGCCATCGACCTTTGCGAACACGTTAAACAGATCTGCAAATCCGGCATTAGTGATCCACATCTTCTGCCCGGTGAGAATGTAGTATTTTCCATCCTCAGAAAGCACCGCCCTGGTCTTGGCTCCAAGCGCGTCCGAACCTGAACCCGATTCTGTCAAAGCATATGCTCCGATCATCTCGGCAGTCGCAAGCTTCGGCAGGTATTTCTTCTTCTGTTCCTCGGTTCCGAAATAAACGATCGGCAGAGTACCTATCGTGGTGTGCGCCCCCAGCGATCCGGAAAAAGAGGCCTGACCGGACATCGCTTCAGAAGCGACTAAAGAACTGAGCAAGTCAAGCCCAGCTCCGCCGTACTTCTCCGGAATATCAATCGACAGCAGCCCCAGCTCGCCAGCTTTTCTAAGCAGACCTCTGGTGAGCTCGTAATCTTTTGATTCGATCTCGGCATCCAGCGGGAGAATTTCTTTTTCGGTGAATTCCCGCGCTGTTTGGGCGATCATTAAATGTTCGTCGCTTAGATCGTCTGGTGTGAATACGTCCGAGGAGTCGTGGTCCTCGAGAATAAAACTGCCGCCTTTAATAACTTTCTTCGTTTCTATAACGCTGGTCATTTAGTTGTTCTCCTCGTGGGGGTAGGGGTTGGATTTGGGGGTTAGGGATTAGGTCAGTCGGCCGAAGTTGATACCAACCCCCATCCCCCAACTCCCAACCCACTAAATCAATTCAAAAATTCCCGCAGCTCCCATTCCTCCACCAACACACATGGTGACTAATCCGTATCGAGCCTTTCTTCGTTTCATTTCGTGAAGAATAGTGGCCGTCAACTTCGCGCCCGTGCAGCCGAGTGGATGCCCCATAGCAACCGCTCCACCGTTGACGTTAAGTTTGTCCTGGTTAATCCCGAGCTCCTTAACAACCGATAGAGCTTGAGCCGCAAACGCTTCGTTCAACTCAATCAGATCGATCTGATCGAGCGTCAGACCTGCAATCTTTAGAGCCTTTGGCACCGCAGCGATCGGACCGACCCCCATGAAATCAGGTTCGACACCTGCGGTGGCGTAAGCAACCAGCCTCGCAATCGGCGTAGCTCCGATCTCTCTTGCGCGTTGTGACGACATCACGACCGCAGCCGCCGCGCCGTCCGACGTCTGGGATGAGTTCCCGGCGGTGACCGTGCCTCTCGCGTGAAAGGCTGGTTTAAGTTTGGACAACGCCTCCATCGACGTGTCAGCTCGCGGCCCTTCGTCCGTCGCAAATACAGACTCCTTCACCACTCGTTTGCCTTTGCTATCGAGTTCTACGGTTCTGACATTCAAAGGGACTACTTCGTCTTTGAACTTTCCTTCGTTGATTGCGGTGATGGCCTTTTGGTGACTGCGCAGTGAGAATTCATCCGCCTCCTCACGCGAGATCGAATACTTTCGAGCAAGGTTCTCTGCGGTCAATCCCATATTCAAGTAATAATCTGGAGAGTTCTCGACTAGCGTCGGGTTAGGGACGATCTTATGACCGCCCATGGGAACAAGACTCATCGATTCGGTTCCACCGGCAACGATGCAGTCAGCCCATCCCGCCATGATCCGTTCGGCGGCGAATGCGATTGCCTGGAGTCCCGATGAGCAGAAGCGATTGATTGTTACTGCCGACGCTTCTTTTGGAATTCCTGCAAGCCACGAAGCCTGGCGCGCGACGTTCATTCCCTGCTCTGCCTCTGGCATCGCACAACCCAGGATGACATCTTCAATCATTTCCGGTTCGAGACCGGGAGTTCGTTCGATTGCCGCCTTGATTACGGCGCCGGCCATGTCATCGGGCCTTGTATCTTTGAGTGTACCGCGCGGCGCTTTGCCGACTGCGGTCCTTAGTGAAGTAACTATTACTGCATCTTTCATATCAATACTCCGAATCTGAGATAGGCCGTATAGGTCCCATTGCCCGTGATTATCGACGGGCATTTCAACACAATCTTAATTCCTCAACGCCTTTCCGGTCTTCAGCATGTGCTGGATTCGCTCTTGTGTTTTTCTCTCACCGCATAAAGAGACGAATGCCTCGCGTTCCAGATCCAACAGGTACTGCTCCGATACCAGAGACTTATGCGAGAGATCGCCTCCAGTAATTATGTAAGCCAGTTTGCGCGCAACATGAGCGTCGTAATCGCTGATGTACCCGCCTCTAACCATCATATGGATTGCAAGCTTGATTGCCGAAAGTGCCGGTTCACCGAGTACCGGAATATCTGTTCGAGGATGCGGAGGCGTGTAACCTTCCCGCGCCATCGATAGAGCTGTCTGTTTTGCATCTTCGATCAACCGATCTCGATTCATCGTGAACGGATCAGTTTCGCGCAGGAAGCCAAGCTCGCGAGCCTCAGCCGCGGACGTCGATACCCGCGCCATCGCGATAGTCTCGGAGACCCTTCGAATTCGCGGAAACAAATCTTCCCCAGGTGTCGCGTCTTCAACCGCTCGCAGGAGCAGCTCCTTCACCCCGCCGCCGCCGGGAATCAAACCCACTCCGACCTCAACCAATCCAATATAGGACTCAGCCGCCGCCCGCGCACGATCGCCGTGCATCGTGATTTCGCATCCACCGCCCAGGGCCATTCCCTGCGGTGCAACGACTACGGGTTTCTGCGAATATCGAAGATTCATGTTCGCGTTCTGAAACTGACGAACCGACATTCCGATTTCGTCCCACTCTCCTTCCTGAATGCCGAGCAGCAGTAACATGATGTTCGCGCCGACTGAGAAGTTCTCAGCCTGGTTTCCAATGACCAGCGCCTCGAAGTTTTCACCCACGTCTTTGACCGAGTAGTTCATCATCGAGATAGTGTCGGCCCCGATCGCGTTCATCTTCGAATGAAATTCCAGACAGACCACGCCGTCGCCAATATCAATCAGCGAGGCGGAGGCATTCTTCTTTATTATCTTGTTCCGATCTTTGAGGGACTTTAGGATCAATACACCCTGGCGAGACGGTACCTCTTTATACTCGGCGGATCGTAAGTCGAAGAAGAATGTGCGGCCGTCACGACGCTCATAGAAACTCTTTTTGCCGGAGTCGAGCAGCTTCCGCGCCGGCTCTGGGATCTCCAGCCCGTCTTCTTGCATCTTCGCAACAGACTTTTCTACCCCAAGAACATCCCACAGCTCGAAAGTACCAAATTCGTGGTTGAATCCCCACTTCACCGCGTTATCGATGCTAGCAATGTCATCCGCAATTTCAGGTATCCGGTTTGCGGCATAAATCAAATTCGCGCTGATTGTCTTCCAAAGGAATTCGCCTACCCGATCTTTGCCGTAAACCAGCGTTCTTATCCGCTCCGCGGTGTCATCGATGGTCTTTGCCGCATCGAGCGATGGAAACCGCACCTTCTGAGCAGGCTTGTACTCCAGTGTGTTGCAATCGAGGACCTGGTACTCAGGCTTGCCACCTTCGCCTCTTACTTTTTTATAAAATCCCTGACCGGCTTTATTTCCGGTCCATCCACGTTTGACCATTTCCCGCATGAAATCCGGTGGAATCAGCTCGTCTCTTCTCTCGTCGCCGGGAACAGCGGGATAGAGGTTATCGGCGACATACAAAGCAGTGTCTAAGCCGACTATGTCTGTGGTGCGGAACGATGCAGATTTGGGCCGACCGACTGCCGGTCCGGTCATCGCGTCTACCTCTTCAATGCTGTAGCCTCCCTCCTTCATCACTCGCACCGTGTTAAGTGAGCTGAATGTCGCGATCCGGTTGGCTATAAAGTTTGGCGTGTCCTTAGCGAAGACCACCCCTTTTCCGAGCCTGCGATCGCAAACGTCCGCGATAAGGTTAACTACTTCGGGAAGAGTTTCCGCCGTCGGAATAATCTCGACGAGTTTCAAGTAGCGAGGGGGATTGAAGAAGTGAGTGCCCAGAAAATGTTTTCTGAACCGTTCCGGCATCTCCTCAGCCATCGCTTTAATTGGGATACCAGAAGTGTTGGAACTGATGATCGCATCAGATTTAAGAAACTTCTCAATGCGACTAAGAAGATCACGTTTTACCTCAAGTCTTTCGACCACTGCTTCGATGACCCAATCGACGCCCGAAAGCTGTCCAAGATCATCATCAAAGTTACCTGTCCGGATCGCGCCGGCGGGTTTCGAGGAAAAGAACGCCGCCGGTCTGATCTTGTTCGCGACATCCAGTCCGGCATTAACAATACGATTGCGCACCGGCTTGCTATCAAGCGTGAGGCCTCTTGCTGCCTCCTGAGGCGTCAGCTCCGTAGGTACGATATCCAGAAGCAGGACGTCAAACCCGGCATTAACGCAGTGAGCTGCTATTTGAGAACCCATGGTGCCTGACCCAAGCACCGCCACCTTGTTGATCTTAAAACTCACTATCCATCTCCTTGGTTGTTGCTCTGCTGACTCTCAGACCGCCACCGCGCTCGGCAACTCTTCGTCGTACAACCGATCTATCAGCGCAGCGTATTTTTTTTCTATCACGGTTCGTTTTGGTTTTAACGTAGGTGTAAGTTCGCCGGATTCAGTGGTGAGCTCTTTTTCAAGAAGCGCCACTTTTTTGACTTTCTCGAATCTTGCCAACTCAGCGGTGTACTTATTCACTTGGCGCTCGATGAGATTGACTATACGTGGATTCGAAATCAAGTCGCCCTGATCTCGATACTCAATACCCTTGATCTGGGCGTATCCGGCGAGCAGCTCCATATTGGGGACGATCAGTGCCGAGGCAAATTTGCGTGCATTCCCGACTACGACCACCTGCGACACAAACCTGCTGGACTTGATCAAACTCTCGAGCCGTTGCGGCGCAATATACTTGCCTCCGCTTGTTTTGATCAGATCCTTCTTTCGATCTGTGATAACCAAAAAACCATCGGAGTCGATGTGCCCGATATCGCCGGTACGGAACCAACCATCGGAACTGAATGCTTCATCATTCTCGACGGGACGATTGTAGTAGCCCAACATAACTGTATCGCCCTTGACGAGTATCTCTCCGTCGCCGGCGATCTGAACGCTCACGCCATCCATTATTGGACCTACTGTGCCGATGCGGTTGCGCGTCACTGTGTTACACGAAATTGACGGCGAGGTTTCCGTCAGGCCATATCCTTGGAGAATTATCAACCCCGCAGCATAAAAGAGGTAAGCAATCTCGGGAGCTAGCGGTGCCCCACCGGAGATGAACAGTCTCACATTGCCGCCTACCGCTTCTCGCCACTTCTTGAACACCAGCGCGTCGGCAAACTTATGTTGAAGCGCCAACAGAGGACCGATCCGGTCGCCGCGATCCTTTGCTTCGGCCCACCGCCTCCCAATCGCCAGCGACCACAGAAATATCTGTCGTTTTGGGAATCCCGCTGATAAGCCGCGCTCGATGATCTTCGCGTAAATCTTCTCGAACATTCGTGGCACACTGGTCATTGCGGTGGGTCTGACTTCGAGAAGATTTCGCGCTACCCCCTCTATGCTTTCCGCGTATGCGATCACTGCTCCGATATTCGCGTACAAATACCACGCTGCTCGTTCAAAGATGTGAGTAAATGGCAGATAGGTTAAAGCGCGCTCTCGCCGTTCATCGAGTTGAAGCCAACGCCGGCTGTTTAGCACATTGGCAGTAAGGTTCTTGTGCGACAACATCACGCCTTTTGGATCACCAGTTGATCCAGAGGTGTATAGGATCGTTGCAAGGTCTTCGGGGGCGGCGCCGCGCCACAAGGTTTCGTGGAGTTCGGGTTGTTCATCGTAAAGGGCGCGGCCTTTTCTAATCAGATCATCGATGGTGTTCTCAGTGTTGGTCGCTTCATCCACTGAGATGACAAACTCTAAAGAAGAGAGGCGGCCTTTTGCCGCTAAAGCATCTTCTGCGAACGTTGAGGAGACAAAAATCGCTCTTGCACCAGAATCGCGAAGAATGTATTCGACCTGAGACGGAGCTTGCGTGGAGTAGATTGGAACATCAACTGCGCCTGTTGCCAGGGTTGCCAGGTCGGCAAGATTCCAATCAGGCCGGTTCTCCGACCAAATTGCGATTCGATCCCCACGTCTAATTCCGAGCGCATGAAGGCCCAGCGCGAGCTCTCTTACCCGGCTCGCGAGATCGACAAAACTCAGTGAGTGCCATTCGCCTTTAGTTTTGAAGCGAAGAAACTCCTGATCGCGAAAACGATCGGCCGCTGAGTTGAACAATTCGTTTAGAGTTTTTGGATCGGGGCGTACCATCTATTTGTAACTCGGCTAAGTTGTTTGCTTGACGATGCCGTTTAGGAACACGTCAAGTACCGGATCAGCAGTTGAGACCAGGCTGTAGCGTTTGTGGCTCAACACCCAGTTTGTCGCCATTTCATCAAGCGCGCCGAACAACACCTTGGCGACAATCTTTGTGTTAAGACCTGATCGGAATACGCCGCTCTGTTGACCTTCTTCTATGACTGCGCTTATGAGTTCGAGATACTCTGTCACCTTGGTTGCGGAGAACTGCTCCATGAATTTTGTGGACGAGCGCAGCTCGACCTGGAAGACAACAGCGAGGTTGCGATCGCGTCCGAGTCCTTCAAGGTGGGCGCGAACGATTCTTCTGAGTTTTTCTACGGGGTCGCCAATTTCGGCGAGACGGGCTCGTCCGTCAGCGAGGGCATTGTCCATGTAATTGTTAAAGATGGAGGCGAGGATATCATCTTTGTTTTTGAAGTAGAGGTAGACGGTACCGTCTGCGACGCCGGCCTCTCGGGCGACATCGGCGACCTTGGAGTTAAAGAATCCGCTGCCGGCGAAGACTTTTATGGCTGCACGGAGGATTGCATCGTACTTTCCGTTTTCCCTTCGCTTCGCCGAAGATACTCTTACAGATTCCATTAGATCCACCAGAAGAATGAATGACGGTTCATTCATCTTTTTACGCCAAACTGCTGGAAGAATGCAAGAAAAAAGAATTGGGGTTGTGGACTGGGTTTGGGGATTGGCTTAGAACGCTTCGCGTTCAGCGTTTGGCGCCCAGCGTTGGGCACAGTCATTATGGGGTTCAGGTTCGTCAGTAGGCGGCGCGTGTATCAAGAGTCGGTACAAATACTACCTTGTTCTCCTGGCACGGGCAGAATTTTCAACGAACCTCGAGACTCGCTCAAGACTCAGGAATCTCCGGAGGGCGCCTCCTTCATTCTTGGAACTAAGTCTTATCATTAAACAATGCATAGATTCTGGCTTGAGGTTGACTTAGCGATCGATGAGGAACATCCCGCCGGATTATTGATTGGCTGTGGCGTGACCGCAAACGCCTATGATGATGCGTTAGCTCTGGTTCAAGAACGAGTATTCAAAGCAAGTCCACTGCCGTCACTTAAGAAGCTTATTGATGACGTTGATACTTCTTCTTTGAACGCTGGTCACGTTTTACCGAACATAGGAATTCCCTCGATTCGCGGGATCTGGTTCCCTTTGGGTTATGAGTGAAACCTCGAACGCCGAACGCTAAACGTTAAACGCTAAACGCGGAGCGTCCAACGCTGAACGTTTCATGATTTCCTACCATCTTTGTTATCATCAGTCCCAAGGTGGAAGAACTCGAGAAAGAAGTAAAGAAACAGCTCAAGAAACACTTAAGGGGAGTCGGCGGGCCGACTGTTGAGAATCTAGTTAAGCGATTGCGGGGATTGCCCTACGAAAGAGTTCTGCTGACAACCGACATCGGAGTGATGCTCGCCGGAACCAATCCCCGGGCAGGGGTGGAAATGCTGAAGGCCGCGCCGGAGGTATCGCGGCTTATCGAAGCCTCTGATCTGCGGGTCTGGGGAGAGGCCGGCAAACGTCTGGCCGCCACCAGCAGCGACAGCGCCGTGGCCTTCTTTCAATCCAGTGCAAACATCCTTGAATCTATACCGGAGGATATGCGATCGCCGGTCCTGAGACTGGTCAACAAACAAGCGGCCCTGTCAGCGAACACCGCGATCGAAGGCTTCAAGGCTGCTCCCAACATCATCAATACCGTCAGCGATCACGAGAACATTGCACAAATACTCACGATTTGCCTCGAGCTGGCGCGCCACTCTGTTAAGCATAGCAATGACCTCTTTCTCGCTGCACCTCAAGTGATTTCTCAGATACAGCTCGATGGCAACGAACAGACGGCCAGATTGATTCGACGCGCCTTGACGCTCACCTCGTCCTTTGCGTTTAGGTCCGGGGGAACCGCTACCGAGTTCTTTAACGAACTCCCCACCGTCATCTCTTCGTCTTCCCCGGATTCGGTCGACAGACTCTTCGACATTACCGAATCGTATCTTGATCGGTCCGGGGGCGTCGCACTCCAATACTTCAAAGCTGCCAGCCGCGTACTCTCCATCGCCGGAACGGACTCTTTTGAACGATGGACCGATCTCGCCAAACGGGTCGCGCTCCAGGGAAACGCCGCGAGCTATCATTTCATGAAGCAGAGCCCGCAGATTGTCGCGGAGCTCGCCGCCCGCGTGGGACTCCAACGCCGAAGCCTTGTCGTTTCATCAGTCCTTGAGATCGTAGAAGAGATCGCCGAACGTAGTACGATCGCCGCTGTTGAATGCTTTAAGGCTAGTCCTCTTGCCCTTCGCGCAGCATCGCTGGGTCAGTTTAGGGACTGGGCTCGTCGCGGCCTCGAAAAAACCACAGAGAACTCGCGTCGCGTCCAGGCTTACTACTCCCTGGAATCTAAAGCGAGCCAGGAAGCCTTGTTCAAGATTGATGGCGGCCTGACGCTGGATTCTGTAGCTCATACCTTAAGACTTTACGTTGAAGGTTTAACTGGACGTGCGCTTCAAATAGCTTCTCTTGCTTCAATTCCAGATGAAGCCAAGATTGGCGACGGCACCACAATCTTTCTCCCCTCTGTTGTGGCGGAATTTGAAGACGAGCGGGAAAACTTCCGCTTATTCAAAGTACTTGCTGCTCACGGGGCGGGTCAGATCGAGTTTCTGACATTTGGAAAAGACCAACCCGAAATAGTTGCAGCAATGGATGAGGTACGCGCCGCATTCAGCAATCGTACTACGACGACGCCGAATCTGAAGCCGAACACAGAACCCCCGCACAGCAGGGAGGGGGCCGATTTCCTTCAGGTCCTTGGGGAATTCCCGAATCCCAATCTCGCGACTCGGCTCTTCACCACAATCGAAAACGGGCGGATAGACTTCCTGCTCCGAACTGTTTATCGCGGCATTAGACGTGATTTGGATTTTGTGAGAACCCGGCTCAACGAACGAAGGCCGAGGCTGGAAGACCTACCAGACGAGCTCCTTCCTTTCGAACTGCTTTTCCAGGTTGCGATCTGCGGCGGCCCTACTTCCGAGGCCCTTCGATCCTACCCAACTGTGGTGCGAGAGCTCGACAGGATTCTTTCAGACTACGTGTTCCGTGAAACCTCGACCGTTGCGGATTCATTGATTGCAACCCGCCACGTTTATGAGTTCTTTGTCGAACAACCTAGTGAGTCGGATGCTGAGAGCGAGGAAAGCGGTGAGACCGGTGAGGGCGGTGAAAACAAAAGTGGCGACTCTTCTCTCGCGGATGCCGAACAGAATGATCAACGCAAACAAATGGAAGTTAAAGATGATCCGTTTAGCTCGTGGAACAGCGGGCAACAACAGGACATCAGTCCGGAACAGGACATCTTCAACAGATTGCATGGGCCTGAGAGCCCCGAACAGGACCTCGAGAAGGGCGATCGTGCTTTTTATTACGATGAGTGGGACCGTGAGCTGGCGGACTATCGCACGCGTTGGTGTCGGGTTATTGAGCGAGGCGGTTCGCGGGGATCGCAAGGCTTCGTAGAACTAGTCCGCAGCCGTTACGCCGGCGTGATCTCATCGATACGTTATCAGTTTCAATTGATGCGTCCCGAGAATCTTCGACGGATTCGAGGCGAAATCGACGGCGAGGACTACGACCTGCAATCAGTCATCGACTACGCACTCGATAAGCGTAGCACGGGCCTGATAGACGATCGTTTATACACTCGCAAGCTTCGACGAGAGCGTGATGTTGCGGTCTCATTTCTGCTCGATATGTCTAGCTCAACCGCACGCACCATCAGCCGATACCCAAATCATCCTTACACTCAGCCGGGACAGCGCATCATTGACATCGAAAAAGAAGGACTGGTGTTGATGAGCGAGGCGCTGGAAGCCGTCGGCGATACATATTCGATGCAGGGATTTACAAGTGAAGGCCGGCGCAATGTAAAGTTTTACTTGATCAAAGATTTTTCCGAAGGTTATTCGGCGGAGGTGGAACGCCGAATTGGCGGGATTTCATATCAAAACAACACCAGGTTAGGGGCTGCAATCCGGCACGCAACAACGAGGCTCGCCCGACAAGATGCTCGCACAAAGCTGATGATCGTGCTTTCAGATGGAAGGCCCTACGATCACGATTATGGCGATAGCAGATATGCGCGTGAGGACACTAGAATGGCCTTGCGACAAGCTCGAGTAGAGGGCATTACGCCCTTTTGTATCACTATCGATCGAGAGTCGGAGGATCAGTTGCGCGATATGTACGGTGAAGTTGGCTATACGATCATTGATGACGTTCTGAGTCTTCCGGAGCGCCTTCCTGGGATCTACAGCAGATTGACTACGTAGGCGCGACGGTCTTATGGGGATTCAGCAAGAGACAGAAGGTTACTCATAACGCAGCGCTTCAATGGGATCCAGCCTGGCCGCTTTTCTTGCGGGCCATACTCCAAAAATCAGACCTATGCTTGCCGATACCACTAACCCGGTGATAACCGCCCACATTGGGATCGACGCCGGAAGCGCGGGGAAAATAATTATTATTATCTGACTCACTCCGATGGCGAGGATGACTCCCAGAAGCCCGCCCAGGAATGTAAGTGTCATCGCTTCAAACAAAAACTGGGTTGTGATATCGCGGCGGCGCGCGCCAATTGCCTTTCGAACCCCGATCTCCGCGGTGCGCTCGGTAACGCTCACCAGCATAATATTCATTACTCCGATGCCACCCACCAGGAGCCCGACGCTTGAGAGCGCAATTGCCACAAGCCCAACCATTGCGGTGATGCTGTCGAACTGTTCGATGAATCGATCTGCAGTCTGAAGATCGAAATTGTTCTTGTCGTTGAACTTTACGCCTCGTTGTCGACGAAGAATGTCCTCGACCTGGTCGAGAGCTTGTTTGAGTTGACCTGTGCGGGCGCGACTGATGATCATCATCCATTCGCTTCTCGGTGATATCTTGCGAAGCGTTCTATAGGGGATCATCACATTATTCTCTTCCGTCTCGCCTATCAGGCCGCCTTTTCGCGGTGCGAGAACACCGATGATTTCATAGGGTTTGCCGCCCATCATGACTTGCCTGCCGACGACGCTATCTGTTCCATGCGGAAACAAAGCTTCCGCCGCACCTTTACCAATAACCATTACTTCTCTGCGATGCTGGTCGTCGATCTCGGATATGAATCGGCCGGCCTGAAGCGACAAATTTACAACTGCGCCATAGTTTGGTGATACGCCATCGAGTTGCGCTTGTTTGTAAGTCTGCCCACCATAGGTGATCGTTTTGTCAAAAGTCCACTCGATGAATCCATCAAATGCAACGTCCTCCACAGCCGGAGCGAATTCTTTGATGGCTTCTCCATCCTCAGGTCGAAGCGGCTTGCGCGTTCGTTCGGAACGGTCACGAGGCCCAAGCGATATACCAGCTGAAAGGTGAAAAGCATAGATGTTGTTTGTGCCGAACTCTTCAACAAAACTGATTATACTTGTCCGCAGGCCGGTCAGAATCGAGGCGATTGCAATAACAGTGGTGATTCCGATAACGATACCGAGCACCGTTAAGAAGCTTCGAAACTTGTGCGCACGAATATTGTCCAGCGCCATCACCAGCGTTTCTTTCGCAACCAGGGATTCCAGTTTCAACTGCGCACCTCGTTAGTTCTTGCTCAACGCAATAATTGGATCGAGCTTTGCGGCCTTCATAGCCGGATAGATTCCAAAAAGCATCCCAACAACACTCGACACGGCCACCGACAGCACAACGTATGACACTGTAATTGTCATCGGAACAGGCGTAGTGAGGCGTACCACAGACGATACTCCCGCAGCCAACAACAACCCGAGGACGCCGCCCAATGCGCATAGAACCGACGACTCAATCAGGAACTGAACCAATATGTGGTTCCGTTTGGCCCCAACCGCTTTGCGCAGGCCAATCTCGAACGTGCGCTCCGTAACGCTTACAAGCATTATGTTCATCACAACGATGCCACCCACTACCAGCGATATCAGAGTGATAGGTATAACGGCCATCGTTACCGCGCCGGTAATCCGATCTATTTGATTATTGGCCTGCTCGGTATTGACGAGCCCGAAATCGTCATCTTCATTTCCTTTTAATTTGTGACGGTTGCGCATTGCGATGCGCGCCTCTTCGATCGTCGGCTGAAATGTTTCGCGGTTATGAGCCTTCCCGTGCAGATTCAGGCTCTGCCTACGGCCAAAAATTCTTCCAAAGGTTGTCAGCGGAATATAAGCGTTGTTATCCAACGATTGGCCGAACATTGACCCCCGCTTTTGCTCCACTCCGATGACTGTCATCGGCAGCCCTTTGATGGTCAAAGACCGGCCGATAGGGTCCAAGCCGGGGAAAAATTTCTCTCGAAGGTCCCAACCGATCACGCAAACCATCGCCGAGTGCTCGATTTCGTGATTGAGCAGAAATCTTCCCTCGGCGATGGTCTTGTCTTCGATCTCGGCGAAGTTAGAGGTTACTCCCGAGATCTGGGTTCCAAACAGGTCTTGTCCATCGTGTTTTAGATCGACCCGTGCACCCGCCTCTGCACCAACCTCCCGACAGGAGGTGCATTTGTTGATAAGCCAATCGAGATCATCCCAATCGAGTCGTTTGTTCCGCTTCATCATCTTTTCCCACTCTTCTTCGGTCATATTCCCGACGTGGGCGATTCGCGCAATCATGAAATGGTTTGTGCCGAGGACCTTCGAGAGCGTATCGACCATATAAGTATTCATGCCCTCGATCGATGCGCCGACCACTACCACTGACGCGACGCCGATGATGATTCCGATCAATGTAAGAAAAGCGCGGAGCTTATGGGCGAAGATAGACTGCAGGGCTATCTTTGCCGCATCCAGGTAGAACGAGTAAAAGGCGCGCATAGTAATAGTGCTTAGCTGAATTCTCCTCGATTACAAACGGTCACTGAACTATGGTCTGCCCTGGAGGAAGCCGAAGGAGGCTTAATCCAACAGAGAAATCATACAGGTTTTCCTCAATGTAAAACGTCTGCAATGGAATAAACTTAACAGCACCTCGTCAAAAAAGGGAATTGTAAACCTCCCCTGGCGAGCCCTCCTTGGCATTTGACTAAGAGGTGAAACCATAGAACAAACAAGAACCCCCGAACCGCCTTAAAGTAATACCTAAGACAAAGCCGAACAAAGAGAATCTGGACAGAATATGGACGACTTCTGGACAATGTTCGCTTCGGTTTACTTTTGTTTACCAGGGAGTGGCTTTTGCCTGCTGGTCGGCAGGGCGATCTATATATTGTGGTTAGGCAGGCTTCTTTGGGGTCGATCGCAATATCTTGGGGGTGGTTTCCTAAAGGGCACTAGTTGCACAAAATCTGTGCAAATTGAAAAAAAATTGTACGCGAGGGTGCTTGACTTCTTTTGCCGGTTTCATGACAATGGCGGCCCTTGTGCTTTTAGTCGGTATTATCTGGCTAAACCAGTTTTGTTGATTCGTGTGCGCACGTCGCCTGCGCTCCCGGAAGAGGCCTACTGACGAAGCGACCTATTTGACATGGAGGTTCCCGCATGTTTATGGATGAGAATGAAGCCGACAGATCTGATGTCATTACCTATGCCGACCTCGAGCCTGGACAGGGCTCCATCATTAAAGTGATCGGGGTTGGAGGCGCCGGCGGTAACGCGGTTAACCGCCTTATCGAAGATGGCCTTGAGGGGGTTGAGTTCATCGTCGCGAATACGGACCTGCAATCCCTGAAAGATTCGAAAGCGTCCGTCAAGATCCAACTTGGCGAGGAAGTGGCGCGCGGACTTGGCGCGGGCGGCGATCCTGAGATTGGCCGCCGGGCGGCGCTGGAAGATACCGATAAGCTCGTAGACGCTTTGGACGGCGCGGATATGGTCTTCGTCACCGCAGGTCTGGGTGGCGGTACGGGAACCGGGGCCGCCCCGATCGTTGGAAGCCTGGCCACCGAGCTCGGCGCCCTGACGATCGCAGTGGTCACCAAACCGTTCGGATTCGAGGGCCACCGACGAGCCATTCAAGCGGAACGTGGCCTGGAGGAAATGCGAGGCTGCGTGGACAGCGTTATCACAATACCCAATGAGCGGCTGTTGAAGTCCGTAACTAAAGCGATTCCCTTCCTCGATGCGTTCGCGCTTGCCGATGGTGTGTTGCGACAGGCCGTTCGAGGTATTTCCGACATCGTCACGCAACCAGGGCTTATGAATGTCGATTTTGCCGACGTCCGTTCCATTATGGAGGGCAAAGGCGTTGCCTTAATGGGGACCGGACAGGCATCCGGCGAAAACCGCGCGCTGGAAGCTGTTCAGCGGGCGATTTCAAGCCCGTTGCTTGAAGAGGCCTCTATCCAAGGCGCAAAGGCACTGTTGGTAAATGTCACCGGCAGCTCCGACGTGACGCTTTTTGAGATTAGCGAAGCGATGAACCTGATCCATGAGTGCGCGGACCCGGAGGCGAATATCATCTTCGGCGCCGTGATAGACGAGCGCATAACGGGCTCGCTAAAGATCACTGTCATCGCGACCAATTTTGCTGAAGGTGCAGCGATATCATCTCATTCACATCAGGTGCAGCAAGTTCTCAGAGCTACTGGCACGACCGCTGGAATACCTGCTGTTGCAGTCGCGGCCGCGGCGGAAGGTCAGCTGGACTTTGGAACGCCAACTTTTATTCGTAAATCCGTTAACTAGGAGTGAATTCGGATTTTCCGAGACTAAAGATACCGCAGACTCTCTAGTCTGCGGTTTTTCTTTAGTTACACTGGCGTAAGGTGGTACGCCTTCCGCAGACTAGAGAGTCCTATGCTACAAAAAGAGTTAATACTTCTGCTTCCCTGCCTTGCATCCTTCCTTTGGGCGGCTTGCGCTTGGTCCCTCCGCGCTAGAGTCGCTGAGTGAGTTTCCGTCCACCATATAGTATGATTTCTCCATTGCGGCAAATCCCAAGAGACCGGAGCAGCGATGGTTTGCAAGAACTCCATCCGAACGAGTCTGATAATTATTTTTATTTCTCTGTTAGGTCTTAGCACCCCTGCCAGCTATCCGGTGAAACCAGCGCCAGGCGAATCTGACCAAACGGCCTACGCGAAAGAAATTCAGAAATGGCGATCGGAGCGTCTTGAAGAGGTTAACGGCGAGGACGGGTGGACTACAGTGGTTGGCCTATTTTGGCTAAAGCCCGGCCTCAACAAGCTTGGAAGCGATCCGTCTAACGACATCCCGCTTCCCCGCCCCAGTGCGTCTAAGTTTGTCGGTTCGATTCGCCTCGATAACGAAGTTGTGCGCCTGGAAGCGAATGCAAAGTCTGGAATAACCAGCGACGGCAAGCCGGCGGCGAACCTCGAGCTGCAATCGGACGAAAAGGGTAAACCAACCATCCTTAAGCTGGGATCTCTAAAGCTCTTTGTTATAAAACGTGGTGAAAGATTCGGCTTAAGAGTTAAAGATATTCGAAACCCGGCCCGATCCAACTTCGCTGGTTTAGAGTATTTTCCAGTCAATCTGAAGTGGAATCTTAAAGCTACTTTCGAAGCCTACAATCCACCTAAGGTCGTACCGATAATTAATGTGTTGGGTATGGTGGAAAACATGATCTCGCGGGGCGCCATCCTCTTCGAGATCGAGGGAGTTAACTATCGCCTCGATTCGCTGTTGGAGAAGGGCTCGAAACAACTCCTCGTCATCTTCGCCGACAAGACCTCAGGAAAAGAAACGTATGGCGCCGGGCGTTATCTTTATGCCGAACCGCCGGATGCTGATGGCAAGGTGATCCTCGATTTCAACAAGTCTTATAATCCACCGTGCGCATTCACAAAGTTCGCGACTTGTCCCCTTCCCCCTCGGCAAAATCGGCTTAACATTCGCATAGAAGCAGGAGAGAAGAAGTACGAGGGCGCTGAGCACTGATCACAAGACGCAATGAGAAGGCTGGGAGAGAAAAATATGGAGAATTACGAGTTCCTACTGGTGGAAGCTGATGCTCCGGTAGCTGTCGTGACAATGAATCGGCCCGACCGCCGCAATGCGCTCTCTGTCGCTCTGATGGAAGAGCTGATTGGTTGTTTTCGAACGCTGGGTCAAAATCGAGAAATTCGCGTAATTATACTCGCGGCCAATGGACCGGCGTTCTCTGCCGGCCATGACCTGAGCGAGCTGATTGACCGTCAAATTGGAGATTACCGGCACGTTTTTGACGTGTGCACTGATCTGATGACGCTGATCCAAAGCATCCCGCAGCCGGTAATTGCCGAGATTCAGGGGATCGCCACCGCGGCCGGCTGCCAGCTGGTAGCAACCTGTGATCTTGCCGTTGCCTCAGAGCAAAGCCAGTTTGCAACGCCCGGCGTTCGCATCGGCTTATTCTGCACCACTCCGATGGTCGCACTGACGAGAGCCGTTGGTCGAAAGCGCGCGCTCGAGATGCTTCTCACTGGAACAGCAATCGACGCGCAGACTGCGATGCAGTACGGACTAGTGAATAAAGTTGTTCCAAAGGACCGTCTTCGGGAAGAGACCTACTCGCTTGCGGCAAGGATTTCGGATGCAAGCTCAGTGACGGTCGCCATCGGCAAACAGGCTTTCTATACCCAGATTGATCTCGACCAACCTAAGGCTTACGCATATGCAAAAGAAGTGATGAGCCTGAATGCGATGGCCGAGGACGCGCAAGAAGGAATGGGTGCTTTTCTACAAAAGCGAGTACCCTGTTGGCGCGGACGTTAGTTTTGAGTTACACTTTGGTCGCTCACACAGCCCCTCGTGAATGATTCCGTTTTTATGGAATCGACTCGGGCCGATATACCCATCCCCCAAATCTGAATTCACTGTACGCCGAATGCGGCGGCTGTCTTCCTGTGATTACAAACAGCCCTTGCATTCGAAGACGACTGAAAAATGAATTCTGATAGCGAATCAAAGACTGAAATTCAGAATGCTGACGAGACTCCGGTCCTGCTCCACGAGTTTTTTGAGAGGGCGGCGAGACGTCGGCCTGAGCGGACTGCGGTGGATGTACCGCCAGGAATTGGAAGGCCTCACCGTCACCTGGTCAGTTACCTCGAACTCAAGCGCCAGTCTGACGCCGTCTCGCAATCTCTACGAACTTTTGTGACCGGAGAGTGCGTAGTCGCAATTCTTCTGCCAAGAAGCGGCGCGAATCTGTACTGCAGCCAGTTGGGAATATTGAAAGCAGGCGCCGCCTACACCTGCATCGATCCTGCTTTCCCAGATGATCAGTTGCACGAAATTCTGAAGGATTGTGAACCGATAGCGCTGTTGACCGACGATCACGGAATGGCTCGAGTGCGTCAATCAGAGTTCCCTGAAGAGAAAGTATTCAACATCGCCGATCTTGTCAGCAGGGCCGGCGCGAGTGTCATTGATTACTCTCCTCCGTGGCTAACACCCAGTAGCTTAGCCTACATCATCTATACCTCCGGGACGACCGGCCGGCCCAAAGGAGTGATGATCGAGCACGCCAGCATCTCGAACCTGGTGAGCGCAGACCTCGAGGAATTCAAACTGACTCCCGATGAACGTGTCAGCCAGAATTCATCGCCCGCCTATGACTCATCGGTCGAAGAAATCTGGTTTGCTTTTGCCGCAGGGGCAACGCTGGTGGTTATGGACGAACATACGACGCGACTTGGACCGGACCTTATTCCGTGGTTGCGTCGCGAGAACATTACTCTTTTTTGTCCACCTCCCACGCTGCTTCGAACAACCGGCTGTGAAGATCCGCAGAAGGAACTTCCAGGACTCTCCTTTGTTTACGTTGGCGGCGAGGCGCTCACGGCTGATGTGGTGGAGCGCTGGGCTCCGGGTCGAAGGTTGGAGAACGGATATGGTCCTACCGAGTGCACAGTAACTACGATGCATGGCCGAGTGAAGAAAGGCGAGGTGATTACGATTGGCCGACCCGTGCCTGGTTTTCGCACCTATGTCTTGAGCGAAGCACTCGAAGAAGTCAGGTTGGGTGAACGAGGCGAGCTCTGCATCGGCGGGGTTGGCTTGGCGCGTGGCTATCGCAACCGTCCAGAGTTGACCGCACAAAAGTTTCCGTTTCACCCAAGTCTGGGTCGGATCTATCGTACCGGTGACTTGGTATCCCAGAACGAATCGGGACTTTTCTTCTATCACGGAAGGATAGACGCGCAGGTCAAATTGCGCGGGTACAGAGTCGAGCTTGAGGCGATCGAATCGCGACTCGCAGAGTGTGAGGGCGTGCGCGAAGCAGCCTGTCGAGTCCAGCAAAATGGATCGCAGCAGATGCTGGTGGCATTCATCGTGTCCGAGAACGGCCACGACCCCAGGTTGTTTGAGTATCTTAGAGCCTCGTTGACGAAGTCGTTGCCGGCGTACATGGTTCCAGGTCGGTTTGCTTTTATTCCCAAATTACCAACGACCGTAGGTGGGAAGCTGAACCGTGACCAGCTTCCGCAATTGGATAACCATCATCGTCAAACGCCGAGAGCATTACCCCGAACCTTGATCGAAGAAAAGCTTGAAGCGGCTTTCAGCCAGATCCTTGGGCTGTCAGACGGCGTCGACATTCACGAAGATTTCTTTGAGGACCTTGGTGGCGATTCTCTCAAGGCTGCTGAGTTGATCTCACTGCTGCGTGACGACTCCACCACCCGGACAATTACCGTTCGTGATATTTACGATACGCGAACGGTCGCCGAGCTAGCCAAACGAGTACGTCAACACGGTGCGACCGAGGTCGAGCCGAAGCAAGAAACTGCGCGATCCGCGCGACACCCGCTTTTGGCAACGGCCGCCCAGGTAGTCTGGATTTTTGTTGGACTAGTCACGTTCTCCTGTGGCGCATACCTGACAGCGTTTAAAGCGATCCCGTTCTTGATGCGCGCTCTCGGGCTTATACCGTTTCTAGTCTTAAGCCCTGCTATAGTCTTCGCGGGATTGCTTGCTTACACTCCGCTCGCTGTTTTCCTGACGGTGATTGTCAAAAAAGTATTGATTGGCCGCTATCAAGCCGTGCGTGTGCCGGTGTTGGGAAGCCTATACATTCGCAATTGGATGGTTCAGAAGACGGCGAGACTCATCCCGTGGCGGTTGCTGCTCGGGACTGTATTTCATCAATGGGTGCTGCGAGCCCTTGGAGCGCGTATCGGGCGCGGCGTCCACATTCATCGTGGCGTGGATCTTCTCCAGGGCGGGTGGGACCTGCTCGAGATCGGGGACGATGTGACACTGAGTCAGGATTCGGCGGTTCGTCTTGTGGAGCTCGATGATGGACAAATGATCATCGGACCGGTTTCGCTCGGTTCCGGCAGCACTCTTGATGTACGAGCTGGTGTAAGCGGTAACACTGTCCTTGAGTCTGATGCGTTTCTTACAGCGCTCTCGACACTGCCGGGCGGCTGCACTATTCCGAAGGGCGAAATTTGGGATGGCATACCTGCTATCTCAGTAGGTCCGTCGCCGCCACGAGCAGAGATATCGAACGATGAATCGATTCTCTCCCCTTTGTGGCATGGTGTAACGATGCTCCTGGCGCGACTCGGGCTGATAATGGTTCTTGCCACAGCAATGATGTTCCCGGCCGTTGTGTTAGCACTGTTTCATGGCATCCAGGCCGACGACCTGCTCAGATGGTTATCGAATCCTTCGCAAAGTGTTTCACTGATTCTCTCACTATTCCTAATGGTAACTCTTCCCCTCCCGTTGACTGTGTCGATTCAGGCATTGCTAATCAGGTCCCTGGGAAGGGTAAGAGCTGGTGTAATAAGCCGCTGGGGAATTGCCTACGTACGCATCTGGTTGAAAACTGAATTGGTTCGATCGGTTGGGCAGTTGTTGAGTGGCACCATATTCTGGCCGATGTGGTTACGTCTGGCAGGAATGAAGGTTGGACGCGGATGTGAGATTAGCACAATCATTGACGTTATTCCGGAGCTTATTGAGATTGGCGACGAGAGTTTTTTTGCCGATGGAATTTATCTATGTGGGCCCCGCGTGCACCGTGGCACGGTAACGTTGGCTCCAACGCGCCTTGGAAAGAATACCTTCGTTGGGAATCACGCAGTTGTGCCAGGTGGACAGATTCTTCCGGACGATATATTGATCGGCGTATGTACTGTCGCGAATGATGCTGTTATACGTCCCGGAACCGCATGGTTTGGCACTCCGCCGTTTGAGCTGCCTCGCGTCGATCCTGTAAAACTCGATCGTAGTCTCACACATGATCCTTCGTTGATCCGGTATGTTGACCGGGTGTTTTGGGAGTTGTTGCGAAACGGATTGTTAGTAGTCCCGTTGCTCGCATTCCCAGTCTGGTTCAAGCTGGTAGCTGGCGCCGAAGCCAGCTTCACACGTTCGATTTTCTTGGTGGGTGCTCTGCCCCTGATAACCGCATGCCTCGTGATTTGCTTCTGCGCGCTGGTGCTACTGTTGAAATGGGCTTTGCTCGGGCGGGTGCGACCTGGGATTCATGCGTTCTGGTCCTGCTGGTGCAGCCGATGGGATTTTCTGTACGTTGCGTGGGGGTTCTATGCAAGCCATGCGCTTTCGGTGCTGGAAGGCACTTTGATTCTGCCGTGGTACTTGAGGGCGATGGGCGTAAAGATCGGCCGGCGAGTAGTGCTTGGTGGCGGATTCTCGCATGTTGTGGACCCGGATATGCTGGAGTTCGAGGATGGTGCTACGGTGAGCTGTCAGTTCCAGGCGCATACTTTCGAGGATCGGGTGCTAAAAATCGATAGGGTGAGGATACGGCGCAGAGCGACTGTCGGGAGCGGCGCGGTGCTGCTCTATGGAGCCGATATTGGTGCGGGTGCTCATGTCGCCGCGCACAGTGTGGTGATGAAGCGTGAGAGTCTGTTGGCCGGTCACTCGTATGCGGGCTGTCCAACGCGAACAGTTTCGAGCCCCGTAAGGTCAATTACCGCTAACCAGCCTTTCGAACAACCCGCGCTTTCAGAGTTCGTTTGAGAGGTCTCTTCTTACAAGATTCCAGCTTCCATTCTTTGGTTTTTGCTCCGTCAACCTGAGCGTTCCTCTGCCGTTAAATTCAACGTAGCGAACCGTAGAAGACACACGGGGGCGCTGAAGATGGTTGCCTGCTAGCAGATAATCTTCATTTTTCATAAACTTCTCATCTCCCCGTCATACAACTTTGAGCGATCCGGTTATTATTACCGGTGTTGTTGGCACGATCAGTGTCACCGACCTTAACCGAAGCGTTCGATGAGATTTTTTAATTAAGAATTGAAAGGAGTCTAGCTATGCCACTGGTTAATGTAAAAGTTATTGAAGGAGTTTTTACTGATTCTCAGAAACGCAGCATGGTCGAGAAGCTGACCGATGCGATGGTCGCCATCGAAGGCGAAAACATGCGAGGTGTTACGTGGGTCGTAGTAGAAGAGGTCAGGAGCGGCGATTGGGGAATCGGCGGGAAGCCGCTGACAACGGAGGATGTCAAGGCGTTAGCCTCCGGTAAGGGCTAAATCTCATTGATCATTATCATTCTTTACTCTCGGTCGGTTGCTTGGGCGGAAGTACAAATCGCTTTTTTTGTTTAGAACATTTTGTACGCAGCCGACCGCCATTTCAATTTTTCAGTTTCCAGGCAGTCGTCAATATAATATGATGCCAGCTGGTTCTGGCAATCTATGACTGGCCTGATGAAAGATGTCCTGGTTCGACGAGCCGCCGATACGTTTGTCGGTCGTGCGGATGAATTAGAAGCGCTCTGCGCAATCCTGGATGATGGCGCTCCTGTAGCGTTTGTCACCGGGATCGCCGGTATCGGGAAGTCTACGCTTCTTGACGAGTTCGCAACTCAGGCACGAAAGCGTAGCGCCGTCGTGGTCGCGTTGGATTGCCAGGCGGTCGAGCCCACTGAACGCGGATTTATTGATGGGCTCGCCTCGGCCATAGGCGGCAAGGCGGGGATAGTCGCCAAGGTTGCGGAGCGTCTGGGCTCAATGGCTAGCCGGGTAGTCCTTACGCTCGACAATTATGAAGCCTTTCGTCTAATGGATGCCTGGCTTCGACAGGTGTTTATCCCGGCATTGCCGGCGAATGTGCGTGTCGTTTTAGCGGGGCGTGATGCACCTTCGATTTCCTGGCTTATATCACCGGGCTGGCAGGACCTTGTCACTTCGATAGCGCTCGAGCCGCTTAGCGAGAGCGAAGCAATCGAACTCCTGGTTCGGAGCGGAGCGGAACCAGAGACAGCATCTCAGATCAACAGGTTCGCGCATGGTCATCCGTTAGCTCTTCAACTCGCCGCGCGACTAGGAGCCGATCGAAGAAGAGCCGATGACGTTATGAGCGCACCTGGTTTTCAACGTGTAGTTGAGGAACTCACGAGATCTTACCTCGCGGGTGTTGATGATCCGGTCACCAGGCGAGCGCTGGATGCCGCTTCTGTTGTGAGGCGGATTACGCTCTCACTCATTCATGCAATGCTTCCGGATGTGGCTCCTCAGGATGCCTTCGAACGACTGCGTTCCCTTCCCTTTGTGAAAAGCGAGCGCGATGGTCTGCGATTGCACGAGCTGGTGCATCAGGCTGTAGGATCATCGCTTCGAGCGATTGATCCCAACAGGTACCAGGAATACAGGCGATCGGCATGGAGGCAGCTCAGCACCGAGGTGCGCAGAACAGGCTTGCAGGAATTGTGGAGGTACACTGCGGACTTACTCTATCTGATCGAGAATCCGGTGGTGCGCGAAGCCTTCTTCCCAACAAACAGTCCTCAATATGTATTTGAGCCGGCAAGCAGGGATGATGGGACGTCGATTCTGTCTTTGACGAGGCGTCACGAAAACGAGGAGGCCTCCGCACTGATTGAGAACTACTGGAAGCAGGTACCACATTGCTTTCAGGTGGCTCGAGACAATACCAATCAGTTGGCGGCCTTTTACCTTATGTTCGACCCTGCATCGATCGATTCATCCCTTCTTGCAAATGATCCGATCGTGGAGCAGTGGCGCAATCATATTCGCAGTGAGCCGGTGCCGGACAAACAACAGGCTTTGTTCGTGCGGAGGTGGTTGTCTCTAGAGCACGGGGAGAAGCCTTCTGCGGTGCAGGCCTCTTGTTGGCTGGATATCAAACGCGTTTACATGGAAATGCGTCCACGACTTCGGCGCGTCTATATGTGTTTGAAGGATCTTTCTACGTATGCTCCAGTCGCATTGAAGCTGGGCTTTCAGCCTCTTCCCGATCACGGAGTAGAGATTGGTGGATCGCTGTACTCGAGTGCCGTGCTGGATTTCGGTCCGGGATCGGTTGATGGATGGCTCTCAGGACTAGCAGCAGCAGAACTTGGGATTGACGAGCAAGAGCCCTTTGATCGACAAGCTCACGAGTTAGTGTTCGATGACAATCGAATAAAGCTTACCAAGCTCGAGTTTGAGCTCTTCGTTTATCTTTATCAGCGTAAAGGCAAGGCAGTAACCCGGGCAGCGCTGATTGAGGACGTGTGGGGGTGGAAGCAAACCGGCAGCAACGTGATCGAGGCCGTGGTAAGATCGTTGCGAAAGAAGCTCGGTACGAGGGCGACAGCGATAGAGACGATCAGGGGTTCTGGATATCGCTTTAGAGGTTTATAACGATCTTCCAAGAAAATCTTCAAGAACGCGACACAGTTGTGCGCTACTCCCTTCTATACTCGCATATTGAAATTCGGTCGTTTTGAGGTTCTGAATCTCAGAATCTGCTTCCTGACTATCCGTCAATTGGCAACAACGACTGTCATCTGAGCACAATCTGTCGGTCAACGTGACCGAAAAAGCCATCGAAATTAACCAGTTCAGGGGATGCCATCGATCTTCTGTAAGTAAATTTACACATCTGATCGGGTGGCACGTTGCTTGTTACAAGTCTAGTGGTAAATTTGATCGAGCCGGTTTGAGTGGGGGATATGCAGGTTACGAAAAAAGATATGCTGCGCGAGGCCCAGCAGCTCATAGATCAGGGTCGGGTGACTTCCGCGATCGCGATTTATCGAAGGATCGTCGACGAAGATCCCTCCGACCTCAACGCTATCAGCATGCTCGGTGCACTTTATGAGAAGGCGGGCAGGTCTAACGAAGCGGTCGAGCACTTCTTGCGAATCGCCGAGAAGTTCTTGAAGGCCGGGTCCGCAGTCAGTGGCGCCTACATCCTCAAGAAAGTAATCAGAATTGATCCAACGAATGCGATAGCCAACATGAACCTGGGTGAGCTTCAACTTCAGGAAAAGGCTATCGAAGCGGCGCACGACCATTTCATCGAAGCGGCTGCGGCTTTCTGGCACAAAGGCAACATTCCGGCCGCGGTCAAGATGAACAAACGGGCGTTGGAGGTTATGCCCAATAGCCGTCAGGCAAAAGCGGCATTGTCACTCATACAGCGCGAGATGGAGCCCCCGCCCGCGCCCGAGCCAAAGAAAATAGAAATTGCAAACGACCTTCCAGAGATCATCATATCGATAGCCGATGGCTCCGACGAAGTCTGCGCGCCATTAACTTACTTTGAGAATCAGCCGCAAGCTGCTCCCACGTCTGGTCCTCTCAATCCGATTGCTACAGGTGACGCATCGAGAAAGGGAGAAGACAACATCATCCAACAAATCGCGATGGCTGAGTATTTAGTCGGTTGCGGACACCTTGATCAAGCTATAAGAAGCCTCCGGGAGGTGCTGCTCGAGAAACCGGACCACATTCAGATACGCGAGAAGCTAAAAGATATTTACCTGAGATCTGAAATGACGGATCGTGCCAGCGACGAGTGCGTGAACATAGCGGCCGTTTACATTGCGCGCGGTGACCACGCTCGCGCAGCGGACTATATCGCCAGGGCACGGCTCTTCAGTCCGGCAATTGAGGGGCTCCATTCGGCCACAACAGCAAGCGAGGGTCAAGGCACTTCTACCGAAGTGGTACACGAAACCAGCAACGAACGTCACACTGGGGGCTTGGCGTTCACGGTAATGTAACGCGATCAGCTTACATCCAAATCCTAAGACTTGTACGCTCCTTCTACGAGTACTGCGTTTTCCGGCGGCTTTCAGTCCGCTGCATTTAACTTCCAGGTTTGTCTGGCGAATCTAGGAGAATCGCCATGAAGCAGCTACTTATCTTGCCTGCGGTCTGAGATTTGAACCCAACTTGAAGGTTCCAACCAATCAAGGCTGTTTTGAACTTTAGTAGTCCGTTGAGTGCCCGGATCGTACATATACATCCCCCATCGAGACATTGTGAGGATCGGCACGCCCAATCTATCAGCGACGCGCATATCTTCCTTTGATGGTTTCGGATCTATGCTGGTTGGGTGTGTATGAGCTATCGCTATTGCAGCAGGATCCCATTTAAATCTGAACTTGTTTGGTTCATTCGTCTGCCCCAAAGCAGTAGCAAAGTAGGAGCCGTCGACCTTGCAAAAGATCAATACAACGGCTTCAACCTTATCGACGCCGTTGTGAGAGGAATTCCATGCTTTTAGAAATTCACTGGTCACGTGTTCGTTTATCTTCGAAAGATCAATGCTGGAGTGAGGCCTGACAGGCTCATTAATTGCGTTTGCGTGTGGTGTTTGACAGGCTCCGACAGCTACAAACGCCAACAAATTGAAGACAGGAATGATTAAAGACACACTTCCGGTGTTCATAGACAGTCCTCCCCTGGGCGACTTTCGTCACTTGGTCGTCGCAACCTGGTTTTCGGGTTTGAGAGAAGGGCCGTGTTCTTTCTCTCAATTCAATAGGCGGGAACTGTCCAGAGATTCCCTCACCGGTTAAACTTTCTTATTGGTCTCCAGGGGACTGTAAAGGTGTTATAATGCGCCCAGCTTATCAATGACACCGGCCGGTTAGGTTGATATGAACGGATCGCCGCCCAACGAAGTGAGCAAACTGCTCATGCGCTGGAGGAATGGGGATAAAGCAGCTCTGGATAAGCTGACGCCCCTTGTATACGAAGAACTTCGACGGCTTGCCAGGCATTACATGCGCGGCGAGCGCCCGGGCCATACGCTTCAAACGACAGGTTTAGTAAACGAGGCGTATATTCGTCTGGTTGACCTCAGCGAAATGGAGTGGCAGAACAAGGCACACTTTTTCGCGGTGGCCGCAACTCTGATGCGCCGCATACTCGTGGATCACGCGCGTAGTCGTAATTACGCGAAGCGCGGCGGCTCGCGACAACGACTTTCACTCAGTAAGGCTGACCAATTCACCAGAAAGCCAGACGTAGACCTGGTCGCGCTGGATGATGCATTGATGACTCTCGAAGGAATGAATGTACAGCAAAGCCGAATCGTGGAGTTGCGCTTTTTTGGCGGTCTGACGATAGAAGAAACGTCGGAAGTGATGGGAATATCACACGCGACAGTAGAGCGCGATTGGGCTGTGGCCAGAGCCTGGTTGCGACGAGAAGTTCGAAAACAACGATGAGATACCCGGTGACGGAAGATTATGACTCCCGACCGCTGGGAAAAAGTCAACGAGCTATTTCACTCCGCGCTTGCCCGCGCGCCAAATTTGCGCGCTGCCTTCCTCACTCAAGCGTGTGGGAACGATGTACAACTGCTAAAAGAAGTAGAATCGCTCATTCGTTCACACCAGCAATCTGAAACGTTCATCGATTCTCCAGCCTTTGAAGTTGCCCGGGATCCGGCGAAAGAGGATCAGCCCCATTTAATCGCAGGCACAACTATAGGTCACTACAAGATTGCTTCTCTGCTTGGCAGGGGCGGAATGGGAGAAGTCTATCTTGCTCGTGACAGCAGGTTAGGTCGCAACGTAGCTCTCAAGCTTCTACCGCCCAGTCTCACCCAGGATGAGGACAGAGTACGGCGTTTCAAACTGGAGGCTCGCGCTGCCTCTGCGCTGAATCATCCAAACATCCTCACGATTCACAACATCGAAGAAATGAATGGTGTCTCAATCATCGCGACCGAGTACATCGAAGGAACTACACTCCGACAGCGTCTTGCAGGTGGAAAGTTGCAGCTCGGAAAAGCTCTTGATTTGGCGATCCAGGTAGCGAGCGCTCTATCAGCGGCGCATCAGGCTGGAATAGTTCATCGTGACATCAAGCCGGAAAACATCATGGTGCGCCCCGACGGTTATGTAAAAGTGTTGGACTTCGGGCTGGCCAAACTCACTGAGCAGAGGGCGGTGAACAGTGAAACCGAATCGCGAAATGTCACCGCCTTAAGGACCGACACCGGAACGGTGATGGGCACTTCTAGCTACATGTCTCCCGAGCAAGCTAGGGGAATGCCCGTCGACCAACGCTCGGATATCTTTAGTTTCGGGACTGTCTTCTACGAGATGCTCACCGGAGAGCAGGCGTTTCGGCGCGACTCTGATATCGACACGCTGCACGCAGTTATTCACGACCAGCCTGCGGGTCTGTCGGGCTTCAGCGCGAAGCTGCCGTCGGCCGTGCAGCTGGTGGTCCGGCGATGTTTGGAGAAGGAAGCCGAACATCGTTATGAGAATGGTGCGGAGTTGGTCACCTCTCTCAAACGGGCCCACACCGCACTCTCCGGACCTAAATGGTCCACCTGGCCACGATGGCGCGAGCGGTGGCGGTTCGCGCTCATAGGTGTTGTGCTGATCGCGCTAGGGATACTAGCGATTAGTTGGTTGAAGCGGTCGAGCGAACGCACCTCCTTGCCAGTAGCTAAAGGACCGTTGGTCCCGATGAGAACTGTTCGGCTAACTGCGGCACGCGGTCAGGCGTCGGTTCCAAGATTCTCGCCCGATGGCAAACAGGTGACTTTTTCGTCTACTGGTGATGGGGGTGACAATTGGGATGTCTACGTCAAACTCCTCGACGGCGGGGCCGAAAAACGACTCACTACGGACCCAGGAGTAGATGGGAGTCCCGTTTGGTCCTCAGACGGTCAGTACATTGCTTTTTCGCGAATGTCAGGATCACCACCGGGCGAGCGGGCCATCTACTCTGTACCGGTATTGGGCAGCCCCGAGCGCAAGCTTTACACTGCCCGCAGCGCTTGGAGCGGATGGGCCGGGGTCATAGACTGGTCTCCAAAAGGCGACTTCATCGCGTTTTCGGATACAGACGTGAACGACGGTCCGTTTCGCATCTATCTGTTGACGGTCGCAACGCGCGAAAGGCAACCACTGACATCCACGCCCGAGAAAGGGGCGAATGACTGGCAACCGGCTTTCTCTCCTGATGGTCAGAAGCTCGCGTTCGTCCGTTCGCTCTTCGACGGCGTCAGCGATCTGTACGTGATGCCAACGGATGGCGGCGAACCGCACCGTCTGACTTTCGACAATCAAGACATCTGGGGCGTGACCTGGTCGCCCGACGGCCAAAGCATTGTGTTCGGCTCGACCCGTGCAGGCATTATGAACCTATGGCGGATCGCGCCCGGGGGCGGCGAACCTGAACTCCTGCTCGGAGGCACTCAAAGCGCATCGTATCCAGCATTTTCCCGTCAGGGGCAGCGCCTGGCGTATGTAGCGGCTTCGGTAGCCACAACTATGTGGCGCGTCGACCTGCCGGTCTCGCTCGGAAAGTCCTCTCGATCCTCCCCGCTGTTAACCTCGACGGCCTGGGAAGGCGTGATGCAAATCTCCCCCGACGGAAAGCGAATTGCGTTTAGTTCCGACCGCTCGGGAGCGCAGGAAGTCTGGGTCTGCGACAGCGACGGCTCGAATCCACTGGCCTTAACTGCATTCGGCCATCGGAAGATGGGCTCGCCGGCCTGGTCTCCTGACGGTCGATTCATCGCCTTTGACGCTCGTGTCGAAGCAAAAGCCGACATCTATGTAATCGGCGCCGACGGCGGGCAGCCTCGTCGCCTAACCAATGATCCCGGCGTCGATGAAATGCCAAACTGGTCACACGATGGGCGCTGGGTCTACTTCGCATCGGATCGCAGTGGTGACTTGGAGCTATGGAAGATGCACCCCGAAGGCGGCGAAGCGGTTAGAGTGACTACGAATGGCGGTTCGCCTGCCCTTGAATCCCGCGACGGCAGGTACGTTTACTATCAGAAAGGCATTGCTACTCCCGGATTATGGCGCATGCCGGTCGAAGGTGGGATAGAAGAATTGGTGTTCGATAGGCTCCGAAGAGACGCTGCCGGTGTGTGGGCCCTGGCGGATGACGGGATCTACTTCGACGAAATCGTCAAAGGTGTTGAGATGATTGAGTTTTACAGTTTCGCGACGCGGCGAGTTACGCCGATTACAAAGCTTAGATCGCTTAACGGACTGGCGATCTCACCGGATGGACGGTGGCTAGTCTATGCGAACCTGGAGGGAGAGTTCTCGAACATAATGATTGTTGAGGACTTCCGTTAGTTATGACGCCGGAACGCTGGCAACAAGTAAATGAGGTGTTTCATTCGGCGCTCAAGCATAACTCTGCTCAGCGAGGAGCCTTCCTCGATCAAGTGTGTGGCGGCGACCAGGAATTGCGAAAAGAGGTTGAGTCACTGATTGCGTCGCATCAAAGCGACAGCGATGGCCTTATTGAACCGTATCCCTTTGAAGCCGCCGTACATTTACTCGCAGAAGATAAAGCCGATTTGAGTGCTGGTCAACGCATCGGCCAGTACAAGATTCTCTCGCTGCTTGGCAGAGGCGGGATGGGAGAGGTTTATCTGGCCAACGATAGCAAGCTTGGGCGTAGGGTTGCGCTCAAGCTTCTTCCCTCCCGTTTCACCCAAGATCAGGACAGAGTACGGCGCTTCGAGCAGGAAGCGAGAGCTGCGTCGGCGCTCAACCATCCGAACATCCTGACTATTTTCGATATTGAGGAGATAGAAGGCACGCACTTCATCGCGACTGAGTACATCGAAGGCCGGACACTGCGACAGCGAATGGCAGACGGAAGGATGGAACTCAGAGAGGCTCTCGATGTAGCCACACAGGTAGCGAGCGCATTATCAGCAGCGCACCAGGCAGGAATCGCGCACCGCGACATAAAGCCAGAGAACATCATGCTGCGCCCCGATGGATATGCAAAGGTCCTCGATTTTGGATTGGCAAAACTAGCCGAGAGAAGCGTGGCTGGCGATACAGGATCGCACGTCGTCACGGCATTGAAGACAGATACAGGAGTAGTGATTGGGACAACGAATTATATGTCACCGGAACAGGCCAAGGGACAGAATGTCGATCAGCGGTCCGATGTCTTCAGTTTCGGGACAGTCTTCTACGAAATGGTCAGCGGAGAGCAGGCGTTTCGGTACGACTCGGATGTCGACACAATGCACGCAATCATTCACGACGAACCGCCCGGGCTGTCCAGCTTGAGAACGAAGGTACCGTTGGCGGTGGAGCGGGTGCTGCGACGGTGTTTGGAGAAGGAGCCCGAGCGGCGCTATGCCAATGGAACGGAGTTGCTAGCGGCGCTCAAGCAGGCTTCGAGTACCGCAGACTCCGGGTCGACGTCGGCCGTCTGGCAACGATGGCGCGAGCGATGGTGGATCGCGCTCATAGTTGTTGCGCTGGTCGTGGTAGGAACACTGGCGGTGAGTCGATTGAAGCGGGCTGGCGAGGCCACCTCCCTGCCACCCTCGGGAGGACCGGTGCCGCCGATGAGCACACTTCCATTCACGAATCTACCGGGCCAGGCGTGGGATCCTTCTTTCTCGCCCGACGGCAGCTACCTGGCCTTCGTATCGAGCGGTGAAGAGGACAACCCAGACATCTACGTCAAGCTCGTTGACGGCGGAACGCCAGTGCGGCTCACCAGAAATCCGGCTCTGGACATCTCTCCAGTTTGGTCACCGGACGGACGTTATATTGCTTTTGCGCGGTTCTCAGGAACCGAACGAACGATCCTTGTGATTCCGTCTATCGGTGGCTCTGAACGCAGGCTCTTCTCAACTAATTCGGCGCAATGGTTTGGCTGGGGAGGTCGCATAGATTGGTCTGCGGACGGAAAGTACATTGCATACTCGGACAGAGACGCGCCCGGGGAACCGATGGGCATCTTTCTGTGCACGGTTGAAACGCAGGAATCGAGGCGACTCACCGTTGCGCCCGAACATTGGGGTGGCGATACACAGCCGGTCTTTTCGCCGGACAGCCAGAGAGTAGCCTTTGCCCGAATGTCCTCTGCTGATGTCGGCGATATCTACGTGGTAACAACCACCGGCGGTGAGCCGGTGCGACTTACCACAGACAACCAGACCATTTCGGGCATGTCATGGACGCCGGAAGGCCGTGAGATCGTGTTCGCGTCCAACCGCGGAGACACTAGCAAGCTCTGGCGCATCCTAGCCACCGGCGCTGAGCCTCAACCAGTCGGAGTTGGCAGTGAAGGCGCGGTAACTCCAGCACTCTCACGCCAGGGAAACCGCCTGGCGTATTCAAGGGGCTTCGAATCGATGAGCACGTGGCGCGTCAACCTGAGTGACTCGCCCCCTAAGGCGATCTCGAAAATTAAAGTGTTAGCTACCACAACCCGAGACGAATTCCCGCAAATCTCTCCCAACGGAATGCAGGTCGTTTTCGGATCATTGCGCTCTGGGCCGCGCGAAGTCTGGTTATGCGACAGCGACGGTTCGAACCTGGTCAAGTTGACAAACCTTGGCAGCGTGGCGGCCGGGGCCCCGCGATGGTCTCCCGACGGACGCTGGATCGCTTTCGACGCACGGAAGGGCCAACAGAGTGCGATTTTCGTGATCGGCGCGAACGGCGGACAGCCACGGCGGCTGACCGAGGGGCTTGAGGATGATTCAATTCCGAGCTGGTCGGTGGACGGTCATTGGATCTACTTCATTTCGAACCGGAGCGGAGATTCACAGCTCTGGAAGATGTCCTCGGATGGTGGTGATGCGATTCAAGTGACGCGCCACGGCGGACCTGTAGTCTTCGAATCCACTCACAGTGGCTACCTCTACTACCAAAAAGACGGTCCAGGCCTCGTGTGGAGGGTGCCGGTTGCCGGCGGCGAAGACGAGTTAGTACTCGACCGAGATATAGGGTCGGGGTTGTTTGCAGTGACCGACAGGGGGATCTATTTTGCCGAGCCCGAAGGGAAATCGGGTGTGATTGAGTTTTACGACTTAAGAACGCGGCGGTTAGCGCGTGTCGCGGGGATGGAGAAACCACCGAGCTGGGGTTTTGACGTCTCACCCGATGGTCGTTGGTTGCTCTATTCGCAAATTGATTTTTCGAGCAGCGATATCAAGCTCGTTGAGAACTTCCGCTGAAGGTTGCGTGATTGCTTCTCTGACTGTTCACCGTCGATTCTTGGAATCATGCATCTGACGCAGAAAAGGTTTGAACTTCGAGGCTGTGGCGAATGCATGTGGTCGACTGAAAGAACGCGGAGTTTGAAAGGAGAGCAATCATGACAAGAGAGCGCAGCTGGCTCGCTTTGATTAGAGCCTTCTTCTCGGTGATGTTTTCCTTGATGGCTGTTTGTTCGATCGTTGTAGCGAAAGCTCAAACGAGCACTGTCGGTAGCATCAGCGGCACTGTGCGAGATTTACAGGGCGCCGTCATCCCTAAAGCCCAGGTATTGATCCAGGAAGAGAGGACGGGGCTATCACGCACGGTCCTGACCAACGATGACGGGTTTTACTCGGCTCCGAGTCTGCCTTTTGGGCACTACTCTGTCAGCACCGCACCGTCAGGATTCAAGAGGCTGATCATTAGCGCAGTTGAGCTTCACGTCAGCGAAAATATTGTTGTGAACCTGACTCTTGAGATCGGATTAGTTAGTGAAACCGTCAATGTGAACAACGAGACACTAGTAGTAACGCGCAACTCGAGCGTCAGCAGTCTTATTCAGAGAAGCAAGTGGCGGAGCTGCCGCTCATTGCACGCAATTATTCGCAGTTCGCCTTGATGGTGCCCGGTGTTTCGCCTGGCGAAGGTTTTAACGCTCGAGGAACTGGAATCGACACCCTGGTAGATATGTCGGTGAACGGCAATGCTTCGAACCAGAATCTTTGGACCATCGACGGCGTCAACAATGTTGACGTCGGCTCAAACCGAACTCTGTTGGTATATCCATCAATCGATTCGATCCAGGAGTTTCGTGTCGAACGCGCTTCAGCGCCGAGTTTGGCCAGGCCCAGGGAGCGGTCATCAATCTCATCACCAAAGGTGGCAGCAATCAGTTTCACTGCACTCTCTTTGAATTTTTCCGCAACGATGCGCTCAATGCCACGGATTTCCTTCTCAATAAGGGAGGTCAACCTAAAGGCGAGCTGAACTATAACAACTACGGTTTCAACTTCAATGGACCGATTAAGAAGAACAAGGCGTTCTTCTTCTGGTCCGAGGAGTGGCGGCGCGAACGGCGTGCCTACGCGCTGAGCGCCAGAGTCCCGACCGCGGCGGAAAAGCTTGGAGATTTCAGTGGTCTCCTCACGGATCCATTGCCTGACGATCCAAACACTTGTAGGCCGGATCCTAACGATCCAACTCTTATCAATTGTGATCCGTTTCCAGGAAACCGGATTCCCGCAAATCGTCTCAGCCCTGTAGGGCTTGCATTGTTAAGAGTCTATCCTGATCCCAACAACCCGACAGATCCAACGGGGGCTAAAACTGGATCTCAGCGCCAGTCGAACCGGTTGGCACTGGGCAGGATCTGATCCGCGGCGATGTGACTATAACCAGCAAAATGAACCTGATGGTGCGGTGGATCAATGAGCGTTGGAGTCATGAAGCTGGCTCAGGCAACTTCTGGGGGGACACGCCCTTTCCGACAGTGAGTTCAGATTGGTCTCAAGACAGCAAGAACTTCGTCATCAAGCTGACGAACACTCTCGGCACATCGTATGTAAACGACTTTCAATTCTCACGCGCTGGTAATGACATCTTTGCAACGACTAATCCATCAGGAGTGGCACTTAACAATGAGATTGTCTCTCAGTTCCCGACGGTTTTCCCACATCCGATTCGCTCAGGCTATCCGTCTCTGTTGGCGGCGGATGGTTATGAAGGTCTCTGGCACCAGGCGCCGTGGGACAATCAAGAAGACCTTTACATATGGAAGGATGACTTCTCTGAAGTGCTGGGTGCCCACGATCTAAAAGTCGGCGCACTCTTCAGCCACAATATCAAAAATGAGCCGACCACAGGCAATAATCAAGTAATCATCTTTTGTGGAACTAATATGCGAACTGGTAATGCTATTGCCGACCTACTCGTGAAAGACTTGCCGCTTGGTTGCTACTTTGAGTCCGATCATCAGGAAAGAGTCTTGGGCCGCTGGCATGACCTGGAGGTTTATGGGAATGATACGTGGAAGGTAGTTCCGACAATCACGCTCACTCTTGGGCTGCGATGGTCCAGATACGGCCAGCCCTATTCGGTCAATAATCACATCACCAACTTTGTCACGAGACTGTACGATGGCGCAGATCCCTATAGCGCTCTGGTTCAGGCTGATACCCGGGGGTTCGGCCGCTCCCTGGTGGAGAACTATAACAAGGAGTTCCAGCCACGCGTGGGATTCGCCTGGGATATTTCTGGCCATGGCAAGACCGCGCTTCGCCTCGGTGCCGGACGCTACGTGGGACGACCGAGAATTGGAGCCACTCTAGGTTTAGGCGGCAACCCTCCCTGGACTCGAACTGTCGATGAAGGTTTTGGAGCAGGCAGTACTTCTCTCAACGATAGTCCTAACTTTCGCAGCCTCGATACTATTAATCCAGGGCTAAAGAGTGCGCTTGCTATCTCGACCTCCTTCAACGTTAATGAGCATTTCCCTCCCCCGGAGAGCTGGCAGTGGAATCTGACCATTTCTCGGGAAGTCATGAAGAATACTGTGGTCGAAGCCTCTTACATCGGCAACCATGCGCTACACATCGAACGATTATTGGATTGGAATGATGTGGTTCCGAGCGCTCGCCCTCAAGTCGCTCAAGCGGTTCGAGCCAACGATCCGATTGCGAACGATCTGATCAATTCTAATCGTAGACTGCCAGGTATCGCGTCCATCTTCATGACGGAGGCGACGGGCGACTCCAGCTACCATGCGTTACAGATTTGGGCCAACCGGCGCTTCTCTGATCGCCTGGCCTTCCAGGCCGCTTACACCTGGAGTCATGCGATTACAACGTTCCACTATCATTCGACAGCGGCACGACAGATCCGTTCAACTACAATCTCGACCGTGGCGACGCGAACCTTGACCGGAGGCAGATGTTTGTTGCGAACGCGGTGTACGTCTTGCCAGCTTTCAAGGAGTTAAACGATGTCGCCAGCGGCATCCTTGGAGACTGGCAGCTCAACGTAATCGCTTCTCTTCTCGGCGGAACACCGCTCGATGTTACAAGCGGAGCCAACGCCGCTGGGCTTGCAGGCAGTTTTGCTAATCTCGGTCAGCGTCCCGACCTGGTTCCGGGAGTCCCGGTATACCTCCACAAGTCAGGCGATCGTGCTCGATACCTCAATCCTTCTGCATTTGCGTTACCCGATGCCGGTCAATTCGGCAACCTAGGTCGCGGCGCCATACGAGGGCCCGGCATTAAGAACTTTGATCTTTCGGTAGTAAAAAACTGGTTAATACACGACCACTATCGTATTCAATTCCGGGCAGAGATGTTCAATGCCTTCAACCATCCGAATTTCAAGGCCGTCGATACCAACCTGAGTTTCGATAACATCACCGCGGACGATAATTTTGGGAAGCCTCTCAATCCAACCTTCGGTGTGCTTAATAGTACGAGAGGTCCACGAGAAGTCCAGTTTGGATTGAAGTTCAGCTTCTGATGGGCCGTGTGGTTTCACCCAAGATCAGGACAGAGTCCGGTGCTTCGAACAGGAGGCACGCGCAGCATCAGCACTGAATCATCCCAACATTCTTACCAACTTCGATATTGAAGAGGTAGACGATTATGGCTCCATTGTCACTGAGTATCTAGAACGCGACACGCTAAGTCGGAGCGTAAAGGAGCAGATTCTTGAGGCTAGGCCCATTGACTTGGCTATCAAGTTAGCAAACGCACTTTCAGCGTAACAGGGATGATTCACCGAGACATAAAGCCTGAAAGCATCATACAGCGCCCGGGACCGCGCAGCTTCTGCGCCAACCATCTCATCATCCTCGCTACACCCGGACTCGAAAGAAAATAGACGGTCTACACTTCGGGGCGATCCGTTTGGTTTCGACAGAGTGTTCGATGAAATGCTCGCCGGGGAGCAGGCGTTGCGGCGTTACTCGTATGTAGATACAATGCACGCCATAATTAAACGATGACCCGTGGGCCTCTCGGGTTTAAGAACGAAGTGCCGGGTGGAGTAGAGCTGTAGCCTGGATGGCCTAGACGTTCTCCCCGATGGTGATGGTTGGTCTACGCAAACGAGGATGCGGTATACCGCGAATAAAATGAGACTGTGCGTAGAAAACTAATGTTTGTAGTTCGGCCTTCAGGCGGAAGTTGGTAACTTTGGGGAAACAAATACAAACTTTCGCTGGAGGCCGAACCACGAACTTTTCGCACACTATCAATCATTCATAGGATGAAATGACACCGGAACGCTGGCAACAAGTTAATGAGCTGTTTCATTCTGCCTTGAAGTATGATCCTGCCCAACGCGGTTCCTACCTCAATCAGGTGTGTAACGGCGATCAGGAGTTGCGACAAGAGGTTGAATCGCTAATTGCGTCGCACAATAACAGCGACCACTTTATTGGAGCTTTCCCCATTGAAGCTGCCACCAGGTTAATCGCAGAAGACAGATCTGATTTGAGCATCGGTCAGCGCATCGGCCAATACAAGATTCTCTCGTTGCTTGGCAAAGGCGGAATGGGAGAAGTCTATCTCGCGTCTGATAGCAAGCTCGGACGCAAGGTCGCGCTCAAGCTGCTTCCCTCCAGTTTCACCCAGGATCGGGATAGAGCGCGGCGCTTCGAACAGGAGGCTCGCGCAGCATCGGCACTCAATCATCCGAATATCCTCACCATTTTCGATATTGAGAAGGTAGAAGGCACGCACTTCATTGCGACGGAATATATTGAAGGCCAGACCTTACGGCAGCAGCTCGAAGAAAGGAAAATGGGGCTGAGCGAAGCCCTGGAAGTAGCTATCCAGGTCGCAAGCGCGCTGTCGGCGGCGCATAAAGCCGGCATCGTACATCGGGACATCAAGCCGGAGAACCTGATGCTGCGGCCGGATGGCTACGTGAAAGTGCTCGACTTCGGGTTAGCCAAACTCGCCGAACGGCAAGCCCTCAGCAGCGACACCGACTCGACAGCCTTCCCAGGCGTGCAAACCGATTCGGGAGTACTGATGGGAACGGCGCATTACATGTCACCAGAGCAGGCGCGCGGACTATCGATAGATCACAGGACGGACATCTTTAGCTTGGGGGTGGTGCTCTATGAAATGGTGACGGGGCACGTGCCGTTTGCAGGACAGACCCCAAGCCATGTGATCGTCGCCATCCTGGAAAAGGAACCGGCGCCGCTTGCGAACTACCACCTGGAAGCGCCCGCTCAACTTCAACGAATCATCAACAAAGCATTGAGCAAGTCCAGAGAAGAACGCTATTCAACAGTAGAAGATTTTCTGATCGATCTGAAGCAACTACGGCACGAGGTAGAATCCGGGGCTAGGCTAGAGAGAGCAAAAGATCCGGAGCGTCTTAACTCAGGGCACCTCGTTGATAGGTGGGAGATAACGCAGAAGCGTTTGATCTGGCTTGCCGCGTTTGTGGTGATGATCGGCATCGGCGGCGGGGTTTGGCTCTGGTTCCCTTGGTCGGCTTTGAAACCGACGCTGCCGCCGATGAATGTCGTGGAATTCACCAACTTCCAAAACGGATCCGGCGTACCCGCTTTCTCCCCGGATGGCAATCAGATCGCCTTTGTCTGGGCCGGCGAAAAAAACGAGAACCGTCACATCTACACCAAGATGATCGATGGGGGAAATCCGTTGCAACTGACGAAGGGCCCCGCTACCGATATCTCACCCGCCTGGTCGCCCGACGGTCGCCGCATCGCTTTTGTACGAATCTCTGACAAACTTGAAATCTTCACCGCCTCTGCGCTGGGCGGCGAAGAGCGTAGGTTGATTACGTTAGACGAAAGGCCTGAAGCGGGCTATGCAACTAATGTGTCCTGGTCGCCTGACGGAAAAGTGATCGCTTTTTCAGACAAGCCGTCAGCGCTGGAACCCAGAAGCATCTTCCTGCTTTCACTTGAGAGCCTTGAAAAACAAAGGCTGACAACCCCTCCCGAACAGTATTGGGGTGATATCTACACGGAATTCTCGCCGGACGGCAAAAGCCTGACAGTCAATCGATTCAGCACTACGGTGTCGAGTGATCTTTACGTCGTGCCGGTCGCCGGCGGTGAGACCCGGCGTCTGACTTTTGACAATGCAAATATTACCGGTGCTGCCTGGAGTGAAGATGGCAAGGAGATCGTCTTCGCATCCAATCGACTGGGCAGCATCGCAAGCCTGTGGAAGATTGCCGCCTCAGGTGGCTCGCCAGAACGGATTGCAATCACTGGCGAGAACTCAGCCGGCGTGGTCATTGCTCGCCGTGGCCACCGGATGGCATACGGGCAATGCTACAATCCCAATACCAACATACACCGAATTGAACTACAGGACTCCGCGATCGGTGCCGATCGACCGATTTTGGCTGCGGGTCGGAAAAATCCATCAACTTGTCTACTCTGTTCATCTCGACACGACATGGACGCAAAAATATCTCCGGATGGCAACCGAATTGTTTTCCAGTCCGATCGCTCGGCCACAATGGAGATATGGGTATGTAACAGTGATGGCTCGAACCCGAGGCAGGTAACTTCCTTCGGCGGTCCCAGCTCGGGCAGCCCGAATTGGTCGCCAGATGGGCGGCAAATTGCGTTTGATTCTGTCGCAAAAGGTGATACGGACATTTATGTGATAGATGCAGAAGGTGGCAAGCCGCGCCGCATCAGTGATGAGACTTCAGACGAGGTCGTGCCGACCTGGTCGCACGATGGGCGCTGGATTTACTTCGGCTCCAATCGTAACGGTGGCTGGCAGGTGTGGAAAATCCCAACGGAAGGCGGCAAGGCCGTGCAAGTGACTCGGTACGGCGGGCTCTGTACTGCCGAATCACCGGATGGCAAATCTGTTTACTATAGTAAATTTGGCAGCCCCGGCATTTATCAAGTTCCTGTAGATGGGGGCGACGAGACTCTAGTCATCGCCTCCAACGCACGACGGAACTGGGCGGTAGCCGATGACGGCATCTATTTCATTACGCAGGATACGGGCGGAGAAGCGGCAATCGAATGTTTCAACTTAGCGACCCGACGGGTGCGCAATGTCGCCGCGCTCGGCAAAATCAACCTCTGGTTAATGGCTCTGGCCGTTTCACCCGACCGCCGCTGGTTTCTATATACGCAGGTAGATCCGAGCAATACCGGTAATATCACGATGGTCGAAAACTTCCGCTGAGTGACAGCTCCTCTGCCGGCAATTCGAAAAGATATGCATAGAAAGAAAACGAAATTCGCTCGTTCCATCCGAGGTCTATTCATAGCGACGTTGCTAGTGTTGGGCGCGGGCTTACTCGTCGGCGTGCAAGCCCAGACAAGCACGGTCGGCAGCATCAGCGGCACTGTTCGAGACCCTCAACGCGCCGTCGTCTCTAAAGCCGAAGTATTTGTAGAGGAAGAAAGGACGGGCTTTTCGCGCACTGTCTTGACCAATGATGATGGATTCTTCTCGGTCCCCAGTTTGCCTTTCGGGCGCTATTCAGTGAGCACTGCTCCACAAGGATTCAAGAAGACGGTCTACAGCGCGGTGGAGTTGCACGTCAATGAAAATGTTGTTGTCAACCTGACTCTCGAGTTGGGGAATATGAGTGAAACGATTAATGTCAACTCGGACGCCGCCCACGTCGAGACGCGTAGCCCGACCATCAGCAGCCTTATTTCAGAGAAACAAGTCGCGGAACTGCCGCTCATTGCGCGCAATTATACGCAGTTTGCCTTGATGGTGCCCGGTGTTTCGCCGTCAGAAGGTTTTAATGCCAGCGGAACTGGAATTGACTCTCTTGTAGGGATGTCAGTGAACGGCAACGCTTCGAACCAGAATCTGTGGACCATTGACGGCGTCAATAATCTTGACGTTGGCGGAAACGCGTCGCTGTTAGTTTATCCGTCTATTGATGCGATTCAGGAGTTTCGCGTCGAGCGCAATAGCTTCAGCGCGGAGTTTGGCCAAGCCCAGGGAGCCATTATCAATCTCATCACCAAAGGTGGAAGCAATCAATTTCACGGCACCATTTTTGAGTTCTTCCGCAACGATGCGCTCAATGCCACCGATTTTCTTCTCAATCGAGGAGGTCAACCTAAAGGAGAGCTGAACTATAACAACTACGGTTTCAACGTCAACGGACCGATTAAGAAGAACAGAGCATTTTTCTTCTGGTCCGAAGAATGGCGGCGCGAACGGCGCGCCTACGCGCTCAGCGCTAGAGTTCCGACAGCCGCTGAGAAGCTGGGAGATTTCAGCGGTCTCCTCACCGATCCGTTGCCGCGCGATCCAAACACCTGTCGGCCAGATCCCAACGATTCTGCAACAACCATCTGTGACTCATTTCCGGGGAACAAAATACCTGCAAACCGCCTCAGCCCCGCCGGGCTCGCATTGCTAAAGATCTATCCCGATCCCAACAACCCGGCGGATCCAACCGGGCTTAACTGGATCTCAGCGCCGGTCGAGCCGATCGGTACTCAACAGGATCTGATCCGTGGCGATTGGAACATAACGAGCAACATGAACCTGATGATCCGATGGATCAATGAGAGCTGGACTCACGAGGCCGCGTCCGGCAACTTCTGGGGGGATTCGCCATTCCCGACCGTGAGCTCGGATTGGGGGCAGGACAGCAAGAGCTTCGTCATTAAATTGACGGCTACCCTGGGCTCAACGTACGTGAACGATCTTCAGTTCTCGCGTGCTGGCAATGATATCTTCATCACAACCAACCCGGCGGGACACGCACTCAATGATGAGATCACGCAAAGGTTTCCCACGGTCTTTCCACAACCAAGCGACGCCGGATTTCCTACGCTATGGGGAACGGATGGGTATGCAGCTCTAATGCACGCAGCGCCTTGGGATAACCACGAAGACCTGTTCATCTGGAAGGATGATCTCTCCAAAGTGGCAGGTTCTCATAGCCTGAAAGCGGGTGGACTCTTCAGTCATAACATCAAGGATGAGTTTACGATTGCCAACAGTGACCGTTACATGTTTTGCGGGACGAACAGCCGCACCGGCAATGCTATTGCCGACTTGCTCGTGAAAGATTTGCCGCTTGGTTGCTACTTTGAGTCCGACCATCAAGAAAGGGTTTTAGAGCGATGGCATGATCTGGAGTTTTACGGCAATGACATGTGGAGGGTGCGCCCAACCGTCACGCTAACTGTCGGGCTTCGGTGGTCACGATACGCGCCGCCCTACTCTGCTAATGACCGGCTTACCAACTTTTTCCCGAGACTGTATGACGGGACAGATCCTAACAGTGCTCTGGTTCAAGCTGATACCCGCGGGTTTAATCGTGCGCTGGTTAACAACTACAATGCTGGTTTCCAGCCACGTATCGGTCTGGCGTGGGATATTTTTGGTGATGGCCGTACTTCCCTTCGTCTCGGCGCCGGACGATTCGTCGGCCGACCGAGAATATCGACGACTCTGGCCTTAGGCAGCAATCCTCCCTGGACTCGTACCGTTGATGCAGGTTTTGGAGGAGGAAGCACTTCCCTCAACGATAGTCCTAATTTCCGCAGCCTCGATACCATTAATCCAGGGCTGAAGAGTGCGCTTGCTGTCTCGACTTCTTTCTTCGCGATTAGCGAGGACTTCCATCCTCCGGAGAGCTGGCAGTGGAATCTGACTATCTCTCGGGAAGTTATGAAGAATACTGTGGTCGAAGCCTCTTACATCGGCAATCATGGGCTGCACATCGAACGATTCGTGGATTGGAACGACGTGATTCCGAGCGCACGCCCTGCAGTCGCTCAGGCCATCCGAGCCAACGATCCGATTGCGAACGATCTGATCAATTCTAATCGCCGATTGCCCGGGATAGCGTCGACCTACCTGAGAGAGGCGACGGGCGATTCCAGCTATCATGCGCTACAGATTTGGGCCAATCGGCGCTTCTCTGATCGCCTGGCCTTTCAGGCCGCTTACACCTGGAGTCATGCGATTACAAACGTTCCGCTAGCGGCCTTCCAAGGCGGCGCAAGCGATCCTTTTAATTACGAACTCGACCGAGGCGACGCGGACCTTGATCGAAGACATATGTTTGTTGCCAACGCAGTAGTCGTCCTTCCATCTTTCAAGAAATTAAACACTTTGGCCAGCCGGATCCTCGGAGACTGGCAGGTCAATGTGATCGCCTCCCTCCTGGACGGTACTCCCATCGATGTCTCAAGCGGAGCCAACACTGCTGGACTTGCCCCTAGCTCTGTGAATATCGGCCAGCGTCCCGACCTGGTTCCAGGAGTCCCCGTATATCTCAACAACTCAGGCGATCGTTCTCGATATCTCAATCCGTCGGCATTTGCGTTACCTGATGCCGGTAAATTCGGCAACCTCGGTCGCGGCGCCATAAGGGGGCCGGGCATTAAGAACTTTGATTTTTCAGTGGTAAAGAACTGGAGAATGCGCGATTATTACTCCGTTCAATTCAGGGCAGAGATGTTTAATGCCTTCAACCATCCGAATTTCAGGTTCGTCGATACCAATCTAAGCTTTGATAACATCGAGGGGAGCGAGACGTTTGGGAAACCGCTCAATCCGATCTTCGGTACCCTAAATGGCACGAGAGGTGCGCGAGAGATTCAGTTTGGATTTAAGTTCATATTTTGATGGGCGATCGTTTTAAACAGATCCCCAAGGCCCCATGTCTGTCGTGCGTAATATACGATGACCCCTGAGCGTTGGCAGAAAGTAAATGATCTATTTCACTCCGCACTAAAATGCGACCCTGCCGACCGCGCCGCCTTCCTCGAAAAAGCGTGTGGTGACGATTCGGCGCTGCGAACAGAGATTGAGTCCTTAATCACATCTCACGATAACAGCGATGGTCTAGTTGAAGCATACCCCTTCGAAGCAGCCATGGGATTGTTTAAAGAAGATCAAGCTGATTTGACCGTCGGGCAGCGCATTGGCCAGTATAAGATCCTCTCGTTGCTTGGCAGAGGCGGAATGGGAGAAGTCTATCTGGCCTATGACAGCAAGCTCGGGCGTAAGGTCGCCCTCAAGCTTCTTCCCTCTGGCTTCACTCAAGATCAGGACAGAGTCAGGCGCTTCGAGCAGGAAGCTCGAGCAGCGTCGGCCCTCAATCATCCAAACATACTAACCATTTTCGATATTGAGAAAATCGAAGGCACGCACTTCATCGCGACTGAATATATCGAAGGAGAGACTCTGCGACAGCGTATCGCAGATGGGAATTTGGAGCTGACCGAGATTATTGATGTCGCCATTCAGGTAGCGAGTGCGCTGTCAGCAGCCCACCAGACAGGAATCGCACACCGCGATATAAAACCTGAGAACATCATGCTGCGTCCTGATGGGTATGTGAAGGTTCTCGACTTTGGACTAGCAAAGCTTTCTGAGAGAAGTTTGTCGGACACCCATACGGAATCCCGCCCCTTTATGGCGGTGAAGACGGATACGGGAGTGGTGATTGGAACCGCCAGTTACATGTCACCCGAGCAAGCCAGGGGGCAACAGATCGATGAGCGCTCGGATATTTTTAGTTTCGGAGCAGTTTTCTATGAACTGCTCACAGGTGAGAAGGCGTTTCGTGGTGATTCGGATGTCGATACCCTGCATTCCATAATGTACGAGGAGCCGCTCGGCGTGTCAGCCTTGAAATCGAAGGTCCCCCCGAACGTCTTCGTGGTGGTTGAACGCTGTTTGGAGAAGGAACCTAATCGCCGCTATCAGAATGGCGCCGAATTGCAAAATGCGCTCAAGCAGTGCTCGAGCCTAGACGCCCTCGGATCGCCTCGAACCGTTTGGCGAGGGTGGCGCCACAAGGCAG
>DATFWY010000228.1:0-9946 GCA_035258805.1 Blastocatellia bacterium | reverse complement strand
GATCTTGAGACACGGCTTCGCGCTCTTTTAGTTTTTCCAGCAACTGCCACAGTTTGATCCGTTCGGGCGGCGGCAGTTGAATGATCTGATTAAAAATGCTCTCAACAGTGATACCTGACATAACACACTCCTTTCCAGCTTAGTCGCCGCTGAGTCCGTCGAGCGTCAGGACAGTATACAACTTTAACTCCTCTATCGAACACGAACTGCTGGGGCGCGAGCCTTTCAGCGATGGCGTATGGAAAATGCATTATAACTCCTTGAAAGATTGTCGGCGTCTGTCAGATTGTCAACGGAAATAGATGGCGAAAGACCGTAAATAACGGTAGTGGCTTATGTTTCACTGCATTCGCTTGTGACAATCTTGTGACAATTCTTGGTGGAAATAGGCCTATTTCGGCGTATATCGGCGCCCTGGCCAGTGGCTGCAACTCGTTGAAAATGTTGGTAGATGTTGTTAAATGTGATTTGGCGGTAAATGGCTCGACCGGGCTACGAACCAAAAGGTCGCACGTTCGAGTCGTGCCGGGCGCATCAGGGGAATCAAACACTTAAGGCCGCCACGATGGCGGCCTTAAGTGTTTAGGGACATCATTGGGGACATCAATAAATCGGAGTTCTATAGCTTTTGAAAAAACTCTGATCCTAGCGACTACCTTTCTTCACTTCCAGGTCGAAAGTCGAATCGGACTCTTCAATTTTTGGCACAGAGGGCCCGCCAATATATTTTCAACGCACTAACTCACATCAACGGCAGGTTAGTGCGGTAGGCTCTCTCCTTCTTCTACAAAAAGATTGCCGAAATAGAGTTAATTATGGTAAATGACGAGCGTACGTCCGTTGGCCACAGCCTATCGTTTCTCAGAGGCAGCCAAACTGATGAGTTCTGATGTGCGAGAATGCCTTTGACTCATTGGTGTCGCAGTTATCCCGCACAATCACTCGAGTGTCAGTCACTTACCGGACAGGAAAAGACGATAAAATGTAATAGATCAGCGGCAGTTCGAGGACTTCTCGTAAGCAATGGTTGAGAGGATGGCCGTATGAATGGAGGCCGGATGTAATTTGATGAGGCAGGTCGTGTGGAGATGAGAAATCTGAGTACTCAAGATTGAGTCAAGAAGGAGGAGCCTATGAGCGGCGCCATCTATGCCTTATTGGTCGGAATTGATGATTACCCCGAACCTGTACCATCATTACGCGGTTGCGTCAACGACATCACGACCATCGAGCAGTTGCTTCAGGCGCGCCTGGCCAGCGGTCGAAAGCTTGACCTCAGGATCTTGAAGAATAGCGAGGCGACGCGCCAGGCGGTGATTGACGACTTTACTCGCCTGCGCCAGGCCGGACCTGAGGATGTCGCACTCTTCTACTACAGCGGGCATGGTTCGCAGGAACGCACCCCGCCCGAGTTTTGGCATCTCGAGCCGGACCGGCTCGACGAAACGCTCGTCTGTTACGACAGCCGTCTGGCGGACAATTATGATCTCGCTGATAAAGAACTGTCGAAACTGATCGCCGCAGTGGCCGCTCGGGGTGCCCATGTCCTGGTAATTCTGGACTCATGCCACTCCGGGTCGGGCACACGCGCCCCCGAATCTGCCGGAGTTCGTCGTGTGCCGACGGATTTACGTGATCGCCCATTGAGCAGTTTCCTGGTCACACCGGAAGAGATGGCCGCCTTAACGGCGCAGGAAGGAGCGCGTGAAAAGGCTGGCGCTCGGTCCGGTTGGGTGAACCTACCACAAGGGCGGCACATAGTGATGTCGGCCTGCCGTGACGATGAGGAATCGAAAGAGATCCATGCTGAAGGCCTGACGCGTGGAGCTTTCTCATACTTTCTCACCCAATCACTACAGCGTGCCGAGACTGGATTGACTTACCGCGATCTCTACAAGAGAGTCAATGCGCTGGTGCGTACCAAGGTTGCCCGGCAATCGCCATTGATCGAAGCCCCGACCGCTCGCGAACTGGATCAACCGTTTTTAGGCGGCGCTATTCAGGCCCATCCGCCTTACTTTACTGCCCGCTTCGACCTGAAGGATGGCTGGATCATCGATGGTGGCGCCGTACACGGCATCGACTCTCCCGCCGGGAATGAGACAACCCTCCTCGCACTCTTTTCCAATAAGAGTATGGGGGAGCAACTCCGCGAGATTGATGAGGCGATCGGGGAGGCACGGGTAACGGAACGGTCACCGGCGCACAGCAAGATTGCGATCCAACTCGGCAACGGCAATCAATCACCGGATCCGGAAATGACTTACAAAGCCGTCGTCGTGGCTATCCCGCTCCCCTCGCGCGGCGTGCAGATAGTCGGTAATGAACAACTGGCCGCGCAGGTTCGCGACGCGATCGATCGGGTCGGCCCGGCCGGAGGAGCCTCGATCCTCATCCGTGAAGTTAAAGAAGCCGCTGAATTGAAACTTATCGCCGGAGATGACGGTTACCGAATCATGCGTACCGCTGATGATCGGCCGTTAGTCCTAGACATCCCGAGGACCGATGCCGCCGGGGCAAGGCAGGCAGTCGAACGTCTGGAGCATATCGCACGATGGTTGCGAATCGCCGAACTCTCCAATCCCACGAGCCGGATCAGACCTGACGAGGTTGAATTGGACATTGAACTGCTATCCGGCGTAAATGCTCGCGATGGCTCTTCATCAACTGCGCCCGACTCCGGATCGCAGGCAAACGAGCTGCATCTCATCTACGCTTACAACCAGGGAGAGTGGGAAGAGCCGCAGTTCAATGTAAAGATCAGAAACAAAAGTAACCGAAGGCTCTATTGCATTCTATTGGATATGACCGAGACCTATAAAATTTCGTCGGAACTGATTCCGGGCGGCGGCGTCTGGCTCGATCCGGGCGCTGAAACTTATGCGATGACCGGCGAGCCTATTTTCGCCAGCGTTCCGGATGAGTTGTGGAAGCAGGGCGTCGGCGAGATCAAAGATATACTTAAACTGATCGTCAGCACCGACGAATGCGATGCGACATTGCTGGATCAGGATGAATTGGGGATGGCCGTCAGAACTCTTATGAAGAGAGGGATGGCCGCGCCGCGCAACACTCTTGAACGATTGATGCAACGGACGACACGTACCCTGGGCGGGCGTCCGGAGCGAGATCGCCTGGCTGATTGGGTGACTAAGGAGATCAGCATCACTACTGTGCGCCCGCTGGAGAGCGTGCCCCTGCCTGCAGCCGGTGAAGTTCCCTTGCTGCCACAGGTAAGAATCGCCGGGCATCCGGGCCTCAAGGCACAGGTCAACCTCGGCACACTGGCGCAGGCGAACCGTGAATTGAAGGCAGGTCACGAATTGAGCCGGGCGGCCGAGCCGGGCGGCCATTGGGCGGAGCCCAAATTGCCGGAGTTGCTGCGCGATGACCCAACAGTGGTACAGCCTCTCCAATTTTCGACCAGCCGTGGTGGAGAGGCCGGTCTGAGCGTGCTTGAATTGACTGACGTAGATCTGGCAACGGTGACGAGCGTCACGCCGGAACTCCCATTGGTCGTGCGGTTCGATGAAGCCTTGCTAGATGCGGATGAGCATGTTTTACCCGTTGGGTATGATGGAGAGTTCTTCTTGCCGCTGGGTCGCGCTCGTCGGGCCGATGGAGTTGTCGAGGTGTCGATTGATCGATTACCGAAGCCGCTGATCGATTCGCGCAGCCTCACAGGCTCGATTCGAATACTCTTCGAAAAGGTGATCTCCCAAAAACTCGGGCGGGAATTCAAATACCCAGTGCTGGCGATAGCCGAAGCCGATGGTCAAGGCGGCGTCAGCTATGATCATGACCAGAACCGAATTCAGGCGCGTGTGGCCGCCGCCAGGAGAATCCTGCTCTACATACACGGCATTATTGGCGACACGCGAGGACTGGCCGCCAGCGCCCGTCACCAGCTAATGGCCGATCCACCGATCCCGTTGCTGGCCGATCGTTATGACCTGATCCTCTCCTTCGATTATGAAAATCTGCAGACCATGATTGAGGAGAATGCATACCTCCTCTCGCATCGGCTGGCAGCCGCCGGGCTGGGACCGCAACACGGAAAGACCTTCCACATTGTGGCGCATTCGATGGGCGGGCTGGTCTCGCGCTGGTTCATTGAGCGGGCGGGCGGCAACCAGGTTGTAGAGCATCTTGTAATGCTCGGCACGCCCAATGCGGGCACGCCATGGTCGAAGATAGAAGACCTGGCGCTGACGGCGTTGAGCATCGGCATCAATGGATTGTCGACAGTGGCCTGGCCGGCGAAAGCCCTCGCCGGATTGGTCAAGGGATTGGAAGCGATTGACGTCTCACTCGACCAGATGAATCCACAGTCGGATTTCATGCGAAACCTCGCGGCCAGCCCCGATCCCGGCGTGCGATATACGATCATCGCCGGAAATACGTCGAAGATCGCCTGGCCGGATGCCGAACAGAAGAACCGGTTCCAGCGGTTGATCAGCCGGATTGCGCCGCAACGGCTTCTGCACGGCGGAACCTCGCTGGCCTTTTTCGGTGAGCCCAACGACATCGCGGTCAGTGTCGCCAGTATTCAGTCGGTGCCGTCCGGGCGAACGCCTCCGCCCAATCTTGATCGTGAAGTCGCCTGCGACCACATTTCATACTTCAGTACGGAAGCCGGTCTGAAGGCGTTGGCCGATGCCCTGGAGTGATCTCATCCTCGGTAGCGATTGATGGGCAGCACCCGGCGCAGCATCTCGATTACAAACATCAAAAGTATGGAGTTCTGACGATGGATCCCAATGAATTTCAGGAAGCGTTTCGTATTCTGACCAGCGGCTCCGACTCGGACGTGATTGAAAAAGAACTGGTCCAGATGTTCATCAATCAAGGGATGCCTGAAAAAGTTGGCCAACAGCTTGCGCGAGTATTTCTGGAAGGCCTCAACGACCCCCAGCTATTTGCCCAGAAGATCGTACAGATGCTTCCAGCTCTGATGGCTGAAGCAGGCGGCGATGATGTCCCGCCCTGGATGTCAATGTTCATGGCGCGAGGAGCCGAGTACATGACACTGGCCTCACAAGCCAGACAATTGTTCGATGCCGGCCGGTATGGGGAGGCTCTGCAAGTTGCTATCGCTGGCTCCGACACTTCGCGAGACCTGGCGCGGGAAATGCAGAAGATAGCCGAGGACGAGAAGTTCGAGCTGGGGGATGAGTTACATCAGTTACTTGCCCAGGGCGATGGATTGGTAGGCTTCCTTCAATTCAAGCTCGGCAACTTTGCCCAGGCCGTGCCGATGCTCGATAGGGCGATCGCGTTCTTCTCCAGGGTTGGTAAAACTCAGGACATCACCTATATCAAGCTGCTGCAGGCGCGGGCAATGATCTATTACACCTTCGGAGACAGCGCTACAGCGGTGAAGTTGATAGAGCAGGCTATCGGTGCCAGGGATTCATTGATTCGATGGCTTTCCGGGGAAGACCATGCCATGGCCGAGATGGTAGAAGCGACCGATCTCGATATGGCCGCGCTCCGCGGTAACCTCGGCCTCTTATACGGAACGCTGGGAGACTTCAATCGCGCGTGGGAACTGCATATGAAGGCGCGGCAGGCGTGGTCGTGGATGTTTGAGAGCCAGAAAAACGCGCCACAAGCAACCCCTGAAGCGATCAGAGCCGTGGGCGTGGAGTTTGCTCTCCAGTCTCAAAACTGTGGTGGGGTGCTGATAGCTATGGGGCATCTCGAAGAGAGTAGAACTATGCTCTTGCAAACTGCCGCTTTCTACGAAGGGATGGGGTTAACGATGCATCCCGATAGCGTCCAGTGCTTGGCTAATCTGGCCGAACTCTACAGAATGGATGGCGAGACCGAGACCGCCACCCGTTATTTGATGATCGTGCTCGACCGCTATTCCAAAGTGGAAGATCAAGATCTGAGGTCTGTAGCCAAATATCTGGAACAGGCAGCCGTGCTTTGCGCGACCGATGGCAGGTTCGATCAGGCCCTCTCCTATATGGCGCAATCGGCGGACTTTTACGATGCCCTGGTTCTGCGCGTGCTTCCGGCAGCCGCGGAACAGCAGCGTCTCAGTTTCATGCAAGACATAAGAGGCCCATTTGTGAGGTGCCTTTCCCTTATCAGCCGGCATCTGCCGGCGTCGCCAGACGCGATCAAGGTCGGTTTCAACCTGGTTCTGCGGCGCAAGGGATTGCTGGCCGAGGCTGCCCTGATGCAGCGCGAAGTGCTCCTGCAAAACAAATACGAGGCCCTCGCTCCACAGTTGAACAGGCTTCTGGACGTCAAGACCCGCATCGCCAACAAAACCCTCACCGGTTATGATGAGGAAGGAGAGGCGGTCCATCGAGCCATCCTTGCCGAATTGGCGACTGAACAGGAGCAACTCGAAATCGAACTATCGGGACAGATCCCCGACCTGCTCCTGCAGAAGCACCTCTTCAGCGTGAATGCCGAAGAGGTTGCCATATTGTTGCCGGCCGGCAGCGCATTGATCGAGTTCGTCCGCATCAATGAGTTCGATTTCAACGCTGTCCCCACCAGAGGGGAATCACTGTGGCGCCAGGACCGTTACCTGGCTTTCGTGTTGCACGCCGGAAGGCCGGAAGATGTCGGACTCATAGATCTTGGGGAAGCCACGCAGATTGACAAACTGGTTGATCTCTGGAGAAGCGCTATCACCGGAGCGGCTAGGTCCGTCGCTGACCGTACAGACGCCGGAATGGAAGAGAACGACCGGCGGAGAGCCGTTTTGCAGGGAACTCGTCATCTGGGTGGCCGGAGCCAGCCAAAGTCGGCGGCGGACGGTCGCACGGCAGGTGATCAACTCCGCAAAGCAGTCTTCGATCCGCTCGGCCCCGCGCTCTCCGATTGCCGGCGGCTCTTTATCGCTCCCGATGGCGAAATACTGAAACTGCCGTTTGAGGCTCTGCCATCACAGGATCAGGGCTACCTCCTGGACGATTTCGCGATCAGCTATCTTGGATCAGGACGTGATTTGCTCAGACTCGAACTGACTGCTTCTGCGACGAACCTCACTGAACCGGCCATTATCATCGCCGATCCAGATTATGATTTGGGTGATAGCGGAGAAGCAGGATTCAGGAGATCATTTCCATTCGACCGCCTGATCGGCACGCGCGAAGAGGGCGAACAGCTCTCGAATCTATTGAAGGCTAATCTGTATATTGGAATTGGAGCGGTGGAGCGATGTCTTAAGAAGAGTGACCTCCCTGCCGTCCTGCACATCGCTACCCACGGGTTCTTTCAGGAAGACACCATTGTCGATCCGGATCATGGGACACTCCCATTCAGCTATGTCGGGAGAGGAAATGTTAATCGTTTATCGCGGCTCACCGAAATTTTCAATCCGATGTTACGTTCAGGCCTGGCGCTGGCCGGCGCAAACATCTGGGCTCAATCAGGTTCGCTTCCGCCCGAGGCGGAAGACGGTCTTTTGACTGCAGAGGATGTCTCTGCTCTGAACCTGCTCGACAACGAGTTGGTGGTTCTCTCTGCCTGCGATACCGGCCTCGGTGACATCCGCAACGGCGAGGGGGTATTCGGACTGCGCCGCGCTTTTACTACGGCTGGCTCGAAGACATTGATCATGAGCCTCTGGAAGGTTCCGGACACGCACACGCGTGAACTGATGGTGGCATTTTACGAAAACCTGCTCCATCGGCGTTTGGGCCGTGCCGAAGCGTTACGGCAGGCTCAATTAACCCTGCGCCGACAATATCCCGATCATCCCTTCTTCTGGGGCGCTTTCATTTGCCAGGGGGATTCCAGACCGCTGCCCGACAGTATCAACGCCGCTTGAGGTGTCGCCCAGCTGTCCATACCGAAAATCCCATCCGACCTTCAAACGCTTGCACTTACGAAACCTCATCATTAATACTGCCCACCGATTTTTGAATCTAGTTTTTGCGATCTCGCTTCTCGTTTATGGCTCTCTTCCCTCTTCTCTTTTCTCTTGCTCGCTCCTTCTTTGCGCCTCGTTTGGAACTGATGGCCGAACTCCTCGCCCTTCGCCAGCAACTCGCCATCCTGAACCGAACCGCTAAACGGCCTTCCCTCCATTTTCAGGATCGACTGTTTTGGGTCATCTTGGCAAAATGCTGGCGGGATTGGCGCTCCGCTCTTCTCATCGTCAAACCGGAGACTGTCATCAAATGGCATCGCCAAGGGTTTCGGCTTTATTGGCGCTGGAAATCGAAAGCAGGTCGCCCGGGACGCCCAAGAATCGATCCTGAAATTCGCGAACTTATCCGCAGGCTCTCTCAAGAGAATCCCCTATGGGGCAAGCCACGGATTCAAGCCGAACTCAGCCTCCTCGGGGTTGAGGTGGCTGAATCAACCGTTGCAAAATACCGGATCAAAACGCCTAAGCCTTCCTCCCAAACGTGGAAGACGTTCCTCTCCAATCACGCCAACGACCTCATCGGCATCGACTTCTTCACAGTCCCCACTGCGACGTTCCGCAACCTTTACTGTTTTATCATCCTCTTGCACGAGAGGCGTCAAGTCGTCCATTTCAACGTCACAGAACATCCGACCGCCGCCTGGACGGCCCAGCAGTTGGTCGAGGCATTTCCGGAGGACACCGCCCCACGCTTCTTGATCCGAGACCGGGATTCGATCTACGGAGACGATTTTCGGCGACGAGTAGCCGGTATGCGAATCGAAGAAGTAATCACCGCTCCCCACTCGCCCTGGCAAAACCCTTACGCGGAACGAGTGATCGGCAGTATCCGCCGCGAATGTCTCGACCACGTGATTGTATTTTCCGAAGAGCATCTTCGAAGAATTTTAAAGGGATATTTTCGCTACTATCATAATTCCAGGCCCCATCAGGGGCTTGATCAGAACTCCCCTATCCCACGAGCAGTCGAACCTGGAGGAAAGGGCCCGATCCTTTCCATTCCTGAGGTCGGCGGCCTTCATCATCGGTATCAGCGGGCAGCTTGATACAGACGATGTCGAGCTAGCCACTATTACAAACAGACAGCAAACTGTGCCGAAAGTACCGGCTTGGCACGACCAGGTTGACTCTTCTGAAGAAGCCGTACGTTTCATCTTGGGACGATGATCGGATTTTTGCGAAGGGATATCTGCCCACTCTAAAATCTAGGAGTCGCTTTTGTCAGAACTGTCGAAAGACGAGTCGAGATTGATTTCATTGACTTGGTGAAATTCCGGCCCGATTTTCTCGGATGGCATTTTCGGTACCGACAGGTTCACGAAAGTCATCGCCGGCTACGGCCGCGTGCTCAGACACCGGAAGGATCGCATATACGGAACGGCGTGTAAGTTTCTGGATGAGGCAACGAGACGCTGCACGATATATGATGCTCGCCCCGATGTCTGCCGGGAATTCCCATATAACAACGGTTGCCATTACTACGACTACCTGATCGCGGAGCGCGCGCATCAGGACGACCCGGAGGCTGTGCCCTTCGGCGCCATCAGCTAGAGGGCGACTATGTACATGGATATGACCCCGGAGGAGTTCCGCGCCTTCGCGACGGATCTCTGTCAAAGGCTGAAGACCTGGATCGCGGCTTGGCAAAATCATCCTCTGTATGATGGCAACGACCGCAATCCGTATGTGCGAGCGACCTGTTATGTCTTAGCCCGGATTTCTCATTAACCCCGAAGACTTTTCGCTATAAGCCTCTTCTACACTGTGGGTTAGAGTGAAAAAAGACGCTGTTTTAAAAATACAGTCTGTTTTTCTAAGGCCAGGTCCTCAAACAAGATGCAAATTGAGTATTTGCTAGACATAGCACCAGCGCGTTCTATCACTAATGAGAAATCCGGGCTAACAGATCTTCTAGAACAGCAGCTTCATGCCGAACTGCAGAATGCGCGGATCGAGCGCTGACGTGATCCGCCCAAACTGCGCCGAAGCCTGGTTCGTGTTCGGGCCTTGAAACACCACGTTGTTAAAGGCGTTGAAAAACTCAGC
>DATFWY010000227.1:0-4103 GCA_035258805.1 Blastocatellia bacterium | reverse complement strand
TCTTTGGCCGTAAACGCGGCCATACGGTTGGCGGCCGGGTCCCGTTGTTGCTCAAAGAAGATCGGAAGGTCACCTTCGGTCACTTCCCGCAGTAGGACGTCACTTGTCATGAGGCATTCTCGGCAAACCTTGGATGCAATTCCAACGTCATTCTGCCAAACGACCCTCGCCGCCGAACGATCCGATCAGCGGGCGCGCGCGCTCAACGGCGATACTAAGAAGGTTTCTGCGCGCGCTCCGCTGCATCGAGAGTATGCCGAGTTACCGTGACTTGGGTCTATTTTGTTGTTTCGGGTGAGGCAGTGCTCTCGTTACGAACTCTTTGAAATTCCGATTAGCGGTCACGTCGCCGCACATACCGGCGATCCCATCGCCTCCCTCGCCCGGTAAGGTGATATTGCAGCATTGAAAGCACACATCTGTGATTAAGAGAAGCTCCTCACCTCGGTAAAAACGCAAGACGTAGGCTGGCGCGAAACAACCCGCGCCATTGCCTCCACGCAATTTGCGCCATAGGCGTGTAATCCTATTGGCATCCGCGCCGATTAGTTCTTTGGACGCTACTACGCGTACCGGAGGTCCGGTGCAAATAATATCGGACCGTTTACAATCACCATCCTTCAGTTCATTCATGGGAAATGCTATGACCGCAAGGATTTCAACTCGATCTACGGAGGGTAGGCCGATGACATACTTGTCGAAAGACGAAATGTCCGGCTTGGGCTTGTCCCGCGCAGACATCGCCGCCCCGAGTGCAATCGCCACGAAAAAAGATAATAGGGGACGTGTGATTTTCATGGTAAGACACTGCCAAAGGCATAACGTCAGCGTCACCGGGCTGCGCGTTGCTACGACGGCGATCCAAGCAACGGGACCGCATTCTAAGAAACGAACTCGCGCGGCTCCGGTGCACGCAGAGTTATGTTGCGCGGTGGAGTGACCACCCGTTCGCCCGATAGTAGTCGTCAATCGCCCCTGCGGATTCAGCGACGATACCGTGCCCGCCCCACACCGGGCCGTCGTGCGCCAGCCGGGGCCACTCCTCGGGACTCAGTGGGCCGGCGCCAAGTTCGAGATCCCAGCGCATGCACAGGCGGCCGCGAAGGTCATAGTCGCCAACAAGCATTGTGCCCGCAATGACGCGGTAACCGGCGAAGATCCCGTCGCCTTCGCGGACACGCCCGGTGATACCCCGCATCTCGCCGCCGAAAAAGAAGAAGGACTGAACCAACACTGAGAAGTCGCCTGCCCGCTGAATGGGCTCGTACTCGACCGGGAGCGATAGATCGTCCAGGCGACTCCACCCCCAGCCGTATGTAGGCCGGACGCAAAGCCACTTCCCGACGTAGTCCTCTGAAATGACGATCAGCATGTCCTTAGTAGCCGCGAAGCAACATAACATGAAATCGAGAACCTAATCTCGGTCGAATAATTACCACCTTTAGGCGACCTATACAAGTTGACCAACCGCTCAGAATCAAGTATATCAACACTTGCGATTTCCCTTCCTGGATAGACCGCGGTCGAGGTTTATTCCGTGACCCAGCAAAAGCTCGTCGATCAGGTCCGCAACGCCATTCGTGTCAAGCACTACAGCCCCAGAACAGAAGAAGCTTATTGGAATTGGATAAAACGCTTCATCATCTTTCACAATAAACGCCACCCCAACGACATGGCTGAATCCGAAATCAGCTCGTTTCTCTCCGACCTCGCAGTCAATAAGCGGGTCAGCGCCTCAACCCAGAATCAGGCTCTGAGCGCTATCCTTTTCCTTTACAACGAAGTGTTGAAAAAACCTCTCGATTGGATCGATAACATCTCCCGAGCAAAACGCCCGTCGAGACTGCCCGTTGTGTTTACCCGACAAGAGGTTCAGTCAATTCTCCGAAACCTCGAAGGCACCAAATGGCTGATGGCTAGTCTCCTCTACGGCGCTGGTCTTCGACTCACTGAATGCCTTCGTCTGCGCGTTAAGGATCTTGATTTCAGCTACGGCCAGATGATCGTCCGAGACGGAAAAGGAAGCAAAGACCGCATCACTGTTATGCCAGACTCGTTGAAGGAGCACTTAACCAAACACCTCGAGAAGGTAAAGGAACTTCATCAGCGAGACCTGAGGGAGGGCTGCGGCAGGACGACCCTGCCGTTCGCGCTCGATCGAAAGTATCCAAATGCGGGACGCGAGTGGGGTTGGCAGTATGTTTTTCCCTCAGCTAAGCGCTGCTGGCATTCCGAATTGAAGCAGGAAGTCAAGCATCACCTAAATGAAGATGTCCTTCAAAGAAGCGTCAAATCCGCGATACTTCGAGCAGGGATCTCAAAACCCGGAAGCTGTCATACCTTCAGACATAGCTTCGCGACACACTTGCTCGAAGCTGGCTACGACATTCGGACGGTACAAGAGCTGCTCGGGCATTAGGACCTCAATACCACGATGATCTACACTCACGTCATGAACAAGGGCGGGAGAGGGGTGAAGAGCCCGGTTGACGATCTGTGAGCCCGCTCCCTCGCTCGCAAAAGCATCATTCTCTTCATCTTCAGCCTTCTACAACGTACTCAAGAAGGCAATTGCTCAGAGCCCTCTTTCTCTGGAAGGCACAAGCCAAACTATGGCCTTTGATCGCACGAGCCCTTGCCGCCCGCGTACTACATCCCTTCGGGCTCATCGGTGTCTTTGGACCGATGCGGATTGAACATCTCCTCCCAAGCTCGACTTCCCAATATCGGACTCGCCTTTGCTGTCTTCAACCGATTCCATTAGCATTAATCCGCTCGCGTAACGATCACCCGGAGCGTGAAGCCCCAAAGGCCGGAAGGAGCCGGTCGCAAGCAACAGCCCAGCTTGCAATCCACACTCTAAGGTAGTTCAGGTTGGCAGTCATCGGTGGCGCTATGACCATTCCCAATTACGAGATCACCCAGGAACTTGACGGGAACGATTGGTATTCGCTTAGCAGAGGCCGCAGAGTCGAGGATCAAACACCAGTTCTGCTCAAGTGGGCCCGTCGGAGTCCGCAGGGCGCGGCTGCTGTGGAATTGCTGGAGCGTGAATTCGAGACTCTTCGCGAGCTTTTCATAGAAGGCGTCCCTCGGGTCTATGAACTGTTTCGCCAGGATGGTCAGTGTTGCCTGGTCCTCGAAGATCGAGGCGGCGCACCGCTTCAGGCGCAGTTCGCGACGCATCACGACGATCTTGATTTCTTCTTCAAAGTAGCCATTCAGCTTGCGGAGATTCTCTCAAAGCTGCACCGCCAGGATATCATTCATCGTAACTTGAACCCGCGAAGTGTTGTTTTCAACCCTGCGACCGGCGAGACGCAACTCACCGATTTCAGCTTTGCTTGCGGAGCCGCAAGCGAGAGCCATTGGCTGCTTCCGCAGCGATTGTCAAGCGACGCGCTCCCATACATTTCGCCTGAGCAAACAGGACGAATGAATCGGACCACCGATCATCGAACTGATTTCTATTCGCTCGGTGCAGTCTTGTATGAGCTTCTTACCGGTGTTCGTCCATTCAGATCCGACGACCCGCTCGAAATAATTCACGGGCACATCGCCAAGACGCCGCCGGCTCCTTCGGAGATCGAGTCGAAGATCCCTCGACCAGTTTCTGAAGTCATTATGAAACTGCTCTCCAAGAACGCCGAGCATCGTTATCAAAGCGCGCGGGGCCTCAAAGAAGACTTCGAAGCATGCGCGTCGCAATGGTCGGCCCACGGCCGAATCGGTACATTGTCGCTAGGCGAGCGTGATGTGCCTGACCATTTCGTGATCTCTCAGCGACTCTATGGACGAGATCGAGAGGTCGAACAACTCCTCGGTGCTTTCGATGGCGTATGCGATGGCCCAGCCGCGATGATGCTGGTCTCAGGCTACGCGGGCGTAGGAAAGACCTCGCTTATTCAAGAGTTATACAAGCCAATCGTTAGACAGCGCGGGTATTTCATTGCGGGCAAGTTCGACCAGATTGCTCGCAGCACGCCGTTCGGCGCCCTGATCCAGGCGTTTCGAGGTTTCATCCAGCAACTGCTGACGGAAAGCGAAGATCGTCTGGTCTCGTGGCGCTCGAAACTCTCTGAAGCTCTGGACGTCAATGGCGG
>DATFWY010000226.1:0-4470 GCA_035258805.1 Blastocatellia bacterium | reverse complement strand
CTCGGTGAGCAACTGCTGAATGATGCGCCGGCGGCTTGCACCCAACGCGACTCGTATCGAGATTTCTTTGCCACGCGCCGCCGCCCGCACGAGCAGCAGATTAGCGACGTTAGCCGCCGCAATCAGCAGCACAAGCGTAACTGCCGCAAGCAACGCCCAAAGCGCCGGTCGCACTTCTCCAACAATGAAGTCATTGATCGCAATCACGTTGAAGCTGAACGTATCTGTAGACAGTGTGGATTTCATTGCGTTCATTTCTGCGCGCGCCTGCTCGATGGTGACTCCCGGATTCAGTCGCGCAACGCCGCTCAAGAAATAGGGCCCGCGTCTGCTGGGTTGCGCCAGCTGCAACGCTGTCCAGATCTCAACGTCGCGCGCAGGATAATCAAAAGCAGCAGGCATCACACCGACGATCGTGTAACTCGCGCCGTTGAGGTTTATCGCCCGGTCAATTATCTGTGGATCACCTGCGAATTGCCGCTGCCAGAATCTATGACTGATGACCGCAACACGAGGCTTACTCGGATTCTCTTCGTCTGCGAAAAATGTACGGCCGAAGGCGGCGGGTACGCCGATAGTGGAAAAGAAATTGCCCGTCACCGCCACCCCTCGAATGCGCTCAGGCGATTGTCCGCCTGTGTAGTTGAAGGCTCCATTCTGGTAAGCGGCAACGCTTTCGCATGAATGAGACTGCGCCCGCCAATCAAGAACATCCGCAACGGCAAGCGGGGTGCGGTCACCGCCTGCAGCCTCCACACCCTTGTTCCATACCATTACCAGGCGTTCTGGTTCCGAAATCAGAGTGGGCTTCAATAACACACCGTTCACAACACTGAATATCGCCGTATTGGCGCCGATTCCAAGCGCTAGCACGGTCAAAGCGACCAGCGAGAAGGCGGGCTTGTTCACCAGCATTCGAGTCGCGTATCGCAGGTCCTGGATAAGTGTGTTCATAGGTCTCCGTTTCCGGCGTCATGATCGAAGATGACGTCATTTTGGCGGGCTACAAGCGCCAAGCGTCCGTTTGTAGGACGAGGCGGAAGCATCAAACGTTAACAGGGAATTGTCGAAAGCAGAGAGACTCAATTGAGTATGACTTGTGAACGAAGTCGACGATTGAGCGCGTCCGGTGCAGGTACCAGGAACTTAACAAGAATTCCATGATTTCTGCCGCTTCCAGATTCGGAGCCTCGGAGGCGTAGCTTATTGGTGAGTGGGGCCAATCTCCACGGTAGCAGATCAATTAGGGCATAGAGACGTAAGCATGAAGAGATGTGCGACGCACTTCAGCGCCGGAGCCTCAGAGTCCCACGAGTTCTTAGTTGGCTTTTCTTACGAATTGAATGCCTGTTGAACGTCCACCGTTCAACACGAACCCAGTAATTTGCCGCTGATCATTCCGCACGAATTTTAAAGTAGAGCCCATTCGCCGGAACTCGTCCCTGGTGTTCGACGAAAGGATCGCTCGCGGGGCGTTCCTGGCTTTGAGAAACAGGTTGCCCTCCTCGACGTCGATTCGATAGGTGGCGTCTAATTCCTCACTGTAATAAACGCCGGTATATTCGGTTAGCCGTTCGGCTGTCAGAGTCACCGTTTGTGGCGGGCCTGGAGCCTTCGGCGAGCTGTTTGATTTGGCTTCTGCGGGTTTGAGCTGGTCGGCCAGATAGATGTCAGCCATCTGTCGGGCCAATGCGCCCGGGTTCGCGGACCCCAGGTTGCATAAACAGATCGCAGTGAACCGCTGTTCGGGAAAGCGAATCATCTCCGTTCTGAAGCCCATAAAACCGCCGCCGTGCGCGACAGCTTTCAATCCTTTATATATCTCGTTTCCCAAACCGAATGCGTAGGGAATCTCTTCTCCGTTGTTGAGTTTTGTACGCGTCAACATCTGCGGGCTGAACCCCTCGCCGCCTATTTTGTTGTCATAAAAGTTCTGATCCCACTTTGCCAAATCTTCAACTGATGTAAGGAGATTGCCGTCGCCCATGGCTTCGATAGTTTTGATGAATTGCGTGTATCGTCCAGTGCTAACCGGCGCGTAGCTCACGACTCGATTTTTAACGACCGCCGTGCGGTCGTCGTTAAAATGAGTGTTGGTCATGCCCAGCGGGCGAAAATGTTTTCGTCGACGAACTCGCGCAGACTCTTGCCACTGGCGCGCCGTACGATCTCGGCCATCAGCACGTAATTCGAATTGCTGTACGAGAACTTTTCGCCGGGTTTGAAGTTCAGCCCTTTCTGCCTGGCGATCAACTCGACCGCTTCTTCATTGCCGAAAGGCTCATCCATTTTCCGGCCCGCCATCCCCATTAGCTCCAGATAATCGCGCACGCCACTGGTGTGATGAATCAGATGGTTGACGGTGACCGGGGCTTCGTACCTGGGAAGCTCGGGGAAGTATTTGCGAATGTCGTCATCCAGCGAAATCTTTCCGCTCCGGACGAGCAACAGAATACTGGCGGCGGTAAACTGCTTGGAGGTCGAGGCGATGTAGAAGACGGAGTCAGAGGTTAATGGTACGCTGTAATCGAGGTTGGCTGAGCCATAGCCGCGTTTGTAAACCAGCTTGCCGTCTTTGATGACACCGATCGAACAACCCGGCGAATCCGGCTTGTCCCATTGGGCGAAAAGCTTGTCTACCTTTTCATTCAATGGCCCTGCCGAACCGTTTTGACTCGTTTGCGCCAGGGTAGTGGATAGAAAAGCTAATGCGAGTGTCATTGAGAGAAAATACTTTTTCATTGTTTTGTGGAGTCGCTTAGTGAGTAAGCTGTAACAATGTTGAGGGTGATCTCAGTTACCGCCTTTATAATCATTACCTCGAAGCACACAGTAGTTTTCTTCTAAATACAGCGCCCTATTTAAACTCAGGCCCTGGCAGGGAGTCAAAGGGCTTCACGGTTCGATTCCCATCAAGTCTAAAGGAAGGTCTTTGCGCCGTGCCCACTTTGCAAAAACGTCGAGCATTGACCTATCCTGTGGTCACTGGAGGAACTTTGTTCCGGGCTAGGAATCAGCACTTCAAGCCTTTCTGTGCGTGAGCCAGTCGAGATAACTTCGAGGAGAGATCAACTATGAAGCGAACCCGGACACTAGTGATGTTTGTGTTGGTTGCTTTGGCACTGTGTGTTTCTGTCGCTTACTTTGCTTATCGCAATGGCTCGGGCGAGACGGTTCCGCCGTCGCCTAACGATGTGCAGTCGGAACGCAGAATACCTGATGTTTCGCCGCCGTCTTATGATGTGCAGTCAGAACGTAGAATACCTGATGGGATGCGAGCGGTAGCGATTCGTGTTGATGCTGATGATCTCATAGGAGATGTGGTGCCAGACAGCTACGTGGATGTGATAAGAACCCGAGCGTCTCAGTCAACCATATTGCTTGAGAGCGTCAAGGTTTTGGCGGTGAGCAAAAAACAGACTTATCGGAACAGCATAGGTGCAGTGGTGACCTTAGTGGTGACGGTGAAAGAGGCTCAGAGATTAACGGCGGTGCGGGAGGGAACACGATTCGCACTGGCAAGGTTGGCTGGGAGGCCGGTTAGCAAGTGGTTGTGATGACGCCGTACCTGTCAGCAGCTCATCGAGCTATTGCTGTCAATCAACACGATAGGGTCTTCGGTTTCCAAGCCCCCAACGCGTCCTCAGCTCGGAAGAGTCCACTCAAGCATTGCCTTTAAAACGGATGGATACATATAACGCTCCGCCGCAAACGAACTTTGCGACGTCAACTGTCGAGCTTCATGCTTCACTGTAATTGTCAATGTAAGCTGTTCCCCTGAGCTATTCGGTTCACCCCTTAGGACCACCATCTGTGGGTTTAGAGCAACCATCAACACCCGACCGCAAAACCTTTCTGCGACTGATGGGCTACGATAGAATGGAACAAGGGCAGTTGCCCTAAGTAAAGCCTGCAATCAACGAAAGGAGTAAGTATTGTGGGCAATGAGGACAAAACCAACACCTAAGATTTGGTTGGCGGCAGGTTAGCTTCGAGGAGGGTTATTGACAGATAGAAGCGATAGACAAGAGCGTCGACATCCTGTCTTATGGATTATCGCGGGCATACTCATTGTGGTTTGTGTCATTGTCCTTGGTCTCACGTGGTTTATAACCCGCTTTTCGATTCAACCCAATAACACAACGGTAAACCACTCGGTCGTTGTCGATAGAGTTCAGAAAGTCGCAAAGCTGGTATCGAGTGAAACCACTCTGAGAGATGTGGTTATATATGAGGACACCTGGTACGGATCTACCAAACGGTCACTTGTAGTCGTAACTGGGAAGGTGCTCGCAGGTATAAATCTTGACATTGGAAGCTCAGTGCAGATCGATGAAAAAGCAAAGAGGATAACGATCAACCTACCTCAACCACAGATTCTCGGGATTGAGATCACGGAGATGAAAACTTACGATGAACAGCGCGGGCTTTGGAATCCTTTTAATGCGGCCGATCGTGATGCGGTGTTCC
>DATFWY010000225.1:0-14627 GCA_035258805.1 Blastocatellia bacterium | reverse complement strand
CTATTACACAGGTTGATTGGTCAACATCCATTCCGACATACTTATCTCTGTTCATAGGGGTTCTCCTTTAAATGTGGTTTCGTTTCGTAAACAAAACCTAGCACTAAAGGGGCGCCCCTTTCATATTACGTAGCGGTGTCCGCTACGCGGTTATCCTTGCGGACCAACAGATGCGCAATCACGCGATTCGTCAGCGCGCAGCACTCTCGATGAGGCAGGGTGCGGTGATGTACCATACTGTCTAGTCTGCGTGCCATTTTCCGCACTCGACAACGCCGCAGACTAGACAGTCTACGGTACATCAGAGTGATCACTGGACCCTAACGCGCACAATATTAGATCGTCCGCCGTCCGGATTCCTGGCCTGAAGCGACAGGAGACCAGGCTGCTCTGTCATCTCTGCAGGGATCCGCGCAGTAACCGAACCATCGTTAATGTAACTTGTCGACAGTGCGACATTGTTTGCGTACAGGATCACCTCCGGATTGAAAGCAACACCACCCACCTCGATTTCAAATGCGCCAATTCCTGATCTAATCTTATTCCGCGATAAACGAGTTATTAGCGGACCGTTTTCTACATTAAACATCAACCGGTTTGATTGATTTGTATCCTCGTTTACCACAAGTAAGGACAACTCCGCCGCTCGCGTAAAAAACGTACCTGGCACGATGGCGATAAGATCTGTAGGCGAGACGAACCTCGTTTCAATAGGAGTACCCTCGATCATCGCCGTCGCGCCGCTCTGAAATCGTTCGCCGGACATTGAAATCTCGAGATCCTCAGCACCCGTACCAGTCTTTTGTGGGTTGACTCGCAAAAGTCTTGGCGGATCGTCGGCAATAATGAATCGAGCAATGCCGGAGAGCTCGCCTCGAGGGTTCTTCACTTGTACGTCTTCCAGCCCTGCCACATGAAGCAGATCGGAAGAAACTAGTGCCTCCAGGAGCGCTTCAGAACGGAAGGTCGTCGGCAATGTCGTGCCGTTCAGCAGAACAACCGCTCCCGGCATATACCGAGCGCCGGATACAGATAATGTAATGTCGGCAGAACCAACGTGAACTGACGGAGGATCAAGCGATTGGAGAAGCGGTTTGACTGTAAAGGTATCTCCGTCCGCCCTGACACCGGGTGAGAAGAGCCGCCTGTCCGCTGCAACAATAACGTGAGGTGCGAAAGTTGAACCGTCGCCGTCGGGGTCTCGATTGAAGGACTGATCTGCGCCCCCTTCTACGGCTCCAAACTTGATTTGTTGAACAATGCGTCCCTGGGTGTCCTGGAGTGTAATGGTGTCGCCGCCGTTATTCAGCGAGAGACCGCCGGTTGACGCCTTGAACACTAAATGATTCTCCGTTGCGTTCCCAAACGGGCCGGAGGGCGAGCCTCCTCCAAAAACAACCGCGGCTTCGAATGGCGGGACGATTGTGCCGGCCGCAAACACGTGTCTTATCGCGTCGCTATCCAGGAGTTTGTAACCTGATATGTCAAACGGTTCACTCGAGCGATTCAATAGTTCGATAAATTCATCCGCAGAAGAGCTGCGAGTGCCGTCGTTGTTAGCGTCTCCCGCGAGAGTATCGGGTGGATCGGCGAGATATTCGTTGATAACCAGCGGATCTTTGATGAGCACCTTAAACGAGATGCTGTTTGATAAGCCGAGATCCGGATTCTCGACCGCGAGCTGGATTGCGCCGCTCCTTTCGATAAGTGCTGCTGGAACTCTCGCACGCAGCCTTTCGCTGTCAAGAAAGGATGTTTCAAGTGACGCACCCCGTTGGGTTGTTTCGATCACACGGATGATCGCTCCCGGCTGAAACTTTTGACCCTGTACAGTGATAATCAAATCACCGCTGCCTGCTGTGACGCTGGCCGGATCCAGTGAGCCCAATAATGGTGGATCGGGTAAGACCTGGAATAACACTTCGTTTGAGCGGAACTCGTTACCATTTTGCACCGAGACCCCGTGAATTCCCGGCTTGGTGATCAGAGATTGAGGAACTTGCGCGCTTAGTTCCTTCTGAGAGATGACTCTAACAACGAGCTCAGCGGCATCAAAAAATACCGACGCATTGCTCTTAAAATTGGAGCCATTGATTGACAAAGAAAAGCTCGGCCCACCGGCAACGGTATTTACGGGGAATATCGACGCAATAGTGGTTGCTGCAGCAATCACATCGAGCGCTGCTGAATTCGATTTCTTACCGTCAGCATTTCGTACCACAACCGAACGAGTTCCAATCGTCGTAATGAAAGACGGAGGGACAGTTGCTCTAAGTGCCGACGAGCTGATAACCGTTGTGCTGACTGGTACATCATCGATCAGCACCTGCGGTCCAGTGTCAAAGTCGAAGCCGGATACGAATAACGGGAATGCTCCCCCGCCTACTGTCACTAGTCTTGGCAAGATCGATAAAATCGTCGGCGGAGGCGGGACGATAGTCAGGACTGCAGTATTCGATCGATTTCCTCCCTCATTCCGCACCTGAACCGTGTGAGGCCCGCTGGCTGCAGTAACAGACGACGGCACGCGGGCGATCAGTCGATCGGAAGCGATGAATTCGGTTGTCACCCCTTGACCATCAATGAGCACCGTGGCCCCGCCCTCGAAGCCTCCGCCTGCCACCGTCATATCGAACGGGGGCGCGTCTCTCTTAGCATTGTCCGGATTGAGCGATGTAATGCGTGGGCCGACGCTGAAAGGCGATCCGTTTACCAGTGTGCCGGGTGAGAAGAGACGTCCTCCGCTCCCCGGAACTGTTGAATGAGCTGTAAAATGGATTCCCACCAGGTCCGGATTGCGATTTAAGGATTGATTAGCACTACCTTCGGTCGCCCCGTAAGTTATAGTTTCGACGGGCAACGCCGAGGCGTTCTTCAGTACTATCGTGTCGCCGCTATTGTTTAGCGAGAGCGCGGCAGTAAAGACCAACCCATTGGACCTGGCGTTGCCGAAGTCTCCTTGAGGATGTCCCCCGCCAAAGATGACCGCAGCTTCGCCGGCCGGTATCACCGCTCCCGTAGGAAACGTGAATCGAGTCGCATCGGCATCAAGCACAGCGAAGCCGCTGACGTCTACTGGTGCGCTTGTTCTGTTAACAATTTCGATAAATTCATCCTGAGCTGAATCGCGCACGCCGTCGCCGTTCGCGTCACCAAGCTGGCCGTCCGGAGGATCAGCAAGATACTCATTGATTCCGATGCGGCTTAGCACGACAAACTGCACTGCGTTCGACAATGCGCCGTTGGGATTGCGAACCGCGATGGCATAGTTGCCGGGGACGCTTGTAAACGCCAGAGGGATGTCGGCTGAGAGCTCTTGCGGGCCCAGGAAAGTGGTGGTAACCGGTGCGCCGTTGATATTGGCGGTTGACCCGTTTACGAAGTTGCTACCGGCCACGGTGATCGTCACCGGGTCCTCGCTGGCCACCACACCCGGAGGTGAGATCGACGTCACAATCGGATCGGTCGTTGTAAAAGGCGATCCGTTGACTCGCGCACCCGGAGAAAACAAGCTCCCTCCGCTTCCCGGAGCGGTTGAGTGGGTAACGAAGCCTCCTGAGATATCCGGGCTGCGAGTGATCGACTGATTTGCGTTGCCTTCCGCCGAACCGAATGTAAGGGTAGCAACCACCGTCGCCAGGTTATCCTTAACAATTATCGTGTCTCCGCCGTTGTTGAGCGACAGGCGCGGTCACCGTTCGGTGACATCTAGTGCTAACTACTAACATTGATTACGAGCCGCAGCCAGCGTCAGGTAACAGATGGGAGTGGATAGAAGCAAGTGTTAAAGAACGTTCGGTCACAAATCTGTCACAGGGATTTATAAAAAGAACTAAGAGTGTGGACTGATAAAAAGGAGATTTACATACTTAACAACGTGGGAGGCTGAGACCATGCAAATTGATGACAAATTGCGAAAAGTCCTGATGGAGAGCGCCGAAGAGCTTGGGATTAGTGCCAGCGTGCTTCTCGACTGGTACACCCTAAACGAAGGAGACACATTTGCGAGCATTGCTTTTAAGGGGCTTCGCGATGGATATATAAAAATAGCTGGGGTCAGGAATCAGCAGCCAGTCTTCACTCTGACTGAGCAGGGAGAGAGGATCGCGGATCTCGGTCTAAAAGAATCTGCGGCAAAGGAGAGGCCGCTCGCTTCGAGACGGCGCGGACACTAAGCATGCCGGTGCGCAGCAAGCCGAAAGACGAGGTTGTCCCAATCGAGGAGGGGCGCAAGGGTCGCTCGACGGCGGCCTGTGTCCCCTCGCAGATCCGGAATCCGCCACTGTGTGCGGCGGGTCAGTTTGCCGCCGGCCTTCATTTAAACGCTCGCATGACGAGTTCTTTAAGTCGTCTCAAGGAGACTTGTTGTCGCCCGATGTCATTACCTTCTCTCGGTACATTACTGCGTGTCATCGAGTCTCTATGAAAATTTGTCACAAGATTGTCACAAGCCTTTGGGGTTGTAGCCGGACGATAACCATTCTCCGGCGAGTCCGGTATCGACGTGCTATCGGCAATACTTGTTAAAGAACCGATGCCGCTGTCGCGGTTTGCAATAGATCGGCCCGCTGAATTGCAACGCATAGTCACCAAGTGTCTGCGAAAGGCTCCCGATGATCGCTATCAAACTATGAAGGATCTCCTTTCGGATTTGAAAGAGTTGCGCGATGAGCTGGCGCTCGAAGAGAAATGACTTGCCAAAACGCCATACCTGCCTTGTTACCGGGACGAACTTTTTCCCCATCCCGTGCAGAAAGTGCATCTCTGTCTTCCCGACGATGCGAATACCCATTCCACACTAGCTTCGTCGGCTCTGGTTGACGCCTTTGTTAACTCGCAGCTAGCCGGGGCCAAAGTCCGGGAAGTGAAGCTCCGTCTGAAATTTGCCGGCAAAGACCTTCGACCCATCTAGAAGTTGAACTGGGATATCTTTGGAGTCAATTCTCATCCAATTGGCCGAGTGACGTACCCGGAGCACTACGATCTCCGTGCTTGTGACTGAGGAAGAGAATTGGCCTTCTTTCTTGATTGTCGTCCATAAAAGTCCCTCATCAGCCGTGCGCGACAGCGATTTGAGCAATTACAGCTTACATTTTAGGCTCCTGTTGCAAACTGTACGTGCATTGGGTCAGGCGTCGAAAAGTGCCTGCCGTCGCTCCAGCCGTGCTTCTTCCAAATATCGTACCACCAATCTGGCAGTGTTTTCTTTAGCGGTTTCTTACGCGGATTGTTCGCTGGATCCCAATCAATTGCAATCCCATATGAGTGTAAAGAGAGTTTGCTCCCGTCAGTTATCTTCCGAAAATTGAAGCCGCCACCGTGTCGATCAAGGCGTCGTTGGTGAAGCCACGCGCGAATTTGATCATCTGTTGCTGCTCCGCCTAATTCATCTCGCGCGTGCCCCCATACCTCGTCTAAGACTGCCACAAACGAATCCCGCACTAATTGATGCATCCTGATCCCTGACACCTTCACAAGGCCACTATCACCCTGGTAATAAAGTTGCCATCCATCGGGAGGTGGCACTTTACGAATGTTTGCACCCTCCCACGCCTCGTTCAATGTACCATTGGAATTCGCAGGATTCCCGAACATTTCTTCTATCTCATCACGGCCATTTGGTGTGTTCATCTCTAATCTCCTTTTAAAGTTGCTCTCAGGATATAGAAATAACCGGATGTATCTCCCATAAACCCTTTACAAAGCTCTGAGTCTTCTTCCCAGACCCAGTTGGGAATTGCAATCCCCTCCCGCCATTGTCGACACACCACTCGTCCTTTGTCAGCGACCTCTTTATGTGATGCGCATCAAGGAAAAGAAAGCCCGTGACTGTGATTTCAGGAGGTTCGATGAGTCTCCAACTGCTCACCGCCGTTTTCTTACCAGCTTTCTCCCTATCCTCTTTCACGAATCCCCAAAGAGCCCTTCGCGCATCACAAAAGCTCTTGCCAGCGGGAACCTCAATAATTAGTTGGTCTGAATTAGGGTCGGCGTCGACGGCAATCTGAGCGTGAATGTCTTTGTCTTCGCCACCCTCGAATTTGGCGGCGAGCAAGAACCCCCTAACAGTTACCGTCACTGTTTCAAACTCGTCAATTGGTTTGGTCTGTGAAATGTCCTTTTTGTCCGGTAGCTGATCTGAAAACCCACATACCAAGTCATAGAACTCAGGCACGGTAATCGCGCTGCCATTATTAATTTGCCGATAACCCGCGCCTTTCGCAGGAGTCCGGTTCTTTACAGCTTTCCTATCATTTGCGAGCGACTTGATCGTACAAGAATCGGGTTTGACCTGCGGGAAGGTAATTGAACAGAGTAGGCTGAAACAAACGAGAGGCGCTGTGAGGATTAGCTTTCGTTTCATATGGTTCAACGCTCAAACGGCAACGATTCAGGCACGGCTTGAAGCGTCCGCACTTTCTCAACGAATTTTTGTGACAGATTGGGGGGCGAGTATGACATATCCCGAATACGCAGCAGTGTTGATTTATGCATCATTGAATTGTCATTGACACGCCGGTGTCGTCCCAATCCGAGGGCGGGGAACCGCCGGCGTGTGTCTGGTCGCCATTGCAGCTTTGGAAAGAATTCTGCTGGCCACCAACCGGCAGTTAGTGATTCGTGCTGCTTGTCTGTCCAGGGCCGCTCCGATGGAGCCACTAGGTTCATCACCATCTCGAGACGTTGCGAGTCTACAAACAACCCGGCCTTCATCGCCTCGCCCAACATCCACTCAAAGGCGGCTCGCCACAGTCCGCCATCTGATTCTGCGTAACCGCCTCCCACGTCCGAGTGCACGCCTGGAAACCAAAGCTCCTGAAGGTCCTGACCGTCTGCCGCGTGTGTCAAGTTTTGCCTAAAAAACCATCGACGCTCGTCTATCGACACTGCATGACGAACAATATCAATGCTGGGGTTGCGGGCGGTAAAAGGGAACTTTGCTGGGTCCCAAACCCACCCGACCGAAGACACAGTGTCCCACACTCCTAAGAAGTGAACTCGAAAGTGCCGCTTGTCGTCGCCTTGGAATATGGGACGGGAGAACGTCCAACGGAATTGGTCGCACAGCTCCCAGTACCCGCCCTGGCCCGGCTCCGATTTCCTTATCGAGCTAAACAATCGCATCACATAAGGGACTAGGTTCTGATTTCCTCGTGGTAACAAACCAAGCTGGTGAAGAAGTCCAGCGAGAACCCTTGCTGTATATGCGCCCCGACTGAACCCGAATAAGAACACTTGATCGCCGGGCTCCCAGTAATCCATTAAATAGGAGTAAGCCTCTTCGACCTTCCAAGTCAGCCCGCCACCAAAAGCGAGACCGATTACTTCTGAAATCTTCTTACCCAATGCCGTGAACACGCTTGGTTCCGGTAGTGTTCCCACACCGGGATCGTAATACAGACGCTGCTTTGTTGGGTCGCGGTCGAGGACCTGAATGAGACGAACGACGCTAGTATTTTGGGGACCAAACTGATTGTTTGTCCCGTCACAGCAAATTATGAAGTTACGTGGCATATGAAGGTTCGGGGCCATTGCTGAATTTCCCTAATAACTATAGACGCCTGATTTCTAGGAACTAATGCAGGTTTTGTTTGCTGAATAGAAAGCGCCAAGCACTGTTCCCGAGGTGTCGTCCTAATGCTTACAGTTGAATTCGGAGAGTCTCCTCTGTTTTGGTAACAGTGATTGTGAAAGCAGTCAACCCTGGAGAATAGGCGACCGCAGCGACCATCATATGGCCGCGAGTATTCCAAGCACTGGCAGGCGAGCTAAGGGCAAAGATCAACGTCAATGTTGAGGCGATGACTCGATATACTTTGGTCATTGTCCAATCTCCGGGTAACAATCTTCTACAACTGTAATGACGGAAAGTGCGCGAGTATTTCAGGTGTTCTTTAAGCTAATCTCATCGGAGCTGGTTTTTATTCTCGTTTTTGCCTCATCACTGGTTCTGCTGCATTGTCTAGGCTCCACTTTTCGTCCTAGTGGCCAGAGAGTCGTATGAGAACGCGGGGCAAAGCCCGTCTGGCAATTGGTATATCTGCTGATGCTCCTCTTCGGGGTCCAACGCAAGCCTTGCCCCGGCTCACTTCCGTGAAGACAAAGGCCGTGACTGCGTATGACACTTCGTGAGATTCAAAACAACGGACTGATGTCGGAATCGGGCTCTCACCGCGCCGAGGCGTGGTCTCTGGAGCGCAAGGCGAGAATAGAGGTGTGCCTTTCAATCCCAGGTCTGGCGGGAAAAGACGCTCTAGCGCACATTCAGGAAGAGCTTTCAAAAACTGAAGTCCGCGGTTCCGACCACACGTACCCGATTCTCCGCACGCTTCACTGGGTCGTTCCCTGACTCCCGATCGTTTCCAGCAGGATTTGTAAACCCGATTCAATGCCCATATAATCGCCGCGGTTTAGTCCAACGGGTTCTTTGCGCGGTGTTCGTTGCCGAACCAATCGCTCGATCCCACCAGTTCTCTACGGCGGCGAAACCACGCAAAGAACCTTATTCGTTAAGCTCAGGAGTCGAGTTCCCAAACGCACCTAAATGACAGAAGGAGGGCGCTATGGTTGACTTAGCAACGATTACCGCGGCAATCGGAGCCGCAACGGCCGGCGTAGGGTTGATCGACAAGATTGGTGACCAGGTGTCACGCTTCCTGACCAAGCGCGAGGCTCCGGTAATGCCGGTTGAGCACCGCGCAAAGATCGAGCGCGACGGGGACGCCATAGTCCAAAAACATCATGGCGTTGAGTACCAGCGCATTACTGCGAGCCAACTGCAGCAGAAACTCCCTGAGGCTGACCTTCGACACATTAAAGTACTTGAGCGTTCGATGGAGAATCACTACGCCGTGTGGGCGTCTGTGTACCCGCAGCTTGCGCTCGCGGTCGACCCGATAGCAAAAGCAAAGACAGAGCAGCAGCTCAAAGGGATCGTTGTCGACATGAAGGGGGACCTGGTTGGAATTCTGGACTTCCTGTTGCAGGCAGGTCTCAATCTGGATGACCACTACAGAAACATCCGCGATGTGGTTGCACGGGCCTAACCAGGCGCAGATACGATAAGCTGTGCGAGTTGCAGTGGGAGGTTAGCCTGAAACGGGCTACACACTCTCTGTTCGGCTTATTGCCAACAGTCACCAGTGCGTCGTGAGCTCTCTTCGCCCGATCGAATGGATCGTCTATGCCAAGAGGACCTTTCGGCGGGCCCGGATAGGTGTTTCGACTACCTCGCCGCTATACTCATCGCGTCGCGATCTCTAACATCGGTTGCTGAGCATAGACGCGAAATTGTGGACAAGAATTCTTAGCTGACGTGTTATACAGCTGATAGCATCTCTACAAGAGAAGCGCGACGCGGATGCGCGTGCCCTGGCATTCCAAAATGGGCTGATCCAGCCCGCTATCCGAGTGACTAACCGAATCTGGATCACGATTAGGCGTCAGACGATGAATATCACTCATCAGGTCACTCATGGGGGTTTAAGCCGGAGGTGAGTGGGACTGGGAATCGGTCAGAGGCTAGCGAAAGAACCTGCGTCGGGACCCACCCTCGCAGCCTGGCGAATTTGGTAGAAACACAAGTTTGTTTCGCCCCAAAACTGGAAATCCTAGAGGACTTACGTGCTCCTGAAAATTGTCGCAAGATTGTCAGAATCGCGGAGCGCAAGGTTGGGTAAATATAAACGCGAGCAGAGGGATTTGAACCCTCGACCTCCTGATCAACAGTCAAGGTAAGCGACCTTACGTTCAGTTACAAGCAGTGATGCTAACAAACATTTACAACGAGTTGAGCCATCAGCCGGAAGGTCAAAATCACTGCGTGTGATCGAGTATCTATGAAAATTTGTCACAAGATTGTCACAAGGAGGTTACAGTCGTAAGGATGAGTCGATGAACAAATACAACAGAGCAAAACGACCAGAATCGGCGACGCTTACCGAAACTCTGCGGCGGGTCCTCAGAGACCGGCCCCGATGGTCAAGAGCAACGCGGAAGCGTCGAGCAAGCAATGATTGATCCGGCCAAGTGCGGCAACCTCGAGGCGATTGGCACGGTGCTCCGTCGTGCCAGCGAAAACAAAGGCACGATTGATATTGTTTTTCTTGGAGAGCCAAAATCCGAAAGCAGTGACTTCGCGCGTGCAGTCGCAACGGCATTGAAGGAGGCGTGCTGGATAGTCAACAGTGTTGAGCGAGTACCGCTTGCGGAGCTCCATCTGATCACTACCGATCTCTTAGTCAAACGCAGTATCGATAAGATAGGTTTGGCTGTAATACTTGAACGGACGTGCCCCTCGAAGATAGCCGAACCGTCGCTTTTCTAAAAGAGGCGCTCGCGTTAGGTGGATCTCTTCGTCTCGATCTCTAGGGTAGACGACAGGGCAAGAAAGCCTGCCGTTTGCTTGTCGGGCCGAAACGGCTACCGTATGAAAGTACATCGGTGCCTCGCGTTCTGCCTATCAGATATGGGCACTGTTCATCCAGTTCCAGGTAAGGCAATGAAATGATCCCAGACTTTTTCCAAGTTAATTGCTAAGCACCGCATCGCATTGGGAGGTTATCGGCTCGCAGCGATGTTAAATGACAGACTGAAGTAAACTTTAACCCACTGTAAGCGACTAGCCCTTATTCAGCACCGCCGCCTCACACCTCTATGTAGTTTACTTTACCTAAGCACTTGAATTCTTGAGGGTGGTTTTGTTATTTTGCACAGCACGTATGGACGGCCCGACACTTAAACACGATTGGATTGATTTAGATGGACATAGGGGATCTTATGCCCTTTTGTCACCAAAGCCTCACAAAGAGACGGCAATTGTCTTCGTGCATGGATATGGGGGAGATTCGATTAAGACTTGGCTTGAATTCCAATTTCTGATCGATAGCCTTGCTGATGAATATCCATGGTATTCAGGCTGTGATCTTTTTTTTTACAAGTATGATGGTATTAGTTCTCATATTCCTGCAAGTGCGGATTCCTTCCTAGCGTTTATTAGAGACATATTCCCAATACCGCGTAGAGATTTATTGGATACAGATGTCCAAGACTTTCCCGGCGATTTCCAGTCGGCCGCATACGAATACTATAGAACGCTGTTGCCTAATCAGTATAAGCATTTAGTTCTTGTAGGGCATTCAATCGGAGGTGTTGTACTTAGAATGGCAATTTGGACTGTTCTCAGGAATGCTCATCAGATCCTAATTGATGAAGGTGTCCATAATTGCGATGATTCTGAATTCATAAAGGTCGAGCCTTTGCTTGGTTCAGACCTTTGCCTTTTTGCGCCGGCGAATTTGGGAGTCAACTTCACTGGCCTACTCGGAGTAATTGCAAATACACGTATGATTGGGACCCTACTGATAAATTGGCTTCGACCCGTCCAGGCTGCTTACTCAGACCTTAGCTCTGATCTTCCGATTCTTGACGATGTTCGTAAGTATACTGAAGAATATAGCGAGAGGTTTCCGTCTGTTTTGGCACTGAGGGCTCGCGTCTTATGGGCGACAACAGAAAAGGTAGTTGTTATGTGGCAGTATAAATGGGATGGCCCTGTTGAATACTGTAAGGATGTAACACATACCGAAGTTTGCAAGCCTACTCCTGAATTCAGAAGACCACTTGAGTTTGTAAGTTATGCACAGCAACGAAGGGCACAAGCAAGCTAATTTTTTAAAGTTCTTGCGTTCATACTTTGCGCCTGCAAAGCGTGCAGTTGAGGCAGCAAACAAATTGGGCTCTAAAGACACATCGAGCCAGGCGCACGGTTCTTTTCTAGAATCGTTCTGGTGGCTTTATCTAGGCCTTGAAATGGAGTACTTCCCTGCGTCGGCAGGCATTCTTTTTTGGAGCGAAACACGGAAAGATTTTCTCAGGTCTTTCAATTACTTTGCAAAGAGAAAGTATCGAACCGTGTCTGCATTCACGGACAGCCTGTGGCTTAGATTGCAGAGTACATTCAAAGTAAGCAATAACCTGTTCACCTTTGACGGCGATATGCACTTCTTAGATGGTTCTGCCTTAATATCGCAATTTCAAACTATTTTTATGATCGAGTGCCACTTTGCACGTGATTGCAATGCTCAAATATTATCCTCAGTCATTACTTTTAGCTCTCCACGAGAATGGAACAAGCTAAGAATAAGAAAAGGTAGGAAGAGAAGGCAAATATCACTTACTGCGGTAAGAGATGCTCTAATTGCTAATGGCGAATTTCCTAACAGAATCGGGGAAGAAAGAGTGTACGCCGGCTTCTTTCGAGCACTTGAGCATATGATGACATATCAGTACTTCTTTGATAGTCTTCGCAGAAATCCTACCGTTCAAGAGCGCGATGCTTATTTGCTCGAACGTAGATGTAAAGAGGTTAGCAACTGGCGGCTTAATTTCTATATAGGGGACGCTAAAGAGCGTTTTCTAGAGTTAGCTGAGGACCTAGGAGCAGAATTAGTTAAAGAGGTTAAGGTTCAGAAGTTTCCTTTAGAATATGAACCCAACAGTCGTGATTTGACTAAGTACGTTGAGGGATTAATTGATCGTTGGAGTAATACACAACCCTTAGTACTGAGTGCAAGAGGTTGAGACTTTCAACAGAGTCCATGGTACGAATCGAAGATCCGAAAACCTCTTACCCATCTTTTGCTAACCCATTCAAGACAACAATTTGGGAAAGACTTCTTAATCGTGGCAGGGCACGCGGCCGTCCGGCGCATCCTCCTCACGAGACTAAGTGGCCGTGAGATTTATACTGTTAGCGATCATGAAAGAACGTAGAAATCTGAACAAAAAGCCGGCGCCAGGCGCGAGGCGATAACATCATCGCCGAAGGCGGGTGGAAAGGTAACTATTCTTGCTCCTGCGCAGGCCCCAGAACGAAGAAAGGCAACTGGAATTGCAATGGGCGATCCTTTGAACCTTAAGCATGCCGTCCGCTCGATTTTGTGATCAGTTGTCAGTATAGCCTTGCGATCAATACCAACGTACGAGTAATCGGAGTTAACGATTCCAGCGAGGTTGCTAGCGGATGCCATAATTATGGGTCGGCTTTTTGTTCAGATTTCTACGTTTTTACATGATCGCTAACAATACTACTGACAGTCGGGCCCTTAGAGATGTTTCTCATATTTCCTTTCACAATCGATTCGGTGAAATGATATGATGTAGACAGCGTGATGAGCTTCGCATCTCCCGCGCTTTCTCACCGAGACGCGCTAGTCGAGTGCCTAGCCTTCCTTAATTAACCAGCCCGTTTTAGCTCAATTACTTTAACACTGGCAACAACAGAGCGGAACTGGCTCCTGAAGATCGGTCACTATATGAGTAACAGGCGTGCCAAGCTTCTTCGTGACATCAGGCAATTATAACAAAACCAGGAACCCGTTTTCACCGTTTCCTCTTCCACAACCCCTCGCCTATTGGCTCAAGATCAGGATGGAGCAATAATGCTAGATCCATTTGTGATGCTAGCCAAGCCCTGAAGCGCCCATTCTCTAGGCACTGTCTGCAAACTGGAACAATGCATATGCCTCTGCCACCGCAGTCGAACTTCAACAACTATCGAACCGCATACTTCACACGTCAGCATTGCATTAATCCCTACCCACCGAGCCTTAACATCCTCCGTCCAAAGGATGCTGGAGAGCACAGAATTACACATCGGATCCCCTTCACGTTTCCAACGTTTCTTTCCTCGACGTGGCGCTGGATTCCCTTGAGGAACGCTAAGGTGGCTACTATATGTTGGTCAGATGTGATTCACAATGGGGTTTGCTGCATTTGATGAGAAGAGATCTTAATCCTGATCAAAGACTGCAAATTTCATACAAATTTCGCATTAATTTTCGCTATTTCTTTGTTGACAAGATTACAATTCAGCCGTATCATCGCGACGTTTCAAACGCTGTCGTCCCTAGTCACTGTGGTTATCTAGATCACTTTCCAGCTGCTAGCACAGGAATTAAATCCAACGGTCTTAGTGGGACAAAGTTCATAGTCACCTAGCTGTCCAGATTCACGCCTGGCCAATTCATGGGCAGTTACGAATCCACGCGATGGAGGCCGAGATGCGCCCAAATGCATTCCCCAGATCAGTACTAAGCTCTGTTGCAAGAACCGTAATGACCCGTATTCGGTGGCACCAGAACCAACGCAAAGTTATTTGCTGTGCGATTGCCCTGAACCTTCTCATTTGGCCGGCTCCCAGAATTACACTGAACTTGCTGGCTAGTCCAATAAAGGTTGTTGCAGCAAGCATCAACTCTGAGGTTAACGACCTTCGCGCCATTCCTCTGATCGATCTCCCTGTTGGGCCCGTGATCATACCGGTCCCGATGCTTCCTATCTGGCCTTTTCAATCGAGCACTCCAGTGTCACGAGATCTCACCATGGCTGAGCGCACCGCTCGCGTAGTGACCGCGCGGATCAGTCCGCACAAGCTTGTAGGCTACATCGGAGACTCGATTACATTTGTCGCGATGGGCACGGATGTAGACGGCAAGCCAGCCCAGGGAGCCAATTTCTCCTGGGAGTCATCGGACCAGAGCAAATTGTCTATTGATGAAGCAGGGCAGGCAAGTCTGTTAGCGCCAGGGTTTGTGACAGTGACGGCTCGCGCGGGTTTAACCGCC
>DATFWY010000224.1:0-141995 GCA_035258805.1 Blastocatellia bacterium | reverse complement strand
TTCCTGGCGGCTTTGGAAGGACTTAGCATTATTCTAACTGCTGACTATCATAAATCCATACTCTAAGGGGAGTAGTAATAAGGCGATATGAGATCTGGTACCGTTCTAGAAATGATACCGAACAAAATAAAGATAATGACTCGCAAAGCTAGGCACAGTCGACTGCTTGCGATGCTCGCAACGGCACTGGCCGTTTTGTCCTTACATTCGTCCGTGGCGTTTGGGCAGGCTCGGCACGAGACACATCAGCCGGGCGGCGAGGCTAACCTGCAGATACCCGACCTGTCACAGGTCAAATTTATTGGAATCGATGGACACACGCTGCTCTTATTCGGTCTGGTGGTTTGCGCACTAGGTCTTCTTTTTGGACTTGCAATTTATACTCATTTGAGGAACCTCCCGGTCCATAAAGCGATGCGCGAGATCTCGGAGCTCATCTACGAGACCTGCAAGACGTATCTGATCACTCAAGGCAGGTTTATTCTCATTCTGGAAGCATTTATCGCGGTGATCATCGCACTGTACTTCGGCTTGCTCCTCAAGTTCGAAACTGTAAGGGTGATAATTATTCTCTTGTTCAGCCTTGTGGGCATTGCCGGCAGTTACGGCGTAGCGTGGTTTGGAATTAGAGTAAATACATTTGCGAATTCCAGAACCGCTTTCGCCAGCCTCGAGAGCAAGCCATACCCGATTTACGCAATACCGCTCAAGGCAGGCATGAGCATCGGAATGATGCTTATCAGCGTCGAACTCCTGATAATGCTCTGCATCTTGTTGTTCATCCCCGGTGCGTACGCCGGACCCTGCTTCATCGGATTTGCGATCGGTGAGTCATTGGGAGCGGCCGCTCTTCGAATTGCTGGCGGCATCTTTACAAAGATTGCTGACATCGGTTCGGATTTGATGAAGATCGTCTTCAAGATCAAGGAGGACGATGCCAGAAATCCTGGAGTCATCGCGGATTGCACCGGCGACAACGCGGGCGACTCGGTTGGGCCTAGCGCGGATGGATTTGAAACCTACGGCGTCACCGGCGTCGCGCTTATATCGTTCATTTCGCTGGCTGTAAATGAAAAGGCAGTCGGCGCAGGATACGAGGCCATACAGGTCCAGTTGCTGGTCTGGATATTCGTAATGCGCGTGATGATGGTGATCGCGTCCGCGCTCTCTTACTTCATAAACGAGTTAGTTACTAAAGCCAAGTATAAGAATGCCGACCACATGAATTTTGAGATGCCGCTTACGCGTCTGGTCTGGATCACGTCGGCGATTTCGATCGGCTTAACCTACATTGTATCCTGGCTGGTCATTCCCTCTCTTGGGGACGGTTCACAATGGTGGAAGCTCTCGACGATTATTTCGTGCGGCACGCTCGCAGGCGCGATCATTCCGGAACTGGTGAAGGTTTTCACCTCAACCAATTCAGGACATGTCAAAGCAGTGGTGTCCTCGTCAGATAAAGGCGGGGCATCACTAAATATTCTTTCGGGACTAGTTGCAGGAGATTACTCCGCGTACTGGCTAGGGGTAAGCATCGTTGGTTTGATGGCCTTGGCGTACGGGTTCAGCACTCTGGGTCTGGGATCGCTGATGGTCGCGCCCGCAGTGTTTGCGTTTGGTCTCGTGGCGTTTGGTTTCCTGGGAATGGGACCCGTGACTATCGCAGTAGATTCATATGGACCGGTCACCGATAACGCCCAATCGGTCTACGAGCTCTCTCTTATTGAGCAAATACCAAACGTCGCCGCCGACGTTAAGAAGGATTTCAATGTAGACGTAAACTTCGATCGCGCTAAGCACCTGTTGGAGGAGAACGACGGCGCAGGCAATACGTTCAAGGCTACGGCGAAGCCGGTTCTGATTGGGACTGCGGTCGTTGGCGCCACGACGATGATCTTCTCGATCATAATGGCCCTTACCAGCGGTCTAACAAGCAATACCGAAAGTCTTTCGCTTTTACACGCGCCTTTCGTACTTGGCCTGATCACTGGCGGAGCCGTGATCTATTGGTTCACCGGAGCGTCGACGCAGGCAGTAACAACCGGAGCCTATCGAGCCGTCGAATTCATCAAGGAAAACATAAAACTGGAGGGTGTCGAGAAAGCTTCGGTGGAGGACAGCAAAAAGGTCGTGCAGATCTGCACTCAATACGCTCAGAAGGGGATGTTTAATATCTTTCTGACGGTGTTCTTTTGCACTCTGGGCTTTGCGTTTCTGGAACCCTTCTTTTTTATCGGTTATTTGATTTCGATCGCCATCTTCGGTCTTTACCAGGCAATTTTTATGGCCAATGCCGGTGGGGCATGGGACAACGCGAAGAAGATTGTCGAAGTGGAACTCAAGCAAAAGGGTTCCGAGTTACATGACGCCACAGTCGTCGGCGACACGGTAGGTGATCCGTTCAAGGATACCTCTTCTGTTGCGCTTAATCCGGTCATAAAGTTCACCACTCTCTTCGGATTGCTGGCGGTTGAGCTCGCTGTGAAGTTAACGACTGACGCAGGTCCGATGATCAGTCACGTGCTGGCCGCAACTTTCTTCATCGTATCAACTGTATTCGTTTGGCGATCGTTTTATGGAATGCGCATTGGGAGTGAGTAGTAAAGGGTTCTAACAGGCTCGGAGAATCATTTTTGAGAGCCAAACAAAAAATGTCCTCTCTTGCGAGTATCTGACTTGAGCGGTCATAATCTGTAATAAGCACCAGGAGTTATGTAATGGCAGAACGAGATAAGATTATCAAAAGCGGGCAGCTAACCGTGCCGCGCATCTTATTTTTAGTAGTCGTTGGCGGTCTTATCGTCTTCACCGTCTACGCTGGCGGCGTTTTTTTGAGCATCGGCTACTGGGGTCTAACACTGGCCATTTGCGTTTTGCTTTTTCTGATTGCAATAGACTACGGAGTGAGTATGGAAAAAGTCAGTCTGGCGACGCAACCGGCAGAGATTGTAGCTGCGGCCGAACCAAGCGGCCCAACAACATCGAACATCAAATCCACGATTAGTGAGCCACGACAGAAAAAACGCGCCAGCCGGCCCGCAAAGCGCAGACGATAGAAGCCGAGAAGTTAAAATGGGAGAGCTGGACATCTCCCTTATAAAATAGAGACCTCAAACGGATAGCTTCGCGTGTTGGGAGGCCATTTCAGGTCATCCGGTTTTCCTTCCCATGAAATGAGTGAAACGGCTAGTCAAACGCTTACCTCGGAAACGACCGACAGTCTGAGGACAATTATCGACCGTCCTGGCCTACTGTGGATTGATCTCAAAGACCCGATGAGCCAGGCACTCGATGATTTGGCTGCCCATTATGGGTTTCACGAATTAGCGGTGGAGGACAGCCGCCACTATGAACAGCTCGCCAAGGTCGACTACTACGAAAATTACTCATTCCTGATTATCAACGCGACTCACTATACGGAAAAGCCTTGTGAGGTCCGATTACGCGAGATCGATGCTTTTATAGGGAGCGATTACATAATCACAGTCCACGACGGGCCCAGCCTTGCGGTGGCAGAGTTAGAAAAACGAATCAACACAAATGCTAAGTTTTTTGAAAGACCTGACCAGATCCTGCACGCGATCATTGATGTGGTTGTCGATCGCTATTTGCCAACGCTCGATCACATTGGGGATACCATCGACGCGGTGCAGGATGACCTGCTTTTAAATCCCGATGTGAGTCTTTTGTCTACGATCTTCGCTCTCAAGCGAGGCCTTTTGCAGTTCAGACGTGCGGTCGCATCCCAGCGCGAGCTCTTAAACCTGCTCATACGCGACGACACCCCTTTCGTCCATGAAGATATGCGCATCTACTTCCGTGACGTTTATGACCATACGGTTCGCGCAATGGATCTAGTGGAGACATACCGCGACCTGCTGACTGGCGGGCTCGATATCTATTTGACACAGATGGCGAATCGCACTAACGATATCGTAAAAGGACTTACAATCCTGGCGACAATCATGCTGCCGCTCACCCTGGTCACTGGATACTATGGAATGAATTTCGAGCAATTCCCGCTAATCAAGAACCCAAACGGTATCTGGTACGTCACTGCAGCGCTGGTGGTCATCACTGTCGGCATGCTGGCGTTCTTCAAGCTTAGGAAGTGGATCTAAAATCTACCGTAGACCGTCCAGTCTGCGGACTCCTCAAACAATTATTTTAGACCGTTCAGTCTGCGCGGCCCTCAAGATGATGTATCGTGCAACCGCAACGGACTCGCTCCAGCTCAAGTCCGCGGTATCGAAAGCGGTATCACTATCACGAACATTACTACTAGCGCAGCAACTGAAATTTTTGTCCAGATGGGATTCCACCTCTTTCCGGTAAACTGATTAGGATTCCCGTATCCCTCGCGAATTTTTCTCACATCCCTGTAGCTCACAGTGTACACCTGTTTGAGGTCCACTTCTGCAAGTTGAAATGAATCCTCTTCAATCCGTTCGATAGATCCATAGCGCTCGTTGCCGTTGTTTAGCTTGACCGTTACTCTGCTCGCGATTCCGAGGCTGCGTATCTTCCGCTTTACTTCTTCTGCCCTCTTATCCTCCTTAGACGTCGTTTTCGATTGACCTGCAGGAACACTAACGACGAACGCGCAGATTAATGCTAGAGCAATTATGAAATGACGTTTCACATTTCACCTCTCTTCTTCCGGTACTAACAGCGCTTAAGGCTTACTGGGGTATCGGCAAACCTAATGCCAGGAAGGGTCCTATCTAACTCGGAAATAAGAGGGCCTACTCAGAGAGTTTTGAACCTCTTCCTAAGGCTTAATCTTTTCTTGGTGCAGCAGAAAACTTACAAATGATGGCATTCGATAATATTCACCGGCAGGTTATTCAACCGCTTGACAAGGACCCAACCCAGCGTAGACTAGACCTGTCGCTGCAATTCTTCGGACATCTACCAGCGCAAAATTATTAGTGACTCTTGTTATCTGTGCCCACCCAAGGAGTTCAGTTATGCCATACAATTCTTCATACCTTCGTTCGTTTAAAATGCATCACAGAAAAGCAGCACTTGTATGGCTCTTGATATTTCTCATCGCGGCTCCTCTATCAGTGGCACAGTCAGGGCGCCGTCCTCCAAAGCAACCCACTTCTCCGGACCCTCTTCCACCAAAAAATGAAGAGCCACCCATAAAAGCGCCGTCGGAACCTAACTCCGTGCCCAAGATCCCAGTGAAGGTCGTCTGGCAGCTTTCCCATATTGGAAGCTCCTCGATCTACTCTCGCACAGTTCAGGAAGCATGCCTGGATAGACTGTCGAAATCCGGCTCCATTACGCCGAGCGCCGCCGCAGACGAAATGAATCGCAAACAGGCCATCGATATGGCGAAGGCTTCAACCGAGACTTATGTAGTCTGGTTCGAGTTGGAACTCGATTCACAATATCAAGATCGCGGGGGAATGGGGTCCGTGCCACCACAGTATCTGGCCGTCAGATTTGAAATGTATACGCCTGGCACTGGAAAGACTAAGACTGGTGGACGGGTTTACCAGCGACCTATGGGTGGGCCCGGTGGACTTCCACTTCCCGTTCCGGGTACGGGTGGGTCTGGAGCCTACTCACTGGCTTATGCGGGGCGCGAGATGGCAGACCGAGTGCTAGACTCACTCGGAGTCTCTCGCCCACATTGAGCTTCGATAAAAGCACGACTACAACATCGCCTGCGTAGAATTAAAACGTTCGAATAACGTCAGAACGGAAGTGCGTGAAAACTTCTCATTTCCCGCGTGTTAATCTCTCAATAGAATTTTCGTTTACTGGCCATTGAAGGATTATTTCGATACTATCTCTTCTCTTCAGAGCACCTTTACGCGAGCTAAGGCATAGTCCAAAAGCATCCAACAGATGAAATACGGCTTTGTAATAGACCACCGCAAATGTATCGGCTGCCACGCGTGCACAGTCGCTTGCAAATCAGAAAACGAAGTCCCGCTCGGCACCTTCCGCACCTGGGTAAAGTACATTGAGAAGGGCGAATATCCGGATACTCGACGATTCTTTTCCGTTCTAAGGTGCAACCACTGCGACGACGCTCCTTGCATAACGATTTGTCCGGTGACTGCGTTATTCCGGCGTGACAACGGGATCGTAGACTTCAACGGCGACCGCTGTATTGGTTGTAAGTCGTGCATGCAAGCGTGCCCTTACGACGCCCTCTATATCAATCCAAACACCAATACCGCTGAGAAGTGCAATTTCTGCGCTCATCGGGTTGAAAGACAACTCGAGCCTGCATGTGTAATCGTCTGTCCCGTGCAGGCGATTATAGCAGGCGATATGGATGACCCTTCATCAAGACTCTCTCAGCTGGTCGCATCCGAGCCAACATCCGTGAGAAAACCAGAGGCAGGAACGCACCCGAAGCTTTTCTATATCGATGCCGATCAAGCCTCGCTCACTCCAACTGAACAGACTCACACGGGCGGTTACCTGTGGTCGGAGCTGCAGATGGATGCGGTTATGGCTGACGAGCAAGCGCTCGCCGATTCGGAAGCTCGTGCGCGAACGACCTACGATGTTTCCCACGAACGTCCGTGGGGCTGGAAGGTGTCAGCTTACTTGTGGACAAAGTCCATTTCTGCGGGGGTGTTTCTCCTAATGGCGCTGGCAGTGGGCTTCGCGTTCGTAAAATCCGATTGGATTTTTCAGGTTGTAGCTCCATTGGTCTCGCTGGTTTTTCTCGCGGTGACTGTTGGCTTTCTTGTCTGGGATCTCAAGCGGCCCGAACGATTCTTAAGCATCCTGTTTCGGCCGCAATGGAAATCCTGGTTGGTAATTGGAGGCTACATCCTGGTCATCTTCGGAGGTCTTGAAACCGCCTGGCTGCTCATACCCGCCGTCGGTGCATTTCCTGCTGAAGGTCCGGTTCTGCTTGCCGGGGCGTTGTTTGCGCTGATGTCAGCTATGTATTCTGCGTTTCTTTTTCGACAAGCCCGAGGCCGAGTATTTTGGCATAGTCCCCTAACACCCCTGCATCTGGTTGCGCAGGCAATGGTAGCCGGCGCGGCAATGCTCATGTTGGTGGTGGTGGGCGACTCCATTCTTTCTGGAACAAGACCGGGAGGACCCGGATGGGTGTTCCTCAACTACGAGTTACTCGGCGCGCTGGTCGCAAACGGTGTTTTGATTGCAGGCGAGCTGTTCATGCCTGAGGAGAACGTCGAACGCGTTCGTGCTGTTCGCCTGATTACCCAGGGAATTTTTCGCAAGATGTTTTGGGGAGGTACGGTAATCATAGGCATAGTATTGCCTCTGCTCTCGCTCACCAGTGGCATTTCGGATTCTCAGATACCGGCAATTCTCACAGCGCTTGCCGCACTCGCAGGCCTGTTTCTTTGGGAGCATGTCTGGGTTCAGGCCGGTCAGGCGGTTCCGCTGAGCTAGGCAAGATACGCTGGGCTGCCGACCTGCTTCAAGCGGATAGTTGAAAGGTATTGAAATGGATGAGAAGACCTCGGCAGTTACCGAGGAAAAGACCGAAAGCCGCGTTGTCTCGCCGGGCGTGAGTTCACGCCTCGCGAGTTATCCGCCTCCAGATCGTTGGGATGACTGGGTTGAATACGATGCTAAGAGCTGGCCGAAGAAAGTTGAACGAAAATATTCTCTGATTCCGACCACGTGTTTTAATTGCGAAGCAGCATGCGGGCTGCTGGCCTACATCGATCAAGAGACCGGCGAGATTCAAAAACTGGAAGGCAACCCGTTACATCCGGGTTCGCGGGGACGCAATTGCGCAAAAGGTCCAGCAACAATAAACCAAATCCATGATCCGGAACGCATCCTTTTCCCACTGAAACGGGTCGGTCCGCGCGGCGAAGGCCAATGGGAGCGAACGACTTGGGATGAAGTGCTCAATACGTTCGCCGAGAAGATTCGTAGTGCGTTGGTTGAAAATCGCCGGAACGAAATCGTCTATCACGTTGGGAGGCCGGGACACGACGGCTACATTGATCGCGTTTTACAGGCCTGGGGAGTCGACGGACATAACTCGCACACGAACATCTGTTCGTCGGGAGCACGAGTAGGATATGCGCTGTGGCAAGGTGCCGATCGTCCCTCCCCGGACTATGCGAATGCTACATTCATCCTTCTTCTCAGTTCACATCTCGAGACCGGTCATTATTTCAACCCGCATGCTCAGCGGATCATTGAAGGGAAAATGGCCGGTGCAAAGATCGCAGTGATCGACCCGCGGTTATCGAACACCGCCTCCGCAGCCAATTACTGGTTGTCTCCATGGCCGGGAACCGAAGCGGCGCTATTATTGTCGATTGCGTCAGTGATTCTGCGTGAGAATGCCTTCAACCGCCAGTTCATACGACGCTGGTTCAACTGGGAAGAGTTTATGCGCACGGAGCGGCCCACCGCTCCCCGCTCATTCGAAGGGTTTATCGAAGCAATCAAGGATTTGTACTCCGAGTACACACCGGAGTACGCCGCAGATGAGTGCGGCGTCGATGCTGACAAGATCGTTGAAGTGGCGCACGAAATCGCCCACGCAGGATCCCGCTTCGCCTCACACGTATGGCGAAGCGCTGCATCGGGTAATCTCGGCGGTTGGCAAGTTGCTCGAGCCCTCTACTTCTTGAATGCGCTGACTGGAAGCATTGGAACCGAAGGAGGTGTTTCGCCCAATGTGTGGAATAAATTTGTAGCGACTCCTTTTTCGAAACCCGCGCCGCAAAAAGTATGGAACGAAACGCTGTGGCCTCGCGAGTATCCCCTCGCTCATCACGAGATGAGTTTCTTGCTTCCTCATCTGTTAAAAGACGGACGCGGCCACCTGGCTGCTTACTTCACGCGGGTTTACAACCCAGTGTGGACAAATCCCGATGGAATGAGCTGGATCGAGATTCTCCGGGATGAATCAAAGATCGAATTGCACGCCGCGCTCACACCGGTTTGGAGTGAGACCGCCTGGTTTGCAGACTACGTTCTGCCAATGGGAATGGGTGCGGAACGTCACGATATCATGAGCCAGGAGACGCATGCTGCGCAGTGGATCTCCTTCCGGCAACCAGTTCAGCGCGTGCTTCGGGAACGCAATGGAGAAGAAATCAATTTCACCTATGAAGCAAACCCGGGCGAGGTTTGGGAAGAAGATGAGTTCTGGATTGAACTTTCGTGGCGCATCGATCCCACAGGAGAGCTCGGAGTGCGCCGTCACTTTGAGTCTCCCTATCGCCCGGGCGAAAAAGTGACGATAAACGAATACTACCGGTGGATATTCGAGAATAGTGTTCCTGGTCTTCCGGAGAAGGCTCGCAAGTCCGGGCTTTCACCTTTGGATTTCATGCGACGCAACGGTGCCTTCGCGGTAAAGACGAACATCTACGAACAGCATGAATCTCGGCTTGGAGAACTGGAGCTGCAGGAGACTCGCATTGATGATTCCGGCCGTTTCATAAAACGGACGCCTGCTGGCGAACAAGCGATCGGAATAATGGTCGACGGTGAGCCCTTGCGAGGCTTTAATACTCCATCGCGCAAACTCGAGTTTTATTCCGCTACAATGGCCGACTGGAAGTGGCCAGAGCATGCCTTGCCAGGATATGTCCGAAGCCACGTCAACTGGCGCGACCTGAATCCGGCAAATAACGACTATATACTAGTTCCAACATTTCGGATTCCGACGCTTATTCACACCCGATCAGGAAACGCAAAATGGCTTTACGAGATCTCGCATACTAATCCGCTGTGGGTGAATCCAAAGGACGCGGCAAGCCTTGGCCTCAAGAACGGAGACCTGGCTCGTGTGAGTACGGAGATCGGCTATTTCGTTGCGCGGGCCTGGGTAACCGAAGGTATAAGACCTGGCGTTGTGGCGTGCTCCCATCACCTCGGCCGTTGGCGACTGAAACAAGAGCAAGGCACCGATCGATGGGCATCAGCCCTCGTGGAGCTGGATGAACTGGGCGACGGACGTTGGAGATTACGTCAGACAGAAGGTATCAAACCCTTCAAGAGCGAAGATCCGGATTCAGATCGAATCTTCTGGCAGGAAGGCGGAGTGCATCAGAATCTTGCCTTTCCGGTTCATCCCGACCCCGTGAGCGGAATGCACTGCTGGCATCAACGTGTGCGAGTAGAACCTGCCAAAGGTGATGATCGCTACGGAGATGTTGTTGTTGACACCAATGCATCGCACGAGATCTACCGCAAGTGGCTATCTATGACGCGACCTGCTCCCGGTCCAAACGGATTGCGCCGTCCGCTGTGGTTCTCGCGGCCGGTCCGTCCAGACAATGATGCGTATGTAATAGATGAAGAATAGTCCATTCGAGAGAAAGCCGCGATCAGGCGAGATGAGATGACTGTAAAGGATCTCGAAGCGCTATACGACTACGGTTACTGGGCTAATAAAAGACTGTTCGAGGTTCTCTCGCAAATCACACCCGAAGACTTCACGCGGCAGGTCGCCGGCACCCCGGCCTCTATACGAAACCTTCTCGTCCATGCAATGAGCGCTGAGTGGGGATGGCTAAGCAAGTGCGGAGGACCGGAGCGCGGTTCGCGTCTTGAACCGAACGATTATCCGACCGTCGACTCAGTCATAGAGACCTGGAGTAAAGTGGAAACATGGGTTCGAGCGTTCCTGTCGACACTGAAGGATAAAGACTTGGATCGCCAAATCGCTTTTACAAACGAACGAGACGAGAGTCGTTCATTACCCTTGGGATCCATAATGCAACATGCAGCAAATCATAGTGTTCATCATCGCGGACAGATTTCCCTGTTGTTGCGAATGCTTGGTAAGGCGCCGGGTAATATCGATATCCTGATCTATTATGCCCTGAAGACTTCGTAATAACACTCCCTACCTCTCCCCGCAACGATGGACTGCAGCACACTGGCTTGATTCTCTGCGACTAGTTGTGCTTGATTCATCCGTAAATTGGGCTTAAATTCTTTTCCGTGGACTAACCTACTTGCTACCGGAGGGACTCCAGTGGCCCACAATGCAGATATCCAAAAGAATGCGGCTCGTATCGTTGAATGGCTTCTCGATAACCGGTCAGAATTTGAGCAGAATGGAATAGACGAATCCAGAGTACCTGCTGCCATAGGCCTGTCCGAAGCGGAAGCGACTCGCGCAATTGATCACCTCGAAGGCCATGAAGACGTTGCGAGACTACCAGAGGAACTCAGCAATCCTCCCAAATTCCTGCTAAAACCTGCTCGAGGATGGCCCGAGATCGTCAGTAATGCCTCTGATCGTAAGACGAGCGCAAACGTTTGAATTCAATACAGAGCGCCATTCAATTAGCGATGACGATTGGCTATTAATTCTCCGAACGCGTCTAAGTATTAACGCACTGAACAAATCGCGAGCCGGATGGACCACCCCGTTTCAACTTGTCACCCGCCGCGTCGTTCGGTAGTCTAAATGCACAAATGAAGATCGTCGTTATCGGATACGGCAGGGTCGGGTCACGGACAGTTGCAGCCCTCCTCGAACGAGGACACCAGATCACCGTCGTAGATAAAGAAGCCAGCCGACTCGGACGCGCCTCGCAACTGGAGGGAGTCGAACTCGTCCAAGGCAACGGCATTGATGTGGATGTTCAACGAGATGCCGGAATCGGCGAAGCTGACATTCTCCTCGCGGTAACATTCGACGACAACGTAAACCTCATGGCAGCGCAGGTGGGGCGCACTCATTTCCATGTCCCGCGCGCGATCGCCCGCGTCTACGAACCAAGTCACGCGGAAGCCACTCAGGAGGATCCGCAATTAATTGTTGTCTGTCCAACTCTGCTCGCGGTTACGATGATCGTTGAGCAGGTTGACATCGCAGCCAAGCAGCCGGCGGTCGTAAGAGTTGCACCAGAACTCACACCGGTTCGCCCGCGGCCTCGTTACGATGCGACAGATGAATCCCGTTATATCCTGATTGCAGGCGGCGGGAAGGTGGGTGTCAATCTCGCGCGCGAGCTTTATGAAAATGGTCACGAAGTTGCGGTGATCGAACGGGAACCGTCGCGCGCGGTAGCATTGTCAAGCAAACTTGAATGTCCAGTGTTTGTAGGGGACAGTTCAACGCACGACGTATTGGAGAACGCAGGCGCCACCAGGGCGCGTGTATTCGTTGCGGCGACGGGCAGTGATCAGGATAATCTTATAGCTTGTCAGGTCGCCAAAAAAGTGTTTGGAATTCCGAAGACCATCGCCCGGGCCTCGAACCCGAAGAATGAAGAGGTGATGGCGCGACTGGGGGTAGATTCAACAGTCAGCTCGACAGCAATCATCCAGCAAGTAATCGAACGCGAGCTTCCAACTGTACGCATCAAAACCCTCCTGAGCCTTCAATCGGGCGCCTTCCAGATTCTGGAGTATCCGCTTGACGGAAGTTCTCCCGCCTCCGGTCGCACCCTTCGAGAAATTGACCTTCCACAGGAAAGCAACCTCATCGCAATCCTACGCGCCAACACAATGGTGATCCCTCGGGGAGAAACCAAGTTGGAAGACGGCGATGTGGTTGTCGCGTTAGTCAATACCGACGAGGAGGCCGCTTTGCGCCACGCTTTACTCGGTGCTTAATGGCGCCCCGACGAACAAGGGGGTTTTGGTGAAAAAGGTACTTGTCGTTGAAGATCATCACGATACCTCATTTCTGCTCTGCCGGCTGTTAAAGATGGAAGGTTATGAGGTGGAGCACGCGATCGATGGGATGGTAGGTTACAACGCGGCTGAATCGGCACCTCCGGACCTGATCGTTACTGATATACAGATGCCCCGCATGGATGGGATTGAAATGATTAAGCGCATTCGAGAATCGAATGCATGCGGGCAGGTACCGATCATCGTTATGAGCGCCTACGGCCAACGTCGAATAAACGATGCGCTCGCGGCTGGTGCGGACGGTGTCGTCGAAAAACCTATCGACCTTGACAGTTTCCTGCAAACGATCAAGTCGAAGCTGCCCTCGGTCTGAACGTCATTGGGCGTCCGCGGGGCCGTAGATGATCGCGGAGGCATCGAGCCTCTGATGGAACGAATCAGGCTTATCCACATCGCGGTCGAAAACACAGGTACGGTTCCGCCCGTTCACCTTGGCTCTGAAAAGAGCCTGATCGGCCTTTTGTACGATCTCTAATGCCCCTACCCCGTCCTCCGGAAAAGTTGCCACTCCGAGACTGATCGTAATGTGAATGGTCTGTGTCGCATCGATTGTAGATGCCGGAAAGGGGTGAGCCTCAACTGTTTTTCTAATCGCTTCTGCAATCTCAAAGCCGCACTCGCGGGAGCCGATAACATAGGCCATGTACTCCTCTCCCCCGTAACGCGCTGCCAGATCAGCGCTGCCAACGACATCCCGAATTATGTGCCCAACATCGCGAATCGTATGGCTTCCCACGATATGGCCCCTGCCATCGTTCACGCGCTTGAAGAAGTCAATGTCCATCATTAGAGCGCTTATCTGTTCACCTTCGGCCTTTCGGGAGGCATCCAGAATTCTGCGATCGAGGTCTGCAAAAAGGCTGCGACGAGATCGGAGACCAGTCAGTTCATCACGTTGCGTCATCTCGTGCAGCTTTTCCTGGAATTCCGTCTCCGAATCGTCGAGCATCGCGAATTTGATCAGGTGATTACCGATTTTTATTTTATCGCCGTCCTGGAGTAACTGTTGTGACGTAACCTTGGCGCCGTTTAGAAACGTTCCGTTCGTAGAATCCAGATCAGTCACGTAAAATTCAACACAGTCGTCTTCCATCGATAAACATTTGATTTCAGCGTGCTGTCGGGACGCGATTTCGTCTCGCAAAACGAGATCAGCTTGGGAGCCGCGGCCTACGATAGTTTGTTCTTTGTCGAGTTTAACGGTTTGTCCGATTGATTGGCCCTGGAGAACAACAATCACAGGCCGCTTGGTGATCGGGAGAGGCACTTCGCGGAGATCAAGCTTTACTGTGCGCTCAGCGTCACTCACAAATCTCACCCTATAACGTCTGTGAATATATCAATTGGCAAGGGGACGAGTAAAGTGGCGGTAGAGGTTGGGGGTTGGGGATTGGGGATTGGGATTAGCGTTCAAGTTCGCAGGGTTCGGTGTTCTGGGTTTGGCGTTCTGGGTTCTGCGTTCGCCGTTCAGGACTCAGCCTTTAGTTTTTTTAGTAGATTACATAATTGCTCCTAACCGCAGACGCTGAACGCCGAACGCTGAACAGTACCCAATCCCCCACCGCCAAGCCCCCAATCCCCAACCCCCCAATCCCCAATCCCCAATCCCCAACCCCCATTCCTTGACGCTCCTTACCCCACTCACTAAACTTTGAAGTGCCTTATGTTGATTCGGGCTCGCCTATGACAAAAGGAAACGGCAGCCAACACAGCGATTGTTCCGGCGTGCAGCGACTCGCCGAGGCAAACCTTCCTACTGAGTTCGGTTTGTTCCGGATCGTTGCCTTCAAAAGCCTTGCGACGAGTGAGGAATTTCCGGTGTTAGTAAAAGGTACACTGGATTCAGAAACACCAACGCTTGTGAGAATTCACTCACAATGCTTAACCGGAGACGTTTTCCACTCTCTAAAGTGCGATTGCGGCAGTCAGTTGGTGCAGGCGATGAGCCTGATTCAGCAAGCAGGTCGCGGCGTAATTATCTATCAGCAACAGGAAGGTCGCGGAATCGGAATCACAAATAAGATTCGCGCATACGAACTTCAGGATGCCGGCCAGGACACTGTGGAAGCAAATCTGTCGCTGGGATTCGACGCCGACCTTCGTCAGTATGAGTGCTGTGTCGATATCCTCAAGCAGCTTGGTCTTCGACGAATTCGCCTGATGTCAAACAATCCCGATAAAATTGCCGCCGTCGAGCAGGCCGGAATCGAAGTTGTCGAGCGCGTCTCGATTGAAATCGAACCACATGAGAACTCGTTGAGCTACATGAAGACCAAGAAGGAAAAGCTTGGACATATCCTGAACAACGTAGAACCCAATGATGAGGCGCTAACATCATAGGGCAAATAGGAACTATCCAATGGGAACCTCGAGTTCAGTCAGAGCTACGCAGTAGCCAGTCGAATAATTCATAACCACCTTAAAACCATCGATCCCCCTGGCTATCACATCACTGCTGTTACCGGGAGAGTCCGCCAAATGCCCAACGGATTCGAGACTCGCCCTCCCGGGCACGAAAACTTCATCTCCCCATTGCAAGATCCATCGCCCGCTGTGATCGCCAGCGAACACGGTGCGAATTCGGCCCCGCTCGATCTGGCTAACCTGCAGGGCTTCGATTTCGGCTTTGACCAAATCAATCCATTTGCGTGTTTCTCGCGAATTCAAGACCGCCTGATTATCAAAGTCACTAAGCTCCAACCCATTCGCGGACGTGGACACCTTGAGCGAATAACTCGGCGTTGTTTCATCGAAGGCTATAACCTCTCGTCCTGCGGCGAAATCCTCCATTATCGAAACGAGCTTAAGCGCCGACTGCAGATGAATTCTTATTCCTTTTAGATTTATTATCGGCGGTGATTGAAACTGTAGCGGTGTTGAACCGGTCCCTGGCTGTGCGATCCGCTGCCGTAATTCGTTCAGGTGATCAGCGCCTAGCAAAACCCATCGGCCGGTACGTTGATCACTGAGTAACAACCTCCCGCCGCCCAGCGACACCTTTAACCACTCTGGAATACCGGTGTCTATCGTGCTTGCGTTTGACTCAAACGTTTTAACCAACGCACGTAAAGTCTCCTGGCTCAACCATATTTCGGATTGTGGATGAGACAAAAGTAATTCAGGGCCAAGACTTGCAAGAACAATTTCATCCTGCATCCTAAGAACGTTATAGACTTGTGACCTCATTTTCGTGGTCGCGGCGTAATGCCTAACGTCCCCGAGCCCTAGCGATTCCTGGCGATGCTCGTGTCTGAGGACCAAATCGCCATCGGATCTTACTACAAAGCCTTTTCCACCCTGACGGGGAACTACAGCGCTGACAGAACGATCACCAATGAACTCTCGGAAGGCTTCGCACAGATACGGAGCGAACGCTACGCTGCTCCTTATCGACAGAATATTGATGCCGATTAACATGTTGAATGCGATGTACCCACTGGGTTCAGATTAGCACATCTTGCATGCGGTCACGATCAAAGTTGCGCGGTCCAGAGTCTTTATGTAGAAATGAGGTATGTCGAGCAAGAGTTCAAATCGTCCACCAGCGGTTGAGATTGCAACGGCTGGTTCGCCCCTGGGAGTCGAAGGAAACGAGCTGAAAAAAGGGCTTTGGGAGAACGGCGTGTACCTTGGCACCGATGGTTTCGTTTACCACATCACTGTTCGACAGGCGAGAGGGGGCTTACAAAAGACGGTAGCAGGCAAAAGAGCTATAGGCGAATATTTGAGATGGGTAGACGGTTTGTTTCGACCAGGCGAGCTTCCGAGCGAAGCAAACGGTATCCATTATCGAGCCGCCCGCAAACTTCGAGAGCTGATTTAATTCACAATTCCACCCTGACTGTCGCGAAAGGCCTCAACGAAGACTACACAATAACCTAACCTGTAGCGAAATTACGACCCGTCAACTTGGAGTAATGCGCACCAAATGTTATATTTACAGTATGCTCTACAGAAAACCTCGGGTGGGACAAGAACTGAGTGCTTACTGCGGGAAATGCAAGGACGAGCGCACTCACATAGTAGCAGCAATGGACGGCGAGGTAGTGCGTCGCGTTACATGCTCAATGTGTGGCAGCACGCACAACTACAAAGTAAAGCCGGCCGCCGCTGCTGATAGCGGAGCCGCCGCCGATGCGGCACCCGTCAAGAGAAAAACCGGTTCTCGACGAGCCAAAGAAGCAAACGCCTTCTCCATAGATCCGAAGCGACCCGTAAAATCTTATGACATGAACAATATTTTCGCTGCTGGCGATGTTATAAGTCACCCCAAGTTCGGACTTGGGGCGGTCGAGACTGCACTTCCGCCAAACAAGATTGAAGTTCGTTTCCAGGAAGGCAAGAAGATGTTATTGCACAACATGAGAAACTTTCGATATTAATTCGAATATTAGTACACAGGACGAGCCGTCGTTCTCAAAAGAACGGCGGCTCGTTTTCATTTGGATTGCAAGAGCTACTTGAAAAAGCCTGCGTTCTTCTCGATAAAACTGCTCCATTTGGCCGGCACATCGGACTCCGCAAATATTGCTGAAACGGGACACGCGGGCACGCACGCGTCGCAATCGGTGCATATCGCAGGGTCTATGTACATTTGAGGCTGATCGGGGCCGCCCTGAATGCAATCAACGGGACAAACATCGACGCACGCCAGATTTTTGGCGTCGATGCATGGCTCACATATCACGTAGGCCAAACTGCTTGCTCCCAGTGCTTCATTGCTTGTAGTAATCAGCGTTTATTTGTGTGAAGTGCTTCCACTGTTCCGGCAGATCGTCTTCGGTAAATATTGCCTGGACAGGACAGGCCGGTTCACAAGCGCCGCAATCGATGCACTCATCTGGATGAATATATAGCAGTTCGGTCGTTTCGAATGCGGGTTCATCCTTGCGCGGGTGGATGCAATCCACCGGACAGACATCTACGCAAGCGGTGTCCTTGGTCCCTATGCAGGGTTCAGCAATAACGTACGTCATTGAAACATAAGCCTCCTTTTAAGGTCTTGAACAACTTCAGGAAGATGAATACTTGTCGCTACAAATTTCGCTGATTTGCTTAAAAGAGTCAAGCAGGCGTCAGTCCACGTTGCCTGAGCCAGCCATCAAGCCGCATATTCAGCTGTCTTACTCGTCTTTGTATTTCGGTCATACTCCTTAAGTCCATAACCGTCTCCAACTCTTCAGGGGTCAGTAACCCTTCTTCCTCAATCGTTTCACGAATCGTCTTGCCCCGAGCCATTGCGCGTTTGGCGATCTCTGCTGGCCGCGAGCATAACCGATTCCTGGATTCAGCACCGTGACCAGCGATACGCTGTTTTCGACGTACCACCGGCATCGTTCTTCGTCCGCGGTGATCTGTTCAACACACCGCTCTCGCAAAGCAGACAGCGCACTGGTCAGGATATGCAATGACATCGAAAGATTGAAGGAGATCACCGGCATCATCACATCCAACTCGAGCTGTCCGGCTTGCGCAGCAACCGCAATCGTCTGATCATTGCCCATCACTTGAAAGCAGACCATATCGGTCATCTCCGCGATTACCGGATTTACTTTGCCGGGCATTATTGATGAGCCGGGTTGAACCGCCGGAAGCTTGATCTCCGCCAGCCCGGTGTTTGGTCCCGAGCCCAAGAGTCGCAAATCATTCGCTATTCTGATGACGTCAGTCGCCAAAGTCTTCAGCGCGCCGGATAGCCTGACAAGTGGTGACATGCTTTGCATCGCTTCAAAGTAGTCCGCTGTCTCGCGAAGTGACTCATTTGTGAGTTGGCTCAACTCTTCCACCACTCGTTTGCGATAGCCTGGCGGGCGGGTCCCAACCGCTGTCCCTCCCAACCCGATCTCTTTCAATTCCTCTCTCGCCTCGCTTATTCGATTCGCGTTCTTATGAATCGACGTTGCATACGCGCCGAATTCCTGGCCGAGCCGTATCGGTACGGCATCCTGCAGGTGTGTACGTCCGGACTTTACGATGTTATCGAACTCAATCGATTTGGTGTGCAGCGCTGTCGAAGGCCTCTCAAGAGTGCCGATCAAAGCCTTCCCTTCCTCCAATGCTGCAAGCCGCATTGCGGTGGGAAAAACATCGTTCGTTGACTGAGACATGTTTACGTGGTCGTTTGGATGAACGACCACGTAGTCGCCCTTTTGACCACCGAGGAGCTCGATCGCACGATTCGCCAGCACTTCATTTGCATTCATATTGTGTGAAGTACCTGCACCAGCCTGAAAAGGATCCACAACGAACTGATCACGAAATGAGCCAGCCAGGACCTCATCAGCAGCGGTCTCGATCGCGTGGGCAATTCGCGGCTCCAGAGAGCCCAGCGCGGCGTTTACGCGAGCGGCAGCCTTCTTAATCTGAACCGTTGCAGTGACGAGTGATGGATTGGGCTTCCAGTCTGAGATGGGGAAATTTTCAACTGCGCGCGCGGTCTGAATACCGTAGTAGACGTCGGCCGGGAGTTCGCGATCGCCGAGTGAATCTCGCTCAATCCTTTGTCGGGTCGAAAGTTACATGCGCAATCATCTCTACATCTTCTTTCAGCGTCACACGCCCCGCGAGCCGCTTCTTCTCCTTGTTTTTGGGGACGAACTTTATAGTACTATCGACTAATTTCTCGTTCGGGCGATAGCCAAGGCCAAATTCCGGAAGCTCCGGCCGGGACATTAGCCTCTTTATATCCCACATCGTCTCAGCGCGCGTATACGCACCCAACTCCGTCTCGCGGCTCATGATGATTGCCTCTTCGGGACAGGCGTCCACGCAAAAACCACAGAACACACAGCGGAGCATATCTATGTCGAATCGAGCCGGGTACTTTTCGATCAGCGGATCGGGATGTTCCGCAGGTTCAATGTAGATGCAGTCGGCCGGACAAGCGGTCGCACACATGTAACACGCAACGCAGCGAGGCGATCCATCTTCGCGCGCGGTCAAAATGTGGGCACCCCGAAGTCGACCGGAATAAGCGCGCCGCTCTTCGGGATAGCGAATGGTTGCGTTTACCTTACCGGTCAGGTTGTCAACCATTCGGTTGATCGTTAGACCCATTCCCACCAGAGGACCAAGCACATCCTTAGCAAAGGAAGACTCCTTCTCCGCCTGATCCCTTACGTTAATTACTTTTGCCGCTCGCTTCATAATCAATAGCTTTCTAAGACGACGCTAAAACGACTCCCGGCAGCTGCGTTTGTTCGAAGGTTATTCTGCTGTACGGTTGTGATCGCTCGGTCATTGTCGCAAAGACATTCTCTGCCGACATCCACCGCGACTCAGCTCCGCTAGCGTGGATCAACATCGCAAAGACCTCCCATATCGGGAGCGCATCACCCGCTGACTCAATAGCCTTGGCGGCAAACTGAACACGACCTTCAAAGTTTGTGTACGTACCTTCTTCTTCCGACCAGGCGGTTACCGGCAGTACCACATCCGCGGAGGCATGCCAGTCCGCTTTGTGCGCGGCGAGCACTACAGAGTATTTGAGTTCGTCAATAAGCTCGATAATTCGACCTTCTGCCTCATCGTCACTCGGGCGCCTCACGAGCGGGTTGAAATAAATAATTACAGCAGCCTTGATGCGTCCGTCGCGAGCAGCTCTAATCGCTCCATCGATCCCATCGAGATCATCGCTGATCAGACCCAGCTTTATCGCGCCCATCGAATTCGGATGCTTATCAAAATGACGCAGGATCTGATCTTCTTCGTCTAAGACTTTTTTGTCCTCAGAGTCGATGCGGAATTCAAACTGAGTTGCTCCTAATTGCTCCGTCAAATATCGCTTAAACAGAAACAGACCTTCGTTTGTTGCTGAAGGCGAGCCAAATCCCAAAATTGAACTGCCGCCGTTAGCGTCGCGAATCTGTTTCAGGCGCTGGTCAACGGATTGAAGAGCATCTTCCCAGGTGATCGGGGTTTGAACACCATCACTGCCCTTGATCGAAGGCTGTATAACTCTCTCAGATCTAGTTAACTCGTGAAAGCTCAATCGGCCCTCATCACATAACCAGCTTCTATTGACCTCGGGGTTCCGTCTCGCAATCATCCTGAAAATGGCCCCGTCTCGGTGATCAATTCTTGTCGCACAACCGGTTGAGCAGCCCGCGCATATCGAATTTGTGGCATGAAGGAACCAAACTCGACATTTGAATCGAAAGTCGCGCGAGGTGAGCGCGCCAACAGGACAAATGTCGACGACGTTGCCGGAGTATGGATTATCGAGCGGTCGGTCCTCGAATGTTCCGATTGCAACGTGATCGCCGCGTCCAAAAAACTGCATCTCGCCGGTTCCAGTTACGTTGTCGAAGAATCGGATGCAGCGTGAACAGAGCACACATCGTTCCTGATCCAACACAACCATCGGCCCGAGATCGATGACTTTTCGCTTGCGGACTTTCATGCCCAGCGGAATCTCGCTGGTGTGCAGGCCGTAAACCATGTAGTAGTCCTGTAAGCGGCACTCACCCGCCTGATCACAAACCGGACAGTCCACCGGATGATTTATCAGCAGAAACTCCAGGACGCCGCGGACAGCTTCTTTTACACGCGGGTTGTCAGAACGAACCACCATTCCTTCGTTGACTATTGTCGTGCAAGCTGGGGTCAGCTTTGGCATCTTCTCGACATCGACAAGGCACATCCTGCAGTTGCCGTCTATCGGCAGGTCGGGATGATAGCAATAGTGAGGGATCTCTATACCGTGGTCGCCGGCAGCTTGAATAATGGTCTGCCCGGCCTTGGCCTCTACCTCTTGCCCGTTAAGAGTGAATTTCGGCATCGATTCGTCTTTCTCTAACTATATTTCAGTGGCTCAACTCGCACACAGAGCTTCGAATTCGCTCCGGAATTTCGTCACAAAACTTCTAATGGGCATCACGTCGGCATCGGCTAAAGGGCAGATAGTCTTGCCTTCCATTCTATCCACGATCTTCAACAAAAGATCGAGATCAGACCGTTGGCCTTTTCCAGCAACAATGTTCTTCAGGATTTTCGCAGCCCAACCAGTGCCTTCACGGCAAGGCGTACACTGACCGCATGACTCGTGCGCATAGAAATCCGCAATGACTGACAGCGTCTCGGGCATGCTGGTCGTGTCATCAAGGACAATCATTCCTCCAGAACCGAGCATTGAACCCGCCTTCAACAACGACTCGTAATCCAGCAAAGCGCCTTCGCATTCGGCGGCGGTCATGACAGGAACCGACGAACCGCCGGGAATCACCGCTTTCAGGTTCCGACCGTTCGCGATACCACCGGCTTCATTGTTGATAAAGTCCAGCAATGGATAGCCGAGGTCAACCTCATACACGCCCGGTTTGGCGACGTGTCCCGAAACCGAAATCAACTTAGTTCCCTTACTCTTTTCTGTCCCTATTGCGGCATAGGCCGCCCCGCCGTTCTGAACTATCCACGGTAACGAAGCCAGTGTTTCGACGTTATTGACGACGGTAGGCGAAGCGAGGAATCCATGGGTCGCCGGGAAAGGTGGTTTGATTCGTGGATACCCACGATTGCCTTCCAGCGATTCTATTAAGGAAGTCTCTTCCCCACAGATGTACGCGCCCTGACCGAGGTGGATAAAAATATCCAGGGGATAATCCTTGCCCATCAAAGACGGGCCCAGAATTTTGGCATCATACGCTTCGTCGAGAGCCTTCTGCTGTGTGTTTGCAACGAACTCATATTCCCCGCGAATGTAGATGTAAGAGAGGTGACAATTCAGGGCATAGCACGCGATCGCCATCCCTTCGATTAAGAGGTGTGGGTCGCGTTCCATTAATAGTCGATCCTTGAACGTCCCCGGCTCACTCTCATCGGCGTTGCACAGCAAATACGTCGGCTTGTTGGTATTGCGGGGAACAAAACTCCACTTCATCCCGGTAGGGAATCCCGCACCGCCGCGTCCACGCAAACCGCTGGCCTTTACTTCTTCGATTAGCGCCGTTTGCTCCATTGTAAGCGCTTTCTCAAGCGCCTTATAGCCACCGCGCTCGCGGTACTTTCCAATGCTTGCCTGATCGGGCTTATCTGTGTTTGCAAGAAGAATCTTTGTCATTCGGAACCCGGGGAATCGGTTCTGACGGCTGTCTTTCCTATTCCTGTCTAAGTCGATCAATAATCTCAGCAACTTTCGCAGGAGTCAGGTTCTCATAGTAACGATCACCTACCTGCATCGCCGGGGCAGTTCCACACGAACCGAGACATTCGGTCACATCCCAACTGAACTTGCCATCAGCAGTGACTTCCCTTCTCTCCACCTCGAGTTTACGTTTGATCTCATCAATACAGGGATTCACACCCATCAGCCAGCAACTCACATTCTTGCAGATGTCAATGTGATACTTCCCTGCGGGCTTCTTGTGAAGCATTGTGTAGAACGTAGCAACGCTCAAGACATCCGAGGGAGGATAATCCATCAGAGCGCCTACGTACTCGGCAACTTCCTGGGAAATCCAACCGAACTCGTGCTGGGCAAGTATAAGCACCGGCAGCAGGGCGGCGCGCTTTGCGGGGTAGTGACTCAGAATTGTTTGAAAGCGCTTTTTGGCCTCTGGGCTGAACTCAATCATCGATTATTTCCGCAATAGGTCAAATCGGACTTATAAGTCCCTTTATCGATCCAATTCACCCGCAATAATGTTCAAGCTGCTCAGCGTAGCGATCGCGTCCGCTACAAGTCCGCCTTCGATCAACTTAGAATAGGCTGAAAATATAGGGAAACATGGTCCTCGCGCGTGACAACGCCACGGGCGCAATGAACCGTCGCTTACGATGTAGAATCCAACTTCCCCATTCCCCCCTTCGCTATAGCCATAAACCTCGCCCGGAGGAGCTTGTATGCCGTGCATCACCAACTTGAAATGATTCATCAGATCCTCGATGTTGGTGTACACACCCTTCTTTGGTGGCAGAGTGATCCGACGATCGTCAACCTGGTAAGGTCCTTCGGGCAGATTCTCCAGCGCCTGCTCGACGATTCGTATGCTTTGTCGCATCTCTTCCATCCGGACCAGGTATCGGTCATAAACGTCGCCTCGATTCCCTACCGGCACCTCGAAATCGAAATCGTCGTAACTCGAATAAGGGTGATTCTGGCGTATGTCATAAGGAACACCAGCTGCTCTCAGCATCGGCCCGGTCATACCGTTATCGATCGCATCTTTGCCGGAGATAGCTGATACGCCGATGGTTCTCTGTTTGAAAATTGCGCTGTTGGTATTGAGTTTATGAAGGTCGTTAACGTAACCCGGCAATCGCTTTAACAATTCGCGGCAACGCGGGACAAAGTCCTCTGGCAGATCGGCAGATAGCCCGCCAACGCGCACATAGCTCACCATCATTCGCTGGCCGGCCGTCATCTCCAGCAGGTCGTAGATCTCTTCCCGAGGTTCAAACGAATACCAGAAGTTTGTGATCGCCCCAAGATCGACCAGCGCGGCACCCAGGCAGACCATATGGTCCATTATCCGAGACAGTTCACCCAGAAGTACCCGAATGTATTGCACGCGCTTTGGTACTTCAATGCCCAGGAGTTTTTCTACTGTATTTGCGTAGCCTACATTGTTTAAGAAGGAGGAACAGTAGTTCAGCCGGTCTGTATAAGGTATAACCCCGTTCCACTGATGAGTCTCAGCCATCTTCTCGAAGCATCGATGCAGATAACCGATCTCGACGTCGGATTCCACTATTGATTCGCCATCGAGGCGACAAACGATTCTCAGAGCGCCGTGCGTGGCAGGATGCGACGGTCCTATATTGATTATCGTCGGTTCCGGACTTAATCGGTCCGTCTCATGACCTTCCCACGCGGTTTTGTATTCGAGCGGTAACTTGTAATCGCGAGACAGAATCGTCCTCGCTCCTGGCTCGTGATCCTTTCGAAGCGCGTGACCCACGAATTCCTCATGACACAGAATTCGCCGCAGATCGGGATGATTCCGAAACCGCACACCGAACATGTCAAACGTCTCGCGTTCCCACCAATTTGCCGTCCTCCAGACCGATGACACGGAATCCACCTCAGGAGCCGCTTCAGGCAGTGGCGTCTTCAGGCGGAGACGATGTCCGTGATCGATCGAGTACATGTGGTAGACAACGTTGAATCGCTCGTCCCGCTTCTTCTCGGGATAACCCAGGTAGTCAACACCCGTAATCGAGCTGAGCAAATCGAGCTTGGTCGTAGGATCTTCTTTGAGGGTGCGGCAGATCTCGGTGACTTTCTCGGACTTTATGGTGATAGCGAGGTCGCCGCGAAAGTCATTCACGCTGAGGATCTGATCTGCGAACCGGTTCTGCACTAGTGCGGCTATTGGATTCTGGGGAGCAACTGGTTCGAGTGTGAGCTGGACGAGCTTAACGGCCTCTCTGGCCTGCTCCTGAGCGATCAACATCGGTTTGGGCGAAGTTTCGGTGATCTCTTTCTTCATTCGCTCGCGCAACTCGCGACGAGCGTCAGCATCGACGATATTCTCCTTTTCAATCAATTCGCGAATCATCAAAACGGCTTGCAGAACAGCTTCCGGGGTCGGCGGGCAACCAGGAATGTAGACGTCGACCGGGATGATCTCGTCAATGCCTTGCATGACGTGATAAGCCCGATAGAACCCCCCCGAGGTCGCGCACGCACCCATGCACAGAACCCATTTAGGATCAGGCATTTGTTCGTAGATCCGCTTAAGCACGGGCCCCATCTTGTCGGTGATGGTTCCCATTACCATCAATAGATCTGATTGTCGCGGAGAGAAACGCACTACCTCTGCGCCGAATCTGGCAACATCATAGTGCGCCGAGACGACGGACATGTACTCAATAGCACAACAGGCGGTTCCGAAAGGTAGAGGCCAAAGCGAATTCTTACGCGCCCAGTTTGCTAATTCAGATATTTTGGTGGTGAAGAAGCTGTCTCCAACCGCTGACTCGATTGCCATTCTCTAGTTGGTCCCCGGAGCAGTCGATTGTTGGGTCCTTAACTGTAGGCCGTTAAGTATATCGAAGCCACATTTAGATCTTATCGTCCAGATATAGGTGAGTCAAATTAAGTGTTCGTTGTGAACGATGAACGGCCAAATACCGGTTAATTAGAGGTTAAACGGGGAAATTCACTCGGCGCCGTCCATCTTGACCGTGTATCCTATCATTCGCCCCGCTTCGTCCAAGTAGAATTGAATTATTAGATTGTTTTGGTAAAGGAAGCCGTTTTCCGCGTCGAACACTACTGCACCCGTGAACTCCTTTATTTTGTCCCTCAGTTCTGCAACTTTCTCCGGGTCGCGATTGCCGAGCGTATCCGGCGTGGCCTCGTGAAAGTCACTGCGGCCGATCCGTAGGGAACCAAAGTTAAGATCGTCGATGAATGCCTTGACTTGTTTTCGATCGGATCCAATCGGCACCTGGTCTCTTATCATCTTATCAACCTGCGCGACTGACACAGCGGTGCGAACGCAGCCGACCAGCAGAACTGTGAATAAAGCTAAGACATAAGCCGATTGTGACTGTACGGGTCCCGTAAATTGACCCATGCCTGCGTAGAAGCTTTTCCCTGATGACCGACCGTTAAAGTAAGGATTCAATGTCATAGGTTGGGCTGAATTAGATGGGCCGCGTCTTCAAAAGGATATCCACCGCTGCGACTGACTGGGTGATTTCTCCAATCGATATCAGGTCGACTCCACACTGTGCAATCTCTCTCACGTTGTCGAGCCCGACCCCTCCCGAAACTTCGATGAGTACGTCTGGCGCCTCGTCTCGTAGCCACCTGGCGGATTCGCGAATTTCGTCAATGTGCATGTTGTCGAGTCTTATTACATCGGCGCCTGCTGCAACTGCTTCACGAACCTGGGGCTGATTGGAAACTTCAACTTCGATCTTCATCAGGTGAGGCACACCTCGGCGAGCCAGTTCGATGGCTCTACGGATCCCACCGGCAATTGAAATATGGCTATCCTTTATCACTACGCCGTCGTCCAGTGCAAAACGGTTATTGAAACCGCCGCCAACATTTACAGCGTATTTTTCGAGCAGACGTAAGCCAGGAGTAGTCTTTCGGGTGTCGACGATTCTCGCAGCTAACCCCTCGATCCGCTCGACGAAAGCGTTAGTCGCTGTTGCTACGCCGGACAAACGCTGCATTATGTTCAGCGCGGTTCGTTCGCCAGTGAGTAGCGCAGTAGCCGGACCTTCAATGCGCGCGAATTCCGTACCTGACTTGATCTTCTCGCCATCGTAGACCCGGGACTCCAGTACGACGCTATTATCAAGTGTCGCAAAAACCGCTTCGGCAATTTCGAGCCCGCACAACACAAACTCCTGATTTGCGAGGAACCGGCCGCGCGCCTTCGCCCCTCCCCGGACCACAGTCTGAGTCGTAATATCCCCTCTGCCCAAATCCTCCTTGAGCAAGTCGGCTGCAAACGCATAGATAATTCCGGAGTCGAGTTCCATTCTGTATGCGCATCAGAGGGCGGCCTACGGAAGCCGTCCCTCTGAGAAAGACTATCCAGAATCGAGCGCATTCCTAAGACGGACTATTACAAACCTTCAGTTCGCGCCCAACGATACAAGTGTATTCTGAAGCTTCTCAATTTCAGCAATCAGCTCCTCGTGACGGCTACGAGTCTCTTGCACGACCTCCCTCGGAGCTCGCTCCATAAAAGAGATGTTATCGAGTCGACCGGCCAAACTTCGTGCCTCGTTCTCCTTTTTGGTTTTCTCTTTAACAATCCGTTCGCGCTCTTTGTTGAAGTCGATCAAGCCTCCGAGCGGCACCGCGATATCCATTCCAGCGACCACGTCGCGTGCCGCACCGTGCGTCTCAGGAAGAACATCCGAGATAGTGATTTCTTCTACTCGTGCCAGTCGTTTTATTTGATCTGAACTCTCATTCAATAGATCTTTCGATTCTGCATCCGCTGTTCCAATCCAAAGCTTCAAGCGGCTCTGCACTGGAATGTTCATCTCCGAGCGAATGTTTCTTACCTTAGTGATCAAAGCGATCAGGGTCTCCATCCGTGCTCTCGCTGTCTGATCTTCGAAGGCCGAAGCACTTTGGGGCCATGGCGCCACCATAATCGAGTCGCCCTTGTGCGGAAGCTGCTGCCATATCTCTTCGGTGATATAAGGCATCAGCGGATGCAACAGTCTTAAACTGGTTTCCAGGACGTAGACGATTCGACATAGAGCAGCCCGTACCTCATCGGACACCTCTCGCGAAGAAACAACGGACTTTGTGAGCTCTATGTACCAATCGCAAAAAGAATCCCAGAAAAAATGATAGATTGTTTGTGCCGCATCATTGAGTCGATATTCGTCAAGTGCGCTCGTCACTTGTTCGATTGCGGCGTTCAATTCGGCGAGAATCCATCGATCCGCGAGCGCGTCGGAAGGAACCCACCGCGACTCGATACCGGACGCATCCCCGAGATTCATCAATACGAACCGAGACGCGTTCCAGATTTTGTTGGCAAAATTGCGGGCTTCCTCGACCTGCAGCTGGCGATCTTTTTCGATCGCCGCAAAACGTATATCCTGACCCCGAGCAGCTCGTACCAACAAAGCAAACCGCAACGCATCGGCACCGTAGAGCCTGATAACATCGATCGGATCAACGCCGGTCCCGAGCGACTTGCTTTGACGCCTTCCTTGTTCATCGAGCACTGTCGCGTAGATATAAACATCATCGAACGGGATGTCCTTCATGAAGTAAAGACCGGACATTATCATCCGTGATACCCACAGATAGATTATGTCACGCGCAGTAGTCAGCACTGACGTGGGGTAGTACCTTTCGAGATCAGGTGTCTGCTTTGGCCAGCCCAAAACCGCCTGCGGCCAAAGACCCGACGAGAACCAGGTATCCAATACATCCTCGTCCTGCTTGATCGACCTACCGCCGGCTTTCTTTAGTGCCTCACTTTCGGAACGAGCCACGATGTATTCGCCGTCTTCGGTCGTCCAGACCGGAATTCGATGTCCCCACCAAAGCTGGCGCGAGATCGTCCAATCCCGAATGTTCTCCATCCAATCCAGATAGATTTTCTCGTAGCGCTCAGGAACAAACTTCACACGGCCTTGCTTCACCACATCGATCGCCGGCTGGGCCAGATCTTTCATTCGTACAAACCACTGTTCAGATAGCAGCGGTTCGATAACCGTGTGACACCGATCGCAGGTTGCCTCAGGAACCGTGTAGTCCTCAATTTTTTCGATCAATCCCTGCGCCGTCAGGTCTTCCAGGACACGCTCACGCGCTTCAAATCGATCCAGACCCGCATACCGCTCTCCGGCGTCGGCGGTCATGCTGCCTCCTTCGTCTATCACTACAATTTTCGCAAGATTGTGGCGCATTCCTGCTTCGAAATCGTTGACATCGTGCGCCGGGGTAACCTTCACGGCGCCGCTGCCAAATTCCGGTTTTGCATAGTCATCGGCGATCAGTGGAATTCGCCGCCCTACAAGGGGTAATGAAATAACCTTGCCGAACACCTTTTGATAGCGCGGATCAGCAGGGTTCGCAGCGACTGCCGTATCGCCGAGCATCGTTTCCGGCCGGGTAGTGGCCACTACAACAATTCCCGAGCCGTCTTCGAATGGATAGCGGATGTGGTAAAGCTTGCCGGGCCGGTCCTCATGACTTACTTCGATATCAGAGATCGCTGTACGGCATCGTGGACACCAATTAATCACCCGCTTGCCTCGATAAATGAGTCCCGCCTCCCACCATTCCACGAAGCACTCCATCACTGCATCGACGTAGCCTTCGTCCATCGTAAACCGCAACCGATCCCACTCAAACGAACACCCGAGTCTCTGCAGCTGTGAGAGAATTACGCCGCCCGTCTCGTGAATCCATTGCCACGTTCGATTGACAAAGGCCTCGCGCCCGAGGTCATGCCGCGTGAGGCCTTCATTCTTTAACTGCTTCTCAATGACATTTTGAGTCGCAATCCCGGCGTGATCAGTCCCCGGCACGCAGAGCGTGTCAAAACCCTGCATTCGTTTCCATCTGATCAAAACGTCTTGAATCGAGTAGCAAAGTGCGTGGCCAATGTGCAGCGAGCCGGTGACGTTCGGAGGAGGGATCGTAATACAGTACTTCGGTCCGGTGCCGCCGGGCTTGAAATAGCCACGTGAATTCCAAACTGGATACCACTTTTCTTCCACACTATGGGGCTCATATGCTTTGGACAGCTCAGTCATAGATCACTTTTTTCTCTATAGAGCAGATGAACAATTAAAAGGGATAGAGAGGTAAAGGGTCAACCTCCCTATCCTATTGAGAATTCTAATTGCGTGAGGTAGGCAGAGTTTGGAGTTAACCTCTGCGGTTAGAGTGATGCAGACGCCTCGAACCGCAGTGGCACAGAGGAAACGCAGGAAATATCAGGAACTATGCTCGCTTCGACAAGGACTCACGCGTGAGTTGCTCGATGACACGCTCAACGCAATCGGGAACGACTTCCCATGCAACCTCGCGTACCACAGATTCACTCAGCTGAGACAGCACTCGACGAACAATTTGATCAATCGCAGCAGCGGAAAGATCCGAGGCAGCGGCTGCACTCTTCGCTTCTTCATCTCCGTTGGCAACCGAATTTTCCACCCGTGCCGGAGGCTCCTCCGCAAACGGCGCAACAACGAATCCCGTTTCCGGTGCTAATTCGGAATGCTCGACGCCGAGGGATGAATCTTCAACCGCAACTGCTTCGATGTCTATCGGAGAAAAGCGAGTTTCCTCGTCCGCCCAATTATGAGCGGCGGTGAGAGTGCTATCGTCAGAAGTCTTGGTAATTACCGGATCAGGTACGACCGCTGTATCAGCGTATTGCTCCTGGTGGATAGACATTACCGAGGCATCAAGTTCTGCAGTAGACTGTGTCGTTGCGTGAGGAGTCGTCCAGTCTAGATCCGCAACCGCTTCGTGCGAGCCGTGAGCCACATCTTCAACCGGCTGTTCGTTTTTCAGATCGGCTGTGGCTTCGTGCACAAGCGGTTCTTCACCAGCAGCTGGGGTTTCTTGAACGGCAGACCTTTGTTCTACAAGAACATTAGGTTCTTGAACAGCAACCGGCTCGTGCACAGCAGGCGGCTGGTCGATGACAGCATGATGCTCCTGAACAACAGCTGGCGGTTCTTGAACAGCAGCGGGCGGTTCGTGAACGAAAGAATGAGGCTCGTGAACAACAGCAGGCGGCTCTTGAACAGCAGCGGGCGGTTCGTGAACGAAAGAGTGAGGCTCCTGAACAACAGCTGGCGGTTCTTGAACAGCAGCGGGCGGTTCGTGAACGAAAGAGTGAGGCTCGTGAACGACAGAATGAGGTTCCTGAACAACAGCAGGAGGTTCCTGAACACTATCGACCGGTTCTTGAACTCCAACTGATTCAACAGAGGTAAACGGTTGTCGAAGTGCCCCAACATGTTCTTGATAAGTAGCCGGCGTCTCTTCAACTGCGACCACTTCTTCAGCTTCAGCCGAGTTCTGTAAGAGATCGGACGAAGTCTCCTGAGGCTGCTGAGTCGCTTCAGTAAGGTCGAAGTGCGTGGATTCAGACGGGACAATATCGGCGACTTCAGTGAACTCGAAACCAAGCGAATCGCTCGCCGATGACTGCGAATGCGCCAACCGATCGACCGAAACGGCATCAAATACTTCACCTAGAGGCTCGTCTACAGCGAGCAGAGTTGCGCAAGAGGTGTCGGTCGATTCCTGAACTACAGACCCGCCCGCATGCATCGAACCCTCCGTCGCGTGCGCCATCACGGAGTTGTCTGTTGAAGGCTGCCAACCGTTGTCATTCGGCTGATGATCAACGTGCAAATTCCCGAGCGCGTCCGGGCTAAACCAGGATTCTCCCTCCCCAGCTCCACTTATATTGACATCCAATAAAGAACTCGTGTCAGCATTAAAGGGGATGGGATCGTGCGAGTACTCAATCGCCTCAAGCACATCCGATCGCTCAAAATCATTCACCATCTCGTGATCATCCAAACGGAATGAGTTGGCAGACTCTCCAACGGTGAAATCACCGTTACCTGAGAACTCAAATATTTCAATCGGTTCTGTCATGCTCGGCAAAATCTCGCTTGCTGCCTGCTCACCGCTTACTGCGTGGGCCTCGGGAGCAGGAGTTGATTGCGCATCGAATGCTCCTTGTGACATATCCGGCGCCAGTGATCCAAGCGGGCCGGTCGTTCTAGTCGGCAGAGTCGAATCATCCAGGTTGTTCTCAGGCATCATGGCCGAGAAGTCGATGTTCGGAACTGGAGCGACTAGCGGCATCGGAGCGGGAGGCGCCAGCGCATTGATAGCTTCCTCAGCTTCGTCACGCATCGAAGATGCCGGAGTAGGAGCGCCGCTGGTGGGCATCCCGCGATCACTTATCAACCGCCGAACGGTTTCAACTAAAGTTCGAGACTCGAATGGTTTGGTCAGGTGCGCGTCAGCCTTAACACGGTTAGCTTCTGCCTGATCGAATGGCTCAAAGGCGCCGACGAGGAGGACGACAGGTACGTGTTGGAACTGGGAGTTTTCCTTTATAGCTTCGCAGAGCTCATAGCCGTTCTTACCGGGCATAAAAATGTCGGCCAATACGAGGTCCGGACTAACCTCCGCCAATCGGCGTTCGGCGATGTCGCCGCTGCTTACCGCCACGACCTCAATGCCCTCGTCGGCAAATGTCAGATTAACCACTTTCTGGATTGTGATGCTGTCGTCGGCTAATAGAATTCTGCTTGCCATCTGTTTCTCCCTCAGCACGTTTGGCGCTCCTGCGCCCGGGGTGCCGGACGTGGCTTCGAATGTGTTTAAGCTAGCTCATGGCGTAGGGGACGTTTAGAACAATTGTCGTTGCGGTATAGACTTCAGCTCCGCAGCGTCTCTGAAATCTAGTACTGTATAGGGGCCTTCAAGCGAAGAAGAGGATGGGCCTCGTACTATTCAGCCGAGACCCCTTCGTTATCCCGGGCAGGAATCTTAACATAAAACCATGCACGTGTCTCTAGTTAAGAATTTTTTTAGTTTTCTTGAGCGTTGCAGTACCCGATAAGGCCGAAAAGCCTCATTCGATGCGCTGACCTGCGACCCTCCCGAACCTGGATCTTTGTTGCGTCTCGATATGTTCACTCGACACAACCGCCGCCTGCGCCTGACCGCACGAATACATAACCGCGGTCACTTGTATGTCGTCGATAAACCACCCGGTATAGCCGTTAAGAATCCCGGCGGCCGCATCGAATCCCGCTGAGAACTTCAGCTTTACGCGTTTCCCGGCAAAGCCACTCAAGTCTATTACGACCTGGCTAAACACCCCAGGTCTTCCTCGAGAAGTCCAGGCAAATCGGTTACCCAACGGATTACTGGAGTCTGCTGTCAGCTTACCGTCGTATCCGCCAACCAAAATAAGCGGTCCAACATCTTGCCAGGTCTCACCCTCATCCGTTGATAATTCGAGCACTCCACCGTCAAATCCCGGTTCAAAATTGAATATGTGGAAGAACGACAAACGAATCTGACCAGCATTGTCGGGGATCGTGACTACCTTCTTCATGAATAGCTGCGAAAGTTGAAAGTCGTTTCTCTCCTTGCCGGGGTCCTGGGCGTGATAGGACATCGTTCCGCTCCTCGCAGGTCCCTGGACTGAGTCGAATCCGCCTTTTCTCTTCCACTTGGTCGTGGAGTTATCGACATCGTCGAAAAGCAATCTCTCCGCTGGTCCGCCTGGTTGACTAGTCCGTCCGACCTGGATGCGAACCGGTATGTTAAAGCGACCCACGCTCGTGTCTACCTGCAGCTGAAGATTCGCCACTGAACCGCAGCGCAAGCTCGAAGCAGCTTGAATCTGAAAGACTGAGCTGTTGGTCCCGGTTTGGCCCGGCGCAATGTCACCGAATGTCGAAGAGCTTTGACTGCCACTGAGTGTCAGACTAGCTCCCTGAACACTCGCCGGTGTGGATTGCGATTGGTTCCGTAGGGTTAAGGTGATCTTTGCTGATTCACCGGGGATCAGCGAGGCATCGGTCTTCCCGTCGTTATGCTGAACAGTGACGCCCGCGGAGACGTCCCCTGCCGAGTCCACTGTAAGAACCGGTATTGGAGTTTCACGACCATTCGTCACAACAAGAGCGAAGTCCTGATCGAGTTGGCTGAAATTCCCTGGTACACCATCGCCGGCGATTACCGTGGGGCGCACGCGAATAACAATCGGACCCGTGGTTCCAGCCGGAAGCCGCACGCCTTGAACGTTGTTAAGGAAGTCCTTCTGGCCGCCCGCGGTCGAGTACTGGCCGGTAAAATGGTTGCCGTTGTAAACGACACCGCCTACCAATACTTCTAAGTTGAGTTGATTCACATATGGAGCATTTGTTGCTGCGCTGCCCGGCGGATCAGTCCACACCAGCATCACTCGGACCTCTTTTGTCGGATCCGCGATCACGCCGGTTGTTTCAAATGGCGCACCGCCGCTCTCGGTGAACGTGCGATCAGGCGATTCGTCATAGATTATCCGACTGGTGTTCTCAAACATCCGGCCGATATTCAGTAAGCCCCATCCTTGATGTGCTCCGGGTAGGTTGTCACCGCCGAACCCACCGGTAAGATAGCTTGTGGAATTCAGGATGAATGCCTTCACCAGTGCGGGGCTTGGCTCAACGCCGAACCGTGACCTTAGCCACTGAAACGCCAGGGCCGCGCCACCCGTAACGACCGGCGTCGAGTGGCTGGTACCCGAAGACCAGGTATAAAGAGTCTGGCCAGCAGGAAAGTATCGATTGCACACTCCGTCGCCGGTATACAACTTGTCTTGAGATGCAGCGCCTTGCATGTGGGAACCTGGCGCCACAAGGTCCGGTTTGGATCTACCGTCTTGCGAAGGGCCGTATCCCGAGAAGAACACGACATCCTGGGCATTGTCCGCATCTTGACCTCTCACGCCGCAGCCATCTGTTTCCGTTCCCCGCACATTCTCGCTGATACCAACTGTTATAACGTTCTTGGCCGTGCCAGGTATTGAGACCGACGGAGAATTGGTGTCTCCATCGTTCCCGGATGCGAATAAGATCGACATACTCTGATTGCCCGGGGTGTCCGCATCGGCGTCGCGAACCAACGCATCAAAGATCTGAGTGTCATCGCTGTAAAAATTGCAGAAGTCCGGTTCGCAACCGCCCCAGCTATTGTTTGATAAACGGGCCCCGGCGCGATAAGCCTCGGCAATGAACTGACTGTAGGAGAAGCTACTCGAACTACGGCTGTCAGGGAACAATTTTGACACTCCGATTCGGACGAACGGAGCAGTACCAAGGCCGTATTGAAACCCCTGCGCATCGGCGAAGGCAGCACCAGTTTTGTTATTAAACCCTCCGATTATTGAGGCATTGATTGTTCCGTGTCCCAAGGCATCGTGCGCCGGAAGGATGGTCGGGTCTGCGTGAGAGTCTTGTGTGAAATCGTGTAGATATGCGACTCGTGACTGTAAGGCAGCATTTAGGAAATCCGGATGGACGATTGCAGCATCTGCTGAGCCAACGTCGAAACCGGTATCACCAACATCGACTGCGAAGTCGAAATCCGAATTAAACCCCACTGAGTTCAAGAAGGCCAGGTAACCGGGTCCGCTAGGCGAGCTTACCAGAATATTGTTCACCGTATTGACCGACAAGGCGCCGGCCACGATCTGGTCCGCGCGTTCGTCCATTAGCCTCATTGGGGCCCAGCGCTCAATGGATAGCACTGCCGATTGCTTCGCGAGATCTTTCAACTTGTAAGATTCGATCTGCACTTTTATGTGAACGGCGCCCGCAGATCGAACCTCCGGCATCAGTACCTTATTAGCTGATGCTTTCACTAGCTCAACCGCGGCATCGGAACCGTCCGCGTCCACGATTTCAATCGAGGCTGAAATCTGCTCAACTGAATCGAGCTTGATGCGGCGATCGAGCTTATATGCTGGGTGATAAGCGCCGTCCCATTGAACGATGGTTCCACCGTTGCCATCCTGTCGCAGCGCATGCAGCAGTCGACGTTCCGCGCGCGTGGCCCATAACAAATACGCATTATTCGGAACGTATCCGACCACCTTTGCACCGGTTGCGGTCAAAGAGGCCAGCGATTCAGGAGTTGGAGGCCCAAACAGCTGGACCAGGTGAAGCGCGCGCGCAGAAGTTTCCGGTTGTCGTAGTTCGTTATCGATTATTGGTTCAGGTCCCTTTGTATCGATTTGTCCCGGCTTCAACAGCATCAGGTTGAAGTCGTCCCGCACTTGGGCATGTTCCAGTGTTGAGGAGTCGACGGTGCTTAGTTCGGCCTCGCTCATTTCGACAAGGGAATACGCTCCATATTTTCTTGCCTTGCGTCCGCCCCGTGAGAGTAACCGTTGAGCCGTCTCAGCATCATCTGAAGGAACCATCACCTTATGACTTGCACCAGGGCTTCTGTAGGAGAGCTGTCGGACACCGGGCTGTGTCGGTCCTTTGGTCCGTCGATTATCGAATTGCGGATTAAGCTTTTGCCCGCTGTCCGACCGTGTTGGCATCACGCCCACCAGTGACAATAGAACAAGCAGCGAAGCGATGAGCGAGATTCTTAGTGTGAAACTTTTCATTTACCTCTCCTTAAAGCAGTGCAGCCGCAACCAAATGAAAAAACATCCGCAAGATTGTATTCGGGGGCACGGCAGAATGAAAGGCCAAACTCTCCAAAGAGGGAGAAGAGGCTGGAGACTGCTGGGCCCAATCAGTCCGCCACAGGAGCACGGGAACAAAGGGATCATTAACTTTATCGTATCTTTTGCTTCTGTCAAGATTGCGCGATGCTGGCTTTGGTTAGCGCAGAACGCTATTGTAGAATGACACTTGAATCAAGTTCTATTAGCCAGGTATCAAGAGATAAACGAAGATTTCCCAATTATTTGAAACGCCATTACAAGCTTTGACTCGAGGTTATGCGTGCACCCACCGATCCCATTCAATAAGCCGTTCATAACGGGAAAAGAAATTGAGTACATCTCCGCTGCGATCTCCAACAGCGGTATTGCCGCCGATGGTTACTTCACAAGAAGATGCGCGGAGCTCCTTTCAGAACGCTTCTCGATTCCGAAAGTCCTGATGACCTCATCGTGCACCTCAGCGCTCGAAATGGCGGCGCTTCTCTGCGATCTCAATGGTGGAGACGAAGTAATCATGCCGTCGTTTACGTTTGTTTCAACGGCAAATGCTGTAGTTCGTTGTGGCGCTAAGCCGATCTTTGTGGATATTCGCGCAGAAACATTGAATATTGATGAGCGGCTAATCGAAGACAGTATCACTTCTAAGACTAAAGCTATTTTTGTCGTTCACTACGCCGGCGTCTCTTGCGAGATGGACCGCATAAAAGGAATCGCGGAGAAGCACGGTCTTGTGGTTGTGGAGGATGCAGCGCAAGGGGTCAATGCGACTTACAAAGGACGAGCGCTTGGGTCGATCGGTCACCTGGGGGCTTACAGTTTTCATGACACGAAGAATTATGTTTCCGGAGAAGGCGGCGCACTTTGTGTGAACGATTCGAGGCTTGTCGAGCGTGCTGAAATAATCCGTGACAAGGGCACTAACCGCAGCCAATTTTTCCGTGGTGCGGTCGACAAGTACACGTGGGTTGACGAAGGCTCATCATTTGCGCCGGCTGAGATAACCTGTGCGTTCCTATTGGCCCAACTGGAAGCAATGGATGAGATCACCGTCCGGCGGCGCGCTGTATACCAATTTTACCTTGAGTCTCTCTCACCCCTTGCGGAACAAGAGCTTCTTACAATTCCCACGGCTCCTGAAAACTGCGAGACCAACTATCATATGTTCCACATTTTGCTGAACGACATGAAAACCAGAGATGGTCTAATGGCGCATCTGAAGCACGACGGCATAAGCGCGGTCTTTCATTATGTGCCTCTGCACTCTTCGGTTATGGGAAGGAAGTACTGGCAAAACGGAGAGTCCCTCGCGATCACCGACGACTTGAGTAGCCGGCTTCTGCGGCTTCCTTTCTACGCCGACATAACAACAGACGAACAGGCGCGAGTTGTTAACAGCATATCAGAGTTTCTGGAGCGACCAGTTTCACACTCGAGTCGACAATAACTCTCCCAGTAACTATGATCCACTCGATGCAGAATATTCATCGTACGGTTTCACCGGACCTTTCGATAGTCGTCCCCGTTTACAAAAGCGAAGAGTGTCTCGGTGCGCTCATAGAGGAGATATCTTCTGCCCTAAGTCCGACAAATCGCGACTATGAAGTGATTCTTGTGAACGATGGTTCCCCGGACAATTCCTGGACAGTAATAGAAGCAATTTGCCGAACCAATCCACAGGTGACCGGCGTCGATCTTCGACGCAACTTCGGTCAGGACAACGCAATTATGACCGGCTTACGAGTGGCGCGAGGAAAGTACGTCGCAATTATGGACGACGATCTACAGCACCATCCGCGCGATCTTCCTGCGCTACTCCAGAAAATTGAACAAGAAAGGGGCGATGCGGTATACGCGGACTTTCGCGTAAAACGCCAAAAGCTATGGAAGAATCTGGGAAGCTGGTTCAACGGAAAATTCGCTGAATGGGTCATTGACAAGCCCAAAGAGATATATTTATCGCCATACAAGATTATTCGAAAGGAAGTAGTCGATACGATCTGTAATTACAATGGGCCCGATCCGTACATCGATGGCCTGTTATTTCAAATCACCTCAAGGATCTCGCAGATCCCTGTCGACCACCATCCACGTTACGCCGGACGCAGCAGCTATACCCTCTGGAAATCGCTCAGGGTATGGGCGCGGCTGGCGTTTTCCTTTTCTGCCCGGCCAATGCGACTGGTGAGTTGGTTTGGGTTCGGCTTCGCGACGCTGGGGCTTGTGCTCGCGGTCTTGGTTGTACTCTACCGGCTTTTTTTCCCCGAAGATTTCTCCCCGAACGCCGTAGGTTGGGCTTCGCTGATGGTTGCGCTTTTGGTTCTAAGCGGGATTCAGATGTTGTTCTTCGGAATCCTGGGCGAATACACCGGCAGAACTTTTGTGCGAGTTAACAACAAGCCACAGGCTGTGATCCGCGAAGTGGTCAACCTCGGCGCCTCAAGCGTGGAGGAGAGAGTGGTCTCCAGTAAGAGGTGAGGCTCTCTCGCTATTTTCTCTCGCCGGGGACACTTGATCTCGGCGAGCTGACTCATTTCTTCCTCTGGGATCTGCGGTTCATCTACACAAACAATGACAACGAGTCTCATATATAGAAACGCTTCGGTATATGAACTCGCGATGCTGTTGCTCTACGGCCGGCACTACACGTCACGCTACCGAGCAATCGCCGAGCTGATTCCGACCGGCTCAAGCGTTCTTGATGTGTGTTGTGGGCCGGCGTTTTTGTATCATCGGTATCTTCGAGCAAAATCCGTGCGATACACAGGTCTCGACATCAACCAAGGTTTCATAACGCAATTGATTCGAAGAGGCGGTAGTGGACGAGTGTGGGACCTTCGCAGCAAAGAGATGTTGCCATCGTCGGATTATGTGATTATGCAAGCCAGCCTCTACCACTTCCTTCCTGACGCTTCTGAAGTGGTAGATCGAATGCTGCAGGCCGCGCGCAAGCGAGTAATCATCGCCGAGCCGATTCGGAACCTGGCGGCAAGTAACTCGCGGCTACTGTCCCTGCTCGGGCGATTATTAACAAACCCAGGAGTCGGCGAGCATAGTTTGCGGTTCACCGAAACAACCCTCGCAGAATTTTTTTCGGGTTACGAATCGCGGGTGGTTGAGTCCTTCTCGATAGCCGGAGGCCGCGAGCTCGTGTACGCGCTGAACGCGGATACAGCGGTTTTAGATACCTAGTTCTCCTTTCGTAAATAGATCCCTTCGTAGCCGGGGACCTCCAAGGGCTCGTAGTGCTTCGCAACCCAATCGGTCAGCTCGCCGCGGTGGGCGACCTTTTGTAACCGGGAGATCGCAACGATCTTTGGTGCTTGTGATTCTATCTCGCCTATTACGTCTCCGAAGCCTCCCTCCCTGCGCGTCGCCAGGACATCATCCTTTCCCCAGTCCAGGTATACATAAGGGTTCAGATTTGGCCGATTGAGCAGCACAAGCAGCTCAGCGGTTCCGTGTACGTACATACGTTCATTACTTCCAAGGATTCTGGAAACAACTTCAAAGGCTCGATCCTGGTCCTGCAAGGTAGGGCGGGGTTCAAACTGGTAGATTGCCCCTCGATACAAAGTAATAAACACCATGGTCGCCACAACAAATTTCGGAAGCCATTTGACTAATACTGCCCTGACCGGATGGTTGCTTACGGGTACATCGGCCCTTGTCCCCTGCACGCATTCGGTGAGGACATAACCCGCAAAGATACCGATAAAAGGAAAAAACGGAATCAAATACGGTCCAGCGTTGAACTTGAATATCGAGAACATCAAATAGACGATGGGGGCAATCACGATAGCATCGCGGTACAGGTCCGGCGACGAGAACAACTCGCGGCGTTTGATCCTCTCTCCCATACTCCGAACCGCATACAGAGCGAGGCCTAAGAAGCTCAAAACTACTAACACCGCATCCGATCTGAATATCTTGAGTGCTACCCTCAACAAGTGACTAGGCCCACTGTCCACGCCCCGGACACTTCTTGGTCCGTAGACGCTATAGTTGAAAGTAACCGTCCAACCCCACAGGTCCTCGAAAGCTCCCTTCGCATGAAAATACGACAAAAGTATCAGCAGGGGAATCGCCGCTCCCGCCAGGACTTTTGCCGCGCGCAGGTCGCGCCAAGTCGTTAGATATCGGGAAAAGATGAGAAAGGCGGTCCCAGCGAATAGCAACCCCGGCTGCCAGCAGAGGCACGACAGCATAGCGCTAACGCCTGCCCAGAACGGGCTATCCTTGGCGACCAACAACAACGTCAGCATGCCGAACAAGATCATCGGGAGCTTTGGCTGCCCACCCCCTACTACCCACAAGGCGAAGCGATCCGACATCAAGGGAAACAGGCACGCCATAATCGCAGCGATGCGGTTGCGCAAATACGCTTCGGCAACGAGGTAGACTAATACCGCCAATAAGCCTGCTAACACCACGTGCAGCATGCGCGCCGCAATCAGGTCTCTCAATCCGAGCGCCTTGCCAAGCTGCATCGCCAAGGCACTCAGGTAGAGGCTGCCAGGCGCTTTGTTGTCCACCACGTCACGATAAAGCACCTGGCCACGGAGAACTGATTGCGCCATATAATCATAGGTTGCCGAATCGCCCTCTTCCGCTTGGCTCAGCGGGCGATACATAAACATCACCGCTGCGGCAACCAGGAAGATCGCCGCGGCAGCCGTGATCCAGTTTCGCTCGCCAAGAAAGTGCGACCAGTCGCCGGATAGCCAATACCAAACATTCGTCCTATGGACTCTGATTTTCTCCAACTATCCCTCTGTGATTCGCGCGAGTGCGCCGGCCTGGGCCACCCTGTTAGAGCGCTCTAATTTCCCGAATACCTATTCGAGAGACAAACAACGATTCGGTCGATCTATGAGCGACGCCACGGAAGGCAATCCTCACTCGTTTCGTTTCAAGCGTTCTGAACAAATCGCTGACGCTCGCGAGTTGGTTATCGCCGTCAATCTCAATCTGCTTTAACCAGGCACCTGTAGTCTCTTCTATCACTATCGCTTCGCACTCTTCAGACGCCTTCACATCCATGACCAGTTCGTATGCTGTAGACGGCTTCAACTCGACCGAGCATATTCTTGTCAAAAGGTCGTCGGTCGAGCCACCTTGCCCAAGCTTAATCCGCAGGCCTGCGCCCGTCACCGAAGCCTCAACCAACTCCGTGCTAAGTTCAGTCGCCGATGCCGACCACACCTCGCGCGCTTGAGCGATCTGTTCGTCTGTGACCAGCCCTCGCCAGCGCCGAAAGAAGTGATATCGCCTTGGTTCACGCTCCACATATCGTTGGTCAATTCCGGTATAGTAGACGAGGAAGTTGCCGTAGGGAGTATTGGAGAGTTCGCCGAGCAGATTGTGCTGCCTGCCTAGAGCCCTCGCCCAATAGTCTGGGCTCTTGGGGCGTACGAGTAACGCATAGTCCTTGCCCTCGATGTCGACCGTCTCATTCATCCGCCGCTCGATTGTAGCAAAACACTGATCTTTCTCCGGGAATGCGAGCCAAATGACCGGCGCTTTTACTGCCACCGGGCATACATCGTCCGGTACAATACTGTTGAGCGCCGCTTTCAATTCTTCGAACGATGCAAGATCAGGGTTGCGCAGTTCCCGGAGGTATCTCCAGTCTTGCCTCACCAGCAACAGGCCATACACGACGACGGCGAGTACCGAGACGGCCAACGCCGTAGCATGTATTAGCCTGGGCGATGGCCACGGCTTCGGAGGCAGTCGCCAGATGAAACTCATGAAATCACTCAACATTGATCCAACGCAGAGGCCGAACCACGTAACTAAATGTGCGTTGTAGTACCCGAGTTTGTGGGCTACGTTCGCGAAGAAGAGCATCATCAACGCCGTTACGATGAGCAAGCGGACACGTGGCTCGCTCATTGGACTTCCGCGTCTGATGGAGTACCCACAACGGACTATCAGATAAACGATCGCCGCGATGCTCAGGAACTGAAATAGATGGAGCAAGGTTCGCGGCACATTTGGAAAGGTCACGTCGTACGCCGTATACCATCTCAAGTACCGCGTCGGCTCATCCGCCAGATTACCCAACCACCCTGATGGTGAAAGAAAGCCAAAATGCATCTGATCGTCACGATACTGTAAGAGGAGATTCTTGTAGTCGATGACGCCGGAGATGATTTCGTAAGCCATAACTGCTAACGCGCCCCCCGCAAACTGATAGAGCTTCTTCGATGAGAGCGTCCTCCAGCCACCCCTCAGCACCATCACCAAGCAAATGGCGCCGAGCACGTAGAAGATGCTCGTGTGACACATCACGCCTGCGCCGCAAGCGAGCCCTGAAGCCACGAACCACCCCCTGCTCTTCCGTTGCTCGGCTACTTCGTAAAGGTAGAATGCCAATAAAGCGAAGGCTTCCGCCGCATAGTCATTTCTTAATAAGCGACTTCGTTCAAGCACCGTCTGGTCGGAGGTTATCATGACCACGGCGATCAATCCCGCTCGCCAATCAAACAGCCGGCGACCGATCAAATAGACCATGATTAGCGTTAGCACGACGGTCAGCAGGTTAAACAATCTTCCTTGAAGCAGCCCCCAGCCGAACACTTTGAGGAACCCGCTCTCGATCACATAATACAAAGGCGTTAGAGAATGCCAGGTGTTCTCGATGTTGCCACCCAGGAAACGCCTAAGAGGTAATGCGAGCTTCCCACGGTAGAGCATCTGGTAGGAAGTTTGAAGCATGTATGATTCGTCGGTGTCCGGGACGGGCACCGTTTCGAGCCGTTGCGTCGCTATAAACACAAAGCCGCCAATGACTAGAATAACTAGCGCTAGATCGAGATTGAATTTGAGAGCTTTCATCAATCAGGAAGCGTTCTTCAATTCTTGGACCCAAAATTCTACTAGCGATGTAGTGGAAATGTCGAACATCAATCAGTTCACATCGTGTACGGCGGACCGCGCGAAGCTCGCATTCGCATATCTGAAACGACCGAGGTGCGCTCCGCTGTGACCGTTTGACTTCCTGGTGATCGACCCAATTTCTTGCGTTTGATTACACCAAATACTTCTGCCGAGTTGCTTTGCGGGTTGCAGGCGAGTTATACAATCCGCGTGCTCAACGAGAGTTTCAATCGCAAAGGACAATAATGTACCGCGAGCATACCGTGGCAGTGGTAATGCCTGTCCACAACGAAGAGTCGCATGTCGAACAAGCGATCAGGCGATTACCGAGCTTCGTCGACCTGGTAATAGCTGTTGACGACGGAAGCACCGACGCCACATGGCGAGTGCTCTCTGAGATTACTGATGCTCGACTAATTAGGCTCAGACACGAAAACAACGGTGGCGTGGGTGCGGCAACAAAAACGGGTTATCGCTATTGCATCGAGGCCGAAGTTGACTGGATCGCGGTAATGGACGGCGACGGGCAAATGGATGGGCGGGACCTGTTCATATTGCTCGATCGGGCGAGCGACGGAATCGCGTACGTGAAAGGAAACCGATTCCTAGACACCGAGAGTATCAGCGATATGCCTCTCCTTCGTTACATAGGCAACCGGTTCTTTAGCTGGCTAGCTCGGCGCGCTGCAGCATTCAATGACCCCCTTGATGCACACTGCGGTTACACGGTCATTCAACACCAGGCGTTGAATCGCCTGGAGCTGGACGAACTCTACGATCGTTACGGGTTTCCGACTGAGATGTTTTTCGCTGCACGACGAGGCGGGCTCACGATATCGAGCGTCCCAGTCAGGACAGTGTACGCAGATGAAGTGTCAGGCATTAATCCATTCACTGCGGTACCCGCAATATTCTTTCTGATAGCTCGCAACTATCTACGCCGGAAATTCTCCACGACATTAGGGACTGTTTGCGAAGCTGATCGGAGAGGACCAATCAAATATCACCTTGAAGCATAACGACAAGCCAGCCCTCCTGTTATTGACGAGTTCCTTTCCAATGTCGCCGGACGATGAAACCTGCGGATACATCCGCGATTTTGCGCAGTCGCTATCTAATGAATTCAATGTAACCGTTCTTGCACCTCCGGATCAGAACGCGATCGCGTGGCCAACCGATCGGTTTATATTAGAGAGGTCGCGATCGATTTTGCCGCTGCGCCTTGATCCGTTTCAGGCCGGCCGTGACCTGAATAAACTGGCCGAAGCGGGCATTTTCGTCCGATTTGCTACCCTACTCTCCCTGGTGTCCTTTTCTTTGCGTGCTATTTCCCTGGCGCTAAGAGCGGACGTGGTCTGCTCACACTGGATGCTCCCCTCCGGTTTGATCGGCGCGCTAATTTGCCGGTTCCTTAGAAAGCCACATATCGTAGTGGAGCATTCAGGGTCGCTTCATCTTCTCGCGAAGATACCTGGCGGTAAATGGATTGCGAGACTCTTAATCGATTCCAGCAGCCAGGTTGTTACAGTAAGCGCGCATCTGAGAAAAACACTCATCGATCTGTCTCCCCAAGCCAGGGGCGTGATCGACGTAATCCCGATGGGAGTAAAGCCATCCTGCTTAACAAAACCTGCAGAGATCAACGAATCGAGTCTCGCTTCAGAAACAGTAAGCCCGTTTACAATTCTGTTTATCGGCCGGCTCACAAGGATTAAAGGACTCGATGTGCTTCTGAGAGCAGCGAGCGGACTGAGAAACGTGCGTGTAGTCGTTGGGGGTGACGGTGAATGTCGACATGAACTAGAACGACTCGCCCGTGAGTTGTCGGTGAACGCAAGTTTCCTTGGTCGGATAAATGCTTCTGAACGGCACGTGCTATTGTCAGCTTGCGACGTGGCCGTAATCCCATCGCGCATTCTGCACGACGGCCGGACAGAAGGAACACCTGTTGTTTGTCTGGAGGCAATGGCCGTCGGTCGCGTAGTAATCGCTTCGCGAGTCGGCGGACTTCCTGAAGTGATAACTGATAAACGGAATGGTCTCCTCTTCGATTCCGAGGATCACCAGGGGTTGCGAGAGAAAATACAAACGATCCTCGAAGACAAGGACTTGCGCCGGAATGTTGAACGAGAAGCGCCACGCTCGTGCATCGAATACAGTTGGGAGCGCACGAGTAAGCGGTATGCACAGCTTATCAAGAAAGCATTGAAGTCCAATGACATCATTGTCGGTCGAAGAATCGAAATCCGCAGCGTCAACCACTGATATCGCCGCAGTCGCCGGGCGAGGTACGGTCCTGATCACCGCGGCCAAGATCTGGTTCATGGTTAGTGGCTATGGAATTGCGTTCACATTGGCGCACCTGCTGACCGACGAGAATTACGGGCTGTATCGTGTAGTCATCAACACAGTTTCGATTATCAATGCGGTAATCGTCACCGGCACATACCAGACTGTATCGAAGTATGTTTCGCAGCAGCCAGAGAATGCTGACTCGATCAAAACGAAAGCGTTAATCTTACAGTTGTATGTTGGCGGGGCCGCGAGCGTTGGGTTCTTCCTGCTTGCGCCGTTTGTTGCCGCATCATTGAATGACCCCGGTCTCACACGTTATCTCCGGCTGGCCTCTTTGATTACATCCTCCTACGCGTTCTATTCGGTCTACACCGGCTACTTTAACGGCAAGAAGAAATTTGGCGCTCAGGCCGCACTCGATATCACCTATTCGACTTTGAAGCTTATCTTTATCGTCTTATTTGCGGCGCTCGGATTCGGAGTAACCGGCAGCGTAGGCGGATTCGCGCTGGCCGCGTTTTGCGTGCTCGTGATTTCTGCCACAATGGCGCGCGGCAAGGCTCAAGCGAGCTCTGCGAAAGTGGGCCAACTATTCAAGTTTCAATCCCAGCTGCTGTTGTTCACCTTTGTGCTGACACTGCTGCAAAGGGTCGACTTGATGCTGATCAAAGCGCTCTCGTCAGGAGACGCGAAGATCGCAAGCGAGAACGCCGGTTACTACAGTGCTGCCGTAGACATTGCAAACATCAGTTATCAGATCATCATTTCGGTGACGTTCATTATCTTCCCCCTGATATCAAAGGCCACCTTCGATAATGATCGCGTAAGCACCCAAACATACATTAGGAATACTCTGCGCTACACGCTGATGATCATGGCTTTGACTGCAACCCTTTTTTCTGCGGAGGCTAGCGGAGTGCTTCGCGTGATATACCGCGAGAGCTATCAGGCCGGGACCGGTGCGTTGAGAATTCTGGCTTTTGGAATGCTGTTCTTTGGGTTGCTCTACATTCTGACTACCATCATCTCTGCGAGTGGAAGGCCGAGTATTTCGCTGCTGCTCGGACTAATCACGTTGATTACAACTACGCTTCTGAATGTTCTCTTGATTCCGGCTCTCGGTCTTAAGGGCGCAGCAATCGCAACTACGATTTCAATGTCAGTGGGAGCGGGCATTGGGTGTATTTATCTCTGGTCAAAATTTAGAACGCTTTTGTCGTTAATGACAGCTCTGCGACTATTAGCCTGTGTTAGCTTTACATATGCCGTTTCACTTTTTCTCACACCTGGATCCAGACTCATGGTGATCGTTAATCTCATCGTCCTTTCAGTCACTTATCTTATGGCGTTAATCGTGAGCGGTGAGCTCGGGCGGCCAGATCTGAGACTGCTTATGAGAGTTGCCGGACGACGATGAAACACAAAACGACTAAAGACGTTACTACGTGGGGTGGTTGGACGCTTATTTTGCTTCTCTCACTTCACCCGTTGGACCAAAGAAGTACTGGCTCTCGTCGGCATCCCACGGCCGGCTTACAGTAACCACATCTATAAATCTTCCCAAACGCGATTTCATTTCTGCTGCTTGTTGCGGTTGCAGATCGTAGAGATTACGTATCTCATGCGGATCGCTCTTAAGATCAAAAAGCTCGAAGGTATAGCTGTCCCGATTGTAGATCAGCTTAAAGCCGTCTTGAGTGATGATCATATACTTCTTCTGCTCAGGGCTGACGTATTGCTCACGCCGCACAAAAGGAGAGAGCTCCTGTGTCGTCTGTTCGCCGTATACCGGGGGGTGAGCGAAAGGCCGTCCTTGCATCAACGGCAATAGACTTACCCCGGCGCACTCCCTGGGATAATCGAGCCCAACCGCATGCAGCATGGTTGGGCCAAGATCAATCGTGCTCACATAGTCCTTGATCGATCTTGCCTCCAACCCCGGTACGTGAATGATCATTGGCACATGAGTCTGCTCGTTATACAGAAGCGTTGAATGCTTGAAAACTCCGCGCTCTCCGAGCGATTCGCCATGGTCGGCCATTATTACTATGACTGTGTCGCTCATCCGCCCGGCCGTCTCCATCCAGTCAAATAACCTGCCAAGCTGAAAATCGAGATAAGCGATTTCACCGTCATAGAGATCAGTTAATGATGAACCGTAGTGGAATTCCGCGTGTGGCCGATATGGGCGGTGAGTATCCGTTGAGTACAGATACGCACAAAACGGACGATCCGTTGAGATACTACTCAGTGTCTCGATTGCCGAATCGATCGAACCTTCGAAGGTGCCATCGCGTGAAGGAGCGAGTACCTTCATCCCTCGAACATGCCGTCGAAGCGTTGAAATTCGCCTCGGAAACATTATCGCGTTGTAACCATTTCGCGACATGATCTCCGGCCAGGTCTCAATATGCGCGTCCCAGTATGTTCCTTGTGTGAACTTAGGCAGCGCTTCGAATGTATTCGGTGCAGGCGTGTATGCGTTTTCGAACAGTGCAGACCTTGCGGCAAGCTTATCCAGATTGGGACTCGTCTTTCTTCCGTAACCATATGCGCTAAGATGATCTGCTCTAAGCGCATCGATGAAGATATAAATCACGTTGAACCTTCTGCCATTGACTGGGGGTTCAACGTGAAGAGAATCATGCTCGAGCTTCCAGTCCTCGACGCCCTGCGCGGTGAGAGCCCCTCCTATGCCGTTATTATCGATGGAGTCATCAATGATTTCCGGATGGCCGGGGTTGATATCGGATCGGGTGTCATCGGAGTCGCCTCCGCCAAGAAAAGCCGAATACCCATCGCGATCCAGGTCCAACGCCCATTGCGTAAGCTTGAAGTACTGCTTAGCCTGAGTCGTTCGCGAGAAGAGCTGAGTTTTTAGATTCTGGTTTTTGTCGAAATTGACAAACGTATTTACCACAGCGGCGATGATGAGCGCTGATATTATAGCACCGACAGTCATCTGCGAATTCCGGGAGCCGTGATTTGCAAGCTTAGTACGGAAAACAGTCGCAATCAGAGACATGCTCAGGGCCGTGGCCGCCAGGAACATAGATCGATGAACTGAGGCCGCGTACAACGGCGTCTCAAAACGAGAATCGATGTAATAAGCGACTGCAATGACCAGTGTCAGGATTAGGATCCATATCCCGCGTTTTGCGGCACCTACAAAGCTCATCCGGCGTGTCGCAATCCAAAGTAACGAGCAGCCGATTACGACCCCCATCACCAGCAGGTATGATACGGAACGCTCGTGATTCAGGAGTGTATTCGTTAGAGATTCGAGTTTCTCCGCTTCCCGTATTATTTCGAAGGCGTGTCCGCGTATCTGAGGCTGTTGATTAAGAATAAAAGCCGCAAGTGCTGAAACAATGACAACTGCAATTGATTTGTGACCCAGGCCGGGCGTGCTGCGAGACAGTCCCCTTTCGATGATGGTTTTCAAAACCAAAAACGTATGCACGAAGATGCCGAGGCATAATCCAAGGACTAATCCACCGATCAGGTTTAAACAAAAATACGACCCCAAAAGAAGCCGCTCGGAGAATGATCGAAAGATCGGAGTCAGAGTAAAGTTCAAATCCACGAATTCTACGCCCGCAAGCAACAGCGCGGCGCCCAAACCCAGCAAAGCATAATCGCGTATTGAGCCCCAAAGAGTTCCTGGACTCTCCAACGATTCCTTTTTCGTTTTGAATTCTGATGCTTGCTGTAAATCGAATGAATGCTGATCTGTCGGCGCCCGCAATCTGAAGGACCTCAGCGATTAAAGTTGGTTGGGAATCGTAATGAGTACAAGTAGTGAGTGTCAAACATCCTTCGGGCGTCCTACAAGACTTGATGACTCGAGGGTCAAGAAGAACTTCTTCAGTCCGGTTAGTGATTTTGGCATATGTAGCGCAAAGCACATGAATACTTCGCATTACATACTTTACGATCAACTTTAGTTTTCGATATAATGCGGCTCTCGCTGGCCCACTATTCTGTTTAGCAGGAGTTTTGATTTAACCGTCCAACTCGGATGCGTGCGCGTACGCCTGCATCCGTTTGGCAATATCTTGATACGGAGTAACGTAAATGAAGTCTAGATTCATCCTCATGCGCCAGACAACCCCCACACGTCATCCGATCGGTTTTTGCCTTGTGGTGCTTGCAGTGCTAATGGCAGCCAGCCTCTTGAAGCCTGGTCAGGCAACATCAGCGGCGCCCCGCGTTGCTCCATTGGCCGGAGACAACTGCTCAAACGCAACAGTTATTGCTGGCGGGACACTTCTGTTTACAGAAGAATCAAGTGTTGCCGGCGCAGGTAACGATATAGATCCTGGAGCTGGCGGCTGCGCGCCTGGCGGGGGCAACGATGTTGTTTATTCGTTCACGCCGACCGTGACATCGATCTATACAATCGGCGCAACTCCTACGACACCTTTTGATCTCAGCTTATACGTTGTTACTGATTGCTCGAATCCAGTTGGTACCTGCATCGCCGGGAAGAATGCCCGAGGCTTTGATAGCGGTGAGTTCCTCACGCCTACATTGAACGCCGGGACCAGATACTTCATTGTCGTCGATACCGTAAGTCCTGATCCGAACGCGGGAAGTTTTCACTTTTCACTGCGCCGAGGATTACCTGCCAATGACACCTGTGCAACCGCAGCAGTCATCGATCAGAGCAGGCTGCCATTCTCCACAACGAGTACCACGTTTGGCGCAAACAATGATCTGGATCCCGGGCAATCTTGCCTAACTTCGCCCCTGTCAACACGTGGACCGGATCTTATTTATCAGTTTACGCCCGGCGACACCCAGGTCTATCGGATCGTTGCCACACCCACCGGACACTACGACTTGTCTGTGTACGTAACTACTGATTGCGCTTCAATCGCATCGTGCAGCGGGTCGGACATCGGGGGACTTGGAGATGCAGAAACCGTCCTGCGAAACTTAACCGCCGGCACTACCTACTTCATTGTGGTCGATGGTTTCGGAGGGGATGCCGGAGATTTTTCGTTATCAGTTACCCCAACGATTCCGAGAACACCGGTGGCGCCAAGCGATCTTACGGCAACCGCAATCTCTTCCAGTCAAATCGACCTGAGCTGGCACGACAACTCAGGAGATGAACAAGGATTCCGGATCGAGCGCAGTTTGGATGCGTTTGCGTTTACTGAAATTGCCACTGTAGCTCCGAATGTTACGAGCTTTAGCGATACGACCGTAGTCGCAGATACACTGTATTTTTATCGTGTGCTCGCGTTTAACGGGTTTGGCAATTCCGAGCCGTCCAACATTGCCTTCGCCCAGACGCCTCCGAACCCGATCCCGCCGAATCCCACTATTGTGGTCGATCCAACATCGATCGCATTTGGATCGATCCGAGTAAGCCAGTCAGATACAAAGCCGGTGACGATCACAAATATAGGACTTGCGAATCTGGTTGTCTCTTCGATTAGCGATCCTGGCGGACAGTTTGCGATTGTCAATAAGCCGGCTCTGCCGTTGACCATCGTTTCTGCTCAAACCGTAACTATCAACGTGCGGTTTGCGCCGACGTCCACAGGACCCACTAGCGCCTCATTTACGATTGGAAGCAATGACCCTGCAACGCCGTCCGTTACGGTGAACCTGAGCGGAACAGGTGTTGGCACACCCGTGCCGAATTTGGAGACAAGCCCCATTTTTGTTGATTTCGGGACAAGCACAACCCCGGTAATGCTGGATATCAAGAACACCGGCGAGGCGGATTTGGTGGTTCCATCGATTATTCAACCCCCGTCTCCTTTCGCGGTACTCGGCGCTGGAACTGGGACGATCAAGCCGGGCGAAAAGAAGACTGTGACGGTGACCTTCTCGCCAACAACACTTGGGGTGTTCACAAACGGATTTACGATTGTCAGCAATGATCCTGATTCACTGTTGACGTTCATTCCACTGCGGGGAACAAGTCTCCAGCAAACCGTTGTGCCCAGAGTCGTGGGTCTTGAGTTCCGAAAAAGAGGTCTCCGATTCCAGGCCGCCGGCTCCAATGTCGTAGCCGGAGCAACATTGATCGTTGACGGCACCGAAACGTTCACCCTGGAGTTGAACGGCGATTTCTGGCAAGTCTTCAAGTCAGTAAGAAGTACGCCTGGAAACAAGAGGGCACGCGATATATTCGTTTCGCCATCGACGCATACGGTAGTAGTAAAGAATCCGAATGGCGGTACTTCATCGCCTGTTAACCTGTCGGTTTAGGCGAAGCGAGACGATTTAAGGATTGCGTCTTTGCGGTTCCAGGTGTGTTTGCGAGTAACCTTTGTCGACGGCCTCAAGTATAGGTTTCGCGCAAATATTCTAACGACCGCAAAGACGCTAAGAAGAAGCCTTGTTGCGGTCGTAGATAATTCTAAGTCCTTCCAGCGTTATATCCGCATCAACGTGCTCGATCAAACGGGATCCTCGGCTAATTAGCGGAGCCAGTCCTCCCGTGGCAATTATTCGAGTCTTTGGTCCAAGCTCTCCAACCATTTTTTCGAGCACTCCATCCACCAAAGCGATATTCCCGTAATATAAGCCGGATTGGATACTCGTGGTGGGATTGGTTCCGATCAATCGTTCCGGACGACGTATCTCAGTGTTGCGCAATCTTGCGGCGCGCTGAAAGAGCGCATCCGCCGCAATTTGGATGCCCGGGTAGATGATACCGCCAAGATACTCACCCGCCTCCGATATTGCGTCAAATGTGGTTGCAGTTCCAAAGTCTACAACTATGCACGGCCCGCCATAGCGCGTCAGTGCTGCCACAGCGTTAACAATACGATCAGCGCCAACTTCGCGAGGATCATCATACAGGACAGTAATTCCTGCGTTAGCTGCGTTGACGAATATCGGCTCGATATCGAAATACAGCTGGGCCATTTTGAAGAGGGTGAAATCAAGCGGAGGCACTACTGAGGAAATCGCGATGCCGGTGATTTGTGATGAATCAAGGCTCGCAAGCTGAAGCAGCGTGCGACACATAATTCCGTATTCGTCTACCGTCCGCTGTCGCTCTGACGTCAACCTCCAGCTGTGCGTGAGCGTCGTGCCTTCGTAAACGCCGAGCGTCGTATTGGTGTTTCCGACATCCAGGACCAGCAACATGTCAGTTCCCTTCTCGAATCTTATGGGTCACGATCCCAAACTCACTATATCAGTCGCCCATCGGCATAAGGTCCTGCGGCCGATTCTTCATAACCTAAAAGGTAACCGCGGCGCGCACAATGTCAAATCCATGGCCCTTGATTACTAATTTTCACGATCGGATTATGTCGGATAAGGCTTTCCCGATCGAAAGCCCGTACCATCACCAAAGTTCACCATATCAACTGAGATGAAAAATCTTTTTAAGACGGATTCATTAATTATCCCAGCCGCTAAGTCCCTCTCAAGGTACGTACGGTCATTCTCGGGAAGCTTGAATACATAGCTATCACCCGGTTTGATTGGCATATCCAATGAAGTCGCCATGCTGTCTTTTTGCAAAAGCTCCCTCCGGCCATACTTGAGTAATATCACCTGGGTAGCAGTAATGCCCCGCTCGTCAGTCCTTTTAAGGTCTGGGAACACCATTAAGACAACTAAAAAGTACACAGGTTTATCCGAGACGTTCCTGACCTCGATTTCTAACCGCTCCAACCACGATTCCTCGCCAAGATTTCGGACGGCGGTAACCTTGACCGCATCATTCGAAGGTTCCATTGCCACTTTGGCTGACCTGTCGCCGTCATTCGTTTGCGCAATGACCCTGGAGCATGGACTGGGCAGGCTCTCCAGATGGGAGAATATGATCGAAGGGTTAGAGATCGCGAAGGAGTTAGATATGGCGAAGAGCAGAATTGCTGCGCTAACTCGATAAAGACTTTCAACGATTGTTGCGTATGCAGGTTTCATAACCGCAACGCGTATTCGAACTTGACTCGGAGCACCGAACAAAACTACACCGTCAAAGTCCTCACTCTCACATCACCCGCGACGATTTCTCTCTTCTCGCCGTTCGCGAGCTCCACCATCAAACCGCCTCTCGACGTCAATCCCTGAGTGATGCCTTCGATAGAGCCGTCTGAAGTCTCCACGCTTACCGCACAATTTTGTGAGGTAGGCGAAAGCTTCTTCCAGTGAGAAGTGATAGAAGCTTGATCCGCAAGCGACGCGAGGTACCAGTGTTCGAGCCTCGGAAGCAACGCGTCGGCGAAATCTTCCGGTGAGACCGTGCGGCGAGTTTCCAGCCACAGGGACGTTGCGGTGTTCGCAACATCTTCCGGAAAACTACTCTGTCCGGTGTTCACACCAACACCCAATACGATGTAATCGAGCTCATCGTCTTGTATCGCAGACTCAATCAAGATGCCACTGATCTTCCGCCCTCGAACCATCAGATCGTTCGGCCACTTTATCTCGGCATCAGTCTCATAATCCAGGCGAAGCGTCTCTGCAACCGCAATCGCCGATGCAAGCGTTATCATTCCTGCATCTGAAGGCTTAATGGCAGGACGGAGAACGACCGACATATATAATCCGTCGCCGGCTGGCGACGACCAGGTTCGTCCCTGGCGTCCTCGTCCTGCCGTCTGTTCCTTTGCGATAACACACAGTCCCTCGCGTGCGCCTGACGAGGCAAAATCCTTGGCCACATCGTTTGTCGATGAAACGCGATCAAATCGCAGGACAGTACTTCCAAGCTTCTTCTCAATCGGCATTTGTGTTGGGATGAGTTCCGTTCGATGCAGCAGTAATTAGAGATTCGGAATTCAGCTTGACCTATTCTCTCACTGCGAGCTCAAACATTCGGTTCGTAGCGTTTAAGGCTGCCTTGACCGTGCAATCAATTGCGCTCCCGCCGACCTGGCAGCTTCCGAAAACTTGCACGTCTCTGCCCTGAAACCGGATATCGACCAGGACCGCAATCAGGTCCTTTCCTAGCGCTTTGACGTGATCGAGGTCAGAAAGCGTGCAGGAGAACCTGTTCGCTGACGCTGCCTGCACCGCTTCCAGAGTAGCCAGTGCAGCGGCTTTCAATGGACCATTCCCGTCAGAATTGGCGACTCCGCCGGCGGTGAAAATGAGCTGGCCAAGCGTCAGCGTAACATTTACTCGGCATCGGCCATCTGCTTCAGTGGACACTTCGGTGCGATCGAATCTTAGGCGCTTTTTTCCAGGAGTCATTGTCATAGGTTTTCCTATGTAACCTTGGGCCTCGGGATCGGGACGTAGAGTAGACTTTTACCTGCGCTTACTTCAAATTGATCGGCGTCAGAATGGACAATCTGCACTTCCTTCGATGCGCAGACTAGACAGTCTACGCTACATCCGGCGCCGCAACAATTCTTCAAACGCAGTTTAGACGACCTCTCGACCATTTCAAAGCCGGTTCCATTCAAGAAGCGATACTTTCCGGCGTATCTTTCGCCCGTGCTCATCCGTCTTTGATATTGAATGTATTAAACTAGGCTCGAAAGGATATCTTGATGGAAGAGCTCTCACCGGAATTTGCCGACGAGGTTCGGCAGGCATGGCATAGATTCCTTCAGCGAACAGAAGCGTTCAGACCGGATCTTCATCGGTATTGTCGGTCACTCACCGGATCTGTCTGGGACGCTGAAGATCTGGTCCAGGATACGCTGCTTCGCGCTTTTGCAAAGCTCGGAGAATTTGCAAACCCGATCGATAATCCAAAATCTTACCTATTCCGTATCGCAAGTAATCTCTGGGTAGATCGGTTTCGCCGTACGCAATTGACTGTTGATGAAAGCCCAAGATCTGACGCTGCTCCCGATCAAATAACAGAAATTCGAGATGCGGCTCGACATCTGATGCAGCTTCTGCCTCCTCAGGAACGAGTCGCGGTAGTACTGAAGGATGTATTCGATTTTCACCTCGAGGAAATTGCGTCGATTCTTCAAACGAGTGTCGGTGCGATCAAAGCGGCGCTACACCGCGGTCGCCGCAAGCTGGCCTCACCGCAGACCCTACAAAAGCACCTACATCCGAATGAGACTTTAATTGATCAATTCGTTGCGGCATTTAATGCTCGTGACCTCGACCGCCTGGCCGCTCTGTTGCGCGAAGACGCGGTAGCAGAAACAGTGGGAATGGGCACTTCTCATGGTCGCGAAGCAATACGCAACAGCTCGCTCTACTACTCTCTGTTCCTTGAAAAGGGCAATGCTCGCGCTGAGCGGCGTACTTTCGAAAACGAACCTATTGTCGTGATTTGGTATGAGCACCTCGATATTCCGAACAAGCAATCGGTCCGTGAAGTGTTTCGCTTTGAGGAAATCGATGGCCAGATCTCGCGTCTAAGTTTCTTTTGCTTTTGTCCCGAAACCGAGGCGGAGATACTAACCGCAATCGATCTACCATTCAGCGCACTCGGTTATGGAATTTGGGCTGACGAATTCACCAGCTTGCGCAAGGAAGAAGAGTTTTTGAAGTGGAGAGCGTCGGAGCATCCAGAATGGGATGAAAAATGAAGCTCCGGGTTCTTATTTTCTAAAGGCCGCGAGTGCAAGCCACGCAGCAGTCGCCGCAGCTTTCTCATCAGCTCGCCACGGGCTCCCAATGGTGCGGCCCATCTCCGCCAGCTGAGCTTTTATCTTTGCACTCGGGAGCTTCAATTCGATTTCGGCTGTAGCATCCAATGTCCGCTCGTCATATCGTCGATTTTTTAACTTATTCGCGGATGACGCAGCCTCGAGTACTTCCCGAAACAAGACACCCTCGGCGGCGTGAGCACGTATGTGTGTACTGCCAATTTTTTCGAGGTTGCGATCCCCTGCCCCCACGATCCCAACGCCAGAGACTCTGTAACCTTCTTCCTCTGCTTCATTGACAAGGCGAGACAATTCACTGGCGGCACGCTTCTCAATCCTTGCCGCAATCTTGCGCACAGCAGATTGGGCTTTATCCCACGGAAGATCCAACACTTCATGATAAGGCTGCATCGTGGCGGGAAAGTTGGGATCTGCGACTTTCAGCTCCACTCTTTTCAGGACGCTTGGGGCGTTGAATTGACCGCCTATAACAACCGCTATGGCTCGTCCAGTCTTGGCGCGCATCCCGATAGCGACAGCTGATTCGTTTGATCTCTTAGTTCTCATCGATGGGTTGTTGCGACGGTGCGACATATTCCTGGAGGTGCTCGGTGGTATGCTCGCTGATGCTGGGCATTGCGCCGGCGACCCATTGATGCTGTTGTGGTTCGGGCAACCGAAGCGGCTTTCCGGTGTCATTTCCAGCTTTCAAGCTCTTTATTCTGTTGCTCCGCTCGGAAAGCAGTCGAAAGGGCGTGGAAATCCAGAGCACGTGAAATCTCAAAATGAAAAAATTCCACAAGAATATCGAAAGAAACAGATCGACGAGTGATGTTAAAACGCCCCTGCCCAAAAGCTTCCAGGAATTGCGAACGCTGCGATCGGCGGCATACGAAGGAGCGTCCTTGAATACGTGTTCTGCATATCTGGCGTTGAATTGATCGAGGGCAGTATCCAGTCGCGTAAAGAAGTTTGTTGTCGCGGTACCAGATAAAGCCTGAGAGACGACTTCCAGATTTGTTCCGCAGGAGGCGCAGAATTTCTGTTCTTTAAGGTTGTCCCTTCCGCAAGTCGGGCAAAACATATGGACCTCGCGCCAATCTCGGGACATCCTACGCCCCCGATTGACCGTTATCAAACTTGTAATAAAAACAACGACGACTGGATGCGGAGTGTTCGATGTTATGCTTTTGTAATTTAAGCAGCCTTAGCTCTTAGTCTACGGAATCTACGATCGAGACGGCTGATGTCAGCGTTCTATGAACCGGGCAACGCTTTGCAATTTCGAGTAATCGGGTGCGCTGTTCCTCGCTGAGATTACCCACAAGCAAAATATGCCGTCGAATTTGGTCAAGGCTTCCTCGCTCATTATCGCAAGATTCGCAATCCTCGGCGTGGATGCGCGAGTGCTGCAATCTTACCTGCACTTTCTCCAGGGGCCACGCCTTTCGATGTGCGTAAATCTGTATGGTCATTGCGGTGCAGGCTCCAAGCGAGGATAAAAGTAGTGAATAAGGATCCGGTCCTGAATCGCTGCCCCCCGCGGAGCGCGCCTCGTCGGCGCTAAAAATATGGTTCCCTGCCTCAATCCTCTGTCTCAGATATCCGTCAGATGACACAATTACTTCGGCCACGGTATTCCCTCCGCAAGAAGACCAGCATCTGAATTGGCCCTTGAAATCAATCGCACCCACGCGAGCTACGAATCATCAGAATCGTAGCTCGCGGCTGTCCGATCGCGCTTTGACCTGTTGTAGTATTTCCGTCCTTTGAGACCTTCCGGAAGGCAGTCCATATCCTCAGCTTTGCCAGATTCAAACTCATGTGCGTATTGATAGCCTTCACCATAGCCGAACCTCTTCATCAGTCCAGTCGCGGCGTTGCGCAAATGAAGTGGTACGGGTTCGCGAACAGTCTCGACAGCGTCCTTCTGTGCCAATGCGTAAGTGGTAAGTACCGAGTTGGACTTCGGCGCTGTTGCCAGGTAAAGCGTCGCCTGCGTCAACGCCAGGGTTGCCTCAGGGAACCCTACGAAATGCGCTGCCTGCATTGCCGCGACCGCTTCGACCAAACCCATCGGATCAGCCAAGCCGATATCTTCCGATGCGTGAACAACCAGCCGTCGCGCGATGTACATCGGATCTTCTCCAGCCTCTACCATCCGTGCCAGCCAATACACTGCAGCATCAGGATCAGAGTTTCTTATCGATTTGATAAAGGCTGAGATCAGATTGAAGTGCTCCTCGCCGGCTTTGTCGTATCTTATCGCCGCCCTTTGCATTGCTTCCCGAAGCACTGCGTCGGTGATGGCCTTTGTTCCGATTGAATCAACATCCGCAATTGAGACCGCAAGCTCAAGAGTATTGAGAGCAACCCGGGCGTCACCCGAGGAATAAATTGCGATCGCATTTAGAACATCCTCACTCAGATCAATGCGCTCGTCTCCTAATCCGTTTTCGGTATCAGAAATCGCACGAACAAGGATCGTCACAAGATCCTCAGTGCTCAGAGGATCGAGGACGAACACCTTCGACCTAGACAATAGAGCTGAATTCACTTCAAATGATGGGTTCTCAGTGGTGGCCCCGATTAGAATTATCGCGCCGCTTTCGACGTAATGCAGGAAGGCATCCTGCTGAGCCTTGTTGAACCTGTGGATCTCATCTATGAAGACGACGGTACGTTGTCCGAGTCGACGTCTGTACTCATCTGCCTCCAACATTACCGCACGGACCTCTTTGATGCCTGAGGAAACCGCGCTAAATGAGACGAAACGAGCAGACGTCTGTTCTGCGATAATCTGCGCCAGCGTTGTTTTGCCAGTTCCGGGAGGACCCCAAAAAATGATCGATTGTAACCGGTCCTCCTCGATCATTTTTCGAAGCGCACGACCCGGGCCCACCAACTTTGGCTGACCGACAAGATTATTGAGGGTCCTGGGCCTCATCCGATCTGCAAGAGGCCGGGTTTTCGGGTCCTCGTTCACTATCTGCCGGACGCTGCTAACGGGCTCTGCGAACAGGCTCGGAGGTTCGTTGCCGGGGGTGCTCTTGAGTCTGGGCATAATCGGCTCCAATACGAATAGTAAAGGCCCGAACATCCTTCCCGCAACGGCTGAGTCGAAATGACCACCTGAAAAAAATTACAGCCAAGGAGGCCTTGTAATAGAGAGCTTACCGCGCATATCAACTCTTTATGACTCGACTCCACCCAGGCCTATCGTTGACAATCGTTTAACTACTTTGCTAGCGTTTAGGTTTAAGCTTGCGCGGTTAGTAACGGCGGCCTCCTGTTACTGCAATAAGAGGAATTTGTTCCGCATGAAGACTAGATATTATTTGTTTATCTTGATCGGAGTCGCCGCGCTCCTGGGATCGGCGTGCGTACGCCGCGTTAGCGTAAACGAGCTCCTGCCCGTCAATGAACCCCTGACAACCGAGCAACTTATCGGTCGAATCAATGCTTACACGCAGATCCAGACTTTTTCGGCACAAACCGACGTCACTGTCTGGAATTACTTCACCGGTGAGGGGTCAAAGGCTGACGAGTTTCCATCCGCGACTGGATTGATCAGATTTAAGCGGCCGGAAGACACGCGCATGAAGGTGACTTTCATAGGTGCTGATGTGGCTGATATGGCCAGCGACGGACAAAAGTTTAAGCTCAAGATCTTACGCCCTCAGGATAAAAGGCGATTCATATACGGCAGCAATCTGGGCGACATAGAGCGAATGAACCTCAACGAAATCAAAGAAACCAAGGATCCGCAGCTCACAAAGGCGGGCGGCTTGGTCAATATGCGCCCGCAGCACATTACAGATTCGTTTCTTATCAAGCCAATCGCTGATAGGAGTACCGCGTTCCGCGAGGAAGTCCGCCAGGTCGAGGCAGATACCCGCCCGGGTAAGAAGAATCGACTTGTTGAACGCAGTTATTATGTCATCTATGTCTTGGACCGTGACGAGAAAGATCAGCTCAAGCTCCGCCGCAAATTCTGGTTCGACCGAAGCCAAAAAGATACCCCGCTCGTTCGGCAGCAAACTTTTGAGAACGGCGTAGGCAGGTTAGCCGGGGATGTAACTTATTCGGAGTGGTTCACCGCACCCAATAGCAACTCTCAATGGCCTAAGCACGTCATCATCGACCGTCGTAATGATGGTTACCGTTTGGATTTGAAGCTCATCGCTGATACCGTCGAAGTGAATGCTGAGCTGCCAACTACTACCTTCGTTCTCGAGAATCAAGAGCATCTTGAAGAGATAAATATGGACGCGCCACGCAAGGCAACGACGGATCCACCGCGCAAACCGAACGCTCCTAAGTTAGCTAACAAATAATGGACAGCTTAATCGCGGCGAATATCAGCCAGCGACCATTGCGCACCGCTATCAGCATTATCGGGGTCGCGCTCGGGGTGATTTTGGTAACCCTTTTTGTTGGCCTGGCCCGGGGAATGATGCACGATGCGGCGCGGCGCCAGTCAAACGTCGACGCTGAAGTGCGATTCCTGCCCGGCGGGAACATTTCACTCGCGGGAAATCCGTTGATGCTTCAGCAACGATACGCCGATGCAATTCTAAAAGGCGTGCAACCAACTGCTCATGATCCGGATGTCTTACCTAAGCCCCCTGTTCCGGGCGTGATCGCAACAACAGCGGTGGGCGAATACGTCCAGAGCAGTGTCGCCGGGATTGGCTTTGAGATGGTTGATGGGCTGGATTACAAGAGCTTTGTTCAATGTACTCACCTGAATGTGACAAAAGGACGGCCTCTTGGCGACGGCGAGACGCCCGGCAGTGAATATGAAGCCATTGTGGACCGTTACTATGCTGAAAGCGGGAAGGATATAGACGGTAATCCGATTCGACTCGGCAGCAGAATCACCGTCCTTGGCCACGAGTTCACTATCGTTGGCGTCTATGAACCCTCGGTACTGGCACGAGTCAAAATCCCGCTTCGTACAATGCAACAGCTTTTGGGGGGTGCTGAAAACTGTACTTTTGTTATGGTGAAATGCGAGCGACCGGAACTCGCAGACGAGGTGATAGAGCAATTACGTCGCTACTACCCAGGTAATCATGTAATTGCAACCACCGAGATCCCGGCGTTGTATTCTCAAGGTCTAGCGCCAGTGGAGATTTTCCTGAATGTTGTGATAGGGCTTAGTTTAGTAATCAGCGTGCTTGTGATTTTGCTTGCGATGTACACCACGATCATCGAACGTACACGCGAAATTGGCATTCTCAAGAGTCTGGGCGCGTCGAAGAGATTCATTGTGGTGACCATCGAGAAAGAGGCTGCACTGATAAGCGCTATGGGAGTAGTGCTCGGGTTCATCGCGGCGGTTGCTGGAAAGCTGTGGCTCGAGGCTAATACGCGTTTGATGGTGGACCTGGAGATTAAATGGCTGGTGATCGCCGCTCTGATTGGGATAGTTGGAGGCATCGTCGGGGCGATCTATCCCGCTTTGCGTGCGGCGAACCTCGATCCGGTCGAAGCGATAAGTTATGATTAGAGAGTGTCGCGTGACGCGTGATTCGTGATTCGTGATTCGCGACTCCGAACTTGATCACGCATCACGGTTCACGAATCACGCATCAGATTATGAAACCAGTTCTCGAAACAATAGATCTTAAGATGGTCTACCACGTAGGCAAGGTGGAAGTGCCTGCCCTTCGTGGCGCCACATTGCAAGTCGAGCCTGGCGAATATGTCGCGATCATGGGTCCGTCCGGCTGCGGGAAATCAACGTTTCTGCACATCGTCGGGGGAATGCTCAAGCCAACATCAGGTCGCGTTATTATCGAGGAAGAAGATCTGACCGCGATGACTGATGCCCAACGCACCGATTTGCGACGAAGAAAGATCGGATTTGTCTTTCAGCGATTTAATCTTTTTCCAACTCTCACCGCCGAAGGCAATCTAAAACTGGCTGAACGAATTCACTCTGGCAATAGTCAGGACCCCGGAAGACGACGTGAAGTTTTAAAACTGCTTGGGCTCGCAGACAAGACACATCACAAGCCGCTGGAACTTTCGGGTGGAGAACAACAACGTGTTGCCATCGCTCGCGCGGTCATCAACCGCCCGGCTATACTTCTAGCTGACGAGCCGACCGGGAATCTGGATACCGAGAACTCAGATGTCGTTCTGGATATGATGGCTCAGTTGAACAAGGAACTGCGGCAAACGATCATAATGATCACTCATAACGCCGAAGCAGCCGCCCGAGCGGATCGCGTGATTGAGATGCGAGATGGTCACGTTGTTCGGTCAAACGTTCAGGTGGGAGCAGTTCAGGGCACTCATAAATGAAAATCATACTAAGCACCCTGAAAAAGATTCTCTTCTGGTCATACGAACGAGGAAGCTGGCAGTACGACGTCATGTGCGTGCTGATACTGGCATTCATATTCTTCTCACCCAATTTCCTCTTTCAAAGCCGTGCTTCGGCTACACCGCTAGTTGTTAGAGCGTCGGAAATAGGGCGAATCGACGAGAGTAACCCTGAACCAGACATTCGAGTTTTTCTTGAACGCACAGGACACGCAGTCAGGATTTCTCGCATCGAAAAAGCTGAAGACAGTTCCGGCCAGACCACCTACGTTATTTATACGAAATAGCCGATTCTGAAAAAAATGAAACGAAGTAAGTTAATCTTTGCAATCGCAGCCGTGTTTGGAGCCGTCCCGGTTCCGAACGGATATTCTCAACCGAACGGGAAGTTGGATGAGATCCTCGCCAATATGCAGAAGGCAGCCGGCAGTATCACCACGATTCAAGCAAAAATGGAGCACCTTAAGCGGGACCTCAATCTTGGCGGGAAGCCTGAGAGGTACAACGGTGAAATTTTCTTTAAGCATGCCGGCAAGAACAATGACAAGGTCAAAATCGTCTATTCAATTCCTAAAGGTCAGACGATCTGGGTGGTAGGGGATACGATTACCCTCTACCAAGCTGAAATAAATCAGGCGATAACAACAAGCAGATCGGCCGCGGCCGCAAAAGGTGATGAGTTTGCGTTTGTTGCTACTCCGTATACGTCCGTACCGGACCTCAAGCGCCAATACGATATCGTCTATGTCGGCGACGATCAGGGTATGCCGAAGCTCGATCTAACTCCAAAAGCAAAATCTTCTATCAATAAATTGAGCCTTTGGGTCGATCAATCGAGTTGGTTGCCTGTTCGCTACGCCGTGTTCGAACCAGGGCGCGAAACAACCTTCATCATAAGCAATGTTAGAAAGAACCAGGGAGTATCCGATTCGACTTTTAGGGTGGACCTGCCGAAAGGTACAAAGATAGTTCGAAGGTAACTCGAACGTGAGATGCTTAGCGAGCTACGTAAAGAACGAAGAAGAGCGCTCCAATAAAACCGGCCGCGATCAACCAAAAAATTAACTCTCGAATAATCTCCATCTTTCGCCACGAGCGTTGGCCGGGCTTTCTGCTCTTGCGTTGTTTTACGACCAGAGCTGAATGTGACAGATACAGACCAACTGTCAATGCTCCAAACGCCATAATCCGCAATGGCCAAAGAAAGAACATCCACTGCATTTCAACTAATAACAGGAGCGGTATTCCAAGGCCAAAGCATGCCAGCGCTCCCATCAACAGCCCTGCGAAATCCGGATCAGAAACCGGGATTTTCAAAGTACCGGCGCGCGAAGCTGCATCAGGGTCAAACACATTGCTTGGCGGATACGATATGCGCGTTGGCCGTCTTTCTGCGTCGTAGGCCTGGCGAGTTTCAAGATCGCTCAGGATGTCGTGCGCTTCATTGAGCGCTTTCATCTCTTCTTCGCTGCCACCTCCATCGGGATGACGCTTCCGAGCTTCGATACGATATGCACGATCCAGATCGTCTTTGCTCGCATCTTCCTTCACTCCGAGGACGCGGTAGTAGTCTCTTTTTGCATCGAACTTCTGGAGCGACATTGCGTCAATTATAATTCTTTTACCCGAGCATACCAGCCAACGTACCCTCGATTCCTAAATAACAATATGCCGAAGTTCCCCGACGCTGATGAGCCTACGCTGAAAAACATCTCACGTGCTATATTCAGGCACATGGCCGTTACACCAAGAGACGCAGCAGCGATAATCCTCCTGAAAGATAAAGAAGACCCGAAGGTTTTCTGGGTAAAACGAAATCCAAAGCTTCAGTTCATGGGAGGCTATCACGCATTTCCCGGGGGCCAGCTGGACAAAGGCGACAACCTGATTCAGGTCAAAGGGTGCGAAGGCGAGGAATCGGTAATGCGTGTGTGTGCCGTGCGTGAGTTCTTTGAGGAGGCAGGTGTCCTCCTGGCTCGTGGAACCGCAAACCTGTCGTTAGAGCGAATCTCCGATAAGCGTCGATCGATGGCCGAAGGCACAAAGTCATTTAAGCAGATCCTGGATGAAGACAACCTTGAAATAGTTTCTCTGGATCTGGAACCTGCCGGCAGATGGGTAACTCCGCACTTTGCGCCTCGTCGATTTGATACCTGGTTCTTTCTTGCCTGGATGCCGGAAGGGCAAGAGGCTTTGATTGAAACTGGAGAACTTGAGACCGGTGAGTGGATCCGGCCTGCCGACGCTCTGGCGCAGTGGAAAAAAGGCGAGATCACCCTGGCGCCGCCAACGCTGCATATCATCCGAACACTCGCCACGCACGCGGATCAGATTGGCGAACTGCGAAACGCGCTTGCCGCAATCCCGGAAGCCAAGCGCGCAACCGTCCGACGAATCGAACTCCGGCCAGGGATTTTTCTGTTTCCTGTTAGAACGCCAACTCTGCCACCGGCAACACACACAAACTGTTACATAGTCGGCGGTCAGGAAATGGTTGTCATCGACCCTGCCTCGCCTTATGCAGAAGAACAACAGGAACTGGACAAATTCATCGACGGCCTTGTTGCTGAAAGAAGACGAGTCAAAGAGATTATCATCACCCATCTCCACCCGGATCACATTGGGGGCGCGGCTCATCTTCGAGATCGACTAGGAGTGCCCATCGCTGCTCATCGTTTAACTGCCGACCGAATCAGTTATACGGTTGCTGTCGACCGGCTGATCGAAGACAACGACATCATTGAACTCCAGGGAGATCCTGGCTGGCGTCTAAGGGCACTTAACACGCCGGGTCACGCGCGGGGTCATTTGTGTTTCTATGAAGAGAATGCCGGCGCAATTATCACCGGTGATTTGGTGGTTGGAATCGGTACTGTAGTGATCGATCCACCTGAAGGCAATATGAAGCAGTACTTCGACTCTCTTCACAGATTGCTTTCATTACCAAGGCTGTCGATTCTCTTCCCTGCTCACGGACCGGCCATCGCATCCGCTCGAGAAAAGATAGAGGAATACATCAAACATCGGACGATGCGCGAGAACAAGATATTGTCAGCGGTACAAGCGGGGGCTGGTTTTCCCAACGAAATTGTTGAAGCCGCGTATGGAGACGTCGATCCGTCACTGTGGGGACTCGCGGAGCGCTCGACAATCGCACACCTTGAGAAGCTTCAGGAAGAGGGCCGCGTTAACCGGCGAGATGACGGCAGTTATCAGGCAAGGTAGACGTCCCTGCCTAAGTAACGGGCGCAAAGAATATGCGCATTGCAAGACACTTAGGAGAACTCTCGTTAGCTGCGTTTCTTCTGTCCCTCCCTGGCTGCAGCGCCACCGTTTCTTCAGACTTGCGTAACGAAACGGTAAACCCAGGCCAAGGAAAATTGGCAGGCCACCAAGTTTTGAAATGGTACAAAGTTGACGAATCTGCGTTTCCCGGGGCGATTTTCCAGGACGAAAGTGCGCGGTACTGGGTTGGGAATGGTGTCGGTTTATCAAATTACGACGAAAGTCAAAACATCTGGACTAACATTGGATTAGAGGCTTTAGGATGGCGAACCTGTGACATAAAACAAATTGCTCAGAGTAGTGACCGCAGGTTATGGATCAGGTCAACGCCACTTCTTTTTGACAACATTCGCGTTTTTGATGGGAAACGATGGAGCTCCGTGCAGCGTCTCGCTGCGTCCCGCGTAGCGACGATTTTTTCGGGAGCTAGTGGGAAGCTGTGGTTTGCGGTGGGCGGCGAACTAATGGCCTACGAACATGGAGGTTGGTCTCTCCGACTAAGAGTTTCGGATTTGGTTAAAAATCCGAAGCTATCATACATTTTTAGTATCAACACTGGCCTGGAAGACCGGAATGGTCTCATATGGTTAGCAGCACGAGATGGTATTATCACACTGATGCCAGGTACGAGCAAACAAACGCATTATTTCGAGGATGAGAATCTGGCTCACGTCCGATGTATGTATGAAGATAATATGGAGAGCGTATGGGTCGGGAGTTATGAAGGGTCTGTGTCGTTTTATGATAGGACCAAGAGCTCTTGGCGTAACTACGATTTGTCTAAGCAGGTGGCGCTGGGCTCTCAAAAGGGGGGTCACGACCGCTTGACGCTAAGTGTCAACGCCATTCAGCAGGATAAGAGCGGTTTGCTTCTGATCGCTACGACGCGCGGTTTAGTTACTGTTGACGGGATGGGAAATAAATGGCAGGCGTTCACGCATGATAACAGCCTGTTGCCAGAGGGAAGCATCACCACGATGATGCAAGACAAATACGGCAGAATCTGGATTGGCACAGGCGAAGGGATTCTAGTTTTAGGGGAATAAATCGAGAACTGAGCGACGGACGTGGACCGATTGTTCCGAGACCATTTAATCCAAAACTACACACGTTACGACCCGAGATCGCTAAGGTCCCACACAGACCCCGTCAAACTAGAGTAAAGGATGCTGATGATGGATCACATCTGCGTGATGCGGGCAAAAAGTACTGGTCGAGAAACTTACCCAGGGGGCGATTCGCATGTCAGTAATGGAATGCGCAGGCGGGCGAGTTAACGCCCGCCTGCGTCACCAGGGGCTTAGTGACTCCCGGTTTTTACTTCGCCTTTTTTTGTAGTTCGGCAACTTGATTCGCCAGCTCGTCGACGCGCTTCGTCAAGCCACCGACGGTCTGGATAATCTGTTGCAGACCAGCGAGCACGGCCGGATCTCCCATTTGAGTCGGGTCGATTCCCGGTTCGAATTGTTGCTTCAGCGGGTCGACCTCGATCTTCTCCAGTTTGAATTCCTTCCCGTGCTCAGGCTTGTGATCCTTGAAGTCTTTGAATGGCTCCTTGTGCTCCCATTTTTCGTTCTTGTGATCCTTGAAGTCTTTAAACCATTCTTTGTGTTCCAGCTTTTCAATCTTGAAATCTTTAATCGGTTCTTTGATCTCGATTTTTTTCAGGATCCCGGCACCCAATATGGACTGCAAGTCACGCACACGAAGCTCGCTCACAGGTTGATCCGGATCTGGAAGTTTTACTTCCGGACGATCCTCCTTTGAAACAAATGGTTCTTTCTGTTCTGGCATGTTTTCCTCCCTTGTTGAATAGAGATAAGTCCATCCTTAACTTCGAATGGACAGCGACATTACGCAGCACACGACTCATCTTCGGCTCGGACAGCCGGCTGACCCTTTAGAAGCAGATCCGCAAGCGCCGCGCTTATAGGCTGGCCACTGTGCTGTTCGTAAAAGATGAAACCTGGTGAAGGGTTTACTTCGAAGCAGTAAAAATCACCGTCAGGAGTCAACTTGAAGTCGATTCCCGCAAATAAAAGATCGAGACGCCGCGCGATCCTGCGGCATCCTTCGAGCACGTCGTAGGGTAACGTCATCGGCTCCATCTCAACTGTTTGGCCCTCGCGTCGCGCATAGCGATAATCGACTGCCTCAGAATGAACAAGCGTCGCGAATGCCTCGTCTCCCACTGTGTGAACGCGAACGTTCTCGCCGGGAATAAACTTCTGAAATTGAGCCGGCCCATGTTCGAGAAGAGATAAGCGCACCAGATCGTCCTCGCGTACCCGCCGCACTATCGAACGAATCCCGCTAAGGGATTTGAAAATGACATCGCCGTTGGACTCGTCGTAGAAGCGTCGCGCCTCATCCGGATCGCTAGTCACCAACGTCGGCGGTACCAGCAGACCACACTCACGCAGCAGGAGGGCTTGATAGGGTTTGCTATGGTTGGACATCGCGCCAGCGGAACGGTTCACAACGATACACGGCAGATACTCCAGCAGAGCGATCAAAGCCGAGTCGCACTCCGCATAAACAGAGTTCGATAAGTCAGAATCGATTCCCTTGACTGGCATTCGGCCTTCCGCGCCGAGATAGCGAACGTACACTCCAGTCAACTCATCAAGATCGACGCGCCAGTCAGGACCGCTGATGTAACCCTCCGGGTAGGACCCCTTCCACTGCCATTTGACCTGGAACTCTGCAGGATAGGTGCCCAGATTAAGCAGTCGATAAGGATGCCCCAGAGCTTCGAGCCTCGAGCAGACGAGCTCCGTTACAGAATCCGCAAGACCTCCGCAAACGAGAATCATAATTCCTCCTTTGTAAGATGTAGCGTAGACTGTCTAGTCTGCGCATGCTCTGTATTTAGCGAATCGGGTGCTGCGCAGACTAGACAGTCTACGCTACATCGGCAATCTGTAATTCACGGGCTCTCATAAGTGGGCTTCAGCACCAGTGAATATGTTAAGTGCGCATTGAGCGATCATTTGCTGTGACCCGTCGCTGAATAGTTCGATCGAGGGTATCGGGTTGACGCCAACGATTGACACGCCGTCAGAAGATTCAGAGGTCGCGAACTCAACGAAATTGAGCTCGGCGAACGCCGCAAACTGAATGAGAGCGGAAGCGATTCGGTTTGCCTCTTCTGGCGGCTCACCGTCCCAAACCACTTGGTCGCCAATCAAGCATGCTCGCTTTGTCTCGCCGTGCGGCACCGCAAGACAAACCGGCGCGCAGGCTGCGAGCGCCGCGAGGCCGTTCCAATCGGAGTCTCCATCTACCAGGTAGCGATCAACTGAGCTGAAGGGCGAGTAGACGGCGCCAATTGGAGTCGTTTGTCGAAATGACTCCAATTCGCGCTCAACATTTGTAACCAGCGTCTCAGTCACATTCAGACCGCAACGCGCGAGCAGCGGTTGCCAACAGCTTATTGGCATCTGGGGTCGATACCATATTGACGCAGGAAGACGTCCGATGACTGGACAGGAAAGTGCTTTCAACCAGCCTAGCAAAGCAGCTTGCGTTTCCGTGTGGACATACGCGAGATCCTCGGGCTGCCACCCTGATGGGTCAATCCAGCCTATACTCCTTACGAGCACACCTTCGATCTGGTCGCCGGACAAGACTCGCCCATCACTCAACGTGAGCTCACTGTTGCTGGAATTGTTGTCGAGCCTCCATGAGAACTTAAGCCCGTCACCAAAGGTTGAGTTAACGATGAGCGAATTTCGTCCGCGCGCTTTTAAGCCATCGGCTATGAGCTGCGAAAGCCTGTCATATCCACTTGCCAGGAGTAGATACATTTCCTTGCCTCCTATGTTCGCGTTTGTAGCACCGCGAATCTCTGCGATCTCAGCGACTCTGCGTTATAGTCCGATGATCACTGAAGACTCACCGCAGAGCCGCGGAGTTCACCGAGATTCGCAGATTGGTTTCGAATCTATGCCATCCTGAAAAATCGAGTTCTTATCAGCGCAGCTGCGTCGCGCACGTCAACCGCCTGAACAGGCTCCGCACCTGAAAATCGATAGTCCCGTCCTGTTACGCTTCCTTGCACCAGCACCGTTGAGGTCTCTAGATAGCGGACCGCTACAAAAGCCTGGCCGGAACTGTACTGTCCTCGGGTTACCGGAACCGCGCTCTCAGACGGGGCCGCCTGCGGAACTGCGCTCGTTCGGGCTGTCGACGCAGTATCCGTCCATTGAGTTCTCCTCTGTCCGCAACATCCCATAGCTTCCTACCTCCTGAGGCTGAGTTAGTTGTTGAATAACGACCGGGTCTCCGCCGATACGTTCGAGCAGACACGCCGCCGCCGACAGAGCCAGCCAGGTGAGCACAAGTTCGATTAACTTGCGGCTCACCAGACAACTCAGAGGCGCTGCAACCCACAAGCTCAAGCAGTAGAAGCAATCCAACAACTTGCCGAAAAAACCTGGTCCTAGCCGAACGCGTAATCGCACAACCAAGTCGAAAGGGCCGTCCTCACGCGCCAACAAGTGAGTCACTCGCCAGGTTGCGAGGACGGCCAGGGCAAGTTTCATCCAGGGTTCCAGCTCGCTCATTTCGTTGCTCCAATCGAGCGTGACACGAACCAACTACGGCACGTCGTTGATCACATTGATCGCGTACAAGATTGGACCTGTGCTGTGGTTGCTGCCGCTGTCTCCGACGTGGGTGGTGTCGGAAACCTCGAGAGTGACCACGTATGCGCAACGTTCGCCGCGCGCCAGCTTCGCCGATGCCGGAATACCCGGAGTCGGGGTGGGAGAGCTTGCATCAAGCATGTTGACGATGTCCCAGTTTGCGAGTGTCCCGAATACGCCAGGTGGCAGCGTCGGCCAGGTATTCGGCACTCGGGTTGTTGGAGTGGCTCCCGGAATTGTCCCGGTAGCCGCCGGATTGCCGTCCTTTTGAAATGAGAGACTGTAGGAACCGAAGTTATCGTTCGGCCTCTGTTGCGGAGCCGACGCATCTATCGGCGGATCCCAAGCAATGCCGAGGATCTCAGCTGTAGTTCCGACGAAGTCCTTCAAATGCAAGTCACCGCAGCCGCTGATGCCTCCGATCGACTTGATCACTCCGGTGATAATTCGATTGTCAATCCAAACCGCTACCTGGTCGACGGCAGCTACCGAACCCGGGAAAGTAAGCGTCGCGACTGGCCGATCGCGAACTTCGAGGAAAATCACAAACCGACCGTTGAGCGAAGTGCTGTTCCAGAACGGAACTGCCTTAACCTTTGGCCGGGTGTAGTCGATTCCCAGGAAAGTGCAGCTGACAGAAGACCACAAGGCAACGAGATCGCCATTGAGTATCGTGTTTGGTGTGATCACCGGGAAGCAGCCGGACTGCCACGGATGATCAGTAATGTCTTCGTACGGAACAGGCGCAATCATTGGGACATTCCCCGGCTGTGTACCGTCAGCGAACGTTGGAACCGGAGCTGCAGGAGGAGCAGGATAATGAACCAACACGAACTGGCTCATTATTCGATCGCACCCCACTACATAGGCGCTGCCGTCGACGCTGAACCATCCACCGATCGAAAGCTCGGGCACCGAAACACTTGGATCGTTTGTAGCTTTGATGATTTTCGGGAACGTGCCCGCGTGGAAGGGATCCTCGCCAACCAATGCATTCACCTTGGCAGCGGCGGTGACCTCGACGGCAGTAGTTCTTACTTTGATTGTTCGAATGCAAGTGACGTGAGCGCCGGAAGAGTCAAATACATCAAGGTAAATTGTGAATTCGGTCTCACCTGGAGGCAGCAGCGTCACATCGAGATAGCCAAGCGTCCCACCGAATACCGGCGTATTGAAGCTCGGATGCGCCGGCGGTCGGCTGCAGTCCGGATAAACAACAGCATTGTTGACGGGCGAACCGCCGCCGTAGCTGTATCGCAGCGTGTAGTGATGGAAAGACGAACCACTGGCTGTGCCAGTTATTCGAATTCCCGCCAGGGCGCTGCATCCGGCTACAAATACCGCTTCCGCACAGGCTCCTTCGCTCGGTTGAATGATTTGACAGACCAGAGGCCTGAAGCACTCTTTCAAGCAGCGTCGGAACAAAAGCAAACAGCGCCGTCTTGCGCGAGCTGTGTGAGCTCGAGCCAGGCAGCATCCAAAGCGAATCGCGCAAAGGCACCAGCACCGGCAGTATCGGAAAAAGGGTTCGCGGCTATGCGCATCGAATGCCGCTTTGCCAAGGAGTGCCGAGGCAGTATCGACAGTCAGCAGCCGCTCAAAGATTGCTGCCGCCTCTTCTTCTCCCTCGAAACAATCAATTCGCCCGTCGAATACCTCATCCGGCACACCAGCCGGAAACTCGACCGTAGCCAGTTGATCGGTCAGATAGGGCTTAAAAGCTGTTGCCAATGCCTGCGTGAGAACTTGAAAGTCCTGGCGCTCGCCGGCTGTGGGCGGACTGGACACAGGGGTGCCCAGTACTTGTCGCACGCATTTCCAGTACAGATGGAGGTAATAAAGGAATAGTCGGAAGGTCCTGGGACCTCGGCATACAAGCCAGCCGAAGATTATGCAGCATTTAATATGCAGCAGGCACCAGCGCCAACGGTCGACCGGTCCGAGCAATTCTCGTCCCTCAGGCGGCAGGAGCCGTACAGCCACTTCTTCTGTAAAAAACTTCTCGAATATCCGATTGGCAAGCGCTATCTCCTCTTCGCAACCGGCAGGCTTGTCGCCTTCTTTCCTGAGTTGGTCAGGCGATTTGGCGCGTTGAAGCTCCTCTTCCAGAATCGGTTGATAAGCGCCAAGCAATTCTTTCAGCACATACTGAAAGTCCTCATCGTTCATCTCCTCGCGTTCCGCGATCACTTTCTCATTTTCTGACGGTTGATCTCCACTTTTCTTCATTTCGTTTTCCTCCCTGTTTACGGTTGGAGCTTCAACTTCGAGCCTTCAGGACTAGATTTAGAAGACAGTTTGTCTATCGCCGCGTGCGGGTTAGAAGCTCCTTTCAGCCACGCGGTACACGGCGAGTAACCCGCCCGAAGCGGTTTTTAGCTTTAGTTAATGACTACTTATTCGCAGAGGGACGCAGCAGCGCGAAGCCTGGTCTCCGCAGGAGACACGTGGGACGCATACTGCAAAGGATTTCAACGGTACAAAGGCAGCATTCTAATTGCTAGTCTCTCAGCGATGTTTGTTTTAAGTAATAGTTTGTTCGAGCATTGCCCTCGCTTAAAACCCACTTCCATTGAAAGCATCGCTCGCCGGCGGGTCAGGTACGGCGCTTAGAGCAACAGCCGAGTGGAACATTAATTACCCGGCGCTTCTTGTGTTATCGATGCAACTATCTCCAAAACTTACTCAGTGTAAATCGCACCTGCGGGTAAAGGGTCAGTTCTCCGCTTTGAGGAGAATATTTTGTGGTTGTCGTAATATCGACATCTTTTTGCTCCACATTGAATGACGGAACTTGCGCTCTGAGCATTTCACTTTTTTGCAGCTTTCCGACTAATTAAGGATTGTAACAATTTTGATTGGAATTAGGATTACATTGACGGCAGGAATGAATTCATCTTTCAGACATCGAGAAGTATGGAGATCGGAAGGGTATATCAGCCTAAAATTTCACAAACTTGGTAGTGTCCTAAAGTTGTGTTGCTGAATATTGCTCGTCGTCGGCGATTATTTCGTTGCAGATGTCAATGCACTCGTTGCAAATATAAACCATCGGGCCAGCTATCAGTTTATTGACCTCATTTTGAGATTTTCCACAAAATGAGCAGCGCAGAGTGATGTCTTTACTTGCGTCAATGGCTTTCTGTAGCGCCGCCGCCTCCTTCTGGAGGTTTTCCAGTTGCATTACTGCGGCGCGCGCTCGTTCGCGGTCCTTACGGGCTCGGCGGCGGTCCTTCCCTTTCTTTGGCACAGTCATGGCACTGACTCCCTGGAGGACAATCTTAGCACCGACCTTTTTGCCAGCAACACCAGATTAGGACACCACCATAAACTAAGACTCTTGCTTTTTTAGGAAGGTGATATGCGAGCTCTGATGTCGCTTGCTGAAGTGATCTTAATCGCTGGCGCAACGGCGAAGGGCGTAGGTTTTGGTTTCGGCTTCGCTGAGACTGTACCGCTTTTTGGGGAGACTTCAATCACCAGTCTGTGCAGCAACTTCCTTCGCGGCGGCCGTCCCTCGTAAGCTGCGTCGCCAATGCATAACCGAATCAATCAGCACGATAACCATGCACGTCATCATGATTGCCGTCAACGTCGCGTTTAGATAACCACGGAACATCGTCTCCGGCTTTTTCGCTTCTTCAAGGAAGTTATCAAAAATTGAACGCCAACCGGCTGTCAACGTAGTCGTGGCAACAAAGCACAATGGCGTTATCGTCGCCAAGGCAAATTTTGCCCGCCCCGCATTTATGATCACGGTAGTTCCCACGCACAATGCGATCGCAGCCAGAAGCTGGTTTGCAATGCCAAACATCGGCCAGATTGTAGAGATCGATCCAGTGCGGATGAAATACGCCCAACCGGCAACAATCAAAGCTGAAGTTACGATTGCACCGGGCATCCAGTCCGGTCGTTCGAGCGGCTTATGGAATCGCCCGAGAAACTCCCCGAGCATAAACCTCGCCACTCTTGTGCCTGTATCGATAGTGGTAAGTATGAATAGCGCCTCAAACATTATGGCGAAGTGATACCAGTACTTCATCAGCCCCTTCATCCCGGGCAGCCCAGCGAATATCTGCGAAATACCCACCGCCAGGGTGACAGCGCCGCCAGTTCGACCTCGCAGATTCTTTTCACCGGTTTCTCGAGTCAATTCCTCCAGCTGTTGTTCGTGGAGGTCGAATGACTCGGAGCTATGAGTCTCAACAAACTGAACATAATTAGTGCGCGAGCGATCAACGTTGATTGAGAAGTAGTCACCGGGCATCAAAGATGTTGCCGCAACAAGCGCAACTACTCCTACAAGACCTTCCATGAGCATGCTGCCGTAACCGATCATTCGCGCGTCAGTTTCCCGGTTCAGCATCTTTGGCGTCGTTCCCGAACTTATCAGCGAATGGAATCCGGAGATCGCTCCGCAGGCGATCGTTATAAAAACAAACGGGTATAGCTTTCCGGGAATTATCGGACCGCCTCCCGCGACAAATGGGGTGGTCGCAGGCATATGGAGGTGCGGTGCGACGAAGATCACGCCGAAAATCAGAAATGCGACGGTTCCGACTTTCATGAACGAGCTCAGGTAGTCGCGAGGACATAGCAACATCCACACCGGCAATACTGAAGCTATAAAACCATAACCAGCCATCAGAAAAGTGATTGTGCTCTCCGAAAAAGTAAAGGTTGAGGAGAGAGATGACTCAGCTATCCAGCCTCCCAAAATGACGGCTATGAACAGTCCAATCACGCCAATGGTTGTAGCTTCGGCGATCTTTCCCTTTCTGAAGCGATACATGTAAAGACCCATGAACAGCGCTAGAGGGATGGTGAACCCAACTGTAAACGTTCCCCAGGGGCTCTCACCCAACGCCTTTACAACTACGAGGCCAAGCCCCGCCAGCGCGATCACCACAATGAACAAGATCGCAATTCCGGTCACCAGTCCCGAAAGCGGACTGATCTCGGTTCGGGCTATTTCCGCAAGCGACTTACCTCGACGCCGCACCGAAGATGCAAGTATCACGAAATCGTGCACCGCCCCGCCCAGGACAACCCCTATCACCAGCCAAAGAAGACCTGGCAAGAACCCAAACTGCGCCGCGAGTACCGGTCCAACCAGCGGTCCAGCGCCTGAGATCGCAGCGAAATGATGGCCGAATAAAACCCATTTATTCGTGGGGTAATAATTCTGACCGTCATACATCGTGTGCGCGGGTGTCTCGCGGGTGTCGTCGAGCGCCATAACTCTCGCGGCGAGAAAGGCGCTGTAATAGCGGTAGGCGATGGCTAAGACGCACAGCACGCCAATCATTATCGGAAGTGCACTCATGCGTTCTCCTTTGGCAATTAGTCGAGGCGATAGACCCGCTTCCAGATCATATTTCGACGTGATGCTAAGGTATAGAAAGAGCACGTGTCAACGAAACCCGTGTTCGGTAGTCCAGCATAAGCGCGCCGGGGAAGTCCAAAGACACGAAGCTTCATAGGTGTGCTAAATGGATCGTTGTGTTTCTCGCGTTTGGATTGAAACGTGACGACTTTTCGAAGTGGGCGCCCTTCGAATAACAGTTACTCGCTTTTCTGTATGCTCCTCGACCAGCCGGTGCCTCGACAAGCTATGCACAACGCTGATGAGGAAAGCGAAACGGGATCAATGGTAGCCTTTCCGACTCCGTTGCAACGTTGACACTTGGTTGCAGGCTGGTAAACGAGGACGGTGCGTCTACCTCGGCAGACGGGGCATGTTTTTTCCGAAGCTCGGCCGAAACCCTCACAAAAACCGCACATCTCCAGTTCGTAGCCGCTGTGTTTATGAGCGTTCTTATTAATCTGTCTTTGTATCGTTGCGATCACTTGCGCCGATTTGTTGAGGATGTCATGCGATCTGGAGTGGATTCGTTCCACCTCTGCCTGGTTTCGGGCGACCTTCATTCGTTGAGCATCAAGGGTCTCGAGGATTTGATTGCGGCGGGCTTCGGAAGTAGCGTTATCCAACAACCTTTCGAGCAGCTCATCTCGAAGTTTGTACGAAATCAACAAATCATTCAGCCGGCCCACCTCATCAGCGAGCTCAGCAATAGAGGCGCCGTCTTGTAGTTTCTCGGTCAGGCGTGAAAGATGATCGCCGATTAGCTCTTCGAGGCTTTGGGACAGATCATCAACATTGGAACCGTCGCTCATGAATCCTCAGCTCCAGGGAAAACCTGATAAGGGAAGATGCGGGAGATTCTATTGAGAACGGCCCTGCCGGCGCAAGGAGAACATTGGAATCGAAACTACTTCTTTCGCTCAAGTTAGAGCTTGACTCATATCTGGTTGATAAGTATGTTAGTGCTTACTAACTTTACTCGAAGGAGTCAAACATGGCTGCAGCAGCAGTAACCGGCAGGCCGAGGCCCGTACGTATGCGTGCCGAGGGACGACGGAATCAAATCGTCTCGGTAGCCGCTGAGTTGTTCTCTAAAAAGGGATTCCGTGGCACAACCACCAAAGAAATCGCGGATCATGCCGGCGTCAGCGAGGCCATTATCTTTCGGCATTTCACAACCAAGGATGAACTCTACCACGCCATTTTGGACAGCAAAGTAAAACAAGGCGCCGAGCGAATGAAGGAAAACCTGAACGAGGCCGCCAGTCGACGAGACGATAACGCTTATTTCGGCTCGCTTGCGCACGAGATGTTGGAGTTCCACAGCAAGGATCGCACGTTCATGCGTCTCTTGCTCTTCAGCGCGCTTGAAGGACACGACCTTTCAGACATCTTTTTCGATTCAACCGCCCGTGAAATGAAAAACCACATCAGGCGCTACATCAAACAACGAATCGCCGACGGCGCTTTCCGGCAGATCGATCCAGCAGTCGCGGCACGCGCCTTTGTCGGCATGGTTCTCAATCAAGCCCAGATTCGCAATATTTTTCGAGATGATGATCTGAGATTCTCAAATCGACAAATCGCCGATCGATTCGTTGACATATTTCTCGCCGGCATCAGAAAGCCCACTAGTCCAAGATCCGGTCAGGCTCGAGGTTAACCCAGGCTCCCTCAGTCCCTGAGGCACCCAGGTAGAACAAGGTGATAAGAATGAACAGAAAAAAAGCTTTTTTAGCCGCCATTACAGTGTTGCTGTGCTTCCTCGCGGCCTGCTCCAGCAAGAGCAAGGATCAGAGCATAAGGGCGGATAGTACGGAGACTTCGCCCCCAGCTCTGGATGTCAACACTTCAGCGGTAATCGAACGCAGCACCAGTCGAAGCGTCGAGGTTGTCGGATCTCTGGTCGCGGAAGATGAAGTCACTGTCTCGAGCCAGGCGTCGGGTAATCTGGCAGAGATCACGGTCGACCTCGGCAGCAGCGTTCGTAACGGACAAGTCATCGCGAGGATAGATCAACGCGAGTTGATGCTGAAGGTGGATCAAGCGGAAGGCACGCTACACCAGGCAGAGGCGCGACTAGGTATCAAACGAGGGGAAAAATTCGATCCTCAAAAGCAAACAGACGTGCGAATGGCATTCGCGGCGCTTGAACGTGCCCGGTACGACCTCAACGCATCTCGCAGCCTCGCCGAAAGCGGAGATATTTCGAGGCAGCAGCTTGACGTTTATCAGAAGACCGTAGATCAGGCTGAAGCGCGCTATCAGGCTGCACTGGAAAATGTTCGCAATCTAGAAGCGATAGTTGAAGAAAAACGTGCCGCGCTCGATCTTGCCAAGAAGCAGCTATCGGACACAGAAATCCATTCCCCGATAAGCGGAGTCGTAAAGGAAAAGTCAGCATCGCGCGGTGAATATCTTCAACCGGGCAAGCCCATTGTTACCATTGTTCAGATTGACCCGCTCAGGTTGCGTGCGGACATTCCGGAGTACGCCGCCGCGTCTGTTCAGACGGGGCAGACGATGACTTTGACGGTGGAGGCCTTTCCCCAACGCACGTTTACGGGAAGGGTTGTGCACATAGGTCCTTCGCTCAACGAACAGACACGCGCCTTGACCGTGGAAGCTCAGGTTAGTAATCCAAATAATCTGCTTCGGCCCGGAATGTTTGCCAAATCGAACCTGATAACCTCGAAAGATGCGATGGCAATAATGGTGCCCCGCCGGGCCGTCCAGGCAATTGCCGGCTTGAACAAGCTTTTCGTAATCGATAACGGGCGCGTAATTGAGCGCATCGTGAAGATCGGTGCAACCGATGGCGACCTCGTAGAAGTGTTGGAAGGTGTGAAGACCGGTGAAACGGTAGCAACCAGTAACCTGGACAAACTCCAGGATGGCAGCATCGTCAACGCCGGGAAGTGAGACCTGAGCTCTTTGCGCGGAAGATTCGATCGTGCCCTTCTAAGGATTCACGCAGGAGAAAGAGGCTATGCAGAAACTTGCAGAAATCTGTGTACGTCGGCCCGTCTTTGCCACGATGCTGGTGATGACGCTGATCGTGCTGGGTGTATTCTCGTACAACCGGCTCGTGGTTGAACGATTCCCGCGAGTGGAATTCCCCACGATTACCATCACAACTCGTCTGCCTGGCGCAGCGCCGCAGGAAGTTGAGACCGAAATCACCGACAAGATCGAAGAAGCGGTCAACACGATCAGCGGAATAGACGAATTGCGCTCGACGTCCGCCGAAGGCGTCTCCCTGGTGTTTGTCATGTTCGATCTCGAACGTAACCTAGATGAAGCGGCACAGGACGTCCGAGATAAGATTAATCGCGCACTGCCAAACCTGCCCAAAACTATCGAGCAACCAACGATCGAAAAACTCGACCCGGACGCCTCTCCGATTATGACGATCTCGGTTGCCTCGAATCGGAATATCCGCGAAATGACCGAATTCGCTGATAAAGTTTTAAGACGACAGATCGAATCAGTGAACGGCGTAGGTCAGGTCCAGATCATTGGGGGACGCAAGCGACAGGTAAATGTTTATCTGGACGGCGACAAACTGCGTGGATACAACCTTACCGTAACCCAGGTCTGGGGCGCTCTGCAGGCTCAGAATCTGGAGGTCCCCGGGGGACGCGTTGAGCAGCAGGACCGTGCGCTGGTGCTGCGGACGCTCGGTCGTCTCCAATCACCAGCCGATTTCAACGACATCGTAGTAGCCAATCGCAACGGGTATCCAATAAAGATTTCAGACATAGGCCACACAGAGGATGGTGAAGAAGACGAGTTAACCGCTGGGCGTCTTAACGACAGGCCTGCGTTGTTGCTGCAGGTTCGTCGCCAATCGGGCACGAACGTGATAGATGTGGTCAACGCTATAAAGGCCCGCCTTGCTGTAATCGGCAAGTCGCTCCCCGCCGGCTACAGCGTCGACGTTGTTAGGGACCAGTCAACGTTTATTCTTGCATCGTTTCATGCAGTTCGCGAGCACCTGATGCTGGGATCGCTGTTGGCAGCGCTGGTAGTACTGGTGTTCATGGGCAATCTCCGCGCGACGATCATCTCGGCGATCGCGATCCCAACATCGATTATCTCCACTTTCGCGATCATGGATTACTTCGACATAACACTGAACGGGCCTTCAATGCTCGGCTTGACGTTGTCGGTGGGTATCGTAATTGACGATGCGATTGTGGTCCTCGAAAACATATTCCGCTACATCGAAGAAAAAGGATATGAGCCGTTCACTGCGGCCATCGAAGCCACCAAGGAGATCGGGCTCGCCGTTATGGCCACCACTCTGTCGCTGGTGGTGATTTTCCTTCCCGTAGCGTTTATGCAGAGCATCCCGGGACGATTCTTCAAATCGATGGCGCTCACCATGTCGTTCGCGATTATGGTATCGCTGCTTGTTAGCTTCACGCTCACTCCGATGTTGAGCGCGAGAATGCTCAAGCGATTGAAGAGGAAAACCGTTGAAGCAACGCCTGAACAGTCTGGCGCTCACACCGGCGAGAAGAGCTCGTTTATTAATCGAATATTGGATCGCGCCTACTCCGCAATGCTGCACTGGTCTCTTCATCATCGTATTGCTGTATGCATAATCGCGTTTCTGGTCTTCGCGTCCACATTTATGTTGGCGCGCCTTGTTGGATTTAACTTCTTCCCGGTTGATGACCAGAGCGAATTCGAAGTAACCGTCCGAGCGCCCGAAGGAACTTCACTTAAGAAGACCCTGGACATTTCCGAAAAAGTCGCGGCTGGTATACGCAAGCTCGATTACGTCGATTACACGTTAATGACAATGGGCGACGATACGCAGCGGACGCAGAACCAGGCAAAGATCTATGTGAAGCTGGCTGACCTGGAAAAGCGGCCGGTCACGGTTTCGCAGTTTGTAATTATGGGCCGGGTCCGCGAAAAGGTAATGCCTCAGTTCGAATCATTCGGTCTTCGCACCGTGATCACTCCGGTCGCCGCGGTGAGCGGAGGTGGACGCGCCAATGCCGATGTTTCTTTCATGTTGCTTGGCCCAAATCTCGAGCAACTGGATGCGTATTCTCAGACTCTCCTTGGAAAACTCAAACAAATTCCCGGAGTAGTGGATGCTGACACTTCATTGATTGTGGGTAAGCCCGAACTACGAGCCAGCATAAACCGACAAAAAGCAGCAGAACTCGGCGTGAGCATTTCCGATATCGCACAATCCCTGCGTTTATTGGTCGGCGGGGATCAAGTCTCGACGTACAACGAAAACGGCGAGCAGTATGAGGTTCACGTTCGGGCAAGTGAGGACTTCCGTACCGACGCAACCAGCATTCGCCGTCTTAACGTTCCTTCGACTCGGTTGGGGAGCATTGGGCTCGACAGCGTTGCGACGTTGCACGAAGCGACCGGCCCGACCCAGATTGAAAGAGTCTCTCGGCAACGCCAGGTAATGTTAACGGCAAACCTGAAGCCGGGATTCTCGCAGAGCGTCGTGCTCGCCAAACTAGGCGAAGAAGTTCGGGGTATGCACCTGCAGCCCGGCTACACCGCTGGAGTCGCCGGCTCAAGCAGAGAGATAGGTCGAACGATCCGCGGATTTATGGTGGCCTTCGCTCTCTCGTTCATCTTCATGTACATCGTTCTCGCGGCGCAGTTCGAATCATTCATACATCCGGTGACAGTGCTGTTGGCGCTGCCGCTAAGTTTGCCGTTCGCACTGATTTCGTTAATCGTCACCAGCCAGGCTCTGAATATGTTTACGCTGCTGGGCTTGCTTGTGCTGTTTGGAATGGTGAAGAAGAACTCGATCTTGCAAATCGATCACACAAATGGTTTGCGAAGGAAGGGTATGGAACGTCATGACGCTCTGGTCCAGGCGAGTCGCGACCGTCTCCGCCCCATTCTAATGACCACTATTGCATTCGTAGCCGGTATGCTTCCGCTCGCTTTGAGCAACGGTCCCGGTTCGGGGATAAATCGATCAACTTCAGTAGTCGTCATAGGTGGCCAGTCGCTCTGCCTGCTCCTGACGCTGGTTGTCACACCCGTTGCTTATTCCATATTCGATGATTGGGGGGTGTCTACGATATGGGTGCGCATTGGGCGCGGAATTCAATCTCCATACGCCTGGGCAAGACGGAAAGCTGCCGCAGCTACATCAATGTTTCTGAGTATCTTCAAATAATTATGAGGCTAGCACAATGAGAGTTTCTTACCGCTCGCTCTTTGTCTTCCGCGTTCTCGTGGTCCCCGTGGTGGTTTTGCTGTCGTTGCCGCCTAAATCACTTGCTCAGGTCGTCAAGTTGGCGCAAACGCCGGCGCAGGAGTCCAAACAAAGCGCCTCTTCGGCACCCCAAACGCCACTTGCACCTCGGGTGGGCGTTGATGAGAGCAGACCCCTGGCGTTAACGCTATTCGATTCGGTCAGGATGGCTCTCGAACAGAATCGCGAGATCGAAGTCGAACGTCTAAATGTCCGTCAGGCAGAATACGACCTCTTTTCGGCGAAAGGCGCGAAAGATGTGTATCTGGGAGCGCTGAGTTTTTATGAGCATAGGAACGTACCCGTTGGTTCGGTGCTCGCCGGAGGTCCAAACGGAAGCCTGACGACCCAATCGTTGAACTACGATTTCAGCGCGCAGCAACTGATGCCGACCGGCGCTCAATGGACTGCTGCATTTACCAACCTGCGCACCAACGGAAACAGTGTATTCGCCTCATTGAATCCTCAGTACTCCAGTGCGATAAACATACAGATCCGTCAGCCGATCCTTCGGAACTTCTCGATCGATGATGCAAGAAGGCGCATTCGCATCGCCAATCGCGCTCTTGATCTCTCAGATAGCCAGTTCCGCCAGAAGGCTATCGAAATCATTGCGCGCGTCCAGAGATCGTATTGGGACCTGGTTTTTACGTTACGCGACGTTCAAATACAGCGTGAATCTGTCGACCTTGCAAAGAATCAGCTCGAGCGCAACAGGCGTATGGTAAATGAAGGGACTCTCGCGCCGATTGAGCTTGTTTCGGTTGAGACCGAACTTGAGAAACGAAATGAAAACCTACTGAGTGCAATTGAACTAGTGACCCGTGCCGAGAACGCGTTGAAACAGTTGATACTTGGAGAGCGAGAGTCCAGCTCCTGGAACCAGCCAATCATACCAACCGACTCTCCGGACTTACGCGACGTGAGTTATAGCCTATCGGACGCGGTCGCGGCGGCCTTTGCAAACAGACCTGAGCTTGCACAGAACAATCTGCGACAAGAATCAAACAAGATTGAGGTCAAGTACTTTGCTAACCAAACAAAGCCACAGCTCGACCTGATCGCCTCCTACACTACAACCGGTTTGAGCGGGACGCCTGCATCGCTCGGCAATCCCTTCAGTTCGACAACCACTTTATTGCTCGACCGCGTGAACGTCCTGTCTGGATTAGCGGGCATTCCCGCGGTTGTGATTCCGCCAACTGGTGGGCTTCCGCCCTTTCTTGAGGGTGGGTATTTCCAAAGTCTACAGAATCTGTTCTCAAACGATTTTCGAACTTTTCGTTTCGGAGTTGCCTTCAACTTCCCGCTGAAGAATCGGCTGGCGGAGGGACAGTTGGGCCGCGCGGTTGCGGAGGGTCGCAAGATCGGAGCGCAACGCAAGACCCTTGAACAAAATATCGAAGTTGAGGTGCGAAATGCTGTACAAGCCGTCGAGACGGCTCGGCTTCGCGTTGACACTGCGAAAGCCTCTCGAGAGGCCGCCGCGAAGCAGAGCGAAAGCGAGCAGCGACGGTTTCAGGCGGGTCTTTCCACCACCTATTTCGTGCTTGAGCGACAGAACAACCTGTCATCAGCGCAAGGGCGCGAGCTAAAGGCAATGACCGACTACAGCAAGGCGGTTTCAGAGCTGCAGCGAGTGATGGGAACGACGCTGACGTCGACTAATGTGGAAATGTCGAATAGGAAGAAATAGGATCTACGGTTTTAGCTGGAAAACCTGCTGCCGCGGCGCTGGCGAAGCATTTCTCGGTAATCGTCACCTTCCATCGGGACCAGGCGGCACATCTCGTGCAAACGTGATCGCAATCTAACCCCTACGCGATCACCCAGGCTTTCGTCGTACGCAGAGCCGATCGGCATGTCGAGATAATTGGAAGTAAAAATGGTGACCTTCTTATCGTTGTAGCGCTTGTTGATGATGTGAGTGATGGTCTCCTGAACCCAAGCGGTGGGCTTGCTTGCGCCCAGCTCATCGAGCACGAGCACCTCAGCTTCGAAAACTGGAGCAAGTATGCTTAACTCCGACGTGCTGGTGCGAGGATTATAGCTATCCTGGATCTCTTTAAGCAGATCCCGGAAGTCATAAAAGAGGCCTGGAATTCCTTTGCGAATGAGTTCCTTTAGCGCCGAAACTGCCAAGTGAGTCTTCCCTACCCCGCATCGTCCGAGAAATAAGAGACCGACGTCAACCAGAGGGTACTCCTCGACAAATTTCCTGGTGTTCAACTGAGCGCGGCCCACCGAGATGCAGACCGGTTCAAAGTTGTCGAGGCTGCAATGCTCAAACCGTTTTGGGACGCGTGCTGTTGCAAGGAGAGTTTCAGTGCGGGCGAGGCTCTTGCACCGGCATGGTTTTACGCCGTTGCCTTTTACAAGCTCCCAACCAGTGCCTCCACAATCGGGGCACGGAGCAAGCTTTAAGTCTGCCGACTCAGAAATCATTCCGAAATTGTCCTGCTTACCTGAAGAACCAAATCCTACCGGGGGCTCGCCGCATCAACGCGGCGCATCATAATACGACTAAATCAAAAATGCAATCGCTAACGCGTCAGAACTCACAATTTTTTCGAAAAATTTTTTTTCAACAAGAGGGTTCGATTTTGAATTGCATGAAATCCGCTGAGTTCAGTGAACTTAGCCGGAGAGTCGTCTGAGCGCTCGCTTGAGCACCGCCTCGATTGTGCGCTCGCCGTCCTCACGCAGTGCGAATGAGACGGCGCGTTCAGAGATTGATTTCGGGTAACCTAAAGCCATCAGCGCGGCGATTGTGTCGTCGCGGACAGCGGTCTCGCCGGCGCCGACTTCGCTTGCGGCAACGCGATCCGCCTCGCGGGACTCGATGGCCATCGTCGCGAGTTTCTCGCGCAGCTCAACGACGACTCGCTCAGCGGTTTTGCGGCCAACGCCCGGGATTGAGGTTAATTTGACTAGATCATTATTGGTTATTGCAGTAATCAATTCAGCAGCAGGCATACCTGATAACATTGTGATTCCGAGCTTGGGACCCACGCCGCTCACGCTGGTAAGCTTTAGAAAAAGCTCCTTCTCCCGAGGGGTCCAGAACCCAAACAGCTGAAGGGCATCTTCTCGAACGTGGGTATGAACTTTGAGTGAGACATCAGACCCCGGCTCTCCGAGTTCGTAAAATGTTGAAAGTGGAATGATGACTTCGTAGCCCACGCCGCCGATGTCTATGATGGCTGAATTGGGTTGCTTATGAATGAGTTTTCCGGAAAGTTGAGCGATCACAGTAGTTGTCCGTTGCTGAACGGTCAGTTTGTCAGCTTGTTACTTTCCAGTCAATAACCAGAGACCATTGAACACGGACTATTGAAGACGGACGGAACACGGACTAATGACACGCACGGACCGTGGACCACGGACTAGTTCCCACTGACCAAGGACTAACTGACGAAACTCTTGCAAATACCTCATTCAGTTGTATACTCGCCCTGTAGCGCTCCTCATTCTTGCCTGTCCTGAGCCACTGCCCCTGTGTATTTTTGACTCGCCCCAATTGGTCTCAGATCATTATGATCCCAAAGAATACACGATTCATTGTCAAGCGTGTCCTCTGGGTTTTTATACCCGCTGTTCTGGTGTTCGTGCTCGGCATCGCCGCGCTTGATTTCTATTTCATCCATCGAATGACCCATCCGCCGCGGACCGAGCTCTTCGGCTCGCCGCGTGATTTTCAATTGATACTCCAGAGACCAATGTGGTTCGAAGAGAAATGGAAGAACTCAGATTCTACTCAGAGTGTCGGGTGGCTCTTGAGCCGAGGAAAGCCGGCGCCAGCCATCATTCTCAGCCACGGCTACGGCGCTAATCGATCCGAACTGCTGACGTTATCATTCGAGTTATGGAAAGCCGGATACAATGTTCTCGTCTACGACCTCCGTGGTCACGGCGAGAGCCCGGTGAAATGGTCGGGTCTCGGAACTTACGAAAAGGATGACTTGTTCTCCGCGATACGATTCCTCAGGAATCGAACGAACGAGACCGGACAGCCGCTGCTTGATGGGCGTATCGGCCTCTACGGTGTTGATATTGGCGGGTATACGTCGCTGGTCGCCTCTGGCCAGGATCCGATGATTAAGGCGGTTGCAGTCGATTCCGTGTGCCCAGATGTCTCTCGTTTCATGAATCATCAGTTGAGAAGGATGGTTGGCAGCGACAGCGACATAGCCAATAAACTAGTTGACTCCCACTGGACGACGCAACTTACGAACTTTGCGATGCAGCTGTATTTGATGCGGCGAGAAGACTCAGCGCCTGCGTTTGATTCGGTGGCTACAGTAACTGGACGCAAGCTTCTCTTTATCATCGGTAAGGATAGCGGCCCGTTCGGCGCAATGACCCGGGAACTCTATAATGCAGCGCGGGACCAAAAGCAGATGATCGAAGTAGAGCAGGCCAGGCTTATCAGGCTCTACGACAAAGCGTCGTCTGACTATGATGAAAAAGTTGTCGCGTTTTTTGCAGATGCGATCCCAGTGACACCCGATAAACCGACGCCGCCGGGAAAAAAATCAAAATAAAGTCGTCGCAAAATGGGAAAGGTTGGCGAGCAAAGAATCCGTCGCACCAGAGAATTCTTACTGAACAACAAACGCCAGCGTCACGGAGGCTCTATTTGCGCAAGGTGACACGCAATGCCAGCGAGTCCCCCTGCTCAGCGACGAACTCCGTAATAAACCTGGAATCATTCTCCAATCCTTCGCGCCATTTCGTATCAGTAATTAGAACAAGGCTCGGTTCCGCTTGAAGCGCATCATTTACCATCTCCTGGTGCAGCGCATAAAAAGTTCCTCCTCGCCTTGGTTCACAAAGAACGCGTCCTTCAGCGTAGAACACAGGCGCAAACTCCTTCTTCAGGTAAAAACCGATCTTTTCGCCCGCTCTAAGTGCTCCGGCCGCGCTCAACGAAAGCGACTTCAAACTCACTTCGTCATACAACGTCGGAAACAGCAAAATAACAGCAGCCAACACAATGGCGAGCACTACACCAGCTGTGCCTACGACAAACATCCTATAACGCCGCAAGGCGAGCGCGACTGAAGCCCCTGACGCCACTATGATTGGTAGCGCGTCGAGCACCACCCGCCCTCCAGCAACACTGACTGATTCGCTGCGCGTGAATACCAGAAAACTTACACCCATCCCCATCAAAGTAAGCGCAGTGAGCCACTTCGCTACTGATAGCTCGCGTCCGGTCTCCCCATTCCAAACGCGTTCTATTTCACCGCCTACGATAATCGCCAATGCTGGAAAAACCGGCAAAATGTACCCCGGCAGCTTCGATTCCGAGAAAGAAAAAAACAGTAACGGTATTGCCGCCCAGATCCAGGCTAACGTCGGTAGCGAGTCGTTTTTCAGCACAGATCGTAATCGTGCGAATGCGGGAATCAGGAAGAACGTCCAGGGTGCGAGCCCTGCGAGCGCGACGATAACGAAGAAATACACCGGCTGTGGATGTCCAAACTCGTTTGATGTGTAGCGCCGGAAGTGATGACGTACCAAAAACTCCTCGACGAAGCTCCAGCCGTGGCGCCACAAAACCGGACCGTACCAGCTCCCAGCGATGATAGTGAATGCCGTAAGTCCAACCAGAGAGTCCCGTAGCCCGAGAGTTCGCAGCTTTCCAGTCAACATCATCCAGAAACTGAGAATGAGCGCGACGAGAACGATTCCGACAAGACCTTTTGCTAACACAGCGAGGGCTGTGCTGGAAAATGCGAGCGCCCAGAAAATCGTTCGCGCGCGGCCGGTCGAACGGCATGCTTGAAACGCTGACAGCAATGCGGCGGTGATCGTGGCAGTCAATATCATGTCTGGGGTCGCGACGCGCGCATAGGCAATGACGATACCTGCGGTAGCCAGTACGAGTGCTGCACCAAATGCCAGCCCCCGTCTGCCAAAGGCATTCAGCGAAAAGCAAACCATAGCGACCGTCGCGATCGCCACAAGAGCCGTCGGAAATCTAGCGGCAAATTCATTAACACCGAAGAAGCGATATCCGACAGCCGATAGCCAATAAAGCAATGCAGGCTTTTCAAACCACAAGCATCCGCATAGTCGCGTGGAGATGTAGTCGCCACTCGCGAACATTTCTCTTGCGACTTCCGCGTAACGCGGCTCATCAGGACCCAGGAAACCAAGCTTTCCTAAACCAAATGAGAACGCGAAAACTGAAGCCGCGAGAACTGCCAGATACGAATAGAGCGCGTGCTTGGCAGAGGGTTGTGGTTCCACTATTATCTTGCTTTGTTCCTGGAGTGAGTTCGCTACCAATCCTGATGAGCCCTTGATTAGCCGTGTCAATGATTTTTCAGTGTAAGTAGCGGTTTTCCCTGGGTCAAGCGATCGAATCTCGTCAGGTGCTATAAGAAATATCTTTGCTCCTCTGTTATGTCCTCAAATTCGAAAGGAACGAACAAATATAATGGTCAAGGTTGCGGTGATCGGGGTTGGCGCCTTCGGTCGTGAACACGCGCGCGTTTACTCGGAAGTCGGAACATCAGACGTTGCATTCATCTGCGATATCGACGAATCGCGAGGCCGGCCAGTTGCTGAACACTACGGTGCAAATTACGTCTCCGATTACCGCGAGCTCATAGGCCAGGTGGAGGCCGCAAGCGTGACCGTTCCGACTGAGTCTCACGCTACGATCGCCAGCGAGCTTCTTAAGGCCGGAATAGCACTGCTGGTGGAGAAACCGATTGCTCGTACGACTGAAGAAGCAGACATGATCATCGAAGCGTCCCGACAAAGCGGCTCTGTCTTGCAGGTCGGACACCTCGAACGCTTCAACCCCGCGGTTATGGCCGCGGCCCGAATTACAACACAGCCGCGGTTCTTTGAAGCACATCGCCTTAGCGTTTTTACTCCTCGTAGTCTGGACATCGACGTGGTTATGGATTTGATGGTCCACGACATTGACGTACTGCTGTCATTAGTTAAGAGCGACGTAACTGAGGTCCGCGCCGCGGGTGTCCCGATACTCACACCCAGGATTGATATTGCAAATGCTCGCATAGAGTTCGCAAATGGATGTGTTGCCAATCTGACTGCGAGCCGTGTTTCGGCCGAACGTGTGCGCAAGCTGAGATTCTTTCAGCCCGGCGAATACGTATCGATAGACTATGCTGTACAGGAAGCGGCGGTTGTATCGGTTAAGCCTCGGCCTAAAGGGAGACCTGAATTCGAGAGTCGCCTCCTTGCCATTGAACAGAGCGAGCCGCTGCGCCTTGAAATTGAGTCGTTTCTATCAGCGATTCAAGGGGCTCCGGTTAAGGTAACTGGCGAAGATGGCAAACGGGCACTCGCGCTGGCAATAGACGTTACCGAACGGATTCGGGAGCATGCAGCGAAAGCCGGGGTGTCATTAACATCTTGAATCGGTCACGCTTGAAATTAGAAATTCGCCTATTCAGGATCGGTCGTGCAAGTGACATCCCAACGGCTCTTTGAGAGTACAATGAAATCCTAACCGTTCGGCAGCCTTGACTGCACTGAGGTAGCTATGGAAAGAGAGAAGCGAGTACTCGTGATTGGTCTGGATCCAACACTGATTGATTTCTCACAGCCAGGTTATGCACCGGGCATGGACGCAATGAAGGTACTAGCCGGTCTCAACTCCTCTGCAGACGAATTGACCAGTTCTGGCTACAACGTCGAAATGTGTTTAACCGATTTTGGCGAAACTGCAGAGACAGTTCTTCAAAGCGTACTGAAGAAGAAGGAATTCGATTGCATCCTTATCGGGGCAGGTGTACGAATGAACCCCAGCAACTTGCTACTGTTTGAGAAGTTAATCAACGTGGTGCATGAACACGCACCTCAAGCCAAGCTGTGCTTCAATACAATGCCGAGTGACACTGCTGCTGCGGTAAAGCGCTGGTTATGAGCGCCGGATTCCCCAACGGTAAACGCACGGCGCAACAATTTCACGTCTCAGTCTAACCCCGAAGTTTGTGTAGGAATATGAAAGTGAAATCATTTGCAAGGTTGTCCTTTAAGCTCGCCGCCTCAATCTTCCTGTTTTCGATTTCGGCATTCGCTCAGCAGCGCGATGCGCTTCACATCGATTATCACGTTGCGATCGCCAGCGTCGAGGGACAGATCTTTCATGTCACTACCGACGTGAAGAACATCACTGAGCCGCGTCTCGAGCTTTCACTTCCAACGTGGACGCCTGGATGGTACACGGTTGAAAACTACTTCAAGAACGTTCTCAGATTTAAGATCACCGACTCAAAGGGAAACACCCTCCAGCCGGAGATGGTTAAGAAACAAACCTGGCGAATTGAAACAAAGGGGCTGGACTCACTACGAGTGGAATTTGACTATAAGGCTACTGTGCTTGCTTTAAATCAGGCAAAGATCACCAGCGACTTCGCGTTCTTTACCGGAACCGAGTTGTTCCTGGAAGTAGCGCGCCATCGGAACAGTCCGATCACCGTTCGTTTCGACCTTCCTAAAGATTGGAAAATTATCTCGGCATTGAAAGAGACATCCAATCCGATGGTATTTACTGCGCCCGACTACGACTCGCTGGTCGATGCGCCAACTGAGATGGGCAGGTTCGACAAAACGCAGTTCCAGGTCGAAGGCAAGCCACACTATTTGGTTGCAACGCCCGCCGGAGCATTGTCCAAAGAGAAAGCCGATCAGTTTGCTTCGATGCTCGCAAAGGTCGCTGCCGCCCAAAGCTCGATCTTCGGTGGGCTTCCCTACGAAAAGTACGTCTACTTTTACTTTTTCTCGCGGGCGGAATCGAATGCCGGAGGGGCGCTCGAGCATCTGAACTCGCACGTCGCTTTTGCTTTCAACCCAAATCCCGAATTCATGATTGGTACCGCATCGCACGAATTCTTCCACTTGTGGAACGTCAAACGAATTCGCCCGGCCGAAATGTGGCCCTACGACTACTCTCGTGAAAACGAGACTCCGTTGTTGTGGGTCTCGGAAGGCTTCACCAATTATTACGGGAGCATCGCCATCTATCGCGCCGGGCTGCGGTCGCGAGAGCAGTTTGTGAGAAACGTTCAGGATGCGATTAGCGGAATTGAAAGGAACGAGGCGCGTCAGTATATACCACCTGCCTCATCGTCGGTGTCGACGTGGGTAGGCTATGACACGCCAGTAGCTTTTGGCATTTCATACTACACGCAAGGTCAAAACCTCGCCGCCTTGCTTGATCTTTCGATACTCAATGACACAAGCGGCGAAGCAGGTCTTGACGACGTTATGCGTGCCCTTTACCGAGACTTTTATCAAAAAGGCAAAGGGTTCACGACAGACGATATGATTGCAATCATCAATCGCTTGACGAAGCGTAATTATCGCGATTTTTATCGAAAATACGTTTTTGGCGTAGAGGTGCCTGCATACGATGAGATTCTTGGCTACGCGGGATACAGGACTGAAAAGGCATCGCGTCCGAGCCCAACGATCGGAGTTGGAATCGAGAGAGGCGATGAAGGAGTCCGCGTAACACGAGTCTCACCCGGCAGCCAGGCTGCGAGTGCTGGATTGCGTGTTGGAGATGTAGTAGTGAGCGTCAATGGAACGGAACTGGGTAAAGACCCTCAGGCATTGATTGCTAAATTAAGTGAGAATGTCGGCCACGCGGTAAAGTTATCGATCAAGCGGGGCGCACAAAATCTCACCAGCGATGTCGACGTCGGTACTCGCGATGACACGAGCTACAAGATTGTTGAGACACCGTCGGCGACACCTAAACAACTAAAAATTCGTGAGGCATGGCTCAAAACGTTGAAATAAGTCAGAGAGCCCAAAGGTATAAAGAGGATCTATAATGAAACTGGGAAGACTTGCCATCACGATCATATTGGTATCGCTGATAACTTCTGCGTCGCCGTCGCGCTCACAAACCGAATTTACCGATACAAAGATCAAAGAGATTCTGCGAGATCGCATCGACGTCGCGAAAAAGAGCGTCGGAATCGTCGTTGGCTTGGTAGACGACAAGGGAACAAGGATCGTCAGTTACGGCAAACCAGCTCAGGATAGCTCTCAGATGGGCGATGGTGACTCGGTATTTGAAATTGGTTCCGTAACCAAAGTATTCACCGCAACCGTCCTTGCGGATATGGCCGAACGCGGTGAGGTCAATCTAAACGACCCGATCTCAAAATTTTTGCCCAGGACGGTCAAAGCACCAACTCACGATGGAAAGGAAATCACTCTTGCTGATCTTTCCAGCCAAACATCCGGCCTCCCCAGAATGCCCGGCAACTTCGCGCCCAAAGACCCCACCAATCCCTACGCTGACTATTCAGTAGACCAAATGTATGCCTTTCTTTCGGGCTACGCACTCACCCGTGATCCAGGTGCGCAATACCTGTATTCAAATCTGGGCGTGGGATTGCTCGGCCACATTCTGGCACTCAGAGCAGGCACAGACTATGAGAATCTGATTCTGCGGCGCGTTTGCCAGCCGCTCAAGATGGAGAACACGCGCATCACCCTTACAAGCGGCATGAAAGCAAGGCTCGCGACTGGTCACAATGCGGGACTCAAGACCGTTGCAAACTGGGACCTCCCCACTCTGGCAGGTGCGGGCGCTTTGCGCTCCACCGTGAATGACATGTTGAAGTTTGTTGCTGCAAATCTGGGGCTTGTTGGCTCTCCGCTCTCGCCAGCGATGTTAAAGACTCACCGGATGCTGCACGAGACAGGTTCCCCCGGTCTGGACGTGGGTCTTGGCTGGCACATCTTGAAGCGCTTTGACACTGAGATAGTTTGGCACAACGGCGGGACCGGAGGTTATCACTCATTCATCGGGTTTATAAAAGCGCAGCGCAGAGGTGTGGTGGTGCTTTCAAACTCTACAAATGACATCGATGATATCGGACGTCATCTCCTTGGAAAACAGTACCCGTTAGCCCAACTAGAAGCGCCGAAGATTCGCAAAGCAATCAAACTCGATCCGAAAATCCTAAATGCTTACGTGGGCGAGTACCAGATCGCGCCGAACTTCGTCATAAAGATCAGTGTTGAAGGCAACCGGGTGTTTGCCCAGCCAACCGGTCAGGAACGTTTGGAACTCTTTGCCGAAACAGAGGCCGATTTTTTCCTCGAGGCCGTCGATGCGCAGCTCACCTTTGTAAAAGATGACAAGGGCCAAGTGACGCATGCTGTATTGCATCAAAACAAGGTCGATCAGAAAGCAGTCAAGATTAAGTAGCTTGTGGAGAGTAAAGACAGATTGTGAGAGCCCTGTAAGGCAGCCCGTTCAAGCCAGAGCCCGATACGGTAGTGATGAGTTGGGAATACAAAGCTGATCGCAACGGTGCGATCAGCCTTGTATTTTAGAACTGCCGGGCCATCCACATTTTCCCGCGGAATGAATGGCCCTGTGCGTCCCCCCGGGAACGCAGGCCAAAGAAATTCTAGGTTATCAGTGTAATGATATCGTGAACACGATCTTAACCTTCTGTGAACTTACCAGCTCGCCCCTTGCATAAAGCAGTTTGGACAGAAGGTTTTCGAATTGATGCGTCGCCTGCTGACACAGCAATATGTTCTTTCTCTTTATATTTCTAAGACTCCCAGGGAGGATTGACGATGCGAACAATATCATTACTAGTGTTGATTTGCTTGCTGGCGCCAGGCGTGATTTGCCAGTCCCCGCAAAAAGAGACTGTCCTCATCAAAGCCGGGAAATTGATCGACGTGCGCGCGGGTCGCGTCCTAAACGATCAAGCAATTCTGATTGAAGGTGATCGAATAAAACAAGTTGGCGCATCTGGATCGGTTCAGGCTCCGCCAGGGGTCCGCGTAATTGATCTGTCGAGTGCCACTGTCTTACCTGGATTGATCGACTGTCACACCCACCTAACTGGCGATCCCGGTCATAATGGTTATGAATCGCTTGGGATATCCATTCCAAGGCAGGCTCTTTATGGCGCAAAAAACGCCAGGTTGACATTAGAAGCAGGATTCACCACCGTGCGAAATGTTGGAGCGTCGGGCTACTCTGATGTTGCTCTTCGCGATGCGATCAACGCAGGCGATGTTCCGGGACCTCGAATCGACGCCTCCGGTCCGGCCATAGGTGTAACCGGCGGCCACATGGACAATAGCCTCCTTGCTCCGGAATTTCATCAGAGCGCCGATGGAATTGCCGATGGTGTGCCGGCCGTTATCGCCAAGGTGCGAGAAGAAGTTAAATACGGCTCGGACATCATCAAGATTGCCGCTACGGGCGGAGTCCTCTCAAAAGGCGACTCGCCAGAGTCGACTCAGTTTAGTGATGAGGAGATTCGAGCAATCGTCATTGAAGCTCATCGGCTGGGACGCAAGGTTGCTGCTCACGCTCACGGAGCTGCAGGCATCAAACAGGCGGTACTTGCGGGCGTTGACTCGATAGAGCACGGCTCGTTTATTGACGCAGAAGCCATCCGGCTTATGAAGGAAAAGGGTACATATCTTGTACCAACACTTTACCTCGCTGATTGGTTTATCGAGAACTATGAACGGCTGCGCGTGCCCGAATTCATGGTCGAGAAGGCGAAGGTGGTGATGCCTGCCGCGCGTAAGAACATCGCAACAGCATTCAAGGCTGGCGTAAAGGTGGCGTTTGGAACTGACGCGGCGGTGTATCCGCACGGGCTGAACGCTCGTGAGTTCGCGGTGATGGTGAAGCTTGGGTTGACTCCGATGCAATCGATACAGGCCGCTACCGTCAATGCCGCGGATTTACTCGGGTGGTCTGATCGGGTCGGCTCGATCGAGCCAGGCCGCTTCGCCGATATAATTGCAGTACCTGGAGACCCGACAACGGAAGTTACGCAACTGGAGCATCCTTCGTTCGTGATGAAAGGTGGTGTTGTGGTTCTAAAGCGTTAGGTCAAATGGATCCGCTGAAACCGCGCGTACCCGCGAGGCGGTTGATGTGGACCGAAGTGACGAAACTATCAAGGCGCACTATGTGAGGCCATTATCCCCTCTTCTCATGACTCACGTCCTCGGGCGTGTATAATGAGTCTTTGCGAGATCATTGTATCTGCTCTAATCATCAATGAAGGAGAGGCTATGAAAGAGGCGAAAGCCGGGTCTACAAAAAAGGCGTCCAAAACGTCCGCCAAATCCGAATCAGCCAGAAAACAGGCAAGTGCCCCGATTAAGACGGAGAGCACAACGCCGGCAACACCTGAAGCTTCCGAATCCAGGTCCGCCGCAGTTGTCGATCGAGAACCGAAACTCCCTGCTGACCACGGGAAACTCGGAATCTTTGGTGGACCTAAGGATCGCGGAATTAAGCCTGACGACAAACTTGCTCTGCCGACAGGGCCTCACGGCGTCTATGAGCGAGTTCGAAGTCTCAATCCCAAGGGCTTTTACTGCGCGATGAGATGGAACTACCACGTCGAACACCTCACTCCCGAAGAAGTGAAGCGATGGTGGGCGAATAAGAAACTGTTAGTGACAAACAAAAAGAACGGCAATGCGGTCGTTGTTCGCGCAGTAGATTACGGTCCGCACGAAAACACCGGCCTTGATATCAGCATCTCGCCCGGTGCCGCGAATGCGCTGGGAGTCGAAATCGGAGACGAGGTTGACATCGCGCTAGCCGATCCGAAGGAACCGCTCGGCCCCTTATCCTAGGACCGTTCCAGGGAAGTTTGTGATTTGACCCGAGATGATTACTCATAACTCGATCCACTTCTCATGATCCGTTATCCGGCATTCGACCCACCTGAATATCTTGACTGGGATCCGGATCCCGAGGTGATTGCTGCCTTTGCTGACACCATCGAGAAGAACGCTGTGCGCAGAGAAATTATTCACTCGCTGGAGCCGGGTCAGTTGCTTGCGTTGTATGAAGGATTGGTTCGGAATCGGCTTCATGATATCGCTCTGAAGCGGTGGGTAAAGCAAGGCGTAATCTCGAAGGCGTGGCTTGGAACAGGCGAAGAAGCAACCACCATCGGCCCGGTCCATGCCCTGAACCGCACAACAGCCGCTGACGGACTATCGTTCGACTTTATCGCTCCGATGATTCGTAACGCTGGCGGGTGCCACGAAATGGGGATGTCGCTGGCAGACATGCTTCGAGGTTACTTGGGCACTGCCGACTCTCCTACGCGCGGCCGCGACCTGCACATTGGGGATTTCCGGCGAGGAGTGCTTGCCCCAATAAGTCACGTCGGCGACATAATGGCGGTAGCCGCAGGCGTAGCGCTGAGCTTCAAGCTCAGGCGGGAGTCTCGGGTGGCACTTACGTGGATAGGAGATGGTTCAACGAAGTCCGGCATCTTTCATGAAAGTATGAACTTCGCCGCGGTTCAGCGTCTTCCGATGATTGTGATAATCCAGGACAATAAGGTCGCGCTTGGTACTCGCCTGGACCAGCATCACAGAGGGTCATTCGCTGACTGGACGGCAGCATACGGAGTTGAGGGCGGTCTTTTTGATGGTAATAATGTGCTCGACGCCTATGCAGCGGTCCAGATGGCGGCAGATACGTGCCGCGCGGGAGTCGGCCCGGTGTTGCTGATTGCCGACACTTTCAGAATGGGTGGTCACGCTACTCACGATGAAAGAGAGGCCCGGGAGACTTTCGAACCTGGGTTATTCGAATACTGGGGGAAGCGTGATCCAATCGCTCTTTTCGAAACATATCTGATCGATAGTGCGATACAGCTCGAGGCCGGCGCACGTGAAAGTAGAGCTGAGGAGCGTCGAAAGCAAAACGCGGCCGTACTCAGCCGAATTGAGGCTCGAATAACCGAAGAAATTGAGCAAGCCGAGCAGCAAGCTTTGAAGAGTGCTCGCAACAATATGCCGCTCGGCGATTCTGCTGCTGAGGGCGTATACGCAGCCGAAGAAATTGATGTTGACGATACTGCCGCTGCGACCGCTATCTCATGAAGCTCTTGAAATGTTAATTCATTGGAGTCTTATGAAATCAATTATCGCCATGATCGCCATAACGATGTGCACTGCAATGACCGTCGCAGCACAGGCCAAGAAGAAGAAAGTGCCGGCGCGCTCGCGCACAACCAACAATGAGGCGGCACCTGCGACTCTAACCAAACCGCGAATCATTGGCTCAAACGTCATCATCATAACAAAGAACGGTGACCGCATCGTCGGCGAAGTAGTCGACCTGAGTGCATACAGCCTAAAGTTGAAAGCGGATAACCTCGAATCAACCGTAGCCCTCGATACCATCGCCTCGTTGTCATTTACCGGCACGGCCGCTCCGAGTCCTCGCGGTGATCAACCGATCGGACCAGTTCGGCCGGAATTCGCCAGGGATGCCGACACCGCACTAGGCTTTTTCCAAACCCTGTCGTCAAATCTGAAACCCGGTCTTGATTACACTGAATATGGGCGGCAATTGCTTGAATTAAGGCGTGCCGGCGAGCGTTTTATTACCAAATATAGTTCGACGGATAATCCGGCAGAAGCCAAAGCTGTAGCGCTTGCTGCCGGGGCATTGAACGACTACTCGTGGGCTCGAACGATTTGGACGTTAAAGTTCGGACGCTCAAGCGATGGAACTATCACCGAAACGGATTCCCCAGTTATCGCTGATGCTCTCACGCTCTATCCTGATCTTAGAGATACTGCTGGTACCGGGAATAGATTGTCTGTTGACAAGTTAGTTGCTGGAATCTGGAGAAAGGCTTCAGAGAAACAAGAGCGGGCGAGATCCTTGATTTCCGCTCGATGAAGCGTTCCCCAAGTTTCCGATGAGCCGAATCCTACTCGGCAATGTGTTATCCAGGAAAGTTACGGCAGGTTGGGCAATTTGCCGGTCTCTCGATTCACATCCTCATCAAAGCTCGCTGAATTCGTCTCTCTCGTTCTCACTCCCATGCCATATTCCTGGCGAAATGTACTAATGATTTCGTCCAGGGGAAGGTCAGCATAAACACCGCGATCGTTAACGTATTCCATATGCCGATTCCCCTCTGAATCGAACGGATGATAAAGGGAATCATTTCGTCCGTCGAAATCGAGCGGCAGTAAGCCGAACCTCTGACACAACTCAATATTGAACGCCGAGGTGGCTTTGACCCACTTGCCATTAAGAAATATCTCAGTATAGCCGTGCCAGTAGAAGATATCGGTACGCATTCGCTGCCGCATCCGTTCGGTTGAAAGATGATTCCTCACATCAGCGAAACCTAACCTCGCTGGTATCTGAATTGCTCGGCAAGCCGCCGCCAGTAGAACAGCCTTGGATACACACCAACCGTGACGGTTTCCAAGCGTGGTGCTGGCTCTCATGCCGTCGATGGACAAATCGATCTGATACGGATCATATCGAAAGCCGTCACGAACTGCATAAAACAACGACACGGCTTGTTCAACATCTGAGGTCCGATCTGCAGCATGGCGGCGAACAAAATCAATGATTGCGGGATGCGTTGATTCAATCGTTGCAGTTGGGGCGATCAGAGCATCAGGGTTCATATTCCAGAGCTTACTCGACCTATCTATGATTTAGCCAACGGTATAGACGTAAGTCATAGCGTATCCATAGCTTAGACAGTCAATAGTCCGAACGAGGAAGCGTGCCCCGGCGATCCGGTGCGCTCTGAGACCGGTCGCAGACTCTAAAGACTATGGCCTGCAGACCGCGCCTGCAGTTTCTGGCCGCTGCACAGCATCCGCAGCAATGTTGCCCTAACCGGTAAACTCCCTATATTCTATGAGGGGTGCAGATATGATTTGCCACCACTGCGGCAATGAACTGAAGGTCGGAGGTTTCATCTCACGCAGCGATGACTGCCCGCATTGTGCAAGCGATGTCCGATGTTGCTTGAACTGCGCGAACTATGATCAGTATGCCCACAACAGATGCCGCGAGCCGCAAGCCGAATGGGTCACCGATCGCGAGCGTGCAAACTTTTGTGACTTCTTCACCCCGAACAGGCTTAATCCAGTTCCAAGAAAAGATCGCGCGCCGGATCCTCGTGCCGCTTTCGACAATCTATTCAAAAAGTGATCGACCGACGCAGCACTTGCGGCGCTAGCAAAATCTTCTCTGCTGTCCCTTCGGTGTTTCCTGCATTATGTTTGAGGCTGTGAATGTTGATTGAGTACTTCCTCGAGCGTTCTCGAATTGAGCTTGCAGCTAACGGTCAGAGCTATCACGGCTTCGTGCCCGACCTCCCGGAGGTTCAAGTTTCTGCCGCAACACCCGAGGAATGCCGTCACAAATTAGAAGCAGCCGTTACGGCTTTGCTTTCAGAGCAAGGTCGCACACAGAGCTCAAGATCCGAGAACGGGTCAAATACAAATAACATTGGCATTGACCATGACCTTGTGAATACGTTCGAACTATTGACCAACGCCAGCTCGAACGAAAGCGAGGTGAACTACTCTGTAGCCGAGCCTGCCTTCACGGACGTTGTTTACGAGAAAAGAGACTGGGTTGCACGCGTGACCATAAACCGCGCTGATGCATACAATGCCTATACCGATCACACTCTGCGCGAGATGACCGCGGCTTTCTGCGACGCGGCCAGCGACAACAGCATTGCGGTTCTCGTGCTTACAGGCGCCGGAGACCGAGCCTTCTCGGTAGGCGGCGACGTTCAGCAACATGTCAACGAACACGCAGGCAATCCTGATGCATTCCAGGAATGGATTGAAGCTCTACTTGATGCGCACAGCGCACTGCGCAATCTCGGCAAGCCTTCAATTGCCCGCATCAACGGAATGGTTGCAGGCGGAGGGAATGATTGGAATCTCGCGTGCGATCTGGCTATTGCTGCCGATCACGTGAAATTTGTTCAGGTTGAAACCAAGGTAGGTCTTGTCAGTGCTTCCGCAGCAGCCCATTGGCTGCCAGTTGTAATAGGCGAACGACGCGCACGTGAAATCTTTTTGACTGGTGAGCCCATCTCAGCAAACAAAGCCCTGCTTTGGGGTCTGATTAATGATGTTGTTCCCTATAAGCAACTTGACCGTGCGGTTGCGTCGCTTTCTCAGAAGCTAATCGATCGATTCCCCGAGACCACACGAGTTATGAACCGGCAACTCGGATTCTGGAAGGACATTGTGTGGGACGCGATTCGAAGCTCATTGAGCCAGGACCTTCCATCTCATTTCCAGGGCGACGAATCACGAGAGGGGCTTATCGCGCTTTCTCAGAAGCGCGAGGTTGACTATCGCGGATTTCGATCGAATGTTCAAACACCACCTGATCAGGAACCATTTTTCGCTAGCGACCACGCGAGTAGCCGCAGTCGCTCGTGTTACTCCTGCGGCGCGACCGACTTGCCTTCGTCGTATGAGTACTGTGGATTGTGCGGGACTAGACTTGTATAGAGAAACCGTGTTCCTGACTGGCGTCTTTGCCGCTTTGCGTCTTAGCCAGAACCTTTATTCGCCTCTAGCCTTAAGGTAAGAGCAACAAGCCGTTAAACATTCGCCGGACGGATGGTGTCGTCCGGCCCTAACGAATACTGCATAGCGGCCAGCCGGGCCTGCGCGCGAGCTATGTCGCGCAACGTGATGATTCCCAACAGCCTCATATCATCGTGTCGCGACACAACAGGAAGCTGCGAGAGCTCACGTTGAGCAAGTTTCAATACGACTGTGTCGAGCGTTTGGTCCGGATGCGCGTGAACAACCTTCCTGGTCATCACCGACCCAATCATTTCGGCTTGACGTCCTTCAGCCTCGAGCCGCCTAAGGTCCCCGGTGGTGATCAGTCCCGCCATCAGACCTTCTTTCAACACCGGGTATCCGTTGAATTCCAATCCGCCCACCACGTCCAACGCTTCAGCAACCGTAATATCGTCAGGCAGCGTCACCACATCCTGGGTCATTACTGACGCAGCGGTAACCCTTGACAGGACATCGGTGTTCGGCGCAACGCCAAGGTGAATGCCGTCCTGGAATAAGAAAGATTCGTATATTGAAAGAGGAGTAAGGCGCGAAGCGACCGCATACGAAATAGCGTTGGCAATCATCAGCGGCAGAATGATCTCGTAGTTGTAGGTCATCTCGAAGATCAGAAGTATCGAGGTTATCGGCACTCGAACGACCGCCGCGAAAACTGCACCCATGCCGACGAGAGCAAAGGCTCCCCGGGCGATGGCGGCACCAGGCTCCAGGTACATCAACAGGTGCCATACTGCAACGCCAAGCATTGCACCGACGAACAGTGAGGGTCCCAACACGCCGCCAGACATCCCGGATCCATAACTGAACGACGAGGCAAGTATCTTGGCGATCATCAGCGCAATTACCGCCTTCAGTACAAGTTGATCTTCTCCTCTTATGACGGTTCCGAGAAAGTCATAGCCGATACCAAGGGCGTGTGGCTGCCAGAGGCCAATTATTCCAATAACGACGCCACCCATAGCGGGCTTTCCCCACGGGGGTACGTGCACTCGATCTCGAAAAACGAAACGCAACCAAAGAATCAGCTTAGAAAAGATAACTCCAAGAACTCCGGCAGTGATGCCAAGCGCCGCATAGGCGATCAGTTCCTTAGCGGCGTTGAGCGCATAAACGTTCGCGCCCATGAACAGCGGATTCTTGCCAAGCAGCGCTCGCTCTATCGTCGCTGAGATTACTGCGGCAATCACAATAGACGCGGCGAGCTTTTGGTTGAGATCTCCAATGATTTCTTCCAGGGCAAATGTCACCGCAGCGATCGGCGTGTTAAAGGCCGCTGCTATAGCTGCGGCAGCCCCCACCGGCAGCTGATTCATCTGCTTACGTCGCGGTATCGAAAACATCCGCGCGATAGCGTGTGATATTGCGGCGCAGATTTGAACCGTTGGCCCTTCGCGACCCAGACTCGCACCGGAACCAACGCACAATGCTGATATCACCGCTTTTCCAACCGCAGTTTTCATAGGAACGCGGCCGTAATTCATAGCAAAGGCAATCTTGACTTGCGGTATGCCGCTCCCTCGTGCGTCGGGAAAGAAGTAATGAAGCAGTAGTCCGGCAGCAAGCCCACCAACGATCGGAATGATCAGTATCCATGCGGCGCGGCTCGGGCCCTGTATGGCAAGCGCTCGCTCCATAAGGTTGGCGGAAATCAGTTTTATCAGTAAGTGATAACTGACCGCAGTAAGGCCGCAGGCAACCGCTATGGTTATCGTAAGTACAAAATATTTCTGGTTAGTGGGTAGACGAAGTCGCTGAAATACGCGGGTTGCGTTAAGCTCGACGCGCTGCCATTTTCTTATGATCTCAGCTCGTTCCACCTTCGCCTTTGTCTTGAAAGTTGCGGGCGGGAGAACTTCCCTTCCCCGAAGCGCTTAAAGGGCATAATACATTAAACCGTTGAGGGGGTCCATTTCTGGCAGACGGAGCTACTGTTTGCCTGCTCCCGCATTAGCGATTTTTAATTCGTTAGTTACCTTCTTTACACCTGTAACCGTTTGCGTAACTTTCTCCGCAAGCAACTGTTCGGCTCGAGATCTCACCGTTCCGCCAAGGGTTATCGCACCATCGTCCGCGTTGATACGCATCGTTTGCGTGTTAAAAGCGTTAGTCCGAAAGAGTTCAAACTCAACGCGTTTGGCCAGATCGACATTAGACTCGGCCGGTGCTGCTGCCGAGGTGGGTGGCTCGGTCGCAGCTTCCGGATTGGTGACCGCAAGATTATTAGTTACACCCGCAACTCCATCCGCACCTCGGCTGATTTGTTCCGCGCCATTTCGTTGAGCCGGCGTCTCAACCGATCCTGACAAGGTCACGGATCGATTCTCAACTTTGACGTCGATGTTCTTGCCTCCAAGTTCCTTGCTGTGAGCAAGGGCCTCAAGAATCGCCGCTCGGATCTCGAGGTCCTCGATGTGAACTCTTTCGCTCGAGGGCTGAGTGGAAGGATCTACGTTTATTTCGTTCTTAACCTCCGTCACTCCGGCAGTGTCACGGGCAATCTCTCCGGCAAGCGATTTTATGTCCTCGGAAGGAACTTGTCCGGTTAGCGTGGCCACTCCCTCAGAGGTGTTGACATTGATATCAAAGCCAGCGAGGCGCTTTGAGAGACCAAGAGCGGTTTTTACTTTTCGCGTGGTGGCCGGATCACCGGAGGATGAAAAGATCGATCGAATGCTCTCAGGCTTTTTCCATCCGTGCGTATACACATAATATCCGCCACCTAAAAAGAGAACGATCAGAATCAGACCGGCGACCTTGCGCATTGAACCGACCTCCGCAATTCTCTAGTCTATGGTTGGTGCTGTTAGTATCTCGGTTCAGCGTTCAGCATCAGACTAAGCCCTAAGCGTGTAGTCTTAACTTAACTCTAAGTCTTAAAATTGACTCTATCAAACTAAAAGCAATAATTGCGGACTCTAAACACTCAAGCCCGGGATGGAAGAACCACAAACCATGAACAAGAAACCAGGAAACCTAAACGCTGAAGATAGACGCTTAACATCACACCGGCATCTCATAAATTCTATACGTCTTTGTTCGCCTGCCGCCGATTAGCTCTGCCGCACGATTCATCATCACATTGTTCTCCAGAACCCAACTCATCTCGCCTGTGGGGAAGCCGGCTTCCGGACCGCGTCGGTAGATCTCATCCAGCAATATCGATCCCAACCCCAAATTCTGAAATTCCACAATGCCACCCATTGTGATAACGCGGATTTCATTAATCTTTCGTGAATGCCACAAAAGCTTCGCAAGACCAAACGGCAGCAAGCGTCCGTTGATCTTCTTCAGGGCACGATTTATGTCAGGAACCGCCAAGAGAAAACCAACTGGTCTGGATTTTCCGGCTTCACTCAGTTGTTCGGCGATCAAAACTACCCTCGGGTCGACAATCTGTTTTAAATCCTTAGCCAGGTGCTCAAATTCCTCTTCAGTCATTGGCACAAAGCCCCAATTGCGACTCCACGCGTCGTTGTAAACCTCGCGGATTATCCCAACCTCGTTCTTGAAATCTTTCATATTCACCGTTCGTACACTTATATTGCTTTTATTTCTAAGTCTATCGGCAACTCGTTTCAGCTTATCAGAGTGATTAAAATAATCGACTCCAATATCATATGCATAAAGATCCATCGCCTTCTTCATCCCGTAACCTTCAAGTAGTTCCACATAATAGGCAGGATTGTAGGTCATCATAACCATCGGATCCGTTTCGAACCCTTCGACCAGCAATGCGCACTCATAGTTTGTTGATGGGTTCATCGGCCCGCGAATAACCTCGGCGCCGCGCGAGCGCACCCAATCGCGTGCGGCATCAAGCAGCGCCGCCGCAGCCTCCGGATCGTTCTCAACTTCAAAGAAGCCAAAGAACCCTGCGCGCTCATTATGAAACTCATTATGCGCGCGGTTCAGAATGGCCATTATCCGTCCCACCACACGGCCCCTTCGCCGCGCAAGAAACATTTCGACATCGGAAGTCTTATAGAATGGGTGTCGTTTGGTGTTGAGGATGTCTCGCTGCGCCATCCTCAATGGCGCAATCCAGTGGGCATTGCCACGGTAGTGTTTATATGGAAAATCAAGGAAACGTTGCCGATCACTAGAGCTTCGGGCCGGCTTTACGTTGATCTCTGAAGGGCTCAACTCCGACATCCGGGACTGGCCTCGTCTTCGTGTTTCATCTGACTTAACTCAGGCTGCGCATTATAAGAAAAAGTTTGAAGCGGTACAACAATGTCGAAAGATTCAGATTCGGTCCGAAGCTTGAGAATGGAAACGTTTTGTGATCAAGGCGTGCCGCGTTGACCCTTTTGGAAGTAGCATCATAGAATTTCTTCTTTGACGATAGATAGCTGACAATGCCATGGATGATCGCACATTCAAAACACTTGATCTCGAAGCTCTGGTTGCACTCCTGGCCAGGCACGTACAAACGCCACTCGGACGCAAACGCGCGCTGTCTCTACTTCCGTCTACTGACCGCGACCAAATCACTATCGATCTCGATCGAACCACCGAATGTGCAAATTATCTTGTAACCGGTGGGACGTTCGGCTTGAGCGATGTGGATGATCCTGAAGGTCCTCTGGCGGAGCTTCACGTTGCCGGGACCAGCCTCGAACCCCTTCAGATACTCGCTCTCCAGAGATTAGTTGCCGCTGGAATGGATGTTCGGGAACAGTTCAGCGACCCCGACGTCAAAGGGCGTTATCCACAACTAACGTCGATCGCACTAAAGATGCCCGACATTCGCCGAATCCTCGCCAGTATCCGGGGCAAGATCCTTCCGAATGGAGAAATAGACGATAACGCCAGTCCCGTACTTCGGCGGATTCGCCGTGAAATCTCCGAACGGCGGAATAGAATCTATCGTAACCTCGAGGCATTAATGCATGAACGATCGTCTTCTGCGATTCAGGAAGACATCGTTACGATCAGGAACGGGCGCTTCGTGATTCCCGTTCGCACTGACTCGCGCAGTCAAGTCCCTGGAGTGATGCACGGGCTCTCATCGAGCGGACAGACGACCTTCGTAGAACCGTTAACGATAATCGACCAAAACAACGAGTTAGTGCGACTTCGAGAAGAGGAAGAAATTGAGATTTCGCGAATCCTCCTGGAGATCACTGAGACATTCAGAACTCACGTTACTGACATCGCGGCGATCAAGGACGGGCTCACTGAACTTGACTTCACACATGCGAAAGCACGACTTGCCGCGGAATTCGATTGCGTGCGGCCGGAGCTTATCGATGGTGGCGGGTTGTTGCTTCAGGACGCGCGTCATCTGTTACTCGAGCACTCGCTTAAACAAGCCGGCAGCAGAGCGGTTCCGATTTCGTTTGAGATGGACGAGAGCCATCAAACAATGGTCATTAGTGGTCCGAATGCCGGTGGCAAGACAGTTGTAATCAAGACTGTTGGTCTGATTGCGTTAATGGCACAAAGCGGACTGCACGTTCCCGCTACTCGAGCCGTACTACCGGTTTTCGCGCAGGTGTTGGCGGACATTGGAGACCAGCAGTCGATTGCAGCGAACCTATCGACGTTCACCGCTCATATGCGAAACATTGCGGAAATGTCGGAGAACGTTTCTCCACCTGCATTGATCCTTCTCGATGAGGTCGGAACCGGAACCGATCCGGATGAAGGAGCTGCACTCGGCGTTAGCATCGTCGACTTCTTTCATCGTGCGGGCGCGACTACCATCGCAACCACACATTACAACCCTTTGAAGGTGTGGGCGTCCCAGGCCGATGGTGTGCTCAACGCTTCAGTTGAGTTCGACGAGGTGACTCTGAAGCCGACTTATCGCCTGATTGTTGGCGTAGCCGGCGCATCCTCGGGGCTTGAGATAGCCCGGCGGATGGAACTTCCGGATGAGATCATCAGTCAGGCGAATGCGTTGCTGGATCCTTCGCACACTCAAGCAAGCGACTATCTCAAGCAACTCAAGAAGCTGGTGGATGATGAGGATGCTTTGCGAGCAGCTCTGGAAGAAGAGCGTCAGGCGACCGCAGACAAGTACGCAAGACTGGATCTTGATTTTGCTCAGCGTGAGGTCAAGCGACAGCAGACCTTCGAGAGCGAGCTTGCGAGGGTAATCCGAGAATTCACTGCCGAAGGTGAACGTCTGCTGAAAACGGTTGGAGACCGGGTCACCGCCGCTCGGCTGAAAAAAGAGACGGAAGCACGAGCCGCCGAATTGCGTCGTTCCGCAGCTGTCAGGTTGCGCAAGCAGTTTGAGCCCGTATCCGCTAATACTACGGCTGCATTCCCCACAAAGCCTGGGATTGTTCCAGGTAAACTTCAGCTTGATACAGAAGAAATTCGCGAAAGGGATCGAGTCAAGATCCGATCGCTGGACAGGGAGGGCTTTGTCGAATCGATAAGCGACGGTATCTATACCATATTGATAGGATCTCTTCGGTTCAGGGCGAATCGAGATGAGATTCAGCTTATAAGCGCAGCCGAGGCTCCTAAGTCCAGGCATGCTGCTGCGCTTCCACGCGGCGTAAGTGCCGATGTAAGCGTGGATCAGGATTTCACCACCGAAATAAATGTAATCGGCAACACAGTCGATGAAGCAACGGACAGAGTGGATAAGTTTCTCGATGAGGCCTTTTTGGCGGGCGCTGAGACTGTCCGAATCGTTCACGGACACGGGAAGGGCGCGCTACGAAAAGCGATTGCCGAGCTCCTGACCGGTCATACCCACGTCGAGCGCTTCAATTCGGCGCCTGCAAACGAGGGCGGCGCGGGGGCGACAATCGCAGCGCTTAAAAAGTAGCGACCATGTCCGGCAGCAAAAATAGGATATCGACTTGAAATGAAGATAGCGGTTTCCGGAACACATTGTTGCGGCAAGAGCACTCTCATTGCGGAGTTCCTGGCCAAGCATCCGGATTTTGCGCACGAGCCTGAGCCGTACGTTACGCTTCAGGAAAACCATGGTGAGATCTTTCCGGCGGATCCCTCGGTTGACGACTACTTTCGTCAGCTTGAATTCAATGTGGAGCGCTTGAGGGAGTACAAGGCGGGCGATCGGGTCATTTGCGAAAGGAGTCCGGTAGATTTTCTTGCCTACGTGTTGGCGCTTTATGAACTTCAGAGAGAAAAACAAGCGGCGTGGTTCGTTCAAAGATCGCTGGACCTTGCTTCGCAGGCGGTTGAACTCCTTGATCTGATCGTGTTCTTGCCTTTAGAAGACGATGAAGATTTTGCGGATTCTGAGGATCCAGAGTTAAGAGGCGCAGTCAACAGCAGGCTGGCTGGAATCCTGTGCGACGGCGAGTTCAACCTGTTCCAGAACAATCGGCCTTGTATTTTGGAAGCGCGAGGTTCAACAGCGGAGCGACTGTTGACGATTGAAGCGGCCATCGAGGGCAGGAGTGGCCGATCCTTTAGTATCTGAACCTATTTTGGTTGATATATTTTCGACTGCGCCGTTGCCTGCTGACCTTTCAAATCCTCACCGCGCACGCCGTTAAGGTCCCCGTAAAAGGATATCTTTCCCGTTTTCCCATATGAGCTTGGCGCTGCCGTAGCAAAAAACGATTTTTGATCGGCGCTTACCACCAGGGAAAAGTGGTAGCCGCTTGCTTCGCCATCTTCAATATCTTTTGGGACACCGCCAAGTCGAATCAACTCCTGAAGCGACGCGTTCTTTCCCTCAAACTTCCTCGAGTAGATGAGCTCGGCGCCTATAATACGCTGGAGCATCTCGTAGGCCTCGCCTTCGTTAACCAGCATTCGAGCGTTAAAGAAAAAAGAGCGCCCCTGCGAATTTACCAGTCCCAGCGTCTCCTTGTCGCCGACGAGCCACTCGCTGCCTACACGTACCAGTGAGACCTTCTGAATCTCCTCAGCGCCTCCAAATTTTAGCGACACCGTTGCTGTCTGCGCGCTGATCTCTTCGTTGCTCGGCTCAATCTTATCCGGGATCGCCGAGAACGTACGGGCAAAGTCCGGTTCGAGATCCTGCAACTCTGAAGCCGTCAGACCCTCAACCGCGCTGCGATACACCGACCGACGAAAGCCCTCCACATAGTGTTTTTCTTTCAGGTCTCGATAAAAACTGACGACAACCTCAGTAGGAGAAGCGGGTTTCTTTTGAGCCGGAGTCGCGGTGATAAGAATCAGCAACGATTGGATTAAAAGGATCAAACTCTTCATGAGGATTCTTGTTTCAACTGGGGCGATAAGGTTGAAGTCCGGGAGGTGGACCCGTTTGCTGCAAACGGCCGCTGGCCTCAGCAGCCGCGAATCAAATATAAGACCGGCATCGAATTCATTCAAGGTTAATGATTGAGGCGGTCCGCCAAAATAACCCGCTTAGTGGCTTGCCTGGGCTCCCATTTTCGGCTTCAACAAGCCAACAATGTCCTTTCGATCCTTCTCTTCCGCATAACTTAGGGCGGTTCGACCTCCAGCATCCTTCACCGTGGGATCTGCGCCCGCGGCAAGAAGGATCTTCACGATTTCGACGTTCCCGACGAGAGCGGCGTTCATTAAAGCAGTGTAGTTTCCGGCTGTCCGATAATTGACATTTGCGCCCTTTTGCAGAAACAGCTCGACAGCTTCCTTATTACCCATACCTGCGGCGTTCATCAGAGGTGTAACCCCGGAATTACTAGCCGCGTTTACGTCTGCACCGGCCTCAACCAACTTCTTTACCTCCGCCGTATCACCGTTGTTTACCGCCAGAAGCAGAGGAGTATTCCCTTGTTCGTCCTTTTTCTCAGTGGCGGCCGGAGGGACACCAATTGCTGTGTTCTTGTTGGACTCCACCGAGCGACTGCAACCTATGTATAAAAGCAAAATCAGCAGCAAGGTTGCTGACATCAATCTGATCATAGTTTGTTTTCCTTTCGAATCGGTACTACGTCTCGAGCGCAGACCAGTGACCGAGTTGCTGGAATTTACCACAAAACTATCCCGATTCGAAAAGGGAGTGCGATTCAGGGTGTGAGAGTTCACGACCGAAGGAGCGCGCTGGCGTCTTTGTTTGGAACTTCTTGAAGGTATTCGTTATAATGTGCGGCCGTAATCGGCCCGAGCACGCCAAATAAGACAGAATGGTGACCAATTATGGATCTTAATCCGACGCCCGAAGAGCAGCGTTTTAGAGATGAATTCCGCGGCTGGCTTCAAGCCAACATTCCAGAGGGATGGGATCCCTCCGGCTTTCACGACGAAGACTCGCGGCAACGCTTCGAGTTTCTACGCGCGTGGCAGAAAAAAATGTATGAGGCGGGGTGGGTAGGAATACACTGGCCGAAGGAATATGGAGGCCGAGGCGCTTCTTTAATCGAACAGACCATCTTCATCGAAGAAATGGCACGTGCCGCCGCGCCGCCAATAATCAACGTCCTCGGGGTCTCGCTGCTTGGCCCGACATTAATAGCCTACGGAACTGAAGCTCAGAAAAAGAGATTCCTGGCAAAGATAATCTCGGCCGATGAAATCTGGTGCCAGGGTTATTCTGAGCCGAACGCAGGCTCCGATCTCGCGGCGCTAAGATCAGAAGCAGTTCTCGATGGCGATAACTTTATCGTCAACGGACAGAAGACCTGGACAAGCTATGGTCACTTCGCCGATTGGTGCTTCGCGGTCGTAAGGACCGATCCAGATGTGCCCAAGCACAAGGGACTTACCTACCTCTTGATAGATATGCACAGTCCGGGTGTTACGATTCGGCCTTTGAAGCAGATGACCGGCGATTCTGAGTTCAACGAGGTTTCATTTCAAAACGTCAAAGTGCCGGTTGAGAACGTCGTCGGCAAGGTCAACGGCGGCTGGGAAATCGCGATAGCCACACTAATGTTTGAGAGAGGAACGCTTGGGGCAAGCCTTCAGATAACATTCAAGCGACAGATTGAAAGATTGATTGAGCTCTCGCGCAAGATCGTTCGCAACGGACGCCCAGCGAGTGAAGATCCGATTATCCGTCAGCGGCTAGCCCAGATCTGCACCGAAATCGAGATCTTCAGGTTAAATCAGCTACGCACAACCACCAGAATGGCTAAAAGTGGTGTGCCCGGGCCTGAAGGATCGATTCAGAAAATCTTCTGGAGTGAGATGAATCAGCGGATGCAACAAGTAGCAATGGAGATGCTCGGACCATGGGGTCAGTTAACAAAAGAGAGCGATTACGCCATTGATCACGGGCAGTGGGCTCACGCTTATCTTCGGTCACGCGGCAACACGATTGAAGCAGGAACGTCGGAGATCCAGCGAAACATCATCGGCCACTTCGTGCTGGGCCTCCCGAAGAGCTATTGACTTAGCGTCTTTGCGACTTTTCGTCTTTTCGTTTAAAGGAAGAAACGGCAAAGCAAGTTAATCAAAGTAACCGTCCCTCAGGAGACAAAATGGAATTCGAACTCAACGAAACTCAGAGACTCTTTCAACGATCGGCTCGCGAGCTGTTCGCCCAGGAGTGCCCACCCACACTAGTACGCGAGATGATCGAGAAGAATCAACCGTACTCGGATGCCGTTTGGACCAAACTGGTCGAACAGGGCTGGACTGGCTTGATATTCGGCGAAGAAGACGGTGGTCTCGGACTGGGGATGGTTGAGATGGCAGTTGCGTTCGAAGAAATGGGTCGCGCGCTCGTACCGGGAGCTTTCCTGTCGACGGTGGCACTCGCTGGTCCAGTTATTGAAAAGGCCTGTTCCCCGGAATATCGATCGGCTCGAACTCAGGCGATTTGTGAAGGGCGCTCGAAAGCAACTGTTGCGCTGCTAGAAGAGAGTGCAAGCTGGAAACCTGACGACGTTAAACTCGCAGCGAACACATCCGAGGGAGGCGTCAGGCTCAACGGCAAGAAATACTTTGTAAACGATGCTTCGGTTTCCGATTTGATAATAACGGTGGCTCGAGCCGGTTCGAATCTTGTACTTGCGTTCGTGGACCCAAGATCTCCCGGAATCAGCATCAAAGCGATGCCGGGCATGGACGCTACCCGTTCGCTTTCGGCTGTGGAATTCAATGACGTGATCGTGAAAGAAGACGATGTGGTCTCTGATGGAGCGAAAGCACGCGATGCGCTGGATCATGCCCTGAACGTAGCAACCCTTGCGTTGTCCGCGGAAATGGTTGGCGGCATGGAGTGGCTCATGGAAGCTTCCGTCGAATACGCCAAGACACGAAAACAATTTGGAAAACCGATCGGACAATTCCAGGCGGTTCAGCACCACTGCGCAAATATGCTGCTTATGACTGAAAGCGCGAGATCGGCTGTTTACTATGCTGCGTGGATGATGGGTAACAACCCGGAAGAGGCTCCTCTGGCCGTTTCTATGGCCAAGGCTTACGCAAGCGATGGTTATCGCGAGGTCGGGAACCTGGCTGTACAGGTACACGGGGGAATCGGGTTTACCTGGGATGAAAGCGTCCATTTCTATTACAAGCGTGCCAAAGCATCCGAATTGATGTTTGGCGACGCAACATATCATCGCGAACGTATCGCTTCATTGGTGATTGACCGTGCGGGAGAACCGGCAAAAGCCGTGAGCGAGGCCGCGGATTAATCAGTCGAAACTGTAGTAGAATGAGAAACAGTGTCCGGTAAGATTACCGCTCAACCAGTTCGATGAAACTCCTATCGTATTTGACCCGCGGGCATGGACGACCCAACGCCACACCTGGAACGGTTCATTAGCTACGATCAGGCAATTCGAGAGTTTCAATGGCAGATACCTCAGCGCATTAATATCGGCGCTGCGATCTGCGGTCGACACCGCGATTCGATAACCAGAATCGCCTTAAGCGATGTCAGAATTGGCGGCGTCAATACTTATACATTTGGGGCGTTGGATTATCTCTCAGATAAGTTCGCCACGGCGCTCTCAAAGAACAATATCAATCCTGGAGACTCTGTTGCCGTCGCGTTGCGGCCCTCAGCAGCTCTTGCCGTCGCGCTCCTTGGCATTCTGAAGATTGGCGGTGTTGTTGTGCCGTTGTCTCCCACTTCGACACCCGACTTCGTTGAATATGTTCTTCAAGCGAGCGACCCGAAGGTTCTGGTTCTCGACGAGTCCCTTTTCCTCCATTTTCCGGTTACAAAATCCCGCGTACACACTGATGGAACTATCTTTGTTGTTCGCGATCTCAGACCAACGGCCGGCGTGCCCTACAAAGACTTCTGGAGCGAGGTGGATCGTTGCTCATCAGAGTTCACAAGTGCGGAAACTGAATCCGACTCACCAGTATTCATTTTTTTTATCGAAACGAAAGGAGAGGTTTCCGGTATCGTCCATTCCGTCCGTTCAGTCATATGTCAGTTGGCAGGTTTTGAATTCTCGAATGAGTTTGACGATAACGCGGTTTTCTGGGTAGGCGATGACTGGTCGTCAGCTGCTTCGGTTCTGAGCACGCTGTATCCCGCCTGGTGGTATGGATGCTCGATTGTTGCGAATTCGTTCGAGAGACAAATACCCATGGTGCGTCTTGTAAATCAAAGCGAGGTCACTAACGTCTTCCTGCGATTGAAAGCGACGCAGGGCCGCGACGAACTGTCGACGGTGGTTACCAGCACATCTCTGAATGAGATTCTGGGTACGCCGGAAACGGGCTGGATAATCGGCAACTCCCGAAAGTGGGTTGAATCTCCATTTGGATCCACGTACCGGGTCGTACCAGGACGGTTAGTCGAAGTCATCGACGATGGCGGCAATGCGTTGCCGCCCGGAATTGTTGGCAAGATTGCGATTCACAAGTCTGATCCGGGTCTCTTCACGGCATACTACGGCGAAGTGGCGGATGTTTCACTCGGCGACTGGTTCCTGATAGGTATGTCCGGCTACAAAACGGAGGGTAGTGCGTTGCGCGTGGTGGCCGAAAGCGATCGACTACAGCACATTTAAGGGCGAGGTTTCATTCGTGACGAAGAGCAACCATCGGATCGACCTTAGAAGCCCTTCTCGCCGGCAGATAGCCCGATAGCAACGCCGCGGACGCCAGCACCGCTGTCAGCCCGGCAAAAACTGCCGGCTCAAGCGTTACCACACCTTCCAGCATGCTTGTCATCAACTTAGTCAATGCAAGCGCCGGAAGCAGTCCGATACTCAATCCGATCAGCGCCAGCTTCATGGCTTGTCCTACGATTAGCTTTATCAAATCGGAGTATTTCGCGCCTAGTGCCATTCGTACTCCCATTTCGTGGGTCCGCTGAGTCACTGAATAAGACATCACGCTGAAGACCCCTACCGCGGAAAGAAGCAAAGCAATCGACCCAAAGATCGCCATCAACGCGGCCGAAAGTCGAACTCCAAAAACATGATCGTCGATAACCTGCTCCATTGTCTTAATCTGATAGATCGGCTGGTCGGGATCAATGCTCGAAAGGGATGCACGAACTTCTGCCACGAGATTCATCGGGTTTCTGTCAGAACTGCGAAGAGCCAAACTCATGCTGAAGTCAGGCGATTGTCGCAACGGGACGTACATAGTAAACCGCGCGGTTTTGTCGAAGAAGAACTGCTTGACGTCCCCTACGACTCCGACGATTGTTAGCCAGTGATCAAGCGATTTGAGAGTATCGAACTTGATCCGTTTGCCTATTGGATTCTGGCCCGGCCAATATTGACGAGCTATCCTTTCGTTAATTATCACAACAGGGACGGATCTTTCGCCGTCATCTTCGTTGAATTCACGCCCCATCGTCAGCGGTATCCGAAGTGCTTTGAAATAGCCTGGGCTAATGCTCTGATAATCCGCGGCAACCTTTTGGCCGGGTTCGGTTGGCGGCTGACCTTCAATGCTGAAATCTTCTGTATCCCAATTGTCGCTCGAAGGCAGCGAGAAAGCCGCTCCGACGGACTCGACCGAGGGAATCTGAGCTGTTCTGTCGAGCACCTGCCGCCAATAGTCAGCTCGCCGTCGGGAGTCGCTGTATTTTGAGACTGGCAAGTTTATTGTCATCGTGAGCACATTATGCGGGTCAATTCCTTGTCTCTGATTTTGCAGAAGCCTTGCGAAACCGGAAACCATTAACCCGGTGCCCACAAGTAAAATCAGAGCCAGGGCAACCTCCGAAACGACAAGCAGACTTCGAAGCCGGCCTCGAGCTGCGCCTGATGATGATCCTCGGCCTCCTTCTTTTAGTATTCGATTCACGTCGGGCTTGGAAGCTTGAAGCGCAGGGGCAAGTCCGGAGATCACGCCAGTCAAAACCGCAATAACGATTGTTAGAAGCAGTACTCTGCCGTTGACATTCATGCGAGTAAAGCCGGTGATGTACTGAATCTTGTCAGCTGGGAAGCTGGCCTTAGTTAAATCAACCGCCCACCAACCAATCAGCAGCCCCAGAGCAGCGCCAGCGATAGAAAGCAACAGAGTTTCGACCAGGAGTTGTTGAATAATGCGTCCGCGCCTGGCGCCAAGAGCGATTCTAATGCCGAGCTCCTTCTGCCGATCAGTAGCGCGAGCCAGTTGCAGATTCGCTACGTTTGCGCACGCTATCAATAAGACGAATCCGACGGCGGCAAGAAGAATCGAAAGGAAGGCTTCAGTTATTTCATCGCCGAACTGCCCGGGTAATTTCACCAGTTTAATTCCACGGCCAGTGTTGCTTTCTGGAAACTGCGCAGCCAGTCTTTGGGCAAACATGTCCATTTCAGCCTGGGCTTGCAAGATCGTTAGGTCGCTCTTGACTCGACCCATCGCAATAACACTGTTCAAGCTATCTCGACTTTCATCCTCGTTGGAGAAAGCCAGCGGTGCCCACAGCCCAGCACCAACCGGCCAAGCGACGTCCTCAGGCATAACCCCAATTACCGTGAAGCTCTCACCATTAAGCACAAGACTTTTTCCAACAATGTCGGGATCGCCGGCGAATCGACGGTTCCAAAAACCGTGATTGAGAATTGCCACGTTATGTCCGGGCACGGCTTCAGCGGAATCAAAAGCTCGTCCCAGAAGAGGCTTTACCTGCAGGGTATCGAAGAAGTTGCTGGTTACTTTAAAGCCTTGAACTCGTTGGGGCTCTCCAGAACCCGTGAGGTTTACGTCCCACCACCTATATGCAGTGACGTTCTCGAATGTAGTGTTATTTTTCTTCCAATCCAGGAAATCTGCGGCAAGGACATTGTTTCGGTCGCCATTCTGCGGGTGCGTTCCCCAAATCATCACCAGCCGATCCAGGTCCTCGAATAAGAGCGGTCTTAACACTAGCGCGTCCACCATGCTGAATACTGCGGTATTGGCGCCGATGCCGATCGCTAACGCGATGACCGCAACAGCACTGTAGCCTGGTTTTTTCAGCAGGATTCTGAGGGCCAACCGAAAGTCAGTGCGGAGGGAGTCCATGAAGTTCGTCGTGTTCTGCTTTTTGTCTTGTCAGGCCAACCTTAGTTGTAGTTCGGGTATGGACTTCATTACCCCAAAACTATAACGGGCGTTAGGTGTTCGGCCGTGTGCCCAGAGCCTGACACCTAACACCCTTCGTAACGCCCGTCGAAGAGGCGGATTCTTAGAGCGTTGTTACGTCGATGCATTAGCCAAGCCGCGTGCCAGACGTAACTCAGCACTCATCGGGACCAGGACCTACATTTCCGACCTGGTCGCTAATTCGAAACATCGAGTTAAGTAGCATTTCTAAACCGCTTGCGAGTCCTGCTTCTCCTTTCGATGTCTATTCGAAGGTGAGGCGAAATTTCCCATTCAAATAATTGAATCTGAACCTTGTTCGCTTGTGGGATCGCATTTTCCCAGAGACGCGCATTAATGTAGCGCAAGCCTCATAGGTCCGATACGGTTATTAATCAATAACTTGACGCAGGCTAGTCTTGCGGGTCGAAACGGTGTTGGTAAATATCAGCAAGCTCTGCCGATTTGAAATAGTGCGAGAGTATCGCCTGGTGGGCGGTTCCGCGATCTGCCAGAACCGCCGCCCCAATTTGACAGAGCCCAACGCCGTGCCCCCATCCGGCCCCGATTATGGAAAAACCGGTCGGGTAGTTTGAGGAATTTTGCCTTGCTCGAACGACAAACGCCGAACTGTATAAGTGCGATCGCGATAACCCTCGCCGAATCTCCAGTTCCTTTCCGATTACCAGCGATCGCTTCTCTCCGTCTATTCTGAGTTTGATTATTCGCCCAGAGAGGCCACGCTCCAACGCTTTCAAATCACGTATTGCGCCGAAATCCGGTCCGTATCGAGAGCGCAGAATCTCATTGAGCTCATCCTGAGTGTAGTCGACCCGCCATCTGAATGAGTCCAGCGTTTTCTGGTCGAAGTCCGGAACAATTCTGCTCAAAAGCTCAGGGGAAACCATCCCGCAGCACGCCGGCGGTGACGCAGTGATCCACGCTTCAGCGTTTTCTTCTACCGTCAGCGGCATTCCGTAAGCTGACGGCTGCTTGCCCTCCCCATCATAGATCGATGCTAAATAAGGAACGTTCTTGTCTTCCCAAGCCGCTCGATATTCCTCGGTAACACCACCGCAGCTCTTCGAATATCGCGTATCGCAAATCTTACCGTCATAAACTAAAGCTTTGCCTCTAGTATCTAGTACTGCATCAAAGGCTAATTGAGAGAATGCCTTTCCGATGCCTTGATACCTTTGACAATGATCATCAGCGCAAACGTCGAAGCCATGATGGCTCTCTCGATCGTACCAACGAATGATTTCTTCCGATGAGCCGACACTGTGGATACCCTGCTTTACATTATCAGCGGGGTTTTTCTCGAGCTGCGATAGTAGCCAGCTTCTTGAAACGATCGCGTGAGCTCGCAACAGCTCAACCGGACAAGCCGCACTCATCTCCGAAGAAATGACACTGATCAGATATGACTCAAGCGGCAACTCGTTGATGATCGTGAGCCGGTCTCCATCAGCGGCGAGGGTTAGAATACCCTGAAATTGTTGAGACTCGAGTCGCTCCCAGTGAAACTCGATACCGATTTTGACGTCGTGAACCGTGAAGCGACACAACTTGAAATCAGAAGGAGAGAGCGTGATTTGTGGCGCGGGTGCAAGCCCGGCAAGCCTCACCGCGCCGCTCTCGGCATAGGCGACGTGATCGCCTTCGACTAATTTCCTTTCGTTGCTGTCGAAACGACCTGAAAGAGTGAAACGTGCCTCGGCGGCACCTGAAATTAAACCGACGCGAATTTTCGGCTCACGGGTAATCCTCACCAGCTCGCCTCCTCCGGATCCGGCAAAGAAGAGACCTGATCAACCAATTCGTTCACCACTTCGCCGTTCATGCTTACCTCAGAGAAGATTGCTTCCATTATTTCGCCGTCAATCCGGTCATAATGCGCCCGTTCAGGCACTACCACCACACCCGCAATGTCGATAGCACCTGGGCTAACGACGAGTCTGTTCTCTCCTTCAGCGAAATACACAGATGGGCGGTGCTTAGAGCGCGGGAACAAGTATACCGTCCATATTTTTGGATCGTAGGTGCAGATCATGTTAAGCAGCGGTTCTGTCTTGTCCGTTTGCAGGGACAGCTCGTTGATGACCTGATAAACCCAATGGGCGATCTCCGCGGTGTTACCACCGCGAAAAATAATGACGCTGCGGCCGCATCCGCCCAGGGTAAATAACTCGAAGCTGTGCCTCGCCGTTTCTTCGCAATAGTCGCAGTCTTCCGCCATCACCGGCTCGTCGTCGTACAGGTTCTCCTCAATTGGTAGAAGTTCTCGCGAGCAGGCTTGAAAGTGCAAATGATCCGGCGCCGATGCGCCACATTCCGGACCGTTGTACAGCACGAAGTAGCTTGACCCGAAATCGTGAGCGAGCGACAACAATGTCTCCACGTTCCCCGCTATCTGTTGGGGTATATGTTCTCGATGAACTATAGAAAGGTGACGGTCCAACACAGGAAATGGATTGCACAGAATTACCAGATCAGAACCGTACGCAATTCCCTTCTCTTCTTCCGGAAGCCCTTCTGGACAGAGAAAGCATGGCCTGTTGTCGACTGATCTTTTGTCGACTGCCGCAGCGGTACTGCGAATTCGTCCCGGATTATATTGAATTACAACCTCGGATTCATCGACCGGGACTCGTTTGGTTTCGATCCGCTCGAATGACTCGATTCCGTCGCGAAACAGGGGCCAGGTCTCTCGCTGTTGATCGATGAGCGCCGCAACGATTTCCTCAAGGCTATTGCCTCCGCCATCTTCCTCTAAGTACTCGCGCAGTTCCGTGGCGCTGATCAGTTTTTTTTCCCATTTCATTGTGAATGCATCCTCTGCCGCGCGACTATTTCGACCGTGCGCAAGTAATCTTTGTATGAGTCGTAGCGGTTTGCGGTCGCAAGCGGCAATGCCGCATCAGAGTTCCCTTCCCACCTTCGTGCGTAGTAAATTGGTTCAAAGATTCGCCCAATTTCATAATCGCGGCTAATGCGCAAAGCCACGGCGTAGTCCTCACCATAACTCGCGTTCGGAAAACCGATCTTTCGCAGCACAGGCACATAGAAAGCTCGCGGCGCTCCGAGCCCGTTTATTCTCAGCGCGTTATTGCGGCCGTTCTCACGGGTCCACTCGCGATGGTCGATCAATCCAGGAGGCAGTTCATTCAACGCAAAGTCGACAATTTTGTATGAGCCGATGACCATCGGGTACGGGCCGTCTTCAAATTTTCCCACGATCTTGCTTAACGTGTGTTCATTAGCGTAGATGTCATCGGAATCAAGCTGCACCGCATATTCACCGCAGCTTGGCGAGAAGACCGCCTCATTCCAGCAGCCGCCGATCCCGAGATCAGTCCGCTCCGGCTTCAAATGGATTAGCCGAGAGTCTTCCGAGGCAATCTGACTCAGAATCCGAGTCGTTCTATCGCTTGAGTGATTATCAACCACAATAACATTGAACTGGAACGAGGCTATTTGCGAAAGGGCGCTGTTTACAGCATCCCTGATCGTTTTCTCGCGATTGCGAACTGGAATGATGACGCTGGCGCGAACTGGGAATCCCTTTCCATCTGGAGTCAGTTGCTGAAATTCGGGCTCGAGGTGAGCGCCGATCCGCTTTAGATGTTCGGTTGCGACCTGCTCCATTTCCAGCTGGTATTCGCGGCGTCTTGGGTCTACGTAATCAAATTGCCGCTCGCCGGTGGCTCGAAGGTCCACGGGAATCCGAGTGTAAAGCGGCTCTGGGATTCGCAACACGGCCGAATCCACGGAGACTTTAAGCCTCAGCTCATAGAGAGCACCCCACTGTAAGCTTTCATTCAATCGACCATGATTTTTGAGGGCAAGGTCTGCGGCTCGCTTCGATATTAAAAACATTGAGCCGAAATCGAAGCTGTCTCGAATGCTGCCCGGCTGATAATCAATCAAGGGATGCTCCATCACCTTACCACCAACCTCGTCGCGAAAATCCGAATAGACGAGGCCCGCACCGTAGTTCTCAGCGACGGATAGCAGTCTCTCTAACGAACGGTGTCCGAGTTGGATCGCTTCGCCCGGCAGACAAAACAACACATAATCAGTCGTCAGTTCTTTGAGTATTTGATTAACCGTGTGACCGCTGGAAAAATCTGTTGAGACGAGACGAACCTTGTTTTGCGCATCGGCCGATAACCCGGCCGGCAACATTCCATTTGGGCTTATAAGTGGTATTTGGTCTACAAGACCAGATAACGCCAATGATTCGATCAGATTGGTGCAGATCTGGTTTTGGTCGCAGGTCACGACAGAGGTTAACACTGGCATATTGGCCTCAATACAACGATTCCACTCAATTGGTTTTGGCCTACAAATTCGTCGAGATCCTGATCGATGACTAAGCCTGCGCGTCTTGTAGCGTGCCGCATTATCATTCGACCGTCTCGCTCGAAAACAATACCAGTATGAAACACATCGAGGTCGTTGCGAGTCGATACGAACAGGATGATATCGCCGTCGTCCATCACGCGATTAGCGGCGACTAGCTCTTCTGCAGGAAAGTATTTGAATTTTGTGGTCCTGGCTTCCAACCCCTCAATCAGATTGAGAGTGCAAGTTTTTTCGGCAGCCAGAGGTCCCGAGGTCACGTTCCTTATAAATCCACTCCGTTCGTTATTTCGCGCCCAATCGACCATGTAGTGATTCCGGTGAATCCAACTGATCCGCCCGTCGTCGTAACGAATGCGCCGAGTCATGTCAATAAAGTCGGGAACCGAATCGGCGAGCGTTAAAGCAAGAGCGACCTCAATTAATGTGACACAATCAAAGACTTTCAGATCGATTCGGAATTCCTCAGCCAGAGCGGGACCGCCGCCAAGGGAACCCTCCTGGTAGGCAGAGCCGAGAATTTCAGCGGAAATGCGGTCCAGCCGTTGAGGGAGATCGTCGATCTCTCGAACTTTCTCTAGTAAGTCGTTAGCGAAGTCAGGATCGAGCCGAGACGGGATGTTTAGGGCCTTGGGTCGTTCGCTCATCGCGTCATTATAGACGAAGACGGTTCAGAGTTCAGCGCTCAACTTTCGGCGTTCATCGTTCAGAGTTCCAAATCTGTGTAATCTGTGTAATCTGCGTAATCTGCGGATGGAGCTTCTCGAAAAGAGTGGATCCGCAGATTGCGCGGATTACACAGATTGGACCGCTAAACTCTGAACGCTAAACGATTCGTTCTCAAACGAATCGTTTCCTTGTCGCCGCCACAAACTCTCCGCTATCATTCTCAGTTCTTTAATCATCAACTAAGGAGAACATATGCAAAGAACGTTGATCTTAATAAAGCCCGACGCTATCCAACGGGGATTGATCGGTAAAATTATTACTAGATTCGAACAAAAAGGGCTGAAGATTGTTGGAATAAAATTCTTGAAGCTTTCCGATTCACTTCTTAACGAGCACTACAGCCATCTGGCTGACAAACCTTTCTTTGCCGGTATCAGACATTTTATGCAGTCAACTCCGGTTATCGCGATTTGCCTGGAAGGACTCGACTGTGTCGATACCGTTCGAAGCCTCTGCGGGATCACGAAATCTCGCGAGGCCGCTCCGGGTACCATCCGCGGAGATTGGGCGATGAGCATTCAAGCTAATCTTGTTCACGCTTCTGACTCAATAGAGACCGCCGCCAAGGAGGTACCTCGCTTCTTCGATGAGTCGGAGCTGCACGAATATCAATCTGCTTTAACACGAGCAATTTATTCAGAAGACGAACTCGGCTAGCCTCGATGCCCGTAGACTGTCTAGTCTGTGGAATACGGTCAGAATCTGCCGATTTCGAGAAGCCGAAAATACGTTTCCGCAGACTGGACAGCCTACGGCACTTCTCTGAACCATGGGTAATTTAATTATCACCTTCGACTGTTACGGGACTCTCATTGATTGGGAGGCGGGCATTGTCAATGCCTTTCAAACAGCAGCGGCCGCGGACCAGATCGAGCTTAGCGCCGATCAAATAATTGATGCTTACGAAGCTGAGGAGGCCACGGTTGAGGCAATGGCGTATCGGCCGTACAGAGAGGTTCTGAGAGACACTGAGCGACGCGCGGCGGCGATACTGGGGTGGCAAGTGCCTGCAGAGAGCGCCGGTTTCCTGGCCGATAGCCTTCCGAGCTGGAAACCATTTCCTGACACCAACGATGCGCTTGAACGACTGTCGCGCCGGTTCAAACTCGGGATTCTTTCTAACATCGACGACGACCTCCTGACTGCCACTCGCCATCATTTCAGTGTCGATTTCGATCTGATCGTAACGGCCCAGCAGGTAAGCTCCTACAAACCAGGACTGGCCCATTTCAAGGAAGCGAAGTTAAGGATGGGCGACACGCCATTGCTGCACGCCGCCCAGAGCTACTTTCACGATGTGGTACCCGCGACACAGATGTCTATTCCAGTCGTTTGGGTAAATCGCAAGAACAAGCAGACCAATCCGGGCGGTCCGAGCCCCACTCATCAGGTTCGAGATCTGACAGAACTCGCGAATTATCTTGGCGTGTGAAACCATGTTGATAGGACCTATGTGACATAAGGACCTATTCACCAAAACCAGCGGCGCCACGAATTGCTTCGATGACTTCGTCGTCTCCTGGCCGGAAGAAGGGGATTATCGATCTGCGATAACGAATTACTCCATTCGCATCAATTACAATAACCGCTCGCTGGGCGCCACCAAACAGTGACCGCACGTTATATTGTGTTATGACCTCTCCACGATCATCCGCTAGTAGCCGCTGCGGCAGACTATGATGCTCCGCAAATTTCTTGTGAGATTCGACGCTCGCCACGGATATCGCAACAACTTCTGCACCGGTTGATTCATAATCGGTCCAGCGATCACGAATGCTGCACATCTGCTTAGTGCACACCGGAGTTTCATCTCTGGGGTAAAAGATAAGTGCCACTACTTTGCCCCTATGATCAGATAGCCGCCAGGTTCGGCCGTCATTGTCTGTTAGAGCGAAATCGGGCGCCGTATCTCCTACTTCGTACCCGATTCGCGCCTGTGATGTAGCGCTCATTTGAGAACCTCAAGGTACCGTAGACTGTCTAGTCGGCGGTCTGTTAGCACAAAATTTATTGTAAACTACGCCCGCAGACTTGACAGTCTACGGTACATCTTTAGCGGATAGCTCCGTGCTTTCGAAGGATTTCGATCGTTCGATCGATAGGCAATGCTTCGACCGTGTGTCCGCGACCTGTCGTCGTAGTCGCACGCAGGAGCGAATTGTAAATAGCTTCCTCAGTTGCTTCGATGACCGCCAGAAACAGGGGCGACATCGCATCATTTGATATCAGCTTCAGAGCCCGCGGAGCATAAGCGTTCTCTGAGGAAGTCCTCGGTTGAATCCTTAGATCCGCTGCGACCGAAAATGCGATCGCATAGTCGCCACTGCCGTTACTGGCCGAAGATCCGGTTCGCGCAAGCCCCATCATCGATCTCTCCGCCAGGCGTTTCAGATTCCGAGAATCGATTGGGGCGTCGGTGGCAACTACGATAATCACCGAGCCGTCAGCGGGGTCCGGCGAAGAATTAGCTTCCGAATTTGCGCCTGAGGGCCTCGTCGATTTTTCTCGCTCGAGCTCCTGCTTCAGATAGTATCGACCCAGCGCCTGCCCAACGGGCGCTCCAGCAATCGTAAGGACTCCGCCGAAGTTCGTCTGCACAAGCACTCCGACCGTATAACCGCCCAATGATGCTGGAAGTTTCCGTGATGAAGTTCCGATACCACCTTTAAAACCGAAGGCTACGGTTCCTGTCCCAGCTCCTACCGCTCCTTCGTCAACCGGGCCGGCCCTGGCGTTTTTTATAGCGCTCAACACGTCGTCGCGAGTTATGTTTCGGCCACGGATGTCGTTCAAATACCCATCGTTAGTCTCGCCGACCAGTGGGTTCACTGACTGCACCTCTTCGTTGCCCCGCTGCGCGAGAACATAGTCCAACACGGCGTCGGCGACCTTTGGAACGCTGAGGGTGGAAGTCAACAGTATCGGAGTCTCTATCTCGCCAAGCTCGTTTACCTGAGTCGAGCCCGCCAATTTGCCAAAAGCGTTACCGATAAAAACCGCACCGGTCACCTTCTCGCGGAACAGATTGCCGGAGTGAGGCAGGATCGCGGTCACTCCAGTGCGAATATTATCTCCGCGCACCAATGTCGTCTGGCCAACTTGAACGCCCGACACATCGGTTATTGCGTTTAGGGGCCCCGGAGAGATCACGCCAACCGTCAACCCGATGTCGCGCGCGCGAGGTCGTTCGTTCTTTTGCATACCGGGTCCGATCAGATTCAGGCACAGCGTAACGGCAATCAAAAGCGATTTCAATTGACCTCCAATCCAACGGAACTTCAGGTCGTAAGATTACTAGTGATTTCCGTGCGACCATGATTTATCATCTCAGCGCTGTCACTTCAATGTGTCTCGAAAAGGCCCGAGTTACGGGACACTGTACGCCCCGCCTCCGCTCCCGTTCATACGTCTAAATTAATAGGCCCTCGCGTTTCGTGAGACGTTGGCGGGCAAGCAAGGTTCGGAGGCAGGATGCTCCAGCTCTCATTTGACGAAGTAACTCAAACTGCTTTAATAAGTGAAGGATTGCTCACTGCTGAGCAACTCTCAAATGCTCGGAATATAGCTGAACAACTCGGCGCGACAAACATTTGCGAAATCCTGCTCGACCTCAATCTGGTCTCAAAGCCTCGTCTCGATGAATTTGTGCGCCGTCATCGAACCAGGCTCAGTATCGGCGATATACTCCTGAGCCGCCATCTCATCACTGAGAACGACGTCAAAGCCGCGAGGGAAATCCAACGCAAGTCCGCGCCCAGATCAAGACGCATAGGCGAAACCCTTGTAGAGATGGGGCTGATCGAAGAGCGGCACATTATCGAAGCGCTCGCAGAAAAATTTCATCTTCCTCTAGTCGATCCCGATATCACCGAAATAGATTTCGAACTCGTACGAAAAATATCGCTAAAGTATCTGCGGCGTCAGGTCGCTCTCCCAATTAGCCTGGAGGCAGGCGAGCTGCATCTTCTGGTTGCCGATCCTACGATGACGCATTTCATCGAAGAGATCGAACGTTTATTTACCTGTCGGGTGAGACTGTCCCTCGCCACCAGCGCAACAATCAGCCAGAAGCTGGATCTGGTCGACGCGCTCCTCCAAAGCAAGGACGCTGGGATCGCAGATTATCAGAAGGTCAAATATCACACGCTCGAGACGCAGGTGCAGACTGGCGAGGACCGTGTCATCCAGATGGTAGATCAGTTGATAAGATCAGCGATCGAAGAAGGCGCATCGGACGTCCACCTCGAGCCGATGGCCAACAAATTGCGCGTACGTTACCGCATCGACGGTGTGTTGGTTCACAAGCAGGATTTTCCCCGCGACTATACTCCGCGAATCATCTCACGGATAAAGATCCTCGCGGATGCCGACGTGGCCGAGCGTCGAAAGCATCAGGATGGACGTATCTTCGTCAAAACCGAGAAGCAGGAAATCGACATCCGGGCCTCTTTTTACGCAACGGTGTTTGGCGAAAACGTTGTGCTGCGGATCCTCAACAAAGCATCACTCATAGGGCTTCAGGAACTTGGCTTCGCCCCAAACATTCTGAGGCTCTACAGTGAGGATGTACTCGCCGCACCCTCAGGGATAACTCTTGTCACCGGCCCCACCGGCTCGGGCAAGACCACTACGCTCTACAGCTCAATCGATTTCTGCAACGATCCGACTGTAAAGATCATCACCTGCGAGGATCCGGTCGAATACGTGATCGACGGAATCTCTCAATGTTCAATCAACGAGAAGATCGGATTGGGGTTCAACGAAACGTTAAAATCGATAGTAAGGCAGGACCCCGACATCATCGTGATCGGGGAAATACGTGATCGATTTTCTGCGGACATTGCTGTTCAATCCGCGCTGACTGGCCACAAAGTCTTTGCAACGTTTCATACCGAGGATTCAGTCGGAGCGCTTGTTCGACTGATCAATATGGAGATCGAAACCTCCTTGATCGCATCGACGATCGGGGCGGTGCTTGCACAGAGACTAGTCCGCAAGGTCTGTCCGAGCTGTCGAGTCAACTACTCTCCTGAAGATCGGGTTCTTCGTCGTTTTAGCTTGAAGCGTACTGACCTGACCAACTTCACTCTGTGGCGGGGTAAAGGATGCTCGTCCTGTAATTTCACCGGATATCGTGGACGAATCGGTCTCTATGAATTGTTAGTCCCGAACGTCGACATACGCGATGCGATCCTACAGAAGCGAACGATGCAGGAGATTCGTCAAAGAAGCCTGGAGTCTTGTAATCTCTGCACGATGCAGGAGGATGGAATGGTTAAGGCGCTTCGTGGCGAGACCACGCTCGAAGAAGTGCTTGAAAACGCTCCCAGGGTATTTCATCAGAGGCCTCTCGAGTCATTGATGAAAATAGTTGGATAGTCAGTACGATAATGCGAATCCTGTATTCATTCCGGTTCCACTAAACAACTGCCATTCTTTCCGCTATCCTAAACCCTCGAAGCGAATTTTGGAGGGCGTTGTGGATTTCGGCTTAAAAGGCAAAGTTGCAATCGTTGCCGCGGCATCGAACGGGCTCGGGAAAGCTACAGCAATGGAGCTCGCCTCGGAAGGCGCTCGCGTTGCAATAAACGGCCGCGATGAAGGAAAGCTAAAGCGCGCCGCAGACGAGATTCAATCGGCCACCGGTGCAGACGTTCTTGCTGTTCCTGGGAGTGTCACTGACGAAGATCACATTCGACGGCTGGTCTCCGAAACTAAATCGAAATTCGGAAGCGTTGATATTGTCGTCGCAAACGCCGGAGGCCCTCCCGCCGGTTTCTTTGATGACTTCGACGCGCGGCAATATCGTGAGGCTGTCGAATTAAACCTCATAAGCACCATCAATCTTTGTAGAGAAGCCATTCCACACATGCGCGAACGACGCTGGGGCCGCATTGTCGCGATAACCTCCATTGCAGCCAAGCAGCCCGTTGACAACCTTATTCTTTCCAACACAGCCCGGGCCGGGGTTTTGGGCTTCATGAAGAGCCTATCCCAACAGGTGGGATCTTTCGGCATCACAGTCAACACCGTTTGCCCCGGCTATCACCTGACAGAACGCTTGCGCTCATTATCCGCTCAGCTCGCAAACAACGAGGGTGTGTCGGTCAACGAGATCTATGCACGGTGGGCTTCGTCGACGCCGGTAAATCGCGTTGGCGACCCCAGAGAATTCGCGGCGGTTGTCGCGTTCCTCTGCTCGGAAAGAGCTGGTTACGTAACCGGGACGGTGATCCAAGTCGACGGTGGCGCTTATCGGGCTTTGTATTAGTCTGATCATTCCTTTGAGAACTCCTAAGACAACAGTGGAGATTCGCGAATATAGACCCTCAGATTTCACTCGCCTTTATGAAATAGATCGAGCGGCGTTCAGCAAGGACCTGGCGTATTCCCGCCTTGAGCTTCAGTTCTATGTGCGATCGCGAAAGTGTCGGACTCTTGTTGCCGATGATCAGGACGAAATCGTTGGATTTGTGGTTGGGTGCAGCGAACCGCGAAAGCTTGGTCACATTATAACGATAGACGTGATTCCACATCGACAGCGTGAACAAATCGGTAGCCGGTTGCTCGCAGAAATCGAGAATTGGTTATGGGAGAAAGGGGCTGAGGCGATTTATCTCGAGACTCCGGTTGATGACGCCGGCGCTCGCGGATTCTACGATAAGCACGGTTACTTTGTGTTCGAAAGATTTGAGGGATATTACAACAAGGCTCTCGATGCGTTCGTAATGATGAAGACGGCGAAACGGTAGTTCTGGATCTGTCTTCTGCGTAATCTGCGAATCTGTGGTCAGTTCTTAGTCATTCATAAGACCATCCACAGATTACGCAGATCACACAGATGAAAAGATTTTGTGAACCAAAAAATAGAAAGCTGTTTAAAGCCCTCAAAGGGTCTTCGAGTATCTGGCTTTGTGTCCAGGCTTGTGACCCAAAACTTTCACGTGATAGTTTGTAAATGTGAACAAAACCAACCTTAATAGCGGGAGCCTCACCGAATGAAAGTCGAAACGGGTGTCATTGCTGCAGCTGGTTCTGGCACACGAATGCTACCGGTTACTTTGGGCTATCCAAAGGAATTACTTCCAGTCATTAACAAGCCTGCAATACATCTGATCATTGAAGAGTTCATCGATTCCGGGTTAAAGAAAATCATCGTTATAACGGGCGAGAACCCGGAGCCGCTCCGCCGAGCCTATGATCTTTCCTCGGCCCCGCCTCCGGGAAAATACAAAACACTCGATGAGTTTAGAGCAAAGCTGTCGGGCATAGAGATCGTGATGGAGCCCCAGACAGGTCCTTACGGAAACGGCACGCCTCTCATCGTCGCGAGGAAGCACATTCCGGAGGATCAGGGATTTATTTATGCCTACGGCGACGACCTCATTCGCGCACACTCACCCTTTACAAAGAAACTCATCGACACCCACGAGGCTACTGGCGCGCTCGTGGTGGGTACTCAGGAAGTTCGGTGGGAGGACGTCGTTCTGTATGGAATTGCCCAGATCAAAGCCGACAATAACATTCGGGAATTGGAAGATGTGGTAGAAAAGCCGGCCAGAGAAGACGCTAAGTCAAATCTCGCGATGTTCGGAAGGTTTCTGCTTTCACACGAGGTGATTCAGATTCTGACGGAGATTCCTCGCGGCAAAGCCGGAGAATTATGGTTGACCGATGCAGTTCGGGAGTACATCAAGCGAGGTGGTCGAGTTGTCGCCGAAACGGTTGCAGATGGACGGTGGCTTACGATTGGCGATCCTCCAAACTACTTGACCACGGTACTGGAGTATGCGCTTGCTGATGATGAACTTCGCCAGGTTGTGGAACCTAAGTTACGGCAGATCTTGAAGGTTTGATTTTTCAGCTGCACGCAGTAGGCGCCCGCAAGGGGCTCAAAGATCAATGGGCTTCAACCATCCGGCGGGCGTCGTCGCTCGTTAATGCCTTCAGGAATGCGACCAGCTCGCGTTGTTCGCTTTCAGTAAGTGACACCGGTTCCAGCTGCCAGTCCCGATTCGGATTCTCATTCCCACCCTTTACATAAAATCGAACAACATCCTCGAGAGTCGCTGCGCTGCCATCGTGAAAGTACGGCGCGGTAAGCTCAACATTCCGGAGGGACGGCGTACGAAAGGCACCGATATCAAGCGTATTGCCACTGACGACAAATCGTCCAAGCTCTCCCGCGCGTTCGTGTTTCGAGAGCTCGAGAGTTGCGGCACCGGTAGTATCACGCGAGGCTTGTATCGCGCGCCGCGCAAGAGCGTTGAAGCCGGTGAAATTTGCCGCTACTCCAGTGTTGCGATAATTACCGTCGGTGAAAAAAGGAAAAGTTGAAAAGGAGCTGAAGTTGGCATTGAACTGATGACAAACCGTGCAGCGAGCTTTCCCCCTGAAAAGCACTAGCCCATTGCGAGCCTGATCACTGAGGGCATCAAGGTCGCCGGCAAGATAACGATCGATGGGCGCGTCGCCGGAAATCAAAGTACGTTCGAAGGCGGCAACGGCTTTGGCAAAACCGTCAATGCTCACCGTACCACCAAAGACCTGACGAAAGGCCTTCGAGTATTCGGGGATTCCAGCAATCGTCGAAACAACTTCATTAATGCTCCGATTGCCCATCTCATCGGGATTTGTGAGGGGCATTTTGGCCTGCTCTTCCAGCGTCGCCGCGCGGCCATCCCAAAACTGACCTGTGCTGAACATTGCGTTGAGCAGGGTGGGCGAATTGCGAACCCCGCGCCTCGTGTTTATTCCCTCCGCAAGCGGTTTGCCATCGGTAAACGCTCGCTTCGGGTCGTGACACGAAGCGCAGCTGACCGTACTATCTGCTGAAAGACGCGTATCAAAGAAGAGCTTCCTTCCGAGCTCGACCTTCTCTGCGGTCATCGGATTGTCCGCTGGAACGAAGTACAGCCATAGGTCGTGCGTTAAACCACGAGGAATTCGTATTTCGAATGTAGAGGATTTTGGAGAGTCCGCAGCGCTGACCAGAGCGGGAAACGACGACAGAATCAAAATAACTCCCAGCTTGATTGCTCTCAGTCGTTTCATTGCCGAAATTCTAGCTCCCTTTAGAGAACTTCGTTAGCCTTTTCGACACTTCATTTATCAAACTAAAGCACTCTTTTAGGTTATTGCTCAGCGCGTCCCTTCACAATAAGCGAAATCGGAATTGTTGCACCGCTTTGATTCTTGATGGAGAACGAAAACACTATGTGGTTGTTTTCATCGCTTTCAACCTTTGGTGCAGGCGGCGCACCTGAGGGATTTATAAGACTGAGCACACCGGGGTGGTTTGTGCCCGTAACTTTAGTGCTCATCTTCATCAATTCTTCAAACTTAAACTGAGCGTCTGGATTCGGATCCATTGCGACCGGCACGATTACCAGGAAGTCACGAATTGGTGATATGCCGAGGTGGTTTCCGTCGGCAGGATGAACTGCATACCGCATTGTGTATGAACCTGCCTTTACTGCCTGTCCACGATAATCAGTGGTAGGCTTTGCGAAGGTGATTACACCTATCAGCGTTGAATCGCTCACAGACGTGTATGCTGCACCGGAGGTCTCGTTCTTGCCCGCAGGAATGGTTGTGCGCAGCCAAACGTCGCAATACGCGCCATCGGCGGTGCTAATCCGCCAGCCCTTTGAGTCCAGCGCTTTCTTGAGGCCATCCGAGGCTCCCGAATCGGTGTAAGCACCAATCGCCTCGAGCTTATTGTCAGCGGCAAGCGCGCTGACGCTCGCCATCAACAAGATCGATGCGCCAAAAAACAAACTTCTGATTCGACGTAACATTTGTTCCCTTAAACCCCGTGGTCAGATAGTCGCAAAGGCACAATGACCACAAACAAGCGTCGTTCACATTGTGGTCGTTGTGCCTTTGTTACTTAAAACTGCTCGCGGCAACCCGCGAAAACTGACAAAGAACCGAAATTCATCAACGCGCGAAACTGCCGACGAAGGCACTTCGTTTGCCGTGAACCGTCCACGACGAACCGAGGCTCGACCCCTTGTATTGATCGAGTTCGGCAACCGCCGGCATCGAGTGCGTCATTGAAGCTAGCGGTTGATAATAGACATCCTCATTTCCGCACAGATGATCTTTCGGATTTATCGCACGAGTCTGGATACCAGCAGTTTGTCCCGCTTGTACGAGCGTGTTGCTGTAGTGCCCATCATGTCCGGTTACCTCAACCTTGATAGGCGCAACCTCAACTCGAACGACATTAGTCAGCAATTGACCGGACATTGATTGCGCGAATTCGATGAGCGCTTTTTGCTGTTCCGCGCAAGCCTTCTCGTCGACGATCATCACTGCCTTCGCTGGATAGGGGTTGTTGTACTCGTCCCCAAGGGTCGCATTCGCCTTAACCACTCCGACAACATTCAGCCCCTCAAGGGAAACGCCATTCCAACTTCCCTTGCTTACGTGCCACGCCAGGATTGCCTGATCGCCGGTGAGGTTTACTTCGCCATTGGCGACGCAGGGACCGGTCCAGACGTCCGCGCTGCGGGTTTCGATATAGTCGCCAGAAATGCTCTGGGCATTACCGGTAGAGGCCATCGCCATAACCACCACCGCCAGGGTCGAGATAAGCATCATCATCCTTCGCATCTTCAAATTCTCCTTCTGAAACTGTCGCCCTTCATGAACTTGCGTTCACGCAGGGCACGGACTCCCTTAGTGTCGCAAGCTTTCAATACATAGGAACTAAATCGATCTTATCACACGTGGCCCTTTCCATAACAGGCTCGATCTTCTGATGAACATTCTCCCGGTTCCGCGAGGTTGCCATCCGGTCCCAGGCAGGTCTGGGTGTAGACGCACCAGAAGTGTCCGTCGTTTGCAGGCGGCACGCTTGGATCATGCGGAACGCCGATGAACATTCCTTTCCACCTCAGGCACTCACACAGGGCGGGATGATTGATGTTGAAGCGATCGGCTTCGTTGACGATCATTTGGCACCTCCCGTTGCGGCGGCAAGAATTGCGCGCTTTGCAGCGACTCGCGCGAGCTGAATCTTGTAGGCGTTCCGGCCGAGGCTCTTTGCGCCGGACACGGCAGCCTCGCTGGCGGCTTTTGCCACTGCCTCATCGATTGACTTTCCGGTCAATGCTGCCTCGGCTTCAGTAGCTCTCCAGGGAATCGGAGCTACATGACCCAACACCACCCTTGCCGAAGTCACTTTGCCTCCGCTGATTTTCAAGGCAACCGAAGCCGCGGCGAGAGGCCAGTCGAGCGCTTCTTTTTGGCGGACTTCGTATGTCGCGCTCTTCGCGCCGCCAGCAGCAGGCAAAAGTATCCCTGTGACAAACTCGCCGGGCTTTAATTCATACTCACGCTGGTCATTGCTTTGAGGAGTCACGAAAAACTTTTCAACCGGGACATCCCGCGAACCCTTGGATCCCTGAATCCTAACCGTAGCTCCGTATGCGATTAGCGCCGGCGCCAGGCTGGACGGGTTCACAAAGTAAGCTGGACCACCGTTTCCGAGTATCGCGTGATACCGGTTATCACCGGAGACGACCAGCGATTCTCCACCCTCGCTGCTGCCCTCGCGGGCCAGCAAGCCGAACCCCGCTCGGTAGTACCAGCAGCGCGGACGCTGGCACAAGTCTCCACCAACCGTTCCCATGCTGCGGAGCTGGGGACTTGTTATTCCCTCAGCTGCCTGAACGATGGCCGGGTAATCGCGGCGGACCTGAGTATTGTCGATCAGCTCCTGGATTGTCGCCGTGGCGCCTATGCTCAAGCCGGTTTTCGCCGCTTTTATCGAGCGCAGTTCAGGGATAGCTTTGATGTTCACGAGTCGCTTCGGATGAACAATGTCGTCCTTCATCAAGGAGAGCAAATCGGTCCCCCCAGCAAGGACTTCAGCATCGGCCCAGCTGCTGCCCAACAAAGCGACCGCCTGTTCTTTGGTCGTAGGGCTGGCGTATTCGAATGCTCGCATCTTATTTGCCTCCCTTCTGTTCGAGAGCTGCAAGAACTCGATCCGGCGTAAGCGGCAAAGTCGGAACGCGTACGCCAATAGCATTTGCTACTGCGTTCGAGATGACCGCGCCTGGCGACACAACCGGCGGCTCGCCCAGGCCAATCACCCCTCGCTCGTCATAACCCTTGCCGGTCATCATATGAACGACCAGCTCTCCGATATCGCCTATGCCCGCCAACTTGTAGAACTCCATGTTGGGGTTGAGCATGCGGCCGGTCTTCTGGTCCATGATCTTCTCTTCGTAGAGCGCGTAACAAACACCCATTATCAAAGCACCGTAGACCTGGCTCTCTGCCGTTTTGAGATCAATGATCAGCCCACAATCCTGGACTGCAACGATCTTGTTGACGCGCACGATTCCAGTTTCAATATCGACGGAGACGTCCGCCATCTGTGCGCCGCCTACGCCTTGATCCATGAGCTTCCCTGGACCTGGGTTCTTACCTCTGACAGTGAGTGGCGTTGCCCCGAGCTTCGAACATGCTTGAGCCCAGGTCATCGATTTACTTGGATTTGCTTTGACGCGAATGGAACCGCCGACTGCTTCCAGGTCTTCAGGCTTGGCATCAAGTGCCGGCGCAGCCTTGGCGAATACCTGATCCAGCGCGTCGAGCGCGGCCCTTCGGGAAGACGAGCTGATTCCCCCAATCGTCGTGCTTCCTCCGGACCCGCCGGATGCCGGGTAGCGGCTATCGCCAATCGTGATCTTAACAGCGTTCAGCGGTAGTCCCAGGGTATCGGCCACGATGATGTTGAGCGCTGTTCGAGTTCCGGTGCCGAGGTCCTGCGTCCCCATCTTCAGCTCGACAGATCCGTCCGGCTGAATTGTAAGGTCGCAATCGCTCGGGTGTCCGAGACCACCCCAGGTATGAATCGAAAGTCCTAATCCCCGCTTAACTGGTCCTGCAGTCTTGTCGGCTCCCCGCGGGTGCCAATTGTTTTTCCACCCAATCAAATCAGCTGCGATCTTAAGCTCGTCGGTGTAGATCGGCGCGCGCTGTCCGGCTAACTCGATATTCTTCAAAAAGAAGTCATACGGGTCCATACCGATTGCGGCCGCTGCATCCTCCAACGCAGTCATTGTCAACGCGCACCCCTGCGGATGGTTCGGAGCTCGCCATGCTCGCTGGCTGCCGATGTTGTTAATAATGTTAGTGTGCTGCTTGCGCTGATTCGGAATGTTGAAGATGTATGGAACTGGCGGCGCGCCTCCTCCACCAACACCCCCCGAACCCCAAGTCTGCGACTCCCATGCCGTAAGAGTACCGTCTTTCTTAACCCCAATCTTTACCTTGGCGTAATGCGAAGGTCGCGCACCCGCGACCATCAATTCAGAGTCGCGTTCGTTAAACATCTTTACCGGCTTTCCACCGGACTTTTTGGACAAGCGTGCAGCGGTAATGTCCCACTCGTCCGGTCCGAATTTGCTTCCGAATCCGCCGCCGATGTGATCTTGCTTAACACGAACATTAGTCGCCGCGATCTCCAACGGCCGAGCGATCTGGGCAGCCGATCCGCTGACCGCCTGCGTCGAAAGGTGGGCCAGAACATTCTTCTCGTCTTCCCACTCCATCACCGAACCGTGCGGCTCCAAACAACAATGGGTGATGATTGAAACTCCGTAGGTCCCCTCCACGGTAACTTCAGCTTCGCTGAAACCCTTGTCAGGATCGCCCTGCTTGCTCTCGTTCGCGACTCGAGTCCACTGGTCCCCGGCTTTCGTGTCGTTATCGACGACCAGGTGAGGCATTACCTCGTATTCAACCTTAATTGCCCGAGCGGCGTCTTCGGCAGTTGGCTCATCCACAGCCGCGAGAGCCACAACTGACGCACCGGCCCACTTTACCTCAGCGGTGGGCGTCCCCGGTTCAGCCATTATGTGAATCGCCTTTACTCCAGGCATTGCTTCGGCGGCTGAGGTGTCGATCTTTTTGACCGTCGCGTGCGCATAGGGTGAACGGACGATCTTGCCAAACAACATCCCAGGCCGGTTGATATCGAAAGAGTACTTCGCGCGACCAGATACCTTCTGCGGGCCGTCGATTCTGGATATTCGTTTGCCGATGTATGTGCGTTTATCAGCGTCGGGCCATTTGTATTCAGCCATTGCGTCGCCCTCCTTTCTGAGCCGCCTGCGCTACCGCAGCTCGTACGCCCATGTAGGTTCCGCATCGACAAAGATTTCCGCCGAGCCCTTTTTGAATCTGCTCTGCCGTCGGGTTCGGATTCTTATCCAGAAACGCCTTGCTGGCGACAACAAAGCCCGGTGTGCAGAAGCCACATTGTTGTGCGTCATTGTCGATGAAGGCCTGCTGGACTGGATGCAACGTCTCGCCCTGCATCAGTCCCTCAACCGTCGTTATCGACTTGCCTTGAGCATCGATCGCGAGGACCGAACACGAGTAAACCGGTTTACCGTCCACGATCATCGTGCATGCGCCACAAGTTGCACGATCACACACTCGCTTTGCACCGGTAATGTCGAGTTCATTGCGCAGAGCTTCGAGCAGCGTTACTCGTGGTTCAACCTCCGCTTTGTAGCTCTTACCATTGATTGACAAGCTGAGAGGAACTTTGCCCGGGCCGTAGACTTTGACCTCTGCCCCGGACACTTTTATCACTCTGTAGCCCATCACGAGCGGGACTGACAGCGATATACCCGACGCTTTCAGGAACGTGCGTCGCGATAGCCCCGAGCCTTTCGATTTTACATCGTCATCATCTTGCATCCGTGGCCTCCTTTAGAATTGCGATTGCCAGTTTGCGATTGCCGATACGACACCGGCAATCGCTTCAGGCATTCACTGCTGAGGTGTCTCCCTGAATTCCATTTCATTGCGACAACAGGGACAAAGCCCTGGTGTATACGACGTGATAGTGCACACATCGCAAAAATAGTAGATGTCGTAGAGCTTTCCCTCTTTTATTGACTGGACCTTGATGATCTCAAGCTGGTCGCCGCTGTGCAGCCGTGCCGTCAATTGAAGCTGGCGCTGCCGCACTCTACTGTCGGTAAACACCGTCGTCATCGTATCGGTTGGAAGGAACTTGTAGAGCTTACCGTCCTGGCTTGCAAATCCGAATCGACTGCCGGTTTCGTTGCAACCGAACGGCGACTGAACTTCTCGCCCGGCGGAATCAAGACAAACGGCGCGTCCCCTGACGATAGCAAGCGAAGCGTTCTGGAAGTGCGGATTACCAGATCCGAGCGTAACCGCAAGAACTGAAGCTGGCATGGCACATACCAGCATGGTAAAGAGGGAAATCAGAAACCTGCTCATCGCAGCTTCAGCCCGGAAAGCGATCGGCTTGGCATTCCCATATTTACGAGATTAGTGAGAACAGGAATGTCCACTGGGAGCCGATCTCGACATAAACTCTTCTTTGCCGCCTCGACTTGTTTTCGGGGGCTACCTTACCATAATTAAGGCTTGTCGGGCAATGAAGCCGCATGTCAGGTAGTGGGTTATAATGTATTGGTCTCGGAAGAAATCGACGTCACAATGGTCTTAAGATATGAAGTGGTACAAAACGCTGTCCTTATTATGTTTTTGATTGCGAGATCTTCTTCGACAAGTCAGCTAACATCGTAAGTCCAAGTTTCTGCGTTTCTTTCAGTGAACCACTTCCTGTGACTTTTTCTGGCAACGGATCCGCTTAAACTCTGCGCTGAAGGAACTTTGAAATCAATTGAAAGCGTTGGTTGAGCTAACGCCGTTCTTCCGAAGTTAGACGACTGATCAGTTCTGCCGGATTAACATAAGAACCAGACCGGATATTTGACGTTAGAGATGTTGACGAACTCGAACGAACCGTAACGATTCGTCGACACCGCACGTAAGCGTTTTTAGTCGCTGACAGTCAGTTGGCAGTCCAGCGCTCCGGAAAATTCCAATAACGTGCGATCAGGAAGCTGTGAACGATATGTCGTTCAACTTGAATACTCTCGATCTTGACACAGCGGGAAACCAGGAGTGGGACGTCGTGGTGGTGGGTGCTGGTCCGGCCGGCTCCGTGGCAGCCCTCAATTTGGCGCGCTGCGGACACCGGACACTTCTTCTCGATAAAGAGGAGTTTCCAAGAGACAAGGTGTGTGGGGACGGGTTAATCGCAGACTCAGTACGCTGCCTGACCCGTGCTGGGCTCTACGAGGACGTCCGACAACAGAGTCTTAAATCCGAGCTTGGAACAGTCTATAGCCCCTCTCGAATCCGATTCGACGTACCTGGAGAATTCCTGACATTAAAGCGAGTGCATCTTGATGCTTTGATCGTAAGAAAGGCGATCGAATCGGGCGCTTCGTTCTTTCAGGCAAAAGTAACCAGTGTTGAAGTTCAATCGAACTCCGGCATTCTGATTTCGCTGGACACATCCCCAACCCCCCTGCGCTCTCGAATTGTGTTTCTCGCGACAGGGGCGAATGTGGAGATGCCATCAAAGCTTGGTCTGGTGACGCAACAGAGTCCCAGCGCAGTCGCACTCAGATGCTACGTGCGTTCGTCGGTTCCTCTTGATCGGCTTGTCGTTTCCTATGATCGGTCGATCACGCCGGGCTACGCCTGGATATTCCCGCTGGCTGACGGGGAATTCAATATCGGCTGTGGCGTAAGCTACCGTAGGAAGGCGCCCCCGCGCGTTAATCTTCGCGAGGCATTCAAATCGTTTTTGATCAACTTTCCGTTGGCGGCAGAGATAGTGCGCCAGGCCGAGACTATTTCGCCGATTCGCGGAGCGATGCTGCGCTGTGGTTTAAGTGGTACCAGCCCTCATGGGCCCGGAAACGTGCTGGTTCTGGGCGAAAGTATCGGTGCGACTTTTCCGTTTACCGGAGAAGGGATTGGGAAGGCTATGGAGACGGGCGAGATCGCTGCGGATGTCGCTCACGATGCGCTGACTTCTGGAGACTTCAGCCTGCTCAGCCAATTCCCGTATCGAATAGAACACGAGTTGAAGCCTAAGTTTCTTGGTTATCGCATTGCAGAAAACTGGTTTTCTCGTCCGTGGCTGAATGATTTTGTTGCTCGGCGAATTCGCAGCAGCCGGCTCTTACAGGAGTTGGTAGCGGGGATCGTCAACGAGACTGTCGACCCAAGAGAGCTGTTCTCACTTCGTGGTATTTTGCGGTCTTTTGTAAGCTAGACCACTTTGGCGATGGAGGAATCAGGGGAATCGCAGTCTACTGGAAGGCAAGGTTTTCGAGGACGCAAAATAATCCGAAAGAAATATGTTATATTTTCATTAACCTTCTAGATTTGGGTACCGACGTATGGTATCTTGTTGAAGATGCGAGATGCGCTGAGATCGCAGCCCCCTTGCTCATCAAAGATCGTGAGACGTTGCAAGACACAGATTGGCTAACCGGGGTTGAAACCTGCCGGAACTCAATTTGATTATTTCCCTGATGTCGGGCTGCAACGTCAAAGCCAGGACGCGCATCGGACCGCATAGATCACGGGTAGGATGGTAGTTTAAATGACAGGTGTATCTCTCGCTCGGGTTAAGGCCCTTTCAGCTTTCCTCGCGATTGTTCTTACCCTCTCCGTTGCCACAATCGAATCTGCTCACGGCGAACCAAAATCCAAAGGGAAGAAAAGCTCCGCTTCGGCTGGATCCAAATCGAAATCTCGATCTGGTCGAACCGCGACGCGCAGCAGCAGATCCCGATCGTCTAAAGTGAGCGCGCGGAACTCAAAAGGAAAAGGTAAGTATTACGCGCGCGGTCGAGGCCGTCGTGGGGGGCGATCTAAATGGCGCAGCCAGGTTGCGACCAGTTCGCACACCGTGGGTGTGCATAACTACCTAAGCCAGGCCTGGACACAGCCGCTGAGCTCAGCAGAGAGGTCGTCAGGCGCCGTTGAAGGCGGACCAGCAGTGGTTGCGAGTGCGGCATCTGCGACTTCCGAGCCCAAAGCGGTAATTGAACCGGCAGCTCATGGTGCAACTCCGGAGGCAATGAGGCCGCGAGTAACCGGTACGCCGACGCTCAGCACAACTTCGCCCGACCAACCGCCCGTAAATCCTCTGGTAGCTGCCTACGCCGATAGTCTTGCATCGTTTGGATTCAGCTCTGAGAGCCAGGGATTCATCGTCACTACGATGAAAGGCGAAGTCCTTGGGGAGCACAATGCCGACCGGCTCTTCAATCCAGCATCGGTCACAAAGGTCGCAACATCGCTTACTGCAATTTCACGGCTCGGACCTGATTTCAAGTTCCGAACCTCCATGTACACGGACGGCAAGCTCGATCCTTCGACTGGGATTCTCCACGGCTCTTTGTATGTTGTCGGAAGCGGCGATCCGGGCTTCTTCGCAGAGAATGCGATGATGATTGCCGACAAGATGAACCGTAGCGGTATTCGCGAGGTCGACGGCAATCTGGTAGTTCTTGGTCAGTTCTTTTTCAATTTTTCAGCATCGCGAGAGGCTTCGGCGAAAGCGTTTCGCGCAGTTCTGACACCCGAAACCTGGAGCGCTCAAGCAAAGAATTCTTATTCGCGATTCCTCGCGATTCGCGCCGCGGAAGACCGTGTCGGTGAATCGACCAAACCAGCGCCACCCCTATCGTCGCCGCCGTCGCTTAGGATCACCGGGCAAACGATTACCGATCCTTCGGTAAGTACTGCAAAGCTGACCCCGCTTGCGGTGCACACGTCTTTGCCGCTCATCCGCATCCTCAAAGGTTTGAATGATTTTTCAAACAATTGGATGGCTACGATGATCGGCAATCTGGTAGGGGGTCCCGATGCGGTCGAGCGCTTCCTCAAGAGCGAGGTTGGATTCAAGGAAGACGAGGTCCGTTTTGCCACCTCTTCGGGACTCGGCGCCAATGCGATCTCACCCAGAAGCACGATCACTATCTTGCGTAAATTGGTCACCTATCTTGAAGGTAAAGGTCTCGGAGTAGAAGAGCTGCTTCCGGTAGCCGGCGTAGACGGAGGGACGCTCGAGCGGCGCTTCAACGATGCGTTTCGCGCTTCAGTCGTGGGCAAAACTGGAACCTTAAGCGGAGTAAGCGCTCTGGCTGGAGTAGCGTATACGCGGCAACGGGGACCGCTGCTTTTTGTTATTTATAACCACGGTGGGCCTCCGCATCGATTCCGCGCCGCGCAAGATGAAACGATAAAGAAGGTTATTACACTATACGGGGGTCCGGCGCCGGTTCGATATACGACGGCTGCCGGAGCGCGTGTTTCCGAGCGGCTCACCGATCCGGGGACCTCGACACGTGCTGTCTCGAACCAGCGGTAAAGGTCACGCGGGTAAAAGGGTCTCATCCGTCGCCGGATTAAAAGGAAATCACCAAAGCTAAACGTCAATTGCGTCTTCGAAGCAGAGGAACGATGATGTCGCGAATGGATCTGTCTAAAGCACAAAAGGCGCTGATCGCTTGGAGCGCCGGATTTTTGCTCCTGGCCGAAGGCGTAAAGCGAATTCGGATTGAAGGCCGCGCAGCGACTCTCGTTGGTCTAATAGAGCTTCTATTGGCGATCGCGACCGGAGTCGCCTTCGGCTGGGCAACAACCGCAAACAGCGAATGAAGAACGTTTAGCGTTCAAAGTTCACGTCCAGAGTCATTCCCTTCAGCTCATCTGTGTAATCTGTGGATCAGTGGTCTTTAAGGAAGACCCTATCCGCAGGTGACGCAGATTACACAGATCCCTATCAAAGCATTCTGAACTCAATACCTTGCTTTTACCCATTTTCCCAAACATAATTCGCATTAGTACAAACCAAGTATCATTAGCTTACAGAAGTCAGGATGAACTAGTAAATACGTCTCTTCAGGCTCAGTAGATCGAATATGATCTGGTATATCTGGCTAATTCTCGCAGCCATATTCATTGTCGCCGAAATGTTCACCACCGGATTCGTACTCCTCTGGTTCGGCATAGGCGCGTTGGTCGCCGCCCTGCTTGCCCTAACCGGTCTGGTCGGCCTGCCGCTGCAGATCCTGGTGTTCCTGGCAGTATCCATCGCGCTGACCATAGCTTCACGCACAATCTTTGAGCGATTCCTGCTCAGAGGTTCTCCCGGCCGCGAACTCAAGACTGGGGTGGATACATTGCCCGGCCGCATCGGGGTCGTTGTTGAAGCGTCAAAAGGGGCAATGCACGAAGGAGCAGTTAGGGTATTTGGATCGACCTGGCGAGCATTCCCCTCCGAAGGTGAGGAGCCACTCAAAGACGGCGAACAAGTCCAGGTCGAACGCGTAGAAGGCGCCACAGTTTACGTCAGGCGGGTCGATAGCGAGCCGTCATGGCGCGCGCAACACAGGCTAACACAATGACGCGGCGCGAAGGCCGCTAACGTTCCGCATCAGGCACTTGGCAGTAGAAAGGAGCCGTAATGGATATCGGCGTTCTGGTTCTTGCCTTCATTGCATTGATAGTTCTAATAACCGCTCTCAAGTCGTTCCGAGTGGTCGGGCAGGCTTCCGTAATGATCATTGAACGGCTCGGCAAATTTCACAAGATGGCCGGCAGCGGGCTCAACATAATCCTTCCGTTTATCGACAAACCAAGATCAGCCTACTGGAGCGGCGTGAGACCTGGCCTTTCGACCCTGGATTTACGCGAACAGCTTCTGGAGTTCCCTCCACAACCAGTAATCACCCGAGACAACGTTACAGTCAACGTCGATTCGGTGCTTTATTACCAGATAACCGACCCGATCAAAGCAATGTACGAAGTAGCGGATCTGACCGGATCGATTATGCAGCTTACAATCACCGCAATGCGTTCGATTATCGGCGATCTCGATCTGGATCATACTTTTTCTTCGAGAGATGTAATTAACAACAAACTGCGAATCGTGCTCGACGAGGCAACCGAACGATGGGGAGTGAAGGTCACCCGCGTTGAGATTCGGAACATCCACCCGCCTGAGGACGTTCGCGTAACGATGGAAAAACAGATGACTGCGGAGCGGAGCCGAAGAGCCTTGATTCTGCAAGCTGACGGCGAGAAACAGGCCGCGATCGCCCGAGCTGAAGGCGAGAAGGCAGCGGCTATTGCAAGAGCAGAGGGTGAGAAAGAGGCGGCGGTCTTAAGGGCCGAGGGACAGGCCCAGGCTCGAATGCGAAACGCCGAGGCAGAAGCCCAGGCTATAAAACAAGTGGCTGATGCGATAACCGCCGGTCAGGGAAATCCTGCTCAATACCTGCTGATGCAACGTTACATTGAGTCGTTGACGAACATGGCTTCCAGCAA
>DATFWY010000223.1:0-142777 GCA_035258805.1 Blastocatellia bacterium | reverse complement strand
TGTTGTTGGCGTGCGTTGAGACGGCTAGCGCTCAGAAGTTCCTGGGCCCGAGATACAGCGACGAGCTGAAGTTCTCGCCGAAGCACGGGATACCATATTGGGACGGCGGATTTGATATTCCAAGAAAGCACAAATGGAAAGTCGCTATGGAGCGCGGCGCACCAGATTGGGTGCTGGAGGATGTCAAGAACTTTCCTGGATCGCCCGATGCGATTGGCCAATGGGTGGACGATGCCTGGGACGAAGCCGTGGCGTCATTCACGAAGTGCGGTGGACCGCTCGCCGATTTCGCGGTGAAACTCTCACCGATGAGCCTCACCGGTGGAGTCACGATCGTTCCGACGATCTGGTATGAAGAAGTTCTCCACAGCTATCTTGCGGGCGTTTATTATCCGGCGAACCATTCGATAAAGGTAGTCAATTTGTACTTCGGAACAACCGGTGACTACCGGCACGCTCGACAATTGTTGAAATGGGAAATGAAGAATCACTTCGGAACGATGGCGGGAATACACAGCGAGCCGTTCGCAAGCGATTGGCCATGTCGAGCGCAGTGAGTAAGACTACAGCGAGCAAGAAGCTTGTGCGCGTAGGTCGAGTGGGAAACGCCGCTGGAACGCGGTCGTGTTGTACAGGAGGGTTGTGAGATTTTAGATAAAAAACGCCCCGGCTTCACCTTTAAGTCCGGGGCGTTAAGAGCTACGACACTCAGCCATTGGCCCAGTACAGTCGGTTATCTGTCCCCTATGGTACGACTGTGCTGGGTTTTGGCAGTGGGCTGTACCCGTGATTGTTATTGCTTCCAAGCGCAACTCCAATCGCGATACCACCTGCGAGTCCAGCCAGCGTTATTGCGCCAGCTGTTCCACCTGAGACTGTACGTCCACCGTAAGTCGCTGTCGCAACTCTTCGGTCCGAATCGCCTTCGGCGGTGAATACCGACTCGCCCATCGTTGTGGCTTCAGAACCCAGCATGAAACGAGACTCTTGGCCCGAAACCAGATTTCGATCGGTCCCGGCTGAGTTCACTTTAACCTCTCCACTCGCGACCATCACCTTTGTGTATGCGCTCATCAGGGTCACCCTGCAAGAAACACCGGGTAAGGTATGAGCTGTCAAACCACCGCCGTTCATGCGAACCTGCACACTATTTGGCGTAAACATCAGGGTGATGGTTGTGTTCGGTTGGAGTTCAAAGCGGCCGAGCGGGCCCAGATCGACCCCGGCATTACCGTCCCTTGCGGTTGAAATGATACTCCCGCTCAGTACGGTCGCCCCGCTCCGCGCTTCGTCGCCGTCGATTGTAATTCGGCCGGTCCCGACGAGTCTTCCAGTAGGCGCATCGAGCAACGTCTTGCTGACCCGCCCACCGACGTTCCCACCGGTTGGCCCTTTCCTGGTTGAAGCCGCGAATGAGCTTAAGGTGAAAACGCTGGCCACTACGAGCGCCAGCGCCATGCTCACGACGGCCCTAAACCTAATCTTCGGTAAAACCATAACTCCTCCAAGCGGACCCGAACGAGGACCAGAGACCCTCGCGCGGAGACCCGCTCATGAATTGAGCGACATTGTAGGGGCAGCCAGGAAGTCTTCAGACAGGAACATTCCGCTCAGATCGGCGTTTTCTTCACGACGCGCATTGGCCATGTCTCCGGGCCTGCCAATCGATGCGTAATTGAAGCCCGCCTTGCGTATGTCAGCAGGATTGTAGATGTTCCTGAGATCTACGATGTTCAATTCGGTCATTAGCTTTCTCAATCGCTCGAAGTCAAGACCGCGAAACTGGTTCCACTCAGTAACAACTACAATCGCATTGCTCGACGTTGCGGCATCATATTCATCTTCGCAAAACGTCACATCGGAAAGCATACGACGCGCGGCGGTCATCGCAGCCGGGTCGTACACGCGCACCTTCGCTCCTGCGCTGAGAAGATCGCTGATGATCTTGAGCGAGGGTGCCTCGCGCATGTCGTCGGTTTCAGGTTTGAATGCGAGCCCCAGCACAGCCACGGTCTTGCCAGCCAGGTTTGGTACCGCCCGTTTGACCCGATCGATGATCGAGGCGGTTTGCTTCTCGTTCACGTCGAGCACGGCATCGGTAAGCTTCATTTCGTAGTTATTGCTCCGCGCCAGCGCTGCAAGAGCCTTGACGTCTTTTGGGAAGCAGCTGCCACCGAAGCCCGGACCGGGGTGGAGGAACTTCCCCCCGATGCGCTTATCCATTCCCATGCCTTTTGCGACATCGCGAACGTCGGCGCCGAGCAGGTCGCACAGGTTCGCGATTTCATTGATGAAAGAGATCTTAGTCGCAAGAAATGCATTAGAGGCGTACTTTATCATTTCCGCCGATTCAGGATTGGTGACCACAAATGGAGTTTCTATCAAGTACAGCGGGCGGTAGAGATCTTTGAGAATCTCGATCCCTTCTTCATCGCGACAACCGATCACCACTCGATCGGGCCGCATGAAATCGTTAATCGCGGCGCCTTCGCGCAAGAACTCCGGATTCGACGCCACCGAGTACCGGTAATTCGATCCCTTATTCTTCTCTATGATCGCTTTGATGAAACCGGAGGCCCCCACCGGAACGGTGCTTTTGGTCACGATCACCTTATAGCCGTTTAGCGAGCTGGCAATCTCAAGTGCAACTGCTTCTATCTGGCTCAGATCAGCCGATCCGTCGCTTGATGGGGGCGTACCGACTGCCAACATTATGACCAGCGAGCTTTCAATCGCCCTTTTGATATCGGTCGTGAACTCAAGCCTGCGAGCTTGAACGTTCCTGGCGACTAACGCCTCTAGTCCCGGCTCATAGATAGGCATTTCGCCGGAATTGATCTTCTCGATTTTGTTCCGGTCGCTGTCGACACAGACAACAGTGTTTCCGAATTCGGCAAAGCAGGCCCCGCTCACAAGCCCGACATACCCCGTTCCTATGACTGCGATATGCATTTCTCGTTGTCTCCCACTAAAGATACTGCTCGAAAGGGGCTGCCGGATCTTGATGTGTCTGCGCGAAACACCGCATCAATGGTTCGTGCATTCGTAGAAGTTCTCCAGACACGACAGGCAATCTGCGTGTGCGAATCAAACGGCGTCTGGGGGGTTCACCTGGTACGCGAGGGATAGTTGGGGCCTCAAGCCGTCTTGAATCCTAATTGCGAAACTCGCCTGGCATCACCCTCAAAACTGCCGACGCCCGCGTGGAGACTGGCGCCGCATTCAATTTCTTCCCCTGCGGGCTGTTCAGAGCATTGGCTTACGCGGACGACCGCCTCCGCGAGCGCGGCTCTAAATTCACGAGTGAGAAGGTCAAAGTCAACCAGCAACGGGCGGTCGCCGCACGTGCGATAAAGAAGGAGACTCCCGCAGCGTTGATTGCCGGGAGTTTCAAGCTCCAACGTAAACGACCAGTTTGCCGTCAGGGAGGGCTCATTCACGTCGCTCTCAATGGGTTTGTGCCACGCGTAGTGCTGCTGACCGCTGCGGACCGGTGCTAAGAGTGCGATTTCAGAGACGAGAGGTGACTGTTCTCCTGCGCGTTCGATGCTCAATTGGTAACCATCAAATTCATTTGCCTCAAACGCGCCCTGCAGAATGCAGCAGATTTGAAGCAGGCTCTGAGCCTCGCCCAATTTGCTGCTTGCTCGGCGTAAAGCAAGATTGTTAGCAATGATTCGCTTTTGGTCGATTGTTCGCTGTGCGGCGCGCCCCAGCTCGTTGAACTCGTAATACCCGAGCATCTTTACTCCCAACCAGACGCTGATGCCGAGTGTGAATAACACGATGGCCACTATGCCGATCCCGGGACGCAAAAGAAAAAGACTCAACATGCCACAAAGAGCCGACACTCCGTAGAGTATTACGACCGCCTGCCGCTGCGTCAGACCACGCTCGAGCAGTTTGTGATGAATGTGTTCACGGTCCGCACTGAACAAAGGCTGATTGCTCAGGAACCGGCGAATCACTGATAGCGATGTTTCCAGGAGCGGCAATCCGAAGGAAATTATCGGAAGCGCCACGGCTACGATCGTTGGGGTCTTCTCAGATCCGGCAAGCGACAACGCGCTCAACATAAAACCTATGAAGAGGCTCCCTGAGTCTCCCAGGAATATCGTTGCCGGATTAAAGTTGTATCGCAGGAATCCCAGAATCGCTCCGGCCATAACCAGCGTGAGTGCGGCGACTGTACTCTTGCCGCTGATCATTGAGAATGTGAAAAGCGTGAGCGTTGAAAACAAGCTCGATCCCGCGGCCAACCCGTCCAGCCCATCAATCAGGTTGAATGCGTTGGTGATCCACAGCACCCAGATGATCGTTACAGGAATCGTCAACCATTCGAGGCCGTTGAATCCAAACATTCCAGGCAGCTCAAACTTGCCGATTCCGAACAAGTAGAGCATCAACGCTGCTAGTGCTTGAACAGCGAACTTCACGCGCGGTTTGACCGAGTGTATGTCGTCATAAAGACCGAGCAAAAAGATAAGCGTACCGGGAATGAGAATGCACAGGATCGTCCACGGCTCGATGCCAAAACGCATGTCCCAGATCATCGAACCGGCGGCCATCAAGCCGGCGATTGTTACAACTGAAAGATATATAGCTATCCCGCCCAGGCGCGGTGTAGAACCTAGATGAATGTGATGTGACGACGGAGCTACTATCCATTGGCGAGAAACTGCAAGATCGCGCACGATCCGAGTGAGTAAAGCCGAAAGCATTAGGGAGGCAATCGAAAAGGCTATGTAAGTCTCGCTCATCCTATGCTCCGTTTACCCTGAATAGGCTTCCGATCCCTTCGCTGGCGCTCCCGGTGATAATAGTGTTGGGGAGTCGACTGGGAGTGCACGTCGATAGACTTGTAGCGTCGCGTTGATCACTTGCATATCTGAAAACTGCTCGCAGGCGAGTTGCCGCGAATGCCGGCCCATCCGCTCGCGACATTCATCGTCCGTCAGGATCTCTTTTATAACGTTAGCAAGAGCGCGGCTATCGCGTGCCGGGATGAGTATCCCGTTGAGCTTGGGCTCTACGATCTCGCGACAGCCTGGCATATCCGTGGCCACAAGAGGCTTGCCGCTTGCCGCAGCCTCTACAAGGATTCTCGGAACGCCTTCACCGTAATAAGTCGGCAACGCGACAAGGTCGGCTTTGTCGATGAGCGCTTGCATGTCGTCGCAGTGACCGAGGAACTCCACATCGCCCACGTCTATCCATCTATCAATGACTGCCTGGGGAACGGAACCCGGATTTCCCGGATCAGTCTCACCGGCAATCAAGAAGACCGCCTCAGGCATTTGTTGCCGGATGAGGTGGGCGGCTTCCACATACTCAGCGACTCCCTTGGCCCACAACAACCGGGAGGCCAGCAGCACATACTTTTTGTCGGATGAAGATCGCGTCGCGCATGGCTTGAATCGATCAACGTTTACGCCTGAGCCGCGTATCAAATGGCTCGCATTCTCTTCAACAAGACCGCAACCCTCAAAGCCAAGCTGGTCTTCCGGGTTCTGAAAAATAACCTGAGTCGAACGCAAGAAGGGTTTGCCGATCGTTTGGATCAAGACTCTTAACAGCCGCGCCTGTGCACCGTTATCAGTGAACACGTGTCCAAGGCCAGTAAGCGCGTTGATCACCGCTTTGACGTTTGCGAAACGCGCTGCGATCGAGCCGTATATCACGCACTTGATCGTGAAGTGGTGCACGATCGTCGGTCTCTCTCGGCGATAAAGCCGGACAAGGCGGAAAACAGTTACGAATTCGGCCAGTGGATTGAGGCTGCGTCGCACGAGTGGAATATCGATCCAGCGAAATCCTGCCTGTTCAAAACGGTCTCTGTACTTCCCATCGGGGGATACGAGCACAACCTCAGCCCCTTTCGAGCGTAGAGCCTCGGCAAGAGACAGTCGAAAGTTGTAGAGATACCAATCAGTATTGGCGAAGAGTAGTACTTTCACTGCAGATAACCTGCGGGGGGAGGGACGAATCCGTTCGCTGTTAGGGGCTAGACTTGGGGATTTCTGGTTCTGGCTACAATTCCTATCGTAAGGTTCATACTGGCGATAGGGAGACCTGGAAAAACACCCGAAACGTTGACGATATCGAAGTACTTTTCTATTTGGTGCACGAGGACGCGATCGTCAAATCCCTTGTGCTCGCGCCTGGCTACTTTGTCCAACTTTCCGATGACGCAGTTGAAGAACTCTCCTTGAGCAAAAGGGTCATCTTTCATGCCGAGAATCCTTTTGAGACCGTGTTTCAAGAGGAATACTAACCCGCGCTCGATCGGAACAGTGATGAAGAGGTGACCGTTGATTACCTCACTCAGTCTTTTTAGATAAGGCTCGACGATGTCAGGTGGTACGTGCTCAAGCGTTTCCATACACACTCCAACATCGAAAGGCTTTTGCGCCGCAGGAATATCTTCAGGCCTTCTGCACGATCGCAGCTCTACGTTAGACAAGTCTTTCCATTTGAGCTGTCCTGCGTCGAGGCCGCCTTCCCAGTTCGCGTCAAGTCCCAGATACGTCTCAGGCACGCAGTCGAGGAACTCTATTGTTTTGGCGTCATAGCAACCCAATTCAATTATGGTCGGCCGATTCAAACTCAATTGACGCATTTGCTCCGCCAGCCAATAAAAGCGTCTTAAATGGATCCTCGATCTCCAGTTTCCTGAGAAAAGCCTCTGGTTATAATCATCTCGAGCCAAGGTCGTCATAATCGTCTTCTCGATCGCTATCCTAAGTTACGCATCAATGAAATCGCGTTGTTATCCGGTCAAGCAGCGGAGAGCGCAGCGCATCGTGTCTTCGCGGAGAGCGCTGATGGAGATTGTTGGGCCAGCCAGGCCTGAAACATCAACACGTCCCACAAATAATATTGCCAGTTGCGATCGCCCGATAAATGTTCGGCCCATTTCACGCGAATCGGGTCTGGGTTTAAAAAACCCTCGTCGCGCAAACGTCTCTCGTTGAGAAGAGCTTCCGCCCAGTCGCGTAGAGGTCCGCGAAGCCATTGTCCAATTGGAACGCCAAAGCCCATCTTTGGCCGGTCGACCAACTCCTGCGGAAGATGTCTATAGAGTAGCTGTCGAAGCAGCCACTTGCCCTTCCCGTTACGGACCTTCATCGAGATTGGTACCCTCCACGCAAACTCAACGACACGATGATCCAGAAAGGGCACGCGTGACTCAAGACTTACTGCCATGCTTGCGCGATCGACTTTTGCCAATATGTCGTCCGGCAAGTAGCTTAAAATATCAATCAGCATCATCCGGTTGCTTAAATCAGAGATGCCGCCGATGATTTTGCTGTCGGTAAATGCGGTTGGCAGCTCAGTCGAGTTGCTTACAAGGAAGTCGGTCTCTTTCCAATGTGACACTATTCTTCGATACAAAACATCTGCAGTCTCGGAGTCCAGAACCTCCGCCATTTTATATATCTTGTCGCCAACCGTGCCGCGACGGCCGTAACGGGCCAACAATGGCGCGGTCCAGCCAGCCAGACCGTCCCAAACTCCAACTGGCAAAGTGCGCAAGGCCCTCGCGATAGTTTTGCGGGTGAACGCCGGGAAATGATCAACTTTTGCCCAGAGACTGCGCCCCAGGTCGTAGCGGTTGTAGCCGCAGAACAATTCGTCTCCAGCATCGCCCGATAGCGAGACGGTTACATGGCGTCGAGCGAGTTGTGATACTAGTAACGTCGGTATCTGTGATGAGTCTGAGAAGGGCTCATCGTATATCGAAGGAAGTTTCGGTATGACCGCCATTGCCTCCTCCGGCGTCAGATACAATTCAGTGTGATCGGTGCCCAGGAAATCGGCCACGGCCTTCGCGTGTTTGGCTTCATCATAGTCCTTCTCGTGGAATCCTATGGTGAAAGTCTTCGCCGGCGTACTGCTCTGTGTCTGCATCAGTGCAACGACTGTGGCTGAATCGATTCCTCCTGAGAGAAAGGCTCCGACGGGTACATCAGCCACCATCTGTTGGCGTACGGATTGTCGAAGCAGTGATTCCAGTTCATCAGCTGCTTCACAATCGCTTCCGGTAAACGGGTGCTCAACTCCAGCTTCTGCGACCTGACGAGCCGACCAATACGGAACAGGGTTGCTCAAACGCCGGCCACTAAGTGCCTCCAAAGGCAATGTAAGTATTGTTCCAGGAAGAAGTTTGAAGATCCCTTTGTATATTGAATAAGGCGCAGGAATGTAATTGTGCCTCATCAATACCGCAATTGCGTCACGGTCGATCTCTCCCTGCCACGCCGGATGGGCGCGCAACGCCTTCAATTCGGACGCAAATAAAAACGTGTCGTGCATCCAACCATAATAGAGAGGCTTTTCCCCGAGCCTGTCCCTCACCAGATACAGCACGTGTTCTTTACGGTCCAGGAGCGCGAAAGCAAACATCCCAATAAAGCGCTTGACTGCGCCTTCAATTCCCCACTGCTCAAATGCCGCCAGCATCACTTCGGTATCGGAGTGTCCGCGAAATCGATGGCCCGATGCTTCAAGGTCTCGTCGAAGAGTGTCGAAGTTGTATATTTCTCCATTGAAACAGACCTGATAGCGACCGCTGACCGACGACATCGGCTGATGACCTTCGGGCGAAAGATCGATGATAGAGAGACGCCGATGTCCGAATGCAACTCCAGCCTCGGCATCAAACCAATGTCCATCCGCATCCGGGCCACGATGAACCATAACCGACGTCATCGATTCGATTTGATCGCGCCAGTTACTGTTGACACCTGGCGCAAAAAATCCGGCTATTCCGCACATTCGATTGTTGCAGTCCTTCCGCTGCCAAAGTAGACCTGTTCGTAAATCGCTTCGTACTGCCGAGCGATATGGTCGATCGAAAAGTTGTCTATGATTCGCTTGCGGGCTCGCTGCCCAAGCTTTCTCCGATCTTCTGCGCCAAGCACGATCAACTCGTGCCAGGCTGCCGCAAGCGCATTTGGATCACGCGGTGAGACGACGAACCCGGTATCACCAACCAGCCACGCGGTATCTCCAACGTCCGTCACCACACACGGCACCTCACAAGACATCGCTTCACCGATAACGTTCGGAAAGCCCTCGCTGTATGAAGACAACGTTGCGATATCCACAGCAGAAAGCAGCCGTGGAATGTCGCTTCGGTCACCGAGCAGGTGTAGCTGCTTTTCAAAGCCCAAACGTGCCACTGCCTCACTGATAACGCTGTTCGTCTTATCGACGCCTCTGCCGGCCAGAACGAAATGAATATTTGGGTCTTTTCTGAGCAGGATTGCGACCGCATTCAGGAATCCAAGGTGGTCCTTCAGGGGATCAAAGCGCGCCACCAAACCAATCAGAAACGCGTCATCGTTGAGCCCCAATTCACCGCGAACACTTCGACGTGCTTCTGCTGAAGGAACGAATAACGAGGTATCGAACCCGTTAGGAATGATTACTCGTTTATCAGCTCTGTATCCTAGTTTCTGTTCGTGACCCAACGCGCTCGCCGCGGAGTTGTTGATTATCTTCGCGGGCCAGGCGGATAGCCTTGCGTTCATCCAAATCGTCGCTGCAGTCAGAGGTTTCTCATCTTTAAGCCGGTAGTGAGATCCCCGTATGTTCCACAGCACCGGAACAGGCATCGGAGCCAATGCCGCTCCCAGTTGTGCGGCCAGGTTGCCGTGATACATCCATCCCTGAATTACGTCAGGTTTGATCTGACGAATCTTGCGTACGAGGCGAATGACGGCGCCGAGCGTGGGATGGCTCGGTTTCATGTCAATTGGGTAGACCGGAACAGATATGCGTGCGAGTTTGTCTGCCAGTATGCCGCGATTCGATAATGAAACTACAGAAGGCTCGAAGCGACTTCGCTCCATTCGCGAGAGCAGGTTGTAAAGCATCGTCTGCGCGCCTTCAGCGTGCAAAGCAGTGATTATATGGACGACTTTCACTTTGTAATCTCTTATCGAATAACTGAACTGCGCGACTGGACATAGTCATACATTCCAGCAGGACAAAGATCATCAACATGTATCGTTCTGTGAGAATGTTATGGCTAAAGAATCCGAAGTAGAGGACAAAAAGAGCCAAAGAAAAACCAATCTGCCTGGCCTCGCCCCGTGCGCGCCATTGGATTGCGAGAACCAAAAGCGGCAGAAAGAAAACACCGATGATGCCGTGGTCCACCATCATGTTTAGATATTCGTTGTGGGAAGACTTTTCACGGGCCCAATTTACTGAGGCTCCCAGCCCGTTCCCAATGACCGGGCTCCCAGAGAACATTTCCCATCCGAACTCCGCAACTTCCTTACGTTCCGTGGTGCTCATGTCCGAAGCATCAGGACTATTGAACCAGTCGATACGCGCGAGCACGTTCTTATTCAGCACGCCTAAATCTTCCAATCGATACTGAATCTTGTCCCACTGCCAGATCGTCGCTGCGAATGCAATTGCCAACATCGCGCACCCTACAAGCAGCGATCGTCTTAAGTTGAGTTGACCAGTCTTGATGAACACCGCGGCGGTGAGAACCCATCCGATCATTGCCGATCGTGAAAATGTCAGAAACACTCCCAGTCCCACGATGACCACAAATAGCATTCGGTATCGATGAGGGAGGAGTCCTACCGTCATTATCATTCCGAGAATGAGCGCCGCCGCCGATTGATTTGGATTGATGTATAACCCGGCAGAGCGGCCCATTACCTCACTGAAGGCCATCGGGCTAAAGAGCTCAAACACGTTGAAGCCGACGGCAAGTAAGACTCCTCCAAGTACGGCGCCGCGGGCCCAGAACTGAACGTCATCTCTTGAAAAAATGCACAGGAGAATGAGCATGAAGAGTACCGACAGCAGCCTCGTATCCAGTTCCTGTAAGACCTTTTCTGAAGTTGAGGGCTGGAATATCAGCCACACCCCCGAAATAAGCATGTACCCGTAACACCACCGTGCGAGGAATGACCGACCGAGAATCTGAAGATAATGACGCGAAAGGATGAGCGGTGACGCTGCAAGTCCTAGCCCAATTATCCAATAAAGTGGTGGGAAGTGGACTATTTCGGCTGAATAAATATACAGGCAGAGATTAGTAAAAAATATTAGTGCGGCAGCCACTGCCAGGACACGAGGGTAATATTTCGCTATCAAGCTGCACCTTTACAAAGGCTAAGCAACGCTGCCTCAGTTTTTGCTTCGAGCTCTATTACTGAAAACCTGTCAACAATTCGCTGGCGGCTGGGTTGGTCTTCAACATGGTCAGCACGGCGTTTATCTAAGCGCCTTTCTATGGCGCTCTTCAGGGCGGGGGCATCTTGCGGTCGGACCACCTCGCCGCAGTTGCCGACGATCATCTTGGAGTCACCCACGTCCGTGACTACACAGGGAACGCCACTCGCCATCGCTTCGACTACCACATTGCTGAAGCCTTCGCTGCATGAAGAAGACACAAGAACATCTAACGCGTTGTACACGTCAGGTATATCTTCGCGTGCCTCTGACCATATCAATCGATCGTCAAGACCAAGCTGCTTGCTGATCTCTACAAGCTTGCTCTTGTAAGGTTCCACGCTTCGTCCTACACAGGCGAAAACCAGCGCAGGGTGTTCCCTGGCTAGTAGCGCGGCGGCTTCTAGGAAGGTTGCATGGTCCTTCATCGGATCGATGCGGCCGACCAGCCCGATCAGAATCTGTTCATCCGTGAGGCGCCACTCGTGACGGACGCGACGGCCGGCCTCCCTGTCAGGACGAAAGCGTTCGGTGTCCACACCATTAGGAATCACAATCATCTTTTCGGACGGATATCCCTGTGCAGCAGCGTAGTCGAGGCCTGCATAGGAGTTCACGATTATCAAGTCGGCGAACCGCGAAAACCAGCGCTCGACTCGATATGAGACGCGCATAAGCCAATCGTAGTTCTCCAAATCCATGTTGGAGGAACGAACGCCCCAGGCGGTCTGGACTCCAGGGCACATCGTTCCTATCAGCGCTGTGAATATGTTCGACACGGTGAGATAGCCGTGCAAAATATCTGGTTGCTCTCGACGCACCAGTTTGAAAAGGCGCCACATAAAACCGAGCGTGTCCCAGCGCCCGCGCTTATCGAGTGAATGAACAGGCACCGAAGATTGGCGAAGCTCAGATTCCAGTGGGCCATCTGCATAAAATACTGCGACCGACACACTATGGCCCCGCTGCTGCAGACGCTTCGCGAGTGTGACGAGTTGCCGCTCGGCACCGGCGTAGTTGAGCTGACGAATCAGGAAAATGATCTTCATAGATCAACTATGTTCAACGCGAACTTGATGTTTCGACTTAGAAGCGAGCAGTTGGTGTGATTCTATCGGGTCTGTTCTCCGGTGCCGTATCACCTGGGCCAACGCGCGTTCCCAGATCTCCATCACCTTTTCTAAGCCAAACCGGCTGGCTATCTCGGGCGCACGTGCGGCTAGTCGGTTTCTCTCAGTTTCGCTTCCCATCAACCTATCCATTGCGTCAGCGAGAGCTGTCACATCTTCATTGGGGACGAGAAGTCCATCTACGCGATCGTTGATTATGAATCGCGGTCCGCTCGGGCAGTCAGTTGAAATCGCCGGCAATCCGCAGGACATCGCTTCACATAGCGCATTGGGGAACCCCTCATAACGGGAGGGCATTACAAAAAGGTCTGCCTGGAGCAGCTGCTCATACACATCGTCCACTCGCCCAGGTAATAAGGCGCGGTCGCCTATCCCTAATTGATTTATTAGCGATTCGAGCTCCCCTCGCTCACGTCCCTCGCCTAGTATTGTCAGTGTCCACCCACTATGACGATCTTTTACACGTGCAAAGGCCTTGAGAAGCAAATCGAATCCTTTCTGCTGTTCAAGGCGGCCTACGGAAATCAGCGACGATTGAGCAGCACTTTTTGGACGGCGGTACGCAGGTGGAGATTGAACGGGATTGGGAATAACTTGTGTGCGGGCTCGTAGCCTGGCCGAAAAATAATTCAGCGCAGCCTCGCTTTGCACGACCGTCAAGTCCGCCGCCGGATAAGTGATGCGGCAAAGGCGCGTCCATAGTTTACTAATAGGCCGCATCGCCGGGTCGACGCGCTCGGAGATGATTACCGGCAAATTCAATCCTCGCGTTGCCAGCAGGGTGGTTACATTTGTTTTGTCCATGAAGCTGATAACTGCGTCCGGACGGCTCTTGCGAATTGTACGCCGCAATGCGCAAACACGATTAACGACATTTCGCACGGCACTTGCGACACTTGCCGAATCTCCCGCTATGTTGAGCGAAATGTGGCGGATACGACTATCCAGCCTGTAAAAAGGTGGAATTGCTCCATCATCAAAAGTCAACAGCGTTATCTTCCATTGTTTCGCCGCCCAGTAATTCGCCATGTTTGTCATCACTCGCTCTGCGCCGCCGCATTGAAGCGATGAGATAACTAACGTTAATCGCATCATTCTTCCCTCAAGAGCCCCACTGATAGAAACCAAGGAACAGAACGCAAGCGCCTAAACCACTTCCGCGCCGGGACAAATTCAGAGCGCGAATCAAAAAAGATTCTCACGCTCGCAGATTCCTCGTTCTCGTGAACACGAATTCATTGCAGCCTAACCCACCTCCGCAAGTTTTCAGCCGATCAAGTACATATCCTTGCGGTCTGTAGAAATCGAATATTTGCTCTGGTCTCGCGACCTCGAACGGATATCCTCCTATCCAGTCAACCAAATCGTGCCATCGGCTCATTCCACGGTTCGTTTGATATGAACTCCAGGATCGTAAGTAATCAGAGAACTGAAGTCTACTCATAGAAAGCAGTATTGGCCTTAACTCACGCGGCCCCATTACAAGAACCGCGAATGGCAACCGCAAGAAGCGTGGCAACCTGTTATAGGTCCTCTTTATCCGTCGCCACCGCACGCTCCAACTTCCCTGGTCGTTATAGATGGCGATGAATAACCTACTGTCAGGGGCAGCGCAAATGCTGACATTTTCAAAGGCCCTCCACATGTCTCCCGTGTGGTGAAGCACGCCCCAAGAATAAATGACGTCGAAATGTCCGAGTGACCTAATGTACGCGTCATCCAGCACAGAGGCTTGCTCAATGACCCAATCTGAATCGCTTGACGCAAACCGCCGTTTGAGTTCCTTTGTGCACGCGACAGATTTCGGATCGTAATCGAAGGAGTGAACTCTTGCTCCCAATCGGTAAGCCGCAAGAGAAAATAGGCCGCTGCCGGAACCGACGTCGAGAAAGCTCTTTCCTTCGAGGCTATTAATCTCGAGCATTTGTTTAAGCGAGTTTTCCGCCATCGCAATCCGCTCAGCCGTTAGCACGCGGAGGAACCGTTTCCAGTTCTCGCCGAATTCAAATCTCCTATCGAAAAATATGGCTTCATGAGATTTGCTCAATGGTAATTCTCCTCGATGTACTTTTTTCGAAATCTTTCCTACGAGCGGGTCAATTCCAACTCTTCGATCCGATAACGGATCAGACGCATTCGGCCTTCATCAGAACACGCTTTGCCATGCAACGTAGATAACAGAACGCACACAGATAAACGACACTTGTCGAAAGCGCTATGCCGCTCGCTCCTAGACTTTTCATAAATAGGTAGTTCAGGGTGATGTTCAACGTAAAGCTGATCGTTGTACCCCACATCAATACGTGGTTTGCCTTTAGCGCCGAGATCAAACGCACAAACAGCATACCGGTTACGAAGAAGGGCAGTTGCAATATGTACATGCTCTGGACCGAGGCCACGGCAATAGTATTGCTTTCGTTGAATGCTCCATGTTGGAATAGAAGACCTACCAACTGACGCGATGCCAGGACTAGAACCAATGTGAGCGGCAGAGTCGCAATCATCGTCAGCCTCGTATACGTCTTTACAGTATTTCGAGCCGCGGCCCAGTCTTCGGCGGCAACCATCCGCGAGAACTGTGGAAGCACCGCAGTGCTTAACGCGACCGAGCCAATACCTATCACCACCGACGAGACTTTGTTGCCGTAATTTAAGATCGATACGCTACCAGTCGATAGCATAGCCGCCATCGCCTGGTCCACCAGCCCAGTGCTGCTCATCAAACAGCCGCCGACAATCATCGGCGCATACTGCTTCATAACTTGTTTTGTTGCGGAATCAAGACCGCGCCATCGTGGAACGACCGAGATTCCTTGTTTTCTGAGAGCTGCCCCCAACACCAGGCCCTCTAATATCACACCGACTACCATGGCGATGGCGAGAGAATAGACTCCCCAGGATCCGCTCAACTCACGCACAACTATGATTGCGGTTAATGGCGTCATCATCGGCGAGATTGCAGCGAGGGCGAATCGCCCGCCGGCATTGAGCACCGCGGCCCATGTTACGAACAGACCACTTAATGGAAGTGTTGGAAGCAATATGTAGAAAAGCTGTCGCGTAAGCTCCAGTTTCTCCGGCCCAAACCCAGAACCGAGGCTCGCAAGGGCACGAGGCGCCGCCAATGCCATTAATACGGAAACCGTGACCAGCAATAATCCGCTGCAGATCATGACCGACGAAAAGAGCCTCTGAGCCGCTCTACTACCCTGCTGCTCACGGATCTGGATATAGGTCGGAATGAGCGCGGCGTTAAAAGATCCGGCAATTACATTAATCGCAACTGAAGGAAGCAGGAAGGCGATTAAGAACGCGTCTAATCCATCACCGACACCGAACTGGTGCGCGACAACTATTTCCTTGGCTGTTGAGACCAGCTTTACCACTATGGTCATTGCGCCAACCGTCAAGATGGCGGAGAAGATGCGGCGGTTGACACTCCCTTCCTGCCAGGAGTCTCGATCGCCCACCTGGAGGGCCGGCACTACTCTTTTGAGCACGCTGGCCGGCCAGCCCGGTAACCCTGCAAATGTTCCGGCCTTTCTTGCGTCTTCCATTAGCGGTTTGTTCTGATTGTGATTGCCTCAGTGGTGACTTGATATCACCGATCAGTTCTTAGGGTGCGTCGTGCGGCGGATATGGCATCTACGAAGGGCAAGGGGAGTCGAGGGGGAAAGAAACGGAGGCTTTGCCCGTAAATCCAGACATATTTGTCAGACACGTCGAGAGCATAAGTCAGTGACTCTTTAAACTCCTCCGGTGTGAAGTACTCAAATTTCTGGTCGCGATCAAGCCAGAGGCCAAATCCGGCTCGCACGTGAGCTCGGTAACGATCCGGCACGCTAGTAAAGCGAGAACCGTCGTGATAAATCCGACTTAAACTATCGACGAAATCCTGTCGCTTCTTGTAGCCGTAAGAGAACTCGTAACCATCTACGAGACAGGCGCCCGAAGGCATTGCTTCGAGCAGCCCGTCATAAAACGCAGGTAGCAGACTATAATTCGTTTCCTTCAAACTGGAGTGGCCTCGCATCTCGGAAAGCAGCAAGGTGTATCCGTAGAACGATAACAGAGTCGCATCAGGAAGCTCGGCGGCAACCGCTTTCATCACTTCGCGGCCGCGCTGACGAGCCATCTTCGTACAGTCTTCGAAAGGCCTGTCCTGAAGCTTTTGCTGCACTGAGTAGCTAAATAGGCGGTAGTCGTAATGCTCCGGATCAAAAATCAGCCCTCTCAATTTTGCTTCGGCGGCAATCCTCGACAGCACGCCGAAATTGTTTGCAATTATTTTCCAGCGTTCGTCGTCGAACCAGTTCAAGCCCCGGACGTATTCATTGAGCGAAAGAGCAACCGGCAAGAAGTTATCAGTGAACGAGCGCCAGTGCGCCGACTGAAGGTCAGCGATAGCATCATGAAATTCTTCGATATGGAATGCTCTCGGACCCATAATCTGACGCCCAAGCTGATTGCCGTCGCCCCTTACTCCCTGCTGCCAGGTCTTTCGATTTATGGCCACCAGAATGCCGAGGCCATCTAAGGGCATCTCTTCCATCTCGCGCCAATGGTCACGAACGTATTGCGTGTCGGGGAGTCCCCAACCGTAATACACGACCTTCTTTGATCCATTCGCGTGTACCAGTACGGGTGAGATTGACAGGATCAATACAGCTCCGAGCGTTTTGCGAACGGGTGTCGTCGCGAAACGGCGTAAGCTTATCCAGAGCCTGAAATGTCTTTGGTGTCCCGGAAGCGGTGGCAAAACTCGCCTGAATTCTCCGCCGCAATGCCCAAGCCTGGTTAATTTTTTGTTTCTCCTTAACCGATTCATTCGCAGCCTTCCTAAACTCTGTTATAAGACCGATACCACTCAACAAATCTCCTCAGACCGGTTTCAATAGACGTGACCGGTTTGAAATCGACGTGGCGCGTAAGGTCGTCCACATCCGCGTATGTAGCGGGCACATCTCCTGGTTGAAGCGGCAGCAGGTTTTTTTTCGCCTTTCGACCCAGCGAATCCTCTAGGATTTCGATCAAACGAAGCAGCTCAACTGGTTTGTGGTTGCCGATATTGTAGAGTCGAAATGGTGCGTAGCTGGAACCCGGATCTGGCTTATCGCTCGACCAACTCGGATTCGGGACCGCTGTTTTTTGCATTACCCGGACTACACCTTCCACTATGTCGTCGATGTAAGTAAAATCACGCTTCATCTTACCATCGTTGTAGACATCTATGGGCTTGCCCTCAAGTATCGACTTAGTGAATAGAAATACGGCCATGTCCGGCCGTCCCCACGGGCCGTAAACGGTGAAGAAGCGCAGCCCGGTTGTCGGAATGTTGTATAGATGACTATAGCAGTGTGCCATCAACTCGTTGGCCTTCTTGCTCGCGGCATAAAGGCTGATCGGATGATCGACGCAGTCGTGGACCGAAAACGGCATCTTTGTGTTTGCACCGTAAACGCTGGAACTACTGGCGTAGACAACATGCTCGATTCTGTAGCGCCGGGACATCTCGAGTATGTTCAGAAATCCGACGACGTTGCTGTTGATGTACGCGTGCGGATTCTGCAAGCTGTAGCGTACCCCAGCCTGAGCAGCCAAATGCACAACTCGCTCGAATTCGCCGTTCGCGAATAGCGAAGAGATTCCTTCGTTGTCAGAAACGTCGAGCTTGACGAAGCTGAAGTTTGGAAAGGCACGTAAATGGGCAAGACGCGATTCTTTTAATCTCACGTCGTAGTAGTCGTTCAGATTATCGATACCCACTACTTCATCGCCGCATTCCAGCAATCGCTGCGCGACGTGCATGCCAATGAATCCTGCTGCGCCGGTGACAAGAATTTTCATCGCTATTTTCAACCAATAGGTGGGACCAGCCCACAAGGACAAAGATTCACAGAATGGTTGTTTGAGGGCTATCTAGACGCCCGGTGGTCATCGTGCCTCAGACCCTTGCCTTTGCCTGTTCTTGACCGTAACCATACTGTGAGTAGTAGTAACCGTCGTATGCATCGTGGCGAAGATCGACATTGTTGAGCACCACTCCGAAAATCTTAGCCCCGACGCTCTCAAGCTCTTGCCTTGCTCGGCGCACGGCCTCGCGAGTGCTGCGCCCTCCGTGCACAACCATGATCACACCATCGACCAGTTTCGACAGGATCACTGCGTCCGTTACGCTTATGATCGGTGGTGCGTCAATTAAGATGTGGTCATAGCGCTGGGCCAATGATGCAAGCATCGCCTTCATTTTGTCAGAGCTAATGAGTTCCGCGGGGTTCGGCGGAATAGGCCCGCAAGGAAGCAACGAGATATTATTCTGCTGCGGCAGGTTTTGAATGAGGTCGTCAACTTCGACGTCGCGCGACAGATACGTAGAGATGCCCCGCGAATGATTTACGCCCAGGACCTTATGGGTTGTCGGTTTGCGAAGATCACAGTCAATGATGAGGACCGAAGCACCCAGCTGGGCAAGCGATATCGCTGTGTTAATCACTGTGGTGGTTTTTCCCTCGGCCGGCTGGCTGCTGGTAAACAGTATCGTTTTCGGCGGGCTTCCGGCGGCGGAGAGCAATACCGATGTCCTGAGAGCTCGATAAGCTTCCGCAGCGGTCGAGCGAGTGTCTAGTATCGCAAGGCCGCCAGTAGGTCTCTCTTCCGGACCGTAATAGAGCTTGATGGCCTTTCCTTTGTTGCCGGACCCGATTGCTTTACGCCGCTTATCAGCAATTGTTTTTTGCGTGGCGGCCGCTGCAAACACCGGAATTACTCCGAGGGCCGGAAGCTGCACGTACCTGCTGACGTCTTCCGTGTTCTTGATGGTGTTGTCCAGAGATTCCAGAAGGAATACCAACCCCACGCTACCCATGAGACTGACAGCGAAGCCAAGCATTATCATCAGGGCTCGCTTCGGACCCACAGGCTTTTTCGGTATGCTCGCCCGCTCGATGACTTTCAAATTGTTATGCTGCTCGGCAACCTGAGCTTTTGCCTGATTGGTCTTTTGTAAGAAGTCGGTATAAAGAGACCGTGCCGTTTCGACATCCTGCCTAAGTATGTTGTACTGGATGGATGTCTGATTCTCGCGGACAGCCTCGCCCTTTGTGGCAACCAGCGCCGCCTTGAAGGAACGCTCATCCTGGAGAGCGCGTTCATACTCGATTTTAAGTTTGGTTTCGAGGCTCTTCCTGTTGGCATCGATCTGCGATTGAACCAGTGCTATCTGTTGTTGCACTTCGAGCGCCTTAGGGTTTTTCGGTGAATACTTAACGCTGATCTGCGCGGCGCTCAGCTGAAGGTCGTTTAGTTGCTTGCGGAGGTCCATGAGTTTCGGGTCTGCGAAGGCCTCTGGCAGCTCTGCAATACGGCCATCCTTTAGTTCTTCATAGAGCGTCTGCTTGAGCATGCGCTCGGTTTCCGCCCGAAGCGCTTGATCGTGGAGTCTCGCGAGCTTATCAGTTGTTAGCGTCGTGCTGTCCCGATTCTTGTCACTGAGTGAGAAGAGATTGTTCTCGCGTGTGTAATTTGCTAACGCTTGTTCGGATTGCTCGACCTTGGATCTTAGCTCGCGGGTCGCGCTGTCAAGCCAGTTAGCGGCGTTGGCGAACTTCTCTGTCTTGCTCTGGAAATTGAGCTGCATGAAGTTGCGTGCAATTCCATTTACAACTGCGGCAACAATCGATGGACTGGCGTGTGTGAACGAGACTTTTAAAGCGCGCGTATCCCGGAGCGGTTCGACGACGAGGTTTTCTTCCATGGAGGTGACAAATGGCGCAAGCCTGGCAGTCTCCTCCGGCGACCGCACTTGCTCACCCTCGACGACCGGATCATCGATATCGGCGGATTCGGCGGTGTCATCATCATCATCCTTCTTACCGAATAATGCCCCGAACAACTTTGACAAAGTGCTCTTCTCGGTATCCATGAACTTAGGATTCTGGTCGAGCTTCAGATCGGCCACTACGTCTTCGTGCAACTCGCGGCTGTTGAGCAATAACATTTTGGTCTTTATGTTGACCTGGTAATACGGATCCGAATCATCATTAATGATCAAATCCCCGGTCCGAACGAGAGTAGAATTTTCTTTTCCTACCTCAATTATCGTTGAAGCTTGATAAATAGGGCGGGTGCGCAACATTTCCACCGCAACAAGGCTGGTCACTGTCACGACGATTGAAATGATCAACCATTGCCGCTTGCGGAGCGTGCGCCACATCTGACGCAAGTTGACTTTGTCTTCTCCGCCGTAGCCGTAATAGCCCGTTGAGTAACTCCGATAGCCGGTCAATCCCGACTCACGCGTCTGAAACACGGTCGCTTCCAGATGAGTGTCTGGTTGCGGGATTTTGGTCGACCCCAGAGGAGTGTCTGGTTGCGGAATTCTGGCCGCTCCCAAAGGCAAGGTCTCTCGCTGCGGGATTCTTTTGAGTTCTAAGCTTTGGTCTGCCATTGTGAGTCTTCCTCTTAGTATCGGTAGGGTAGAGGGATCCGAGCGGAATTCACGCCAAATGCCCTCAGAAGCGTGCTGCCTATTAACTTCATTCGACTGTTAGGCACGATGACTATGTCGTTGGCTAAGATCGTAATGTCGGGTTTCTTGCCGTTCATCACCGCTGGTATGTCCACTTTGATCTCGTCGCGTTTGCCCGTAGCAGGATCTTCGCGGAATATGATTCCGCGATCTGCTGCAGCATTGAAGTTCGTGCCCTGCGCAAGCGAAATGGCCTGTCGCAGAGTTGTTCCTTCCTTGAGTGCGAACGATCCGGGTGCATTCACCTCACCGGCAACGAAGAAGACGTCCGTCGGAGGTATGTGAATGATGTCGCCTGGAATCATCGTTACGTTCTGATCGAAGCTACCCCGTAGCAAGCCGTTGATATTGACCTTTACCAGTTCGTACCTGGCGCCGGCTGATGTTGACATGTCCGGTGTTGTTCCCGTTCGATCAAGACCGGTCCCCTGAGTGCTGTTGGAATCTGCCGGCTTGCTGGCAATATTTTCAGATCCATCTTTATTGCCTGGTCCTTGATCCGAAACTGAGCTGATCTCGCGGATGATATAGGCAGTTGAGCCGTAATTCTCTGTCAGCCCACCGGCGATCGTTATTAACTTAAGCAACGATGGTTGACCCTCAATCTGATACAGCCCAGCTCTACGCACCGCTCCCTGCACGAAGTACGTTCGACTGTTTATTTGCCTGACGGTTACGGTAACTTGCGGATCCTCGAGGTATTCGCCTCGTAATTTATCGGCTATCGTTTTGGCCAACTCATCGGCAGTTTTTTGCTGGGCCGATACGCGCCCCAGAAATGGCGTCAGCACTGTTCCATCCGCGCTGACGCGAAGGGTCCGTGAGAGTTCCGGCGCGTCCTCAATCAAAATATCTATTACATCGCTTGGACCGATGCGGTAGTCCTCTGAAGGTGAGACGACTATCGTCGGTAAGAATGGGTCAGTGACTGGTTGGATGGATTGCGGGTACTGTCTGGGATCAGGTCGACGATCCTGTGCAGGGGTTCCGCTTTCCAGAAAGATGACTAGAATGACCAGCGTTACGATGCAGAGTACTGATCTGACTGATTGATGAAGTAGCATCGATCGGCTTCTGTTGTTGGGTTCCATTTGCATGCTCCTAACGCGACTCGTTGAGGGCAAAAGACATTCTGCCGATATCTTCGCGCGTATCCGCGCGTGCGATCGCTGATTTCTTTGCACCCGCTTGACAGACAGCGGCTGAAAGCAGCAAGAACAGCAAGGCATTAGAGGGTAATTGCAGATTGAAATCGACGAGGCTGTGCACGAGCAGGCCAAAAATGCCGGCACCACCGCCGATCGCCAGGGCTCGACGAAGCGGATCGTGAGATCTCTTGCCGCGCGCGACTGCGCGAAAAATCAGTATGATGAACCAGGCTGCCAACGCCCCACCAACTACTCCGCAGTCCGACAGCACTTGTAAGTAATCGTTGTGCGCCCGGTCTACGCTGAGTGCCTTACCGAGAACTATCGAGCCATCATCCGCGCTATAGACCGGATAAGCTGTTTCATAAGCTCCAAGCCCAACTCCCAAAAACGGATTGGCACCGATCATTGCAACTGTCTCTCGCCAGATCCAACCACGACTGCTAAAGAAGGTTTCCGCATGCTGCGCCCGCCCGCTCGTAGGTTCGCCGGCTATGCGATCGACAATGCGCTCAGGACCCGCCCAGAATATGCCTGCGAAGATGGAGGCGATGACCACTAAGATGAGTGCGGCAGTCCGTAGAGAGCTGGAAATTCTAAGTCGACTTCGCCAATCGCTGCGGCTTTCGCCTCGATTGCCTCTATCGGCCGCAATAATTGCGATGAACGCAATTTCCGCGGCGAGGCTGATCATGCCTCCACGCGACAGGGACACAATCGCTGACAATGACATCATTGTGGCGGCAAATACATACAGTAGCTGGGAGTCCCGAGGCGCAGCTCGTGTGATAATCATCGCAATCGGCAATGGTGCAAGCAGCTCCATGTAGCCTGCGAAATGGTTGCGGTTTACAAATGGCCCGAATGGTGATGTAGCCTCTGAGGTGATCGGCCTAAACCAGTATAGCCGGCCATTCCAGGTAAAATGTTGAACCAGGGCGAATAGGGCCATCGCCACCCCGTAAATGATAAGAAAGGTCATCAAGGTGCGCCTGCGCTCAGAGTCATCGAGATGATTTGCGGCAATCAAGAACAAAGTAACCAAAAAGAACAGAGCCAAAACGGTGGCTCGTGTTGCCTCGATGTCCATCGATAAACCCGTTCGCTCTCCGAGCCGGTTGGTGAATGCGACGCTTTGAAGAATTCCCAATAAGACAAACACTGCCAGAGGCAGACTCGCCGGGGGTATGCTTATCGTGACCCGCTTCTGTGCAATCATTTTTAAACCCCAAAGCGCGATCAGCCCTACGCTAAGGGACTCAAAGACAGCAAGTGACCACGGCTCGACAGTGCCGTGGGCCAATGCGGTGAACACCGCCGTGGCAAGTAAGCCAAACAGAATCGCTCTGTCCAGACTGGTATACTGCAACGGCAGTTCTGTGCCTTGCCTGTTCATAGTCTCGTACCTAATATCGATTTCTATTTGACGAAAGTTGAGCGGTGACTCGTTCCGGCTGTTCGGTCAACGTGAAGTCATCGAAGTAAAGCATGCCACGAGTGGGCTCGTCGTAGCTGAATCTCGGCCGGCGCACAATCGTGACGACGAGCGCAACTGGTTCCCCGTTCGGAGTAGCAGGGGCATTCAGGTCGAAGTCGATACGCTGCCATCCCGGCTTGCCAGCGACTATTGGCTCAGACGCTGCGATCTCATCCTGAGAGTCCTTCTGCCTTACAACAATTCGCGGCCCTTCAGGGCATACCAGTCTTTCGGCATTGGCATAGTATTCCAACTTGTAGTGGGTGTTCGGCTGGACGACGATCAGCTGTCTGAATTGACCATCAACTCTCGTTGTATCGCGACCGGCAAACTCCATACGAAGCGACCGCGCACCTGTATGCGCCGCACCGGTTCCAATTCTGACCTTCGCGTACTCATTGTTATAGCTCATCCAATCGAACTGCATGAGGTCCTTGGCGCTTTCAAGTTCAAAGCTCCCGTTCCATATCAGCCCGTGATCTAAACCGGCATCACCGCTGATACTGATCCAAAGGTCACGTGCGTGCTTCTCTTCTCCCGCTGCGATGAGCGAATCCAGGAATTCGTGCGCCTCTGCGGCAGCGAGCCGGGCACGTGGCCCGAGTTCGCTAAAGATCTTTGTAGCAATTCCAGTTTGCTCGTGCTTAACGAGGAACACTGCAAGTTTGATTCTCGCCTCTGGCTGACTCCCTGTGATCTCCTGTACAAGATCCGGATCACCGCCTGATGTCCGCCAGATCAGGTTGAGCGTCACCGGAAGGAGCTTTGTGTTCCGCGAACACGCGGCACGAAAGTGCTCGACCGCCTCGTTCAAATCACCTTTTCTCAGAAGCACGTTGGCCAGTTGCCAATGCACATCGGGTTTATTCGGGGCAAGCGCGAGACCCGCTCTGAGGGATTGTTCAGCTGCCGTTCGGTCACCTACCGCCTCTTCAATACTGGCCAGGAGCAATCGATAACTGTAATTGTTTGGCGAGAGACCGATCGCCTGAGTGGCGTGCTCCTGTGCCCGTGTAAGGTCGCCTTGCTCCTCCAACACTTCGGCAACTCGGGCGTGAAGTCGCGGAGAGGTCGGGTATGTGTCGGATGCTGTCGAGAGCGTATCGAGTGGTATCGTTGCGCGTTCATCGCTCAACGTACCGACCGTAAAGTTGGAAATTACGTCAACTACAAACAACGAACAGGCGAGCACAAGAAATAATCCCAGACCTATCCTCGTAACGTTGTTCAAACCGAACTCGATACGGATATCCTTATCGATGGTGCTTTTACGTTGAGAATGTCGCGTTGCTAAAGATGAAGACACTTCAGTCAGAGAAGGTAAGCCCGTAAGGGAAACCGCATTGCGGTCGCTTGTAATGGTCACGGGAGCGCCTGCATTTCGGCTCCTGACACCAGACTTGTCCGAATGCCGAAAGAATCAACCTGGGCAGTGGTCGTCTTCAGGGGCAGGCCTTCGCAGGCCGAATCTTGCTAGTTATTGATCTTTTGCTAGAAAAAGGCTCACCTGATAACCGGGGAGGGGTTCAATATGGATTAGAGTCTCACCCTCGTGATCAATCCGTTAAGGAGCAGGAACTGGGACCGCAAACCTGTGGGGAAGTAACAGACGCTCCACTGTAAGCGACTCCCTGAGACCGGTCAATAGTCTTTCTTGCCGTTAATGAGAATCATGGTACCCATTTTCAGCGTTCAATTCGACGAGTCCCTGGATGGGAGGGACTGGGCGCCTAGCGTGGCAAACGAGAACGCGACGCGAGCTCTCGATTAAAATTCCTTGACCACTGGCCCCTGGTACTCCTCAGGCTATACCCAGTCAATAGAACACACCGAGCGAGCCGGAACACCTACTCAGTGTGACTCGTAATCATCCGTAGCTGGAGGTGCCGAGCTTGAGAATACGCCCTCGCAAGGTACTCGCGATTGCTACATTGGCAGTTGGATCCACGGCGCTAATCGCGATTTGGAATCAGCCAGCCCTATTGAGAGTCGGGACGCTTATTTCTCTGCTCACTCAAGAGACTCCGCCGAAACTCCCAGTCCCGGTTGAGCAAGTTGCTTCAAAGGATCTTGAAGATACGTGGGGCGCTCCGCGCAGCGGAAACAGGCGTCACGAAGGAATCGACATCTTTGCGCCTCTGGGTCGCCCCGTACTTAGCACCACGAACGGGATCGTCTTCAAAGTAGGCGAAGACAATCTCGGCGGTCACGTCGTTAGCGTCCTTGGGCCTGGCTGGGGGTGGCATTACTACGCTCACCTGGACAGGTTCGGCGATATTAAACCGGGAAGCATGGTGCAACAGGGAACCGTCCTTGGGTATGTAGGGAATACTGGTAATGCAAGCGGGACACCTTATCATCTTCACTACGGTGTCTATCGTTTCCTGGGCGGTGCACAGAATCCGTATCCGCTATTGGCTACGCAAACAGCGGAGTCGAACATTCGGAAACCTGCCTCAAAGAGTGCTAAGAAACAGCACAGCACTCGCAAGCATTCGAAGAAGCACACAACTACCAGGAAGCTCAGTTCTCCAAGAGTCAAGAGATAGGTAGTTACTGGAAACCTCCAGCGATCTTTGCTACAGAACAAATCATGAAACTCGCCAGAACACCAGGTATACCGGCTTTTGTGCCTTTCATAGGGCTAGTCATCGCCAGTGTTTTCTACACTGAGCTCCATGCCACTACGCGGTTAAACTGTTCTCAAGCGTCACCTGAACGAACTGCAAATGCGAAATCAGCCAACGTAACCCGACCAAAGGTTTCTGAAGAGGCATGCCCACTCGTTCCTATCGCCCCAATCGCACGGGACGGCCATCGCGGTATCGGGTTTCTTCGCAAGCCGCCCGGCACTGGACGGTTCCCTGCGATCCTTTTCATTCACGGTGGAATGGTTGAACGACCCGCCGAAACAATAAAGGATCATCTCCTCAATGCAGCAAATCCTTCGCGCTTTCTCGCAGCGGGCTATGTCGTTGTCTCTATAACCTATCGTAGTCGCGATGACGACCCGCAATCAGTCGTGTCGCGCGAGGACTCGCTTGCGGCGTTCGAACACCTGTGCCGGCTTTCGTTTGTCGATCCAAAAAGCATAGTCATCTACGGCTGTAGCGGAGGTGGTGACCTCGCCCTTGAGGTCGCTGCAGCAACCACAGAACCTTGCGCCATTATTCCCGAAGAACCGGCCAGCTTTATATTCGCCGGTATCTTCAATGCGAAGTTTCCAAAGAGGGGTGAACGATTCGTTCCGGACGATTCACGTCCGATTGGGGATAACCCACGAGGCTTCTACACACCCGAGTACCAAAAGCTGACACGCGCAAAGATCTCGAGAATACGGTGTCCGATCCTGATTATTCAGGGCGACCAGGATCCGAGAGTGTTCCCTTTCAACAGTCAGGTTTTTATTCCTGAGCTTCGAGCACTTGGAAAGAAGGTCGAGGTGATTACGTACTCAGGGGAGCCGCATTGTTTTAACTTCAACGGCAACGGACCGCGCACTCCGCATCCAGAGGTAGCCCTCAAGGCATTTCACGACATTGACGCATTTTGCCGGCGTCACCTCAAGACATCGCCTAAAGCGATTCCGGCGTCAATCATGAAATACGTCGCAGTGAACTAAATCTTGTAGGGGAGGTTTCGCGAGATTTTAACGCCGAGTCCTGATTTAGCGGCACTTCTTCTTATTTATCGTTCTTCCGGATAGCCTTTGCCGGCTGCAGGTTTTCAGGCTGTACAAACCCCGGCTTACTTAGATCACTCTGCTTCACGATAGTCCATCGCCCTTTGACATCGATAACGTCCAGGTCGGTCGATACCCAATCTCCCTTGTTGAGCAGTTTTACGACGCTGCTGTCTTTGGAATTGACTGAGTAAACCGGCGTTTGATCACCTTTCACTGTTGCGTGCGAAGGGTCCTGGATCAATTCTGGTTGATCTGCAACGCGGGGATCCCTGGATGTTCCAGCAGATTTGATTGAGCTGGCTGATTGCGATCTGGATAGCGACGATTTGGCTGAAATCCTGGCTCGCGACTCTTTCTCGCGTTTTGTCGGACGCTCTTTCTCAGATTTATGTTTGGCCTCTTCATTATTTGGTGAGGCGCTTGTCGTAGTGTATTTCCAGGAGGAATTGTTGATGATCATGAAAGTTGCTACCAGACAGGCAAGAATAAGAACTAGAAGAACTCGTCCCACAACGCACTCCTTTCTGACGAGACAAAACTGGTAGATTTTCTCGCCGAGCCCAGGATAAGTCAATAAGATTCCCGTGTCGACCCAGCATGAATTCGGCAAAAGTGGTTCGACAAGCTACCCAATCGGGGAGGACGTTTAGAAGCTTCTCTTCAGTGAAAGTTCAGTCACAGACCGTTGTGCTCAGCGACAATCCAAAATAAAGACGCTATCACGCAGCTGTTCTGGAACTCTGGTATGCGTTCGCCGTCTTGAAATGGACCAGCCGCATCTCTATACTTTGCAGTTGGTTGCACCATAATTGAAGTATCTAAAGCTATCAGGACTGCTATCATAAGGACTTTAATGACTAAGCTACTTCTCCCGATCCTGGTGTGCATCCTTCTGTTTATTGGGTCGGTTAACGCTGCAGAAAAGCCATCCTCGAAAGGCCAACCATCTATACAGGGAAGAATCGTCGATAAGCGAGGCTACATAATGGCTGGCCTCACCGTCACGGCCCACAATAGTTCAACCGGCGCCGAATACCACACGATTTCAATTCCCGAAACTGCCGTCCCTACTCGCGCGAATGATACTGATAACCAACGACAACCGGCCGGCAAAACAGAGCCCGCCGCAGTATTCTCGTTCGACAACCTGGAACCAGGTCATTATGTGTTAGCCGCCGATTGCACCGGCATCGATCGTATTCTCGGCTCGGCGGAAGTCGCACCAGGAAAAACAGCACAACCTGAGATGCTGGCTATGCCTTTGCCTGACACCGGCAATGTTGCCGTAGACAAATTCATTGCTTCATCAATCATCCAGGGCGGGAGCTATCCAGGCGGAAACATCAGCTATCTAAACATAAATGATTCCCTCGATATCTACTTCATGATCGTTTACTTCGGCATCCTCGGATTGCTGTCGGTTTACGGCGTATATCGTTACCGTCTCGTTTATCTGTTTCTCCGCTATCGAACGCACCGTCCGCAGCCTAAGTCGAAGTTTGCACCGAACCGGCTGCCTCGCGTTACTGTTCAGTTACCGCTGTTCAACGAGATGTATGTGGCTGAACGATTGATCGACGCAGTAGTGAAGCTCGACTACCCCAGCGAGTTACTGGAAATTCAGGTTCTCGACGACTCAACTGACGATACGCAACAGATTGCTTCGGCCGCGGTCAACAAGTACTTCAACGAAGGCTTCGATATTGTTTATTGTCATCGAGATGACCGCGTCGGTTTCAAGGCGGGAGCCCTTGAAACAGGGCTTAAGAGATCTTCCGGCGAATTCGTACTGATCTTCGATGCCGATTTCGTCCCTCATCCGGATTGTATTCGCCGGATGATCGACTATTTCACTGACGATCGAATCGGCATGGTGCAGATGCGCTGGAGTCACATCAACGCCGACTATTCACTGCTCACCAGAGTCCAGGCGATTATGCTTGACGGGCACTTTGTTATTGAGCAGGTCGCGCGCAACCGCTGCGGCGGGTTCTTCAACTTTAACGGCACCGCCGGAATGTGGCGTCGCGAAGCAATTGAGTGGTCGGGCGGCTGGCAGCACGACACCCTGGCCGAGGACACCGATCTCTCATATCGCGCTCAATTGATGGGTTGGCACTTCGTCTATCTTGCGGATGACGATGTGCCCGCAGAGCTGCCGGTTGAAATAAATGCCTTCAAGTCTCAACAACGGAGATGGGCGAAAGGCGTCGTGCAGGTTGGAATAAAGCTTTTCAAGCGTATGTGGCGTGATCCTCGTCTATCCACTCGCGTCAAGCTGGAACAGTTTTTCAGGTTAACCGGAAATCTTGCGGCGCCGCTGGTAATCGTGCTGGCGCTGATCAATCTTCCGATTTTGATCATTCGTTACAACCAGGGACTTTTTCACCTTTTCGCCCTCGACGTGCCAGTTCTGACGTTTTCAACACTCTCGGTTGTAGTTTATTACGTAGTTACTCAGAGGTATCTCCATCCGAACACCTGGAAGCAATCGCTCAAATACATGCCATTCGTGATGAGCATGGGAATCGCTCTTACCTTTTCGAATGCTCGAGCAGTGATTGAAGCGCTGCTTGGAGTCAAGAGTCCGTTCGTTCGCACACCGAAGTACAGGATCGAAGATACCCGCGACACCTGGGTTAAGAAGAGCTACGTACCGCGTCGTCTCTCGCTGCCGTGGCTGGAGCTATTGTTCGCGTTGTACTTTATCTTCACGATCTGGTTTGCGATCGATAGTGGGATTTTCGGAACGTTGCCTTTCTTGATGATTTATTTGTGCGGTTATGCTTACGCCGCGGTTATGTCGATCGCCCAGGCGCGGATGAACTTGCGAAGAAACAATTCAGGGAAGTGACCAAAATGTGCCGTAGACTGTCCAGTCTGCGGATGCTTCAACACTAAAGTTATAGCACCCGTTCAGCCGGTTATCGGACCGCACTCAGCCGCAGACTAGACAGTCTACGGTACTTGCTTCCTATAATCATATCAATGACCGACGTCGCTGAAAAAACGGTACTGCTTGGCCTCACGCTGGATGAAGTGACCAACTTTATGGTTTCCCTCAGCGAGAAGCCCTATCGCGCGCGTCAACTTTACGACGCAATGGCTCGTCGTCGAATCACAAGCTTTGACTCGATGACTGAGTTGCCAAAAACGCTTCGTCGGATTCTCGAGGAGTACTCCATAGTCAGCCGGACACAGATTCAAAACGTCTTCCTTTCATCTGATGGGACTCGTCGATTTCTAATGACCCTAAACGATGGATCAGAGGTTGAGTCGGTCTTTATGCCGGAGGAACGCCGAGACACTATCTGCATCTCGAGCCAGGTCGGCTGTCCGCTTGCCTGCACTTTTTGTATGACTGGAGTGCTAGGGCTCAAGCGAAACCTAAATGCCTGCGAAATCGTCTCACAGGTAATCCTGGTTCTGAATCAGGTTTATGGTGAGGGTGTCGAGGTTCCGCATCGTACAAACATAGTAATGATGGGAATGGGCGAGCCGCTGTTGAACTACGATCAAGTGATGAAAGCGGTGCGATTCCTTTTGGATCCAAAAGGAATGGCAATTGTGTCGCGAGGACTGACATTATCAACCGCGGGAATAGTCCCTCGAATCTACGATCTGGCTCGAGAGGAAATCAGACCACGACTAGCGATCTCGCTCACGGCAACAAACGACGAGCTTCGCAACCAGTTGTTTCCAATCAATCGCAAATATCCGCTTGCGGAGTTGATGAAGGCCTGCCGCTCTTACCCACTAGGCGAGCGAGAGCGGCTGACGTTCGAATACGTGATGCTGGATGGGATTAACGACAGCGATGCGAACGCGCGCGAATTGGTCCGATTGCTTTCGGGCATTCGTGCAAAAGTAAATCTTATTCCGCACAATCCAGCCCCCGAGCTTCCATACGCGTCGTCACCGATGGATAGGATCCGGGGGTTCCAACGGATCTTGACCGAGCGCGGCCTGCCATCGTTCATTCGCCGGCCGCGAGGCCAGGATATTTCCGCAGCTTGCGGGCAACTAGCTGCTCGACATCAGGCAAGTTCGTGATGCACTTCGCTGATAAATTAACGCGCAACTACTGAGCTTCAACCTGAATCATTGTTCCGTCGCGAGCAACTTCGTATTGGCGGCCTCTCCATTCAACTCTTCTGCCTACCCAGCTAAGACACCATATTAAAAAGCTGAGTAAATCTCTTATCGGCACAAGCCAGAAGTATTTCATCAGAAGCCCATCGCCAAGCCATTTCACGCCAATGACCCAAGCCATCGATAGTCTTATGACCAATGTTATCGCGAGCAGAGCCAAGCTAAAGGTCGATCCGCCGTCCACTGCGACAACCAAAAGCGCCAGCGCCGTTCCGTATGTAAGAATCAACCCGAGATATCCCATCGGGCGAGATATCCGCGTTGATCGCGCCCAACGAATCTGATGCCGCATCATTCCCCAAAACCCGATCGGCGGCATCGCCGTTTCGACAACATACTGAGAAAGCTTTACTTCATATCCGTCTCTTGCTATCAAGTTTCCAAGCATAAAATCGTCTGCCAGATAATCTGCCAGTGCTGGGAACCCCCCGATTGCCGCGAGCCTTGTGCGCGTCGTCGCCATCGTAGAGCCGAGCGCGAACTTCACTCCTTCGAGCATCCACGCCATCAGAACTCCGGAAGCGAACTCGGCGGTTATTCCGACCGCTTCAAGCTTCGCGCCGAAGTCCGATGTCTTTGCGGCTCGATATAAACACGTCACTAACCCAATGCGCGGATCAGTCATTGGCGCTAAGACCTTACGCAGATAGTCGCGCTCAACCCGAATGTCGCTGTCTACAATTACAATCTGTTCGTGTTTAACCTGCGCGAGCATGTTTTGAAGATTGCTTACCTTTAGATTCTGTCCAATTGTCTGATCAGATATGACGAGAGCGATGTCCCTGTCAGGGAAATCAGCCATCAGCTTTCGCACGATCGGGACAGAGGTATCGTTAGCATCTCGCACGCCGAATACGATCTGGAACTCGGGATACTCCAGCAAACAAAATCGGGCGTAGTTCTGATATGCTTCAAAGTCCGCTCCGTGAAGCGGGATCATTATCGACACCGGAAGTTGTTCATCACGCTCCTGATCGGGCGGACTCGAGAAAAACTTGCGTGCCGCAATGATGGACAATATGTAGTAGGCGTTCGCCGCTATTGTGCAGATTATTAGAATTAATTTGATCGCGAGGACGACCATCGGGTCTATGGCAGCGAAATCAGAGCAACACCGAGGCAAACCAACACGGTTCCTGCAAGCCTGACGCGACTGATTCGCTCATGAAGGACAAACTTCGCTCCTGCGGTGGTGATGACGAAACTCAAAGACGTCGCAGGAAGAACGAAGCTCAGATCAGCCCACGACAGCACCGACAGAAATGCAAAAAAGCTGCAGGCCATGAACACGATTCCAATAATGAAGTTCTTATTTGAAAGCACTCTAAGCGCGATCCACAGTAACTGGTGGAGGTTGATGGTCGATATTTCGCCAATCTGCTTCATGCCCTTGGTAATGAAAACATCACCAGCCGAGCCGCCTAGTACGACAATCGCGATCATCAACGCTGTCATCATGATATTTCCTGTGGAGTGTCGATCGTGCGCACACCGGATCGGGAAACCAGGAACACGCCCAGGGTTATGATCAAGGATCCTGCCCAGCGCGCGGGCGTGACTGACTCACTCAAAAAATAATGTCCCGCTGCGACGTTTAACACATAACCAAATGCGGTTGCCGGCAGCACAAAGCTCAAATCCGCCCACGATAATGCCGCAGAGTAAAGCACGAAAAAAATTATCAGTAGTGCCGTCCCGAGCCATAGGGTCGGGTTAGTAACCGCTCGAGCGACAGTAGAAACCAGATCGTCGCCGCCGGCGACAGGGCTTGTGATTAACTTCATCGCCTTTGTGATGAAAACATTGCCAATGGCTTGAGAGATAATTGCTACAATCAAGACGACCGGTGTTTTCATTTGCGTATCTTCAGATTCCTTCATTAGTTGTATCGGATGCTCGGTGCTAAATCCCAAAGTAATTAGTTAGATTGATTCCGAGCTCCTGCATCCTCTGCTTCACTGTTGTGCTCATCAACGCTTCAAACTCAATTGAGCACTGACGCTCCTCACTGTTCAGTACTTTGTGATCCTCATAGACCGCGGGATGAAAGTATATTTCGCTGATCTCAGTGGTAAGCCTTTCGAGCACGTAGAGACAATAGCCCTCGCTCATGCGCCCGCTTTGCAAGTTTCCGTACACTCTTTCGGGAAAGGTGAAACCGCATTTCTTCAGCCTGCTTTTCATGTAAAGCGCCAAACCGCCAAAAAGCAGACTGTAGATGGTTTTTTGCACGATATTCGAGGAGTCAAATTCGAGCGCAAGCTGTCGCTCTTCCACCGGTACTCGCATCCGGCGCGCACCGTATTTAGCGCCCAGCTCCAGCGCGGTGTTGAATATCACCGGATGAACGTGCAAGTGAAGATGACCGTCGATGTGAGAGAGAGGAAGGCCGGTAGACCGAAATTTCTCAAACTGAGCCGTCAGCTCCTTTCTCAATTCCCTTCGCGACGCCGCCGAAAAATAGTACTTGAGGCCCGCAGAAACGGGATTGTTTGACAAGTTTCCCTCTCTGTCGACCAGTGTAGGAATTTCCGCATGCCCAAGCACGCTCTTTCCGACCACCGTAACAAGATGAATTCCTACAGCAAGCCCAGGGTGCTCGCGAGCTAACTTAACTGCATGTTCAAACGCCGCGCCTGTCACCATCAGACTCGTGCTTGTGAGCACGCCTTCCTTGTACGCTCGTATGACCGCCTTATTGACTTCCTCGGACATACCAAAGTCATCAGCGTTGACGATCAGACGACGCTGAGCTGATTTGCGATTGTCTGGAGTCGATTGATGATCAGTTGGGTGGTGCAAAAACGCGCTAGCGCCGCCTCTATTTGCATTAAAGGCAGCGCCAGTCTGTTCCTTTGTGCGCCGAGATTGAGCAGTCATCGGCTGGCTTGGGCTTCTACGAACGCTTTCCGCTTCGCGCGAAGCTGCAGAAACTCCTTCGCTTCCTTGTACAGCCTCCTGCGCTCGTGACCGTTGAACGCAGCCCGGCGAACGATCCTGAAGATAATCCTGGGCCTGAAGTAGTAACGATCGTAAAACTGCTCTACAGCTTGAACTATCTCTTCGCGACTTAGTCCTGGATACTGAATCACCGGAAGCTGGTGGCCCATCTCGTCCGTCATTTCAGCGTTCATGAGATAGTTATTCTTACGCAGGTAGTCGTCGAACTCAGTGCCGGGATACGAGTGCGCGATTGAAACCTGAATCGTTTCTGGATCGAGCTCCTCGGCAAATTTGACAGTGCGCTTGATTGTTTCCGGGGTTTCTCCCGGAAGCCCTATGATAAAATCGCCGTGCACTACGATACCGAGCTTTTTGCAATTTCTCATGAACTCGCGTGCCTGCTCGACAGTCGCGCCCTTCTTTATGTTCTTGAGAATCTGAGGATCACCGGACTCGAAACCTACGATTAAAAGTCTGCACCCGGCTTCCTTCATTGCCTTGAGCGTTTCATAGTCAGTATGAACCCGAGACGTGCAAGACCAGGTTGTCTTTAGCGGTTTCAGTTTTTCACAAACGGCAATCGTGCGGTTTTTTGCCCAGGCGAACGTGTCATCGTCGAAGAAGATCTCTTCAAGATTCGGAAAGAGATCCCACGCCCGCTTAACTTCAGTGGCGACATTCTCCGGGCTGCGGGTTCGCCAGGCGTGCCCGCTTATTGTCTGCGGCCAAAGACAAAATGTGCAGAGCGCCGGGCACCCTCGCGAAGTGTAAAACGAGATGAAAGGATTCAGCAGGAACGGAATATTGTATTTGGTGATATCAAGATCGCGTTTGTAAATATCGGATGCAAACGGCAGAGAATCCAGATCGTGGAGCGGTGTGCGATCGACGTTGTGCACGACTGTCCCGTTCTTTCGATAACTGATACCTTGAATATCTTCGAGTGCCCTGCCCTCGGCAAATTCCTTTAACGCATAATCGATCTCTTTTCGAACGACAAAATCGATTGCCTCGGAGGAGTTGAGCGCCTCTGCAGGTTGCGAAGTGACAGGCGGACCTACGAAGGCCAGCTTCAGATCTGGTTTCTCGGCCTTCATCATTTCGGCCAATCGCAGGTCATTCTTGAATCCGGGCGTGCTGGTGTAGATCGCGACAAAATCGTAATCTTTCGATATGTCAATGGTCTCCTCGGGGGTGACGCCATGTGGTGGTGCGTCGAGAAGACGGCTTTCTTTGATAAGTCCTGCAGGGTAGGCCAACCAAACTGGATACCAGAAAGAGGCAATTTCACGAGAAGCGGGCCATCGAGAACTGGCTCCGCCATCAAAATTCGGGAACGATGGCGGATTCAACAGCAATGTCTTCATAGTTTGCCTTTCCGCAATATTTCAACAAAAAATTTTATACAGTGCGGGTTAATGGCGAGTCAAGGTGACGCATCTTGTGGTCTCGGGGTTATTGGCCTTTGCCATAAAGACTATAAGACACAAAGGAGCAACAAAGCCAGCCCTTTGTAATCTTATAGGCAGAACATCAGAAGATGAGGTATGGGATGAGATTAAACCAGGTGACGATTCCATCAACCGACGTTGCGAGAGCAGTTGAGTTTTACAAGGCCCTTGGATTAATCCAGATAGTTGACAGCGTTCCCCGCTATGTTCGTTTCGTCTGTCCGAACGGCGATTCGACACTCTCCATCCATCGAGTCGCTGTTGTCTCGCAAGGCGAAAAGCCTATCGTCTACTTCGAATGTGATGATTTGGATATGACAGTCGAGAGGCTCGAACGATCGGGCATCACGTTCGAGGCCAAGCCGGTCGACCAATCGTGGTTGTGGCGAGAGGCCTATCTTCGCGACCCGGATGGGCACAGAATTTGTCTTTATTACGCTGGGGAGAACAGGTTGAATCCGCCGTGGAAGATCAGATAGGGGTTGGGGGTTAGGGGTCGGGGTTGGGTTAGGGGTTGGGGTTAGGGGTTGGGGGCTGGGGGTTGGGGGCTGGGGGTTGGGGTTGTGGTTAGAATCGAACCGCCCAGACCCCAGTCCGCAAACCCAACCCCTAACCCCAACCCAGCCTGAGCAACCAAAATTCTCCGGCTACATCTAATGCGGCTTATGAAACGCAACGCTCGGACAGTATCACTGCTAATCACGTTGCTCGGTGCTCCCTTGCTCGCCTCGGCGCTTGCCCTCCGAGAAGAGGAGTCTGATGCAATAACATCGAAACATAACCTTTCGCAGCCGCAGCCAACTGAGCCTGAGGATTCGATCAGTCGACCTGCCGCTCCCACGAAAACAGCAACCTTATCTGTGTCGCGGCTGGGGTTCGAGATATTCAAGGTGCAGAACCAGAAGTCAATCCAGCAGCTGGAGTCGCGGCTTGGACCGGACGGGTTCCTGACTATGCTCAAAGTGAATCGCATCGACAGGAAACATATTCGCGTCGGCGATTCCCTATTGATTCCCCACGCGGGTGAGGACACGCTGGCGCTTGCTCCGTTCCCGCGACAACTTCAAACCGCCATCAATATTCCAAAACTTGTCCTGGTATCCCGACGGGTCCAGGCATTTGGTGCCTATGAGCATGGAACGCTTGTTTATTGGGGACCAACCAGCACCGGAAAGAAATCGACACCGACGCCGGCCGGGCTATACCACGCGAACTGGAAGGCAAGAGAGAAGAGGAGCTCTATCAATCAGAGCTGGATTCTGCCGTGGTGCTTTAACCTTGATGACAATTCGGGTATCGCTTTTCATCAATTCGACTTGCCCGGGTACCCGGCGAGTCATGGCTGCGTAAGGTTGCTCGAAGAGGACGCCAGGTGGATCTTCGACTGGGCGGAGCAGTGGATAGTGTCAAAAGTAGATTCTTCGATCGTGGCTTTTGGAACGCCGGTGATCATTTTTGGCGACTACAGCTACGGAGAAAAACCGGTTTGGAAGAATCTTGTGGACCAGCCGCAGTCCTCCGCGATCTCGATTGCGGAAGCTGGAAGCGTATTGGGCCAATACCTTGTCTCGATAGAGAAGGAGAGCGCGCGTAGGACGTCTACCAGGAATGCGCAACTATCGGCCGTTTCGTCGGATGTGAAATGAGTAGACGGCGAATGGACTCAGAGCTTGTGTGTTCAGGGGCGCCGTCCTGCGCAGACTAGAGAGTCTACGCTACGTCAATACCAAACCGTATCAACCATTTCATCTTTCCACGCTTCAAGTGTAGGTTGATCGAGCGACAATACGAGCTCTCGATTAGTGTCTTTCGGCAAGCCAACCAGCTCAATCATCCGGTTCAACACTCGAACACGAAGCGCTCCATCAACCTCCGAGAGTAGATGCCATAGTGAGAATGTGTCCCTTGTTCGTGAGTTTCGCAGCACCTCATCAAGCGCGTTCTCGCCGCCCTTCTCAAAATCGAACCTCTCCAGCGCATTCACAAACGCTTGATTAGCGTCCTCAAAGTACGGGGTTCCGGGTCCAATCCCCGGTCGTGCCTTACACATCGCGTAGCGAGGAACATAAACATTGCGTCCATTTCGGACCAGTTCAACGAACCCCAGTGTCACGTGCAGCAGCGTTCCACCAGCATCGTCAACCTCAAGATCATAAACACAACCGAGATCTATGGCTTCAGCGGCTGGAGTATTAACAAAAAAGATCCGTGGCGGAGCCGATATCGTCGCTTTCATCCGACCGTGATCCAGGGCCAGCCTATGTTCGTCTTCCTTCGTTTGGAGCAGACGTAGCTTGCTGTTCGGAGCGAGGTCCACTTCGCCGATTACGCTCACGGTGACTTTCGCGGTGGAAGAATCGCCGGTCTCCAGCGTCTCGCCGATTGCCAGTCTCGCCTTGTTATCGATCCTGTCTCCGTCAATCTTTACCGCTCCAGTCCCGTCCACTGCTAACGAAGCTCGCGGCGCAGGGTTAGGTGATTGTCTAAACACAAACAGACCAATCGTCACTACGATCAGCAGCACTGCCGCGACTGCTGCGACGCGATACCAACTGAACGTGAACCCGAACTTAGGATTCTTTTGCTCAACGATCGGCCTGCGCGATCGTTGATCAAGGATCGCCTCAATCTCGCTCCACAACTCCTGGGGTGCCGTGGCAAGCGGAAGTTGACTAGCGAGGTTCACCCCAAACTTAATCTCCTCGTATTCTTTCTGACATCGCGAACATACACGCAAGTGCGCGCGTACGCTCTCCATCTGATTGCCGGCCAGTTCACCATTGCAATAGGCCGATAGTTGTTTTGTTACGTGACCCTTAAACATCGTCATTCCCCTGATGAGAACTCGCTTCGCAAATGTTGGAGTTTGCGCGCCAGCATTTTGTGTCCTCGATTCAACCGTGACGATACAGTACCGATTGAAAGGCCCAGCGACTCTGCGATCTCATCGTAAGAGAGTCCCTCAACATACTTTAGCAGGATTGGAAGCCGTAGCTTCGGCGTAAGCTCCGAAATCGCGTTCCGAACCGAATCGGCAACCTGGCTCTTATGATAGCTGTCCTCTTGAGAAGCCTTTCCCACCATGGTTCTTACCTCGATTTCGGGACTAAACGGAACAAAGCGCCTTCGCTTTCTATGTTCATCAGTGCAAGTATTAGCCACAATACGATAAAGCCACGTCGTGAACTGCGAGTTCTCTTGAAACTGGTTGATACTGGTGAACAGCTTGAGAAAGACCTGCTGTGTCACATCGTGCGCCATCGAAGCATCGCCGCTGTAGTGAAACGCAATCGTGTAAACTCGATCTTTGTGCGCCTCAAACAAGTGGTGGAAAGCTTCCCTGTCCCCCTGTTTGCAAGCTTCGATGATCTCAGCGTGTGATCGAAGATGGCTCATTATCGCAAGCCGCTCCATACCCCAGCCATTCTTTATTTCTCGTCCATTAGACGGCTGCAGAACTGGTTTTCTTCCATTCTTTAGCTAGAAATGATGATCGCAAACCTGCATTCGCCATCAAACTCCAGCGCATTGTATAATCATTCCCCCGCCGCGAGGATACTTCCCGCGAAATTATTTACGAGGTCTTATGGGTAGAAAGGTAGCGAGCGTACATTTCGGTTTAGTTGTGGGACTTATTTTGTCTTTATTCTCATCCATGGTAGGCGTTCGAGTTCGAGCTCAGGGCGGTTCTATTCAACTGGCGGTAGATACCGCAAACTTCAGTCAGGATGGTCTTTTAGTACTGTTCGGAGGTTTGCGGCTGCAGGGCGACATCGGGTTGCCGGTCGCCGCCGGAGATATCAATGGTGACGGCCGCGCCGATGTGATCTTTTGCGGTATGTACGGAAGTACTGGCAACCGCGAGAACAACGGACTGATCAATTTTTATATAAGCGATGGCCGTGACAGCGGCTTCGTCGACGCCGCACAAAATCCGCCAAACATCTTCAAACTGGCAGGACAGCGGACCGGTGACCTGTTGGGGACCTCCGTGTCGGCAAACGGTGATGTCAACGGTGATGGAATCCGAGATGTGGTTATTGGAGCCGGCGGACAGGATGGCGCAAGCGGCGCAATTGCAGACAACCGCGGCGCGGCTTACGTTGTGCTCGGCTCGAGAAATTTCAATCTCAATGCTGATCTGAGCACAAACGACGGTAACCCACCGCCCGGCGTCATCGCGATTTATGGGCCACAATCCGGCGGGCGAATGGGAATCTGGGTCGATGCCGGTGATGTCGATGGTGACGGTATCGCTGACATAATCATTGGCTCCGACCAAATCAACTCCGGCGGGAAACAACACGTTGGCGGGGCATACATTGTTTTTGGCTCTCCGAACCTGCCTTCAGTAATTGATCTCTCAGGGCCGCCGGCAGGCGTTCGTACCGCGCGCATCATTGGCGCCAACGAGGAGGATCATTGGGGGGCTGCATTACAAGTCGGCGATATAAATAATGATGGGATCGGCGACATCATCATCGGCGCATCTATCGATCGCGATTCCGGTTCGTACGTTACGCCAAGTCTACAAAATGGACACAACTTTTTTGCGGCGAGCTTCAATGACCAAAGACATCTTTGCGGTGAAGCTTTTGTCATTTACGGCCAAAGGACCTGGCCATCAACCGTTGATCTTAATTCCCCGCCTGCAAGTGCAACCCATGTGATAGGCGCGAATCCGGTGGACTTTCTTGCATCGCAGGTTCATAGCGGAGACGTCAATGGCGACGGCAGGACTGACTTGATAATCGGCGCTTTATTGGCGAAAGCTCCGGATAATCAAGGTCAGACTGGGGCCGTATACGTTATCTATGGCTCACCCACGTTGTCGGGAGCGACTATCGATCTTGCGAATCCCACCGCATCGGGTCAACAGGTTTCAATAATTTACGGCGCCCACGCGCTTGATTGTGCCGGAGACTCGGTTCGCACTTACGACATCAACAGAGATGGGTTTTCGGATTTGTTTATAGGGAGCCCTGAGAGAACGTTCGATGTTAACGGTGAAGAACGCGAGGATGCCGGCGTTACGGAGTTGATATACGGTCAACGTGATTTCCTGCCGCCAGTCATTAAGCTTTACGATCCTCCGACGAGCCCGCGTATCTTCAGACTTGCCGGAGCTCACGGCGAAGACCAGGGAGTGGAAGGAGGCGATGAGTTTTCTTATCGTCTTGCTGGGGGCGATGTGGACGGCGACGGCTACATCGACTACGTTGCCAACGCCATGCATGGAGACGGGTTTAGCAACAGTATCCCAAATGGAGGCAATGTTTACATCTTTAGCGGCAAGAAACTCTCGGCTAAGCTCGGTATGCTCTCGCCGGAGCAGACCCCAACACCAGCTTTAACGTCAGCCACCTTGCTGTCGGGAGGTCAACCGGTTCAACAAGCCCTAGCTGGGCAAAACGGCTTGCGGGTCAGAATAGTTGGCGCACCATTCAGACCGGATACTGAAGTGAGGATCAACGGCAGCATCGTGATCTCTCACTTTCAGAGTCCGGCGACGGAGATCCTCGTTGAGCTGGACGAGAATCCGACAATAAAAACCAGTGCCGGCCAGCTCCTGGTGAGAGCGCGAAACACAACCCCACCTGCGTCCGACCTCTCTAACGAAATAAGTGCAGGACGATTGATTGGCCCTGAAATCACGAGGGTGAAGGTCAAGAAGAAAGCTTCAGGCGCCTTGCTATTGAACACCTTCGGCACGAATTTTCCTGGAGACGGCACCGTCGTAGTGACCGCGAACGGGTCACAGATGACAACTCAATCCGTTTCATTTGAGCCTCCTGATTTCGTGCAAGTCAAAATAGGAGGGGGATCGGCTCCGCCTGCGGGTACGATTCTGTCAATCCGCGTTGTTACTTCACAGGGAATCCAATCCAATGAGGTTACAGCAACCGCAAAATAAGATCCGTTAGCTACTTATTTGGGGGTCAAGCCTTGAAATTTGGGAATTGTACGTGCCATTTGCTTGCACACAAGCAGGCAAATTTCAATTTCAAATCTGGCTCGATTGATGATGTCAGGAGGCTGATACTCTCGCTTATTTCAGTTGACAGTCGGTTTGCGGATGTGTAGGATTGGCGCGTTTTGTTTAGCAGTAGTGTGAGGAGGACTGAAGTTGAAGTTAAGGTTTTGCGCGTTTGAAAGTTTGACCGCAAACGCTCTTTGCTTTAGCTCCAATCATCACTCTGCGATTCACTCTAGATGAAAAGGAGAAGAAAGCATTGAGAGAAACAGGAACTGTCAAGTGGTTCAACGCGACGAAGGGATATGGCTTCATCACCCGTGAAGGTGGTGATGACGTGTTCGTTCACTACTCTGCCATCGAGGCCGACGGATACAAGACCCTCAACGAGGGTCAGCGTGTTGAGTTTACCATCACGCAAGGTCCGAAGGGCCTGGCTGCCAGCAACGTAATCGCGGCGTAGTCCTGTGCTATTACCCACTGAGGCGAGCCCAGACAAAAAAGGGCTCGCCTTTTCCATTTCCGCACCTTCATCTCTCCTGTAAGAACGCCCGCTCCTGGTCAAGTTAGATTGGTTTTAGTGTATTCCGGATGAGATCCAACTAAATTCCATCAAATGTAGCTCGGCTTTGAAGGAGTTATACATACGACAATGCGATCCCTTTGTACACTCGCCCTTGTTTTTGCGCCTCGGGCATTTGTGATAGACTCTTTTTCACGCTGGAGATTAACTAGCTATAACATCCAGAGGACCTATCATGTCAGGCAAATCCAAGCCGGAATTCATAGACGCAGGAAGCGCCGAGAGCGAACTGTACGAAGCCGACGAAGAAATTCAACAGGAATTTGAGGACGCTCAACGGTTTGCTTCAGGGGGTGAGCAACTTAAGCGTGAGCTTCGGGAGCACCACTCGCGAACTCCGCAGTTATCGGGGGGCGATTTGGATGCCGATTGGGCCCGCGCGGATGTTGGCGATGAGACTGTGGGAGGCTCGTCTCCAACTCCAGATCAGGATATCGTTGATGAATTAGGCGAAGCAGTCGGATTGACCTACGAAGACAATGAACCTTTACAATCCTCGGAAAAGGTTTCAGAGCGCGATCGCAAACGGTGGGAACTCGATCCAGCTTCTTCCGAGGACTACAATGACCGAGTGAATCACGAGGGCGAGGGATAGGAACTCGCTTCACGATTACTGCCGATGCAGGTTGCGCAAGTTATCGCGTTTCACACTGGGAAGCGCTTTGATATAATTCGCGACCGGTCCAAGAATCGATACTGTGGAGGCTAAAATGTTGAAGTTCTTGTTGACGCCCATCCTTGTTTTGATCACCGCATCGGTTTCCCTGGGCGATACGATACATTTGAAGAATGGCAGCGTGCTCAAGGGCAAGGTAGCCAGCTTTGCCGACGACCAATTCGTAGTCATGTTGGATACTGGTTCGGGACGCTACCTGAGCCGTGCAATGGTCTACATGGGAGATGTTGCGCGAATAGAATTTGACTCGAGCACCGGTATGGATTTGAGTGCTACCTCGACAAAATCAGCCGAATCGTCTGCGCGACAGACCTTTACCGAACCGCGTGTTACGACAACGACCGAACAGCCAAGGGAGACCAAAGAGAATAAGGTTATCGAGACACAACGAGAGGCAAGTCCTCCAGAGACACAGCCAACCCCGCCGCCGGCTCGAGAACCGGAACCCACGCAGCCGGAGAAGTCTGGCGGGTCTACTGCTCCGGCAGCGGCAGCGCCCACACCTGCTTCTGAGTCCGGTGACGTGGAACGAAATCCTCGAAAACAATACCTCGCCATTAAGACTTTGAATGTCGATGTTGCAGCAAAAAAGGATTGGACGAGCTCTGGACTGATTGTTAAGAGAGGTGACCACGTGCGCGTCACAGCGACTGGAACTATAACGTTGGATCCGGCGAGTGGACGCACGTGCGGACCCGAAGGCTTAACCGACCTTTCGGATCCGAAGAAGCTAATGCCGGATCAACCAACCGGCGCGCTGATCGCGGTAATCTCTTCCGACAACGATGATTTCATTTTTCTGGGAAAGTCAGGTGAATTCACGGCAACACGAGACGGGCTCCTTTTCTTATCCGTGAACGAAGGCCACCTTCCCGACAACTCCGGTTCGTTCAAAGCAGTTGTTGAAGTACTCGGCGCAAAGAAATGACACGGGGTTGTGCCGTGGATTATTTAGTCTGCGGACATGTACCGTTGACGGTCTAGGCCTGCGGAAAGGCTCTCAAGATCTTGAACCGAGCATTCGTACTATGCTCCGCTATCTCACTTCGGCAACATCCGCAGACTGGATAGTTTACGTACAGTTAAAACCCCAATTTAACACCTATTTTCCTTGACTTGAACCTGCCCTTCGAGTAGCCTTTGTGTTCCCGCGAGGTAGAATAATCAAATTTCTTTTCATCGACGGCGATTTCACGGTTTATAGGTTTGCAAACCAGGCGTTCAGTTTAAAGCGATAGAAAAGATCGAGTTTGACTAATGCGGGTGCTGATTTCAGGTTGATCCGTAACTGCTCACGAAAAGGCCAAGGCAACTCAAACCACCGGTTGTTTTAAGCCGCCAGGAGTTACACATTCTCAAGGAGAGGAATCCGCTGCTTTCAGAAGGAGATCCACGGAGCTCGCCTCTCTATCGATCGGCATGGCAAAGCCGGATTTACCAAACACAAAAAGAGATATTGGGTACCGGTGCGGCCAGTGGCGCGCTGACTATTAACATTTATGAAACACTCATGAGGAGATGGCAGGAAATGTCAAAACTAAAACTATTCCACTCACTTTGCGCAGTACTGCTGGTGCTGTCTCTTTGCACCATGGCTCTCCCAGCTATGGCGCAATCGCAGGCAAGTACCGGTCAGATCACGGGGATTATAGTTGACAACCAGGGAGCGGCGATTGCTGGTGCTACAGTCACCGCCAAGAATCAAGAAACCGCTCTGCAACGAACGGCGACCTCGAGCGATGTAGGTCTTTACAGCATCGTGTTGCTCCCCCCAGGCATTTATGATGTCTCGGCAGAGGCCAGCGGTTTTGCAGCCACAACCCTGCGAAACGTCGAAGTCACTGTTGGGCGAACGGTGGACGTGAAGATTTCGATGGGCGTGAGCGGAGTCACGGAAGTTGTCAACGTCACTTCGGGCGCGATTAAGATCCAGACGACCCGATCCGAGTCAGACACTGTATTAAATGAAAAGGCAATTGAAAACCTGCCAATCAATGGCCGCCGGTTTCAAGACTTCGTCACATTAACTCCAACCGCACAAGTTGATCCGTCTCGTGGTCAGATCTCACTTGCCGGCCAGCGCGGGATTAATGCCAATGTGAGCGTTGACGGCGTCGATTACAATCAACCATTTTTCGGCGGCATCCGCGGCGGCGAACGATCGAATACTGCCTTCACTATCCCGCAGGAAGCCATAAAAGAATTTCAGGTTGTTCCCGCAGGCTACTCCGCGGAGTTTGGCCGATCAACCGGTGGTCTAGTCAATGCCGTCACCAAGTCCGGCACCAATGCGATGCACGGCTCGGCATTTTTCCTCTATCGACCGAAGGAGCTCTCGGCAAAGAACGATTTCCTGAGCGCTGTTGAGAAGAATCTAAACGACATCAGACGGAGCAGGAACTTGGATCCACTGGAATTCACGCCGGCACCAAATCGTCAAATGTGGGGTGGTTCTTTCGGCGGACCGATAAAGAAAGACAAGGCGTTTTACTTCGGTTCTTATGAACAGCAGCGGATCCGTCTCGAACGCCAGGTCTTCTTCGACAACCTTGCCGGGCTGACGCCGGCAGCAGCGGGTTTGGAAGCTTTCAATTATTACCAGTCTCTACAGGAGCCGTACAAACAGACTAACGATGCCCGCGCATTCCTCGTGCGGGGAGATTACGAGATAAACCAGAACCATCGCTTTAACGCCCGCTTTAGTTGGAACAAGACAAACGAGGACAATGCTGTTTCAGTGGGCAATGCACTACAACCGACGATAAATAGCTCGCTTTCGAACAACGGGACCGAGATCGACAAGCTATACACTATCACCGGTCAGTTCACGAGTATCTTCAGTTCAACTCTCGTGAATGAGGTGCGCGCTCAGTTCGCGCGTGAGGAGCGCCCGCGGCCCGCAAATGCTAAGGAACCGCTCTTGACGAACAGCACCATCGGCAGCGTTGGCACCGTAAGCTTCCTTGGTGAAAACATCCAGTTTGACCGTCGCTTCCAAATTGCCGACGGCCTGACCTGGACGAAAAGCAATCACACGTTCAAATTCGGCGGGGAATACAATCACACATTCGTTTCACAGTTGTTCGGATTCAATCAGTTTGGGACCTACAACTTGTCAGGCAGTAACGTGCCGGTTCTTCTCGACATCCTGTCGTTCACACCAAACATTTCAACAGGAGTCGTAAACCGATTTGACTGCATAAACGACAACACAAATTTTCCGCAATGTCAGGGTCAAAGCGTCTCGTATCAAAAACAGATTGGGAACCTTCAAGCCTCGTATGACGGAGACGAGTTGGCGTTTTTTGCTCAGGATTCATGGAGGCTTCTTCCAAACCTGACGTTAAATTACGGCCTTCGGTGGGAGGAGCAGTTCAACCCCACTCCCCAAGCCAACAACGATACGGCTGTAAATCGGATTAAGGGCTTTCGCTTCCCGTCAGGAATAGTTTATGACCCGACGCGGATCCCAGATTCAGAAAGCCAATGGGGCCCTCGATTTGGCCTTGCTTGGGACCCGGCAAGCGATGGCAAGACGGTCATTCGCGGCTACGCGGGAATTTATTACGCGCGGACGCCTCAGCTCATATTCGCGGCTCCGGTAAACAATTTCCGGACACCTCCGGGTGACGTCAGCATATCATTGCCGTTCAACACCGCCAGCCTACCCACGAGTAATCCGCTCAGGAGCTGTCGAACGATTTTCTGCCAGTTCAACCTTATCGGAGTAAACCTCAACAATTTCTCACTCGACAAGCTCCCGATTCTTTCGACCGATCAGATTTCACAGATCGCCTCCAAGCTTGGTCTCAGTCCCGATCCAATTGCGGGCGCTCAGCTAATTTCAGTCGCGCCCAATTTCAAGAATCCGAAGTCGTATCAAGCGGGAGTCGGCGTAGAGCGTGAAGTAGCGTCTGGACTCACGATGGGGGCAGATTTCATATATGTAAAGGCAGTTCACCTCGAGCGTAACCGAGAGGTAAACATGCCCCTACCTACCGTGACTGCTGCGAATCAGGGTAGACCAATCTACGGTGTGAGCAATGGGTCAGTAGCGCGGCCGCTTCCGGGCCAGACGGGTTCGCTGCAACTTCGAGAATCTTCTGCCAAATCGCTTTATCGTGCGTTTACAACTAGTATGAAACTCCAGAAGAAATGGGGTCAGATCAACGCCTTCTACACTTTTTCAAAGCTGTTGTCAGACGATGATAACGAGCGCAGCGCGGGCGGTGTCGCTTACCAGGATAGCTATGACTTCAGCTCTGAGTATTCTGTTTCGGATCTCGATAGAAGGCACCAGTTCGTTGCTGGCCCTCTATTCTACCTGCCAAAAGGATTTGACATTTCGAGTGGTATCAGGCTCCGTTCGGGCCGTCCAATTGACGCACGCGTCGGCAGTGACTTGAATCAGGATACGGTCAATAATGATCGGCCTTATCGGGGCCCGGGAGTTACCTTCGAGCGAAATGCTTTCCGTAATCTGGCGCAGTACAACATTGATATGCGTGTTCAGAAACGCTTTCAAGTACGCGAAAACATGAAGGTGGTGGTGTCGATGGAGATGTTCAATATCTTCAACCTGAGCAACATTCAGCTTGGCGGCTCTGCGGTTACCAACTACTGTTTGCCAACTCCCACAGGCGCTACAGCCGCAAACGGCGGCACTTGTGGGTTTACCGCGCCGACGAATCCAAACTTCCTTTCAAAAGTCGACAACATACTGACCAGCCCGAGGCTTGGGAATTTGCTGGTTACGAACACCGCGGGCGACGGATTCCAGATGCAATTCGCTGCACGATTCCAGTTTTAGCATCGGCTCCAAAAGCCTTGCGAAGAAAGCGGTGGCGAGATAAAACTCGCCACCGTTTTTTTGCGCCGAGACGTTTTTCTTCGTGAGAGATGGATGCTGCCTGCAGCCGAACAAGCTGATTCCTATTTAAGCCTATTCCTCGTGTTTCGTTAACTTTTACTGCAAAACCTACATTGCCTCTTCGTTCTAACAATCGAACAGAATAGTTTGGAACCCTAGTCCGGTTCTGGGGCTTAACCCATTCCGATCTTCTGAGCACTGTGCTTCCCGTGCCGTCCAGGAGAACCAACAATCTGTGAGCCGCCGCAATCGGCGTCGTAACATCGATCACTCACGACACTCAGGTTCAACGCTATCCGTAGGAACCAAGACGCTCATCGGCTGGCTGGAGGTGATATGAAGCGCAGAATCCTTTTATCCGTCGCGTTTCTGACAGTCCTTTGCATTTTCGGCTACATCACGATCGCGAGAGTGTCAAAAACGAGAGGTCTCGGTCTGACGGCCTCAGCGTCGAGCTCGCGAACTGCCGGAGCTTTGCAGGTTGTCAGTCCTGAAAAGGGTGTTGTCGGTGCGTGTCCGCTCAAACACACCGATGTAAAAGCCGAAATAAGCGGCTTTATCTCTCGTGTGGTCGTCACTCAGCAGTTCGAAAACCCATTCAAAGAAAAGATCGAAGCCGTCTATACCTTCCCTTTGCCCCAAAATGCCGCGGTCGACGATATGACAATGTCTATCGGTGACAGGACCGTTCGTGGTCGCATAAAGCGTCGCGAAGAAGCCCGCGCGGTTTACGAGGCAGCTCGTGCCGCCGGTAACGTCGCGAGCCTCCTGGACCAGGAAAGGCCAAACATATTTACACAATCAGTCGCTAACATCATGCCTGGCGAGCGTGTAAACGTGACAATCAGTTATGTCGAAACTCTTAAGTACGATGACGGGTCCTATGAGTTTGTGTTTCCAATGGTCGTTGGGCCTCGTTACATTCCCGGCAACCCGGCAGGCAAGCAGGGTGGCGGATGGGCTCCGGATACTGATCGCGTACCCGACGCCTCGCGTATTACGCCGCCAGTTGCGCAGGAAGGCACACGCGCCGGTCACGATATCTCTTTAGAGGTCGCACTTGACGCGGGTGTACCGATCGATGGATTGAAATCGGTTTTGCACGATGTCGATCTGGAGCGGCCGACCGGCCACAGCGCTTTCGTGAGTCTCAAGGATAAAGCAGTAATTCCAAACAAGGACTTCGTATTGAAGTATGATGTGGCAGGGAAGCGGATCGAAGACGCCGTCCTCACCCATCGATCCGAACAACCAGGGGACGGATTCTTCACATTGATACTGCAGCCTCCTGAGCGAGTAAACGCGCAGGACGTAATGCCCAAGGAGCTCGTGTTCGTGCTGGACACGTCCGGCTCGATGTCGGGCTTCCCAATCGAAAAAGCAAAAGAATCAATGAAGCTGGCTCTTGATGGGCTCTACCCTCAGGACACTTTCAACTTGATCACATTTGCCGGGGATACCAGCATTCTTTTTCCGGAACCTGTTCCCGCCACGAGAGAAAACCTTGCAAAGGCAAAGGCTTTTCTGGAATCGCGATCTGGTGGCGGCGGAACCGAGATGATGAAAGCAATCAGAGCAGCACTTGACCCATCCGATGCGCAGAATCACGTTCGCATCGTATGCTTTATGACCGACGGTTACGTCGGCAATGATATGGAGATCATTTCCGAGGTGCAGAAGCATCCAAACGCACGAGTGTTTGCTTTTGGAATCGGTAATTCGGTGAATCGTTTTCTGCTGGACAAGATGTCTGAGGAGGGGCGGGGTGAGGTTGAGTATGTTTCTCTGAGCGATGATGGTTCTGCCGCGGCTAAGCGATTTCACGAGCGAGTCCGCAACCCTTTGCTGACTGATCTGTCGATCGATTGGTCGGGGCTGCCGGTTACCGACGTGTATCCAAAGCGTCTGCCTGATCTATTCAGCGCGAAGCCTATCGTCGTCAGCGGCCGCTACACGAGCGGAGCTCGCGGAGTCATAAAGCTTAAAGGACAAACCGCAGGTCGCGATTTCACACGCGATGTCGCTATTGAGCTTCCAGATAGACAACCGCGTCACGACGCTCTTTCATCGCTGTGGGCTCGAACCCGTATCGACGACTTAATGAGCCAGGACTACAACGGCATCCAGAATGGCACCACTCGCGATGACGTGCGCGAAGCTATCACCGAGCTAGGATTGAACTTCCGTTTGATGACGCAGTTCACTTCGTTTGTGGCAGTCGAGGAGATGACGGTCACCGACGCAGGAGTGCCGCGAAGAATAGAAGTTCCCGTTGAAATGCCCGAGGGTGTAAGCCATCAAGGCGTTTTTGGCGAAGATAAGGAGCGGGGAGCCATCACCAGGAAAGCAATAGCGTCACTACCGCTTCAGGGGAGAACGCCACCTTCCGTCGTATCCGAAACCGTGAGCGTTCAAGCGGCTGACGCATCCATCGTCCCAAGCGCAAGCCCTGCCTCGCCGAAGATTAAGGCAAAGGACGAATCGAACCCAAAGCGCAGCAAGGGCCCAGCTAGCAAAGGCAGACTAGGTACAGGGAGCGGAGGCGGTGCGGGTTCGGGACGTGGTTACAACATGGGTGGAGGAGATTTGCGCGTAAATGGTGGAAGCAGGTCTGATCCACATGAGCAAGGGCTTTCTCCTGAAGAAAGGCAGCGTCGAGCACTGCTGACGAAAATGAATCCATCGATCGCCGCCTTAATCGAACGCCTCAAAAAGAATGATTCAACACCGGCAGCAGACGAGTCCAAGTTCGTCCGTAACGGAAAGGCCGAACTTCAGGTCTGGCTGACCGACAAATCCCCGGAGACGATCCGTCAACTCAAACAACTTGGCTTTGAAGTTGTACTCGATCCTAAGACTCCGAAATTGATCATCGGCCGGATTGCGATTGAAAAGCTCTCGACGGTAGTGAACCTAACGTGCGTTACGTACGTTTCGCCGATGAAGTCGAGTTGACGCCGCCGTGCATTCTCATTAGCAGTCGGTGTGGGGGGTGGACAACGAAATGAGGAGCAAAGGGCTGCACGCTGCACTATGCAAGCCTCCACCTACCCTGCGTGGGTGGAGGGACGACTGACCGGCTAATCGCGCGCGCTACACATTGCAATCCGCCTGCTGGTCTCAAACTTCGCGTCGTCTTCTTAGTTGTTCGTTGCTTCATCCATTTCGGTGTATGTCAGAAGAGCGTTCGGAGGAAGTAAGCTCACCGGCCCCCTGGCGCTGCCATACTCCTCGCCGCCTGATCCGCTGCCAATCTGCCGACCCTTTTGAGCAATCGTTCCAGTGCAGCATCTCTGATATTTATGGCGGCAATCGCTTGTTCTATCGTCTCTTGTTTTGTAACCGACTCTGCCTCGTCCATCGAGTGTAAGTATTCTCTCATTGCTCTTAATACGGTTCTGTATTTCGTTACCGACTCAAATAGATACGACAGAGCCCGTTGACGCTCTTCGGCAGATTCCAAGGGGTTTAGAAGATAATTCTTTACAGCATTCTGAAAATCATTCGCCGCTGCATTATTTTCGTACTTCAGAAACTCGAGTTGATCCGGCATAGTTCCTTCTCACCCAATTTCTTTAAAATTGTTCAACGATAGCTGACCTGAGTTACGGTCATGTGAGGAGGGTTGACCAACCTGCGTTTGAGCTCAACGGCCTAATGCGTCCAGGAAGTCCTGGGGCGAGCGCCCGTTCAGATTAAACCGGTAGAATTTGCCGTTTGCATTGAACTGCAATTCTTTTCCTTTTACGTTCGCCCCAGTCACTTCCGAGCGCAAAACGTGAAAGCTATGATCTGGATTCGATGCATTGAAATGAACAACGGCATTAACGATGCTCAATTCACCTTTACACGAAGATAAAACCAGGTCATGTCCGTGAATGACGTTGGCGTAGAAAGTTGGTTGCGAACGCTGAACGGCTGGCTGGACGGACTTCGAATCCGGATTAGACTGCTCCGGAGAGAGTCTAACCATCATTTCTTTGATCTTCGCGGGGGTAAACTCTGCCCCGCCGCCAAGGTCGAGCGCACGTTGCAACAGAGGGAGTGCTTCCTGTTGCCTGCCTGTGGCGGCATTTACCTGGGCAAGCCCGACCAGTGCTGGAGCATAGTCCGGGTTCCCTGCCATGCAGCTTTCCAGCGTTCTCTGCGCCTGGGTGAAAGAGCCGAGTTTCAAATAAGACATGCCCAACGCATAAAGAGTCGCAGTATCCGACCGACCCGCATCCACCGCGGCTGAAAGATTCCGCTCAGCAGCTGCAAAATCAGACATGCGAAATTCCTTCAGACCCGTCTCCCGACTCACAGTCGATATTTCGTTCTTCTGTTTTTGCGATAACACCGTCTGTACGCGTTTGAGCCCAACCTGACTTAGCTTGTCCTCCGGAAAACTGTTGATCGCCGCTCGATATTCCTCCTCGGCACGTCCTAGCATGCCTCGGTCCTCATATTCGCGCGCCCGCGCCAACATTGCGTTGCGAAGGATTTCCGGGGACGCGATCTGTCCGCGATGAAGTCCAGCCGCAGTTGAGCTATTCTCAGGTTTCTCCTCCAGCGAGACATCCGATTGAGAATTAGCTCCTTCCGGAATCTGCAATCCAGCGTTGTCGGAAGCACGATCGCCGCCGTCTGTCGATGTTTGTTGTGTCGATGGAGATTGAGGCTGTTCTGTGCGACGGAGTTCATAAAAGACGATCCATCCGGCTAAAAGCAGCGCCGCTACCACAACCGAGGCCCACAGCAGCAGTGTTGTTCGGGGCCAGGAGGCCTGCTTGCGGGACGCCTTTAGGTTAGCGTCGAACGGGTTCTCATCTTCAAGCTCCGACTGATCACCACTCTGCAGCTCATGGGTGCTCTCGCGAATCGGTACATATTTTTTAAAGACGTGCCCATCGATTAGTTCGCCTTCCTGGGGACTCACCAAAGTATATTTTTTGAAAAAGCTCCCGTCGTCGTTATCTTCTGGTCTGTCTACCTGGTCCGCACGAATGTCTTTCCTACCATCCATAACCATTTACTCGTTGATTAAATCTGAGTGGTTGCAAGTACAAACCTGGAGCTACGCAACAGGCCTAAGCCTATCTTGAACGGGGGCAGCGATAAAATACTTTGATGTTGTTTGAATGTCAACGCGAGACCGTGTGAACAATTAGCATCCATCTTGCCATTCCTTTCGCGGCTCACGATAATTCCTGTCTTATGAGCAACGCTGTCAGAGTGCGCTTTGCACCTTCTCCGACTGGTTATCTTCATCTGGGCGGCGCTCGCACCGCGCTGTTCAACTGGCTATTCGCTCGCAAACACGATGGAACATTTATCCTTCGCATAGAAGACACCGATCTACAGCGATCATCGGAGGCGATGGTACAGGGTATTCTCGATGGCATGAGCTGGCTCGGACTCGATCCGGATGAAGGTCCCTTCTTTCAGTCATCTTTGGTTGATCAACATCGAGCAGCGGTTCACAGGCTTATAGACGAGGGCAAGGCTTATTACGATTTCACACCAAAGGAACAAACGGATGATCGAACAATTAAAGAGAGGATAGTTGCGCGAGCACAGGCCGCATCGGCACGCGAGCCCAATCCGTTTCGCGACCTGCCGTTGGATGAGGCCCGTCGGCGCATAGACTCCGGTGAAACGGCAGCAATCAGACTAAAAGTCCCTGCGGGAGTCTCTCGTTTTGATGATCTTGTCTATGGCCCACAGGGGCGTTCTCACGACGATATCGAAGACCTGGTATTGATTCGCTCAGATGGGCATCCGCTCTACAATCTCTCAGTGGTAGTCGATGACATCTCGATGGGTATCACTCACGTTATTCGTGGACAGGACCACCTGACGAATACTCACAAACAAGTTTTGATTTATGAAGCGCTTGGCGCAAAGGTCCCGCAGTTTGCGCATCTACCCCTGATAATGGCGCCCGGGAAGGAGAAATTATCAAAACGCAAACATGGTGAAGTCGTTTCCGTGACGACCTATCGGGACCGCGGGTTCTTACCTGACGCCCTGGTGAATTATCTGGCCCTGCTCGGCTGGTCTCCGGGATCTGATCTGGAAATCATGTCTCGCGATGAACTGATTGAGAAGTTCTCGCTCGATGCGGTCAATAAATCGTCGGCGATTTTCAACTTCAGTGAAAAGGATCCGCAGGACTGGACTGACCCGAAAGCGCTGTGGATGAATGCAGAGTATATGCGCGCAATGTCGCCTGAAGAAATCGTTCCATTGGTTGCAGACCAGTTAAAGAAATTCAACATTTGGCGAGAAGAGTACGATACAGGTGAACGCGAGTGGTTTATTCGTACCGTCTCCCTATTGCGAGCCCGATACCGCACGGCTCAGGATTTTGCAACTCTGGGTCGTCCTTATTTCTCGGATGAGTTCGAATACGAGGCAACAGCAGTTAAGAAGAATCTAAATGATGAGCGGCTGAAGGACCTGCTGCCCCTGTTGGCAGACCGGCTGGCATCGGTGGACGAGTTTACTCATGATGCTACGGAATCGGCTCTGAGGGCCTGTGCCGATGAGCAAGGGGTGAAGGCGGGATTGTTGATTAACGGCGCGCGAACTGCGTTAACGGGTCAGGCGGTCGGGCCGGGAATGTTCGATATAATGGTTACACTTGGTCGTAAGCGTACTGTCGAACGCCTACTCCGCGCTGCTTCCGCGCTGGCTTCAGGAGCTTTCCAATTCCTCGCACGTTAGTGTTTCGCCATTACAATTTATCAGAGCGAACTATACCCAGTTGGGTTATGCGCTGGTAAACGGACGCTATTTCGCATTTAACAACACCAAGCCAGAGAGGATGGATTGCCGTTTCGGAGATAAACGCCGAATCAAAAATAAAGGTTAGTTGACGCGATAAAGATTCGATCTTATCCTTACGTGGTTCAACCTCAGGTATCTACGGCCCCAAACAATGCAAGCGCAGCCGGGAAAAAAGATTAATAGTGGGATAGAGCCCGTTGATGAATTAATGAGCGGCCTCGATCGAGGTCAACTCTATCTTGTGCATGGAGAAGCCTCCGGCAAATCACTATTTGGCATCAAGTTTCTGATTGAAGGTCTGAAGCAGGGAAGAAACTGTGCGTTAGTGATTCGCTATTCGCCCGAAGATGCAGTGCGTCGTTTCGCGCGACTGGGTTACGACTGCCTTGAAGATGTTTACAGCGGTCGATTGGTGATACTCGAATATTCCGACGATATCAGTCAGAAGATCGGAAAGCTGCGCGAGCTCACGCCGCTCCTTCGTGAGCTCGAATGGCTGCTCGGCGAAACTCACCCCGAGCGCTTGATCTTCGACCCAGTCGCCAGCGTGCTCGCTGGCGCATCGGGAAATATTCAAACTCGTGCAAACGAGTTTGCAGAATGGGCACGATCATTCGGCGCCACCGTTGTACTCATTGCAAATGAGACCAATCCTGAGATTATTGAGAGCTTCCGTCCCCTGGTCGCAGAATCGTTTCGATTCGATGTCAGAGAGGTAGGCGAACGCGCAGCACGCTTCCTCGCGTTCGAAAAATCAAGCATCTCGGATCAGGCCATCGAGGTCGATCCATCGCGCGGTGTTTTCCTCATTGGAAGCACACATCCTTTGGCAGGCGCCTATCCACATCAGGCAACGCCCAAGCCGCCGTCAGTTGCGGAGCTTGAATCGATCAAAGAGGAACTGCGGGCGGTGCGCAACGGTCAAACTACGGAACCTTATGCCGTTATTGAAGTCGATCCGGAACAACAACCAGCGGCGCACTCCGACGGTTCTCAGAACAATGCTGAGGGCAGACCGAAAGTTGAGGAAGAACATCGAGCGACCCTCAAAACGCGCAAGCTGACGCCGGTGGAGGAAGAAGAATTTCAGGCTCCCCGAATAAATTCGGCAGCACAGCAACCACAAGTTGTCGAGTTGGATCTTTCAGGTGAACCTGCTGGACACTCAGTCCCGCCAGTTCGTGTTGAACCGCAGGTTGACGAGTTGTCATATTTGCTCGATGATCTGACTGGTTCCACCTCTCCTCTCGATATCGATTTGCCGGAGCTGGCATCTCACCAACAATTAAGTGTGGGAGCCGTCGCTTCGATCGGGCAGGAAGTCAAATATAACAAAGCCGAACTTGTTGAGTCGCAGATTCCCGCCTTTGATAAACCCGGCTCGGTTCCGGGAGTTCGACAGATGGACGAATTGGAGTCCATTCATGCAACTGCGGATTCTGGAGTAGACTCGGATACAGCGGCTCGCGCGGTCGAACTATTGCTAAGCGCACCGCAAGGCCCCCTGGATGCTCTTCTATCAACAAGTATCCAGCATCTGCCTTCTCCCGATAGTGCAGCGATCGCGAACGAGTCATCCGAACTTCGGCCGAAAGACTTCAATGTTCTGATCATCGAAGACGATGCCGAGATGTGCAGTGTTCTGACCGAAACATTGGGAGAGTACTCGCTGGAAATAGTTCACGATGGGGTGAGCGGTCTTGCAAGACTGCTGTCATTCAAGCCCGATCTGGTTGTTCTCGATTTCGATCTTCCGATTATCGACGGATTCAAAGTTCTTACTCTTATTCGCACCGCTCTCAACGTGCCGATTATCATAGTGTCCGGCTCAAGAATGCGAGCGATAGACCGGGTAATGGCGTCGGAGCTTGGAGCCGACTACTACCTTACAAAGCCATTCAGCCCCAAAGAGCTAAAGTACAAAGCAAAGCAGTTAATCGCGCGGTATCGTGGTCTTAATTCGTGGATCGTCAGTCCCACGATGGGCTCCAATGCGAATTATGCTCGGCGCAGCGGTGAGCAGGCTGGCGCTCCGGGCGCGGCTCCCGCGGCCGAACAACCGGTTTTCGCACCTTATTCAATGTTTGCTGCGGAGGTTGAGAAACGAGTTAAGTCAGCGCTGACGGACAGCGCACAATTTTCGATTGTTGGCTGCCGGCTGCCGGAAATCGCTGCCGATGGCGGGAAACCTGGTTTGAGGCTGCTGGAAATAGTGCGTGAGCTCGCACGCGATGGCGATCTCATCTCCACAAACCCTCTAAATGATATGGTGATCTTACTTGACGATGCGAGTTCAGTGGGCGCTCGTGCTTTTGTTAGTCGACTTCGAAGCCGCGTTGTGGAGGCGTTGCATCAGGAGCCTACTATTTGGACGCGTAGTTTTCCCGAACTCGAAGAACCCGCGACCGCAACGTCAAGCGCATCTCGTCCAGCCGTCACGCCGAATCGCCGGTCCAGCGATCGGACAAGCCCATCTGAGGATCGAGACAAACCGCCGTCTCGCAAGAGACCTGAGGGTCCCAGGAATTCTGATCCGCTCGATTCGTATATTGATTTCCTCGAGCAGCTCTAACTCAGTGATCGGAAGAAAATGGAGAGTTCACAATCGTCCGGTGCTGTTCTCGCCAGTGATTGCTTTGAGCTGTATCTTTATTCTTCCCAGGCTGGTTTGCACTTCCGCAGGGACGCTCTCGCCCTGCTCAATCGATGCAAGGCTTCGCATAAGTCCTGAGAATTCCTGCCGAAGCTTCTCCAGGCGAACATAGAGGGTGTAGAGATATCGCCTGGCGGACTCAACTCGTTGCGTACATTCAGCCTCACCGGCTTGTAACTCTGCAATAGCCTTATCGACCACGACCGCGCGGTTTTGAAGATCAACGAGTTTATCCATATCGCCGGTTGCTGCGGTCTCTCGGATGATGAAGCCTTCGAGATCTTGTCGTTCTACCTTGCGCTCAGATAATAGGGTCTGAATGCGTTCAAGCTTCTCCTCTGCCTCTTGCAACGTCAATTGAGCTTTTGCTAATTCGCCGCGATTCGGCCCATTGCGATCAAGCATACCGTTTGACCCTTAAAGTCAGCTATTTATTACGGCTAACCTCGAGTTTTATGAAGACTCGTTGTCCATTTCGCCAGTGCAGATGAGCCATAGGGGCAGTGGCTACAGAGTACGATAATGACAACTGCGCATCAATACTTTTTAGATGGATGAGATTATATAGAAGCGTTTGGGTCAGGCTGAGACCGGCGAAACACCAATGCAATTTTGAAGAGCTTCAATCACCCGCCGCTTTACCTCATCGAGTTCGCCGTCAATCCGGCAACCTGCCGCGTTTCGATGGCCTCCTCCGCCAAATACTTCGGCCACCTTCGCGACATTATTCTTGCCTTTGGAACGAAGGCTTATCCGGTAAGATCCGGATCGCAGTTCCTTAAAGAAAGCTACCGCTTCGACATCGCCGATTGAAAGCGCATGATTTACGATTCCATCAGAATCTTCCTCGCATGCCGCGGCTTCATACATCGTCGCGCGATCCATTGTGATCCAGGCAATGCGACCCGATTCGTCGCACTCAATGTTCGATAGCACAAGCCCGAGCAGTTTTACTTTTGAGAAAGTCCCCGAGTAGAACAACGCCTCGGATATCCGAGCAGGTTCGACGCCTCGACGCACGAGCTCGGATGCGATCTTCAGTGTTCGGTCCGTAGTATTCGAGAAATGGAAACTCCCGGTGTCAGTTAGCAAAGCGGTGTAAATGCACTCGGCGATTTCTTTCGTCACCTCAATGCCAAGAGCTTTGCAAAGGTTATAGATCATTTCACCAACTGCCGCAGCGGTTGCGTCTATCCAATTTATGTTACCGAAAGGAATGGTGGTGGAATGGTGATCTATATTGACGACGAACTGATCCTTTAAACTCGGCAGACCTGGACGGTCGACATCGCTACACTCGATTATAAAGGCCGCGTCGTATTTCTCAGTTACGTCGTCCTGAACCAGGACCAGATCCGAGGCCGGCAATACGTGATAGGAAGGAGGAACCCGATCGCGCAATATTACATCGACGTCTTTTCCAAGGTCTCTAAGCATCCAGTAGAGTGCGAGACCTGATCCCAGACCATCGCCGTCCGGACGAACGTGCGAAGTGATCATGAAACGCTGCTGTTGTTCAATGAGCTGCACAACCTGACTAAGCATGATTAATCGCGGTTACGGGATCCGGATTTTTGTTAACGTCTATCAGTATCCGATATTGTTGATGCCTGGATCCACATGTAAACTTAAGCGGATCTATTCGGCATCAGCGTTCGTCGGCGTTCTCAGAGTCAGCGCCGTTCTGTTCCTGCGCACTCTGTTCTCGCTCCCGCACCGCAGCGGCCTCCTGGCTGAGTAATTCTTCTATCCTCGCAGCCCTCACCTCCGCATCATCGTATGCAAAGTGCAATTCCGGCGTGTGTCTCATTCTAAGCACCGTTCCGAGTTGATGCCGAATGAACCCATTAGCGTGCTTGAGTGCTGCTATCGAACCCTTCACTTCGTCATCGGTCCCAATCACACTCACGTAGACCTTGGCATGGCGGAGATCAGGGCTCATTTTTACATCCGTAACTGTTACGAACCCAACCCTTGGATCCTCGACCTCGCCGGAGATGATCAAACTGACTTCTTCCTTTATTTGTTCCGCGAGCCGCTCAGGCCTTCTCCCGGTCATACATCCCTCAGTTAACTATCGAGGTGAGAATCAAACCAAGTATGCTAAACGGAAACGGCTAAAGTTGCAACTGAAACCTTTCCGAGCATCGATGTGCCGGTCCAGGCGTAAGCTCCTGCAATAAAGACCCCGGACATGAGGTAACACGAAAGGCTTTGAGTTACCTTACTGTGTGACGATTTTCGAAATTGTGCCGGTCCTTAAGCCGGCAAGAATCACAACTGGGTAGGGGCCACTTCTTCGGTCGTGTAGGCTTCTATGACGTCACCGGTCTTGATGTCCTGGAACCGCTCGATCCCTATACCGCACTCGAATCCCTGTTTCACTTCGCTCACGTCGTCCTTGAATCTCCTCAGCGAGTCTACCTTGCCCTCGAATACAACGACGTTGTCGCGTAAGACGCGAGCTGTGGTCCGTTTGATAGAACCATCGGTTACATAGCAACCTGCTATCTGCCCGACCCTCGGCACTCTGAAAACCTGCCGAACTTCTGCGTGCCCGGTTATCACTTCTCTCTTTGTGGTATCCAGGAGGCCCAGCATTGCAGCACGGATTTCTTCTTCGATCTTGTAGATCACCGTGTGCAATCGAATATCAACATGCTCGGCCTCTGCGATCTCTCTCGCGCGCGTCTCAGGACGAACGTTAAAGCCAATAATCACTGACGCGCGGTTCATGTCATTCGCAGAAGCGGCAGCGAGCATCACATCGGACTCCGTAATTGCGCCGACGCCCGACCTGATGATGCGAATCTTAACCCGCTCGGTCGAGAGCTTGTTTAACCCGTCGCGCACTGCTTCTACAGACCCCTGTACGTCGCCTTTAAGAATGACCAAGAGTTCTTTGACCTGGTTCTTGTCGGAGAAGAGCTGTTCGAGTCCACGAGCCGAGGTACGGGCTATTGCCGCCTGCCTGGCCTGCATCTGGCGCTGGGAGGCGATATTCTGCGCCTGGGTCGGATCTTTCACCACCTGAAGTTGATCCCCAGCGTGAGGCACTCCTTGCAGTCCCAGCACTTCAACTGGTGTGGAAGGACCGGCGCCCTCGATCGGTCTGCCCCGATCATCGAACATCGCCCTTACGCGTCCGAAAACCTGTCCCGCAATAAACGGATCGCCCACCTTCAGAGTGCCTTGCTGCACTAGTAAAGTTGCAACAGCGCCTCGCCCACGATCCAGTTTGGCTTCCAGTACAACACCATTTGCCAGACGATCCGGATTTGCCTTTAGCTCGAGTAGATCGGAGGTCAAAAGCACCATCTCGAGTAACGAGTCCAGATTCTGTTGCTTTTTCGCGGAGACTTCGACCATCACCGTGTCGCCACCCCAACCATCCCATAACAGACCACGATCCGCGAGCTGTTGCTTAACGCGATCGAGCTGAGCTTCCGGCTTGTCTATTTTGTTTATCGCGACAAGGATTGGTACCTCCGCAGCTCGCGCATGATCAATAGCTTCAAGCGTCTGAGGCATAACTCCATCGTCCGCGGCAACAACCAGCACAACCACGTCAGTAACTCGGGCACCCCGCGCGCGCATCATTGTAAACGCCTCGTGTCCGGGGGTGTCGAGAAATACAATGGGTCGTTTTCGCTCCGGATTATCGGGATCCGGAACCTCAACCGAATAAGCTCCAATGTGCTGGGTGATCCCTCCGGCTTCTCCTTCTGCAACATGGGTCTTGCGTATAGAGTCAAGCAACGAAGTCTTGCCGTGGTCGACGTGTCCCATTACCGTCACCACTGGAGCGCGCGCGGCCGTTCCTTCCTCGCCTGATTCGATGATCTTCTCTTCTTCAGCATCGCTGATCATCTCTTCAAAAGGAACGAAGGATGTGTCATATCCAAACTCTTTCCCGATCTCCTTCGCGATATCCGGGTTAAGAGTTTGATTTATCGTTGCCATCACGCCCCGTTGAAGCAGCAGTTGAACAACGTCTTTCGCCTTTACGTCGAGTTTTTCCGAGAACTCTTTGACCGTGGTCCCTTCAATAAGCTTGAGTGGTCTGAGCTCAGTGAATACCGGTTTCGTTTTTGGCTGAACCACAGTGCCCGGACCGCGCATATGGCGCGGAAGCTCAACGTGCTTTCCCTCTTCGTGACCGAATTCGCCGGGCCCCCTCTTGCCGCGTCGCGTTCGTTTTCTGGGCCGACCAGTATCTTGAGGTACATAGGTGGTCCGAGGGCGAGCAGGCGTCGCACCAGGCTCGGTTGCTACGCCTCCTTCCGCCCCAACAGTTCGAACCCCGGCACCTGCGGACGCTCCGGTTAACCCGGCTCCCGCAGCTCCAGCGCCGCGTGCCGGGATCGGAGCCGCAGTTGGGACGCCCGGCCTCGGACGAAGCACACGAACCTGCGTCGGCGGACGTTGTGCAGGCGGCATACCCGCCGGCTGGGGAACCGGCGTCGGTCCAGGAGCGGGCTCGACCGATTCTGCAGCTTGGGGTTCTGGTTCTTCGACGATCGGCTGAGGAGTTGGTGGAGCGGGCTGCGCCTGCGGGGCAGCCTTCAGTACACGAACTTTGGGTCTCGGTGGCTCCGGAGCTGCTGGTGGTTGAATCGGCTTGGGTTCCGCCGCAACCTCAACCTCTGGCTCCGCCTCGGGCGGGGCAGTTTCCAACGGTGCTTCAACGACCTCAACCTGCTTAACGTGCTTTACAAGACGCGGGCCAACTTGAGGAACGACCTTCTTCGGGAAGTATTTGAGTCGAATACGTTCGGCAACTTCATGCGGCACGGTGTTCGAGGGCACACTTACGTCGATGCCCTCCCGGCGCGCGTCTTCCATTACCTTCTTGTTGTCGAGCTTCAGCTCTTTAGCAAGATCGTAAATTCGAATTTTGTGTTGACCTGTCGCCATATTGGTTTGAACTGCTTTCGAATCCGGTCGCTCGTCCGGTTGAAACTCCTATCTCCAAAGACTAATTGGGTTCGTTCTTTTGTGACTCGTCGTCTGCCGCGGGTTCGGCGCCCTCCTCAGCAATTCCTTCGGATTCGGCCAGATGAACTGCTTTAGTTCCTGTTTCCGCGGCTTCACCCGCTTCCGTCGTCAGTTGAACTTCATCAACGGCTCCTTGCGGCTCTGCCGTTTCAGTGTGATCCGGGCCCTCGGATGTGGTCTCTGCTGACGCTTCTGAAGTTGTAAACTCATCAGATGCGATTGAAGAATCCGAGGTTTGCATTGGTTGCGGTTCCTCGCTTGCAGTTTCCGACATCGCGGCGCTCGGTTCAACTTGAACGGCTGATCCTTCAACCGTTTCCAGTTGAGCCGCCGCCTCTTCAGCGGGTTCCAGGACCGATTCGGACGAAACGGCTTCGGCTGCTCCCTCCTCAAATTCCTCCGAAGAGGCCTTCTGAGCCGCCTCTTCCGCCTCGCGAGCTTCTCTGGTCTCACGGGCGTGTTTTTGTGCCAGGAGCCGATGCGCTCGTTCGAGTATCTCATTCGCCTGGTCGAAGCTGACGTCGATTGCGTCGACAAGTTCGTCAACCGAAATTGCTGCCAGCTGATCAATCGTCTCTATTCCACGATCCTTCAGGCGTTCGGCGGTTATCTGATCCAGTGCGAGGCTGTCTCTGATATCGGTTAGAGTCGCTTCACCGCCAGCCATAACTGCTTCGAGCTGCGCAGCCGCGGCGCGTGCGGCTTCTTCAGCGCTTCGAATGTCGATGTGCCAACCCACCAGTTTCGCTGCCAGGCGTACGTTCTGCCCCTTCTTCCCGATCGCAAGCGAGAGTTGATCTTCAGGGACAGTCACGGTCAGCTTCTTCTCTTCGAAGCTGTTGATCTCGACCTTCGAAACTTTTGCGGGCGAGAGCGCGTTAGCCGCGAACACGGCCGGGTCTTCGCTCCACTCGATGATATCGATGCGTTCGCCGCGGAGTTCACGAATAATTGCCTGCACTCGGCTGCCCTTCATTCCGACGCACGCTCCCACCGGATCGACATCTCGTTCGGTTGAAATCACCGCAATCTTCGCTCGGTCACCTGGTTCGCGTACGGCTGCTTTTATTTGCACGGTCCCGTCGTAGATCTCCGGGACCTCCATTTCAAAGAGTCGCTTGAGCAACTCAGGCGAAGTCCGAGAGACTTCTACCTGCGGACCCTTGGTATCCTTGGAAACCGTATTGATGACTACCCGAATGCGCTCGCCCTGACTGAATGCTTCAGCGCGCGACTGTTGGGTCTTTGGAAGCACTGATTCGATCTTTCCCAGATCGACGATAATGCGTCCGCCTTCAAACCGTTTTACGAAGCCGTGCACAAGCTCGCCGACGCGTCCGATATACTCGTCGTAAACGTTATTGCGTTCCGCCTCGCGCACTTTCTGAAAAATAATTTGTTTGGCGGTTTGAGCAGCGATTCGGCCCAGCTCTTCGCGGGGCTTCGGGAATTCAAGCTGATCTCCCACTTCGGCTCCCTCAACGCCCATCGCTTCAACGTCGGCAAGGCTGATCTCAGTTGCTACATCCTGCACCTCGTCTACAACGGTCATCAGGGCAAACAGTTCTACATCTCCCGTATCGGAGTTGTATCGAGCGCGAAGGTCCTCTCCGGTCTTGAACTGCTTTCGCGCGGCAGTCACCACAGCATCTTCAATCGCCGAGATAATGACCTGTGGGTCAATACCTTTTTCCCGGCTCAGGATGTCTATAGTCTGCGGTATCGGACTCGTTGACATAATTCAAAGCTCCGCGTTTTATCAGCGTTTAAGCCGGCCTGGTCGAGTTGCGACCGGCTTATGACTAAAACTGGTATTCAATATTCGCCTTGACGATCTGATCGTAAGGTATTTCGATCGGGCCCCGCCCGTCAGCATCGAGCGAGATATTCTCACCAACTAATCCGATCAGCTTTCCACGGAAATTGCGCTGACCATCAATGGGCTCTGAAACTTTCACTTTGATCCGACTACCCGAAAAGCGTTCATAGTCAGCCTTTTTGTAGAGACCTCGCTCAATTCCAGGCGACGAAACCTCGAGTATGTACCGATTCGGAATCAGGTCTTCGACGTCAAGAAGAGCGCCTACCTGGTTGCTGACTAGTTCGCAGTCCCCGTGAGAGACTCCGCCAGGCTTGTCGATGTAAATACGAAGAACAAAATTGTTCTGAGGCCCTACTGCCTCCCAGTGGACAAGCTCAAGTCCCTCTCGCGCCGCTATTCGCTCGATGATTTTGCCGATCGCTTCTCGGTCCAGCTCCACCATTATCCCAAGAAAAAAAGTGGGCCAAGCCCACTCTTTCAGCAAGCAAAGTATAATACCGTCTCATCACCGCAAAAGCAAGGAGGAGACCATATTAGGCTTCATTTGGTTTAATGCCCATGGTACGACGTATGCTTGGCGGCACGGTTTGAAAAGTCGTCCGCACGCCTACCAGTTTAGTCCGTCGTATCACAAAAGAGGCGTTACAACTTGCGACAAATAGAAATCTAACTTTAGACTGCACTCTTCTTTTTTTTAGGTCGAAACACTCGAACGTCGAAGGACTCGAATGCCGCGATAGCGTTGAGTTTAGGAACAGTTAGCCCGACCCAAAGCACATCAGGCAATGGCTGGTTATAACGTAAAACAAAGAATCATCGAACATTACGACGTATTGAGTCCCTACTATCGTTCATTATGGGGAGAGCACCTCCACCATGGCTATTGGGAGAGCGGAGCGGAAACCAAAGAGGAAGCCCAGACCGCGCTCGCTGCTCTATTGGCGAAGACCGCGAACATACAGCCCCGAGCTTCCATACTCGATGTTGGCTGTGGATTCGGCGGAAGCAGTTTCTTTCTGGCTAAAAGGTACGATGCATCGGTCATAGGACTAACGATTTCTTCGATTCAAGCGGCGATGGCCAGACAGGCAGCCAAGAACTTAAATTCAACCGCTCAGTTCCTGGTAATGGACGCCGATTACCTGAGCTTTCTGGGAACGTTTGACGTAATCTGGTCGATCGAGGCAATTTCCCATTTTGCCAACAAAACTGACTTCTTCACTCAGGTAGCACAGATGTTGAAGCCAGGCGGGAAGCTTGCGCTGATCGATTGGTTTAAACGGGTCGGGCTGACAGAAGCGGAGCAGCGCCGTTACATAACTCCGATCGAGCGCGGAATGCTCGTCGAGCTCAAATCCCTTTCCGACTACTCCGAAGTTGTCGACGCTACCGGACTAGAAATCATCGAAGCCCGCGATCTGAGCGAGCGTTGCTCAAAGACATGGGATCTTTCCGCGAGCCTTATCAAGGATCCAGCATTGTGGCAGCTTGCCAGCGCTCAGGGCATCCAGTTCGTCCGTTTCCTGCGCTCATTCAACGCGATGAGGAGAGGTTTCGCTTCAGGGTGCTTTGTCTACGGAATGATCGTGGCTCAAAAGAACAGTGAAATCTGACGGGCGAGCCCGCCCAAAACATGCGAGTGAGCACCATTTGGATAGGGATTTCATCCAGGGCGGTTCATAAAAAACAGCCCCCTCCAGCAACGCTAAACAATAGCAAGCAAACCCCCAGAAAGTCGTTTTCATTGACAATCGCTGCACCCTAAGTAATAATCGAATCCGCATTCGATAACCCAATCCAACGAAAGTCCCCACGGATCATCTTCGCTGAATGTGGGAGGAACCAGGTGGAAAACGAGCGTGACGTTCGGCTGCGCCGACGAATAGAGGAACTGGTTAGGGCTCGCGTAGGCCTACTTGAGCAAGACATCAGCCGGCTACAGGGAGAGATCAACGAGTCGTTCAATCGCTTACTTGAACAGACCGATGTAGCGGCAACGATGCCTGACCAGGACGAAGCGTTCGCGCAGATCGCGGCGGACGTTACAGCGCAGATTGATCAGGCAGGCGCTGAAAGCGTCAGGCTTGGGGCCGATATTGCGTTACTCCGAGATTCCGTTGTCGAGCTCGAGGAGCAGCGCACCCAGGCAGAGGTTCTGAACGCACTGGTAGCCCGTGCAGCGCACTTCGCGCCGAGAGTAGTGCTCTTTGTGGTTAAGGGCGGTAACGCAGTTGCCTGGGCGGCGCGAGGCCTGGATGAAGGAGCAAAGAATACATCGATCAGGGGAACTTCCATCAGCCTGGATACCGATTCCGTTCTTCGGGCGGCATTGAATTCGCAACAAACCTATTATGGTTCTCCCGAGCCTCACGAAGAAAACCTGGGTTTATTCAACAGATTCGGCAAGACGCGGCCGCAACGCATACTTACCGTACCGCTTAAAGTTCGGAGCAAGACGGCCGCTTTGATCTATGCGGATTCCGCCGAACGTGGTGAGTTTGCGATCAATGTAGAGGCGATAGAATTGCTGGCCCTAACCGCGGGCCTCATCGTGGAACTCGTCTCGATTCGAGCGAGAATGTCCGAGGCAGCGCAACCCGCAAAACCGACTACAGCCTCTGCGGTTCCGCCCGTCGCTCAGGCGTCGGGCGAGTCAGCATCGGCTCCACAGCAGGCCGCCGAACTGGTCGAGCAATCAAGCGGAAGCCTCTCAGCTGCTGAACCTGAGCAACGACATCAGGTACCGCCCGATATGACTTATGAAGAGCCTTCGGGCGAACTGAGGCCACCTGCTCCTGCGCCGACGTTTTTCCGCTCCACAACGGAATCTGTAGAACCATCTCCGCAAGTCACTACGTCAAGCGCAGCCACCAGCACCCCTGTTGGAGAGGAAGAGAAGGCCCATAACGACGCGCGCAGATTTGCGCGACTACTCGTTAGCGAAATAAAACTCTACAACGAGCAAAAGGTAGCCGACGGGCGTCGCGGGGGCGACTTATACGATCGGCTCAAAGAAGATATCGACCGGAGTCGGCAAATGTACGAGAAGCGAGTCACCCCCAATGTCGCCGCGAAGTTTGATTACTTTTACGATGAGTTGGTGAGCACGCTGGCGGAAGGTGATCCCTCTAAACTTGGCTCAGACTGTCCAGGTCCGTCAGTCGTCGCGACTACAGGATAACCATCGCTAAGAGCATCTGCGACTACGATTAGTTGGCTTCTCGATGCTGCGCAATGACACGAAAAAAAGATCCTCACCACAATTGATTTCTTTCAACCCTTCGTCAATAATCCCATAAGCCCCATCGCCAGTTCCATTGTAGCGCATAAGAGCATGCGCCCAGGAGTACCGATGTCCAATCCAACCCCGCGTAGGTTCAGTAACGCACAAAGAAATTCAGCCATACTTGTGATCACGGTGCTAACTTTTGCGCTCGTGACACCGATGACCGTCTCTTGCCAACGAAATGCTACCGATCCGGATACGGGGTTGGAAGAGCTTCGCGGGTTGGTTCGTGCTTCCTCTGGACGGCCTTCTGCGAACGATCTCAATCGCGTGGAGTCTCGATACCCGAGAACTCGGACGGCATCATTGGCCCGGTTTCTTAGGGGCTACTCCTACTATGCCTCGCAGAATTATCAGGCTGCGATCGAAGCACTTGATGCCCAGGCCATCGGCAGCACAACTTCAATTGGGGACTACGCGTTCTTTTATAGAGCCGAGAGCGAAGCCGCTAGCGAAGCCAAAAGCGGTGCCCGGCGCGATTACATTAGCGTTTACGGAAAATACCCCGAGTCATTAAAAGTTCACGACGCAAAAATCCGGGCAGCCGAGATGTCGCTAGCTCTCGGTGATCCCTCAAGCGCGACCAAAGATATCGCCCCAATGGTTGAGTCGAATGATGCGGACGCGATCTTTGTTACAGCACAAGCACAAGAGTCGACGGGAAAGAATGATCGCGCCGTAGAACTGTATCGTCGAATATACTATCGGCTGCCAGCTACAACCGCAGCCGTCCAGGCTGACTCGAGATTGCTTGCCCTGAACGCGTCGCCAAAAAATAACGCGGGATCCTTCGATGAAGAGCGATCTCGCGCCGACGGCTTATTTGAAGCCCGGCAATACGCAGATGCAGCACAGGCATATGATCAGCTGGTTGCGCGGTTCCCCGAAGCCGATCGGATTGACGGTATTCATTTGCGTCGAGGCGTTGCGTTGCTCAACGGCAAGCAGCCATCACAAGCCGTCGCGGAACTCGCACGAGTGAGCGAGCAAAGCCCCGAGATTCGCGCTGAAGCATTGTTCCATCAAGCCGAAGCACTGCGACGAGCAAGTCGCTCAGCAGAATCCTCCGTAGTCGTCGACCGTTTGTTACAGCAACATTCTAAAACCAAATGGGCTACCGAGGCTTTGTACAACCTTGCAACCTATCTCAACAAACAGGATAGGGACAGCGAAGCAGCCGCGCGTTATCGCCAGTTGCTGGCTAACTTTCCGAAGAGTCAATACGCGCCGGAAGCCTCCTACAATCTGGGTTGGTTTGCTTACAGAGCGAAGAGCTATAGCGACGCCGCTCGTATTCTCGAACAGCATTTGGCAACCTACCGCTCTCCAGACACAAAGTTTATAGGTGAAGCTGGTCTGTGGGCGGCGAAATCCGAGGAAAGGCTCGGCCACAAAGCACGCGCGCTCGCATTGTATGATCTCGTGAATGAGAGATACCGCTACGGATACCATGGTCACGTCGCCGGTATCCGCTCAGCGGCATTGCGAAAAACAGAGCCATCGCTGAAAGCGGAGCAGCCACAGCCGGGCTCCGACCTCCAAAGCATCCGAGCCAACGTTACGTATGTTGAATCGATTCAAGAAACCGCTAATGGATCGGAAGCGTCACGGATCGCACGAGCGCGAGACCTGGAAGTGATAGGCCTTGATGATTTCGCAATTAGGGAACTCAATAAAGCACTTGACTCCTTCCCAACCTCTCCGAAACTCAACCTGGAGCTCGCCTCGCTATACTCGCGTCGCGGCGAGAAGTTTCAGGCGACGCTTGTTCTTCGTAAGGGTTATCCCGATTTGTACTCTTATCGAGAGGCGGACGTACCACGCGAAGCCTGGGAAATATTCTTCCCGCTAGTCGCATGGAATACGATAAAAGAAGAAGCGAAGCGGTATGGCATTGATCCATATATCGCAGCGGGGTTGATTCGTCAGGAAAGTGTCTTCAATCCAAATGCGATTTCACGCGTTGGAGCGCGCGGACTTATGCAGGTCATGCCTGCCACAGGGCAATTGGTATCAAAGCGGCAGGGCATCGGCAGTATAAGCGCAGCAGACCTTTACAACCCTGCGCTGAATATCAAGCTTGGGATGAATTATCTGGCTCAGGTTCTCGGTCAGTTCGGGCGCATAGAGTACGCAGCTGCCGCGTACAATGCCGGGCCGGCGCGCGCACAGAGGTGGATCGCCGAGCGCGGATCGATGGATATAGAAGACTGGATCGAGAGCATTCCGTTTTCTGAAACCCGCGGCTACGTTCAGGGTGTCCTTCGCTACGCGGCAAATTACCGAAGGCTGTACAAGGAGTGACTCCTGGCGGCTGAAAATCGATCGTGAAACAAAGAGATGTACAAACCAAAGAGATTCGCGAGACATTCCTTTTGCACTACAAACCGCGCTGTGTTTGTTGTTTGTTTGTGCCTATGTCTCACCTCTGCATCGTCGACTAGCCGAGCAATTGGACAAACTCAAAAGAATCGAAGGACCCCCGCATCCACGTCGACGGCCAAATCCACTCCGACCGCCAGGCCACGTGCTGGAAGCGTAAAAGTCATTACCGGGCATCCCGATTCGGTCGTGTTTATAAACAATGTTCGCCACGGAATTACTGGCGAGAACGGAGAGCTGAACCTGCCGCACGTGATGGTGGGATCTCATCCCGTGCGCGTGAGAACGGTCGGGTACGTAGACTGGAATGGAAGAATTATGGTTGCGGAGGGTGCAAGCGCTACCCTGAAGGCATCTCAGCAGCAGCAAACGGTGGATGAACCCACGTTGCATTTCCAAAAAGCCGAAGCGCTTCGCGATAAAGGAAAAAACAGAGACGCGATTGAAGAGTACAAACAGGCATTGGCGCTTCGCTCGATTCCGGAGGCGAAGGTAGGCATGGCGCGAAGCCTCATTCCGCTTCAGGAGTTTCAAGAGGCGGAAAAACAAATTCAGGCCGTGATCAAGGCCGGCGGCCCAACGGTGGTGGAAGCTCAAACCGTTCTTGCCAACCTTAGAAGACACCAGGGACTAGTGGAGGAATCGATTGTCGAATATCGAAAGGCTCTTCGCCTGGCGCGCGGGAATTCCTTTGAGGCGCACATTGGATTGGCGATTGCGCTTGGGGAACAAGGAAACGTCGACGAAGCAGTGAAGGAATATCGAATCGGAATAATTCAAGATATGGAGACAGAGCCGATTCTGTACTATCAACTGGCGGAACTCCTCGAGGGCGCCAAGCGAAACAAGGAAGCAATTGAAGCCTATCGCAATTACTTGCGGCTCGACCCCGAGGGCGAATATGCTTCGGCGGTTGAATCGATTATTGAAAGACTGAAGGAAGAAAATCCAAGATAAAACGCTCCGCCTTTACGTTTATCGTTCAGCGTTTAGCGTTGAGAGTTCAGCGTTATTGGTTCAGAGATCGGCGAATCCGTCACAATGAAACCTAAACTCTGAACGCTGAACGCTGAACGCGAAGCGTTAAGCCAAAACCAGAAACCCGTATTCATGTCAAAAGAAATCATCTCTCACAAAGCTCAACAGTTCACCGAATCCGTCATTCGCGAGATGACCCGACAGGCAAACCTGTACGGCGCGATAAATCTTTCGCAAGGGTTTCCCGACTTCTCAGCGCCGGAGGAAATAAAACTGGCGGCCTGCGATGCCATCATGGCCGACGTCAATCAGTACGCGATCACCTGGGGCGCAAAGAGGTTCCGGGACGCCATCGCCGAAAAAACGTCGTGGTACCTGGGGCTGGAAGTCGACCCCGAACGGGAAATCACTGTTACCTGCGGTTCGACCGAAGCAATGATCGCTTCGATGATGGCAATCGTAAATCCCGGCGATGAGGTTATAGTTTTCGAACCGTTTTATGAGAACTATGGTCCCGATGCGATTTTGTCCGGGGCGACTCCTCGATATGTCACGCTGCATGCGCCGGACTGGGCTTTTGATCCGGATGAACTTGCGTCGGCGTTCAACGACCGGACCAAAGCAATAATCATAAACACTCCTAATAACCCAACGGGAAAGGTGTTCACCCGCGAAGAGCTGACAACGATCGCCGATCTGTGTCACAAGTGGAATACCATTGCAATTACCGATGAGATTTATGAACACATCCTCTTCAATGATTTGAAGCATGTCGCTATTGCCACCCTCGACGGTATGCGGGACCGCACAATAACCATTAACGGATTATCCAAGACCTATTCGGTTACCGGATGGCGTGTTGGATATACCATCGCTCCCGAGCAAATAACGCACGCCATTCGTAAGGTTCACGACTTTCTCACGGTGGGAGCGGCCGCTCCGCTTCAAGAGGCGGGAGTGCGCGCGTTGAAACTGCCGCGCTCTTATTACGATCACCTTCAAACAGACTATGCGGTGAGGAGAAACCGGCTGCTTCCGGTTTTAAAAGATGCCGGTTTTCGCTGCTTCGATCCGGACGGCGCCTATTACGTGATGACCGATATCTCCGCGTTCGGATACAAGGATGATGTCGAGTTCGCAAGATTTCTGGTGAAGGATATAGGTGTCGCGGTCGTACCCGGAAGTAGCTTTTATCACAAGCCAGAGTTGGGCCGAACACAGGTGAGATTCACTTTTTGCAAGAGAGACGAAACGCTGGCGGCAGCCGAGGAGCGATTAAAGAAGTTGAACTCCCGGGTAGGATAGAAAGCGGAGCGTTGAACGAATACCTGTTCGATAACTCTGAGTCTTATTCTCTAAGTTGAGCGGGAGACTGCGTCCTCGTCCGGTCGGACATCAGCAAAACCAACTCCGGTTCGCTACACAGCAAGTCTCTTAGCGTCGTCGTAGTCAATACATTGTCAACGGCATTCTGTAACGCTCGCCAGAGTGACCGAATAGAACAATCGATTGAATGCGTGCACAGACTCTCAGCTCCCGCGTGACGATCGCAAAAATCAGATTCGAATAACCTACCGCCCAGCACTGCGAGAGCTTCACCAGCAGTGATTTGTTCAGGTGTCCGCGCCAGGGTGTAACCACCAGCCGCTCCGCGAGCGCTGGTCACGAGCCCGCCCTGTCGCAGAATACGCATAATCTTTGCCACATACTCAGCTGAAATCCCTTCGGCGCGGCTGATCTCGGGAATGGTCAGGCTTCCACCACCGCGTTGCGCTCCGAGCCGCAACAAACATCGTAGCCCGTATTCTTCCTGTGCGCTCAACTTCATTTCAGCCTCCAGCTAGAGTATGTGTTTTGTCTTATGACCTGCGGTTTCCGTTCTTATCCGTGTAAACTGCGTCAACTGCGGTTACGTCTGCCTTCGACGGCTGATTTCAATTCGGAGATAAAAGGAAAAAAAACTCATCCACAGATTACGCAGATTACACAGATTCTGATACAACTACTCATTAACCAGAAACCAAAAGCATAAACTATAAACCCGCCCTACATCCCCAGTTGAAGCCTTGCCGCTTCTGACATTTTGTCCATACACCACGGCGGATCCCAAACCAGTTCGACGTTCACATCCGTGACGCCTGCCACCGATTGGACTTTTTGCTGTACCTCGCCGGGAAGACTGCCGGCAACAGGGCACCCTGGAGACGTCAGAGTCATCCGGATCGTTACTTCACCCGACGGTTGAACGTCGATGCCGTAGATCAACCCAAGCTCATAAATGTCCACCGGTATTTCGGGATCGAAACATGTGTGCAACACCTCGATGATTGCGGGCTCAAGGGTACCGCTTCCCGTAAGATCAGTTCTCTCTGCGTCGCTCATTTTACCTTCTTCGATCGTTTCGGAACGTGCCTCTATTCGGTAGAAACAACTTCACCGTCTCCGCTCAACGCTGCGCGTAATGTATGCCACGACAACGTTGCGCATTTAACTCGAGTCGGAAATTCGCTGACGCCTGAAAAGACCGCCAACTTTCCGAGGTCCTGGGTTTCAGCCTCCTGCTGGTGCCCGGTTACCAGATCGTGAAAAGCCTTAAACAGTTGCTCCGATTCAGCACGCGTCTTGCCTTTCAGCGCATCGGTCATAATCGAAGCCGACGCTGTCGAAATAGCGCAGCCTGCACCTTCGAATTTGATGTCCTCGACAACATCGCCGCCCACTTTCACGTAGACTCTTATTTTATCGCCGCACAGCGGATTGTAACCTTCGGCGGTTTTATTCGCGTCTGCGAGCTTGCCGAAATTGCGAGGACGCCTTCCGTGATCGAGAATCAGCTCTTGATAAAGATCCTGGAGGTCGGTCATAAGGCGAACACCTCCTTGACCTTTTGAATTCCCGCAACCAATGTGTCGATTTCCTCCCTGGTGTTGTAAACCGCTAACGAAGCTCTCGCAGTAGCCGGTACACCGAATCGCTCCATCAGCGGCATCGCGCAGTGATGGCCGGTTCGAATCGCAATTCCTTCTCGATCGAGGACCGTACCCACATCGTGAGGGTGAATCCCTTCGAGTACAAATGAAAGCACGCCTGCTTTTTTCTTAGCAGTACCGATCAGTCTTAGACCTGGTATTTGCGAAAGCGCCTCAGTCCCGTACGACAACAGGTCGTGCTCATGGCGCGCAATGCTGTCGAGCCCAATCTCACTTACATAGTCGATTGCCGCGCCCAACCCGATTGTGCCGGCAATGTTCGGAGTTCCCGCCTCGAACTTGTATGGCAAAGTGTTATATGTCGTTTTGTCAAAGGTAACGGAGGCAATCATGTCTCCACCGCCTTGATAGGGTGAAATAGCCTCCAGCAGTTCAGACTTGCCATAAAGTACCCCGATACCTGTCGGTCCGTAGACCTTGTGACCAGAGAACGCGTAGAAGTCGCAGTCGAGTTCCTGTACGTCAATTCGTGTGTGAGGCGCCGCTTGAGCCCCATCGATCATCACCGGAATATTTTGGCGGTGCGCCATCTCAACCATCTCGCGAACCGGATTTATCGTTCCAAGCGCATTTGACACGTGGGCAATTGAAACTAGTTTTGTCCGTTCGTTTATTAGCTGAGCGAAGTCATCCAGTAGAACCTCGCCTTCATCATTAATTGGCGCGACTCTAAGCCGAGCACTCCTTTCCGAACACAGCATTTGCCACGGAACTATGTTCGAATGGTGCTCAAGCGCAGTGATCAACACTTCGTCGCCGGCATTCACGTTGGCTCGCCCGTAGCTGTGCGCAATCAGATTCAAGGCCTCGGTTGTTCCACGTACAAAAATTATCTCCCTCTTCTCTTTGGCATTCACGAATTGCCGCACCTTCTCACGAGCTTCTTCATAGTGCTGAGTTGCCCTCTCGCTCAAGAGATGAACGCCGCGATGTATGTTTGAGTTGTCGTTCGTGTAGTAGCGCATCAGGGCATCGATTACCGCCTGCGGCTTCTGGCTGGTCGCGGCATTGTCCAGATATGCGAGCGGCTTTCCGTAAGCCAACTGCTTCAGCATCGGAAAGTCTTGCCTGATCTTATGCACATCCAACTGTGGTGCATGATCGGTCATCTTCGATTTAACTTCCTTACCGATCGCTTTCATCGCTCCTCCATTGGCGCGTGCCCGCCTGACAAACGCGCGAGCAGCGCACACTCGAGCCGCACTCGAATCTCATCTACCTTCATTCGATTCAGCACATCGTTAGCAAACCCGTAAGTAAGCACGGTCCGAGCCTCTGCGAGACCAACACCACGTGACCGCAAATAGTAAACGGAATCTTCGTCCAGGTGTCCGATGCTAGTTCCGTGAGCGCATTTGACATCATCGGCGTTTATCTCGAGTTGAGGTTTGCTGTTTATTGTCGCTCCCTCCGACAGTAGCAGATTCTTATTACTTTGCCGCGCATCGGTTTTCTGAGCGTCCTTGCGCACGATGATCGAGCCGTTGAATACCGCCGATGACCGGTCATCGAGTATTCCTTTATAAAGCTCGCGGCTGGCGCAGTGGGGTTGAACGTGTTCGATGACGGTGTGATTATCAACGTGCTGGGAGCCATCGGCGATGTAAAGGCCGTTCAGCACACATTCAGCGCCCTCGCCGTCGAGCGCAACATTTACGTCATTTCGGACCAGCGCGCCGCCCAAAGATACCGAGTGAGTCGTAAGGCTGCTGGCTCGCGACTGGTTCGCTGAAATCGTTGATACGTGATAAGCCTTCTCGTTCTCCGCCTGCAGAGTGTAGTGCTCAATCTTGCTGTTCTCCCCGACGGTGATTTCCGTTACAGCATTCGTAAAGTAAGAGCCTTCACCAAGCGCAAGATAATCTTCAACGATGCTCGTCTGGCTGTTATCACCAGCGACTATTAAAGTCCGAGGATGCGATGCGATCGCTTCGTCAGCAGTCGAAACAAACAGGACATAAATCGGCAGCGTCGTTGTTACGCCTTTGGGGATTTCTATATAGGCGCCATCCTCAAGAAAGGCTGTATTAAGCGCAACGAAAGCCTGTTGCTGATACGAAGCCAATCCCGCGAGATGTTCTTTTACGAGTGGCGTCTTTTGTTTGATAGCCGAAGCTAGACTCCCGACGACTATGCGCTGTTCTAAGTCCGCAGAGGACAATTGCGGATTATAGTGCCCGTTCACGAATACGACCCTGCTGCAGCACTCGCTAAAGGCAGAGTGTGCGAGGGGCAATTCTGACAAACGTTCCTCAGTAACACCGTCCCATCGAAGCTCGGCTGCCTGAAAAGGGATTGTTGCGATGGGACCAACGTTGGTGTATTTCCAATCTTCGAGTCTTGTGGTCGGAAATCCGAGTTGTGCAAAGCGTTCTATCGCATTCGTTCGAAGTTCATGAAGCCAACCATCGTTTTGTCCGAGCTTCTCCTCCAGTCGCGCGAAGTGCTTGAGAAAGATACCGGGTGTTTCCTTGACTGCAGTCATCGAACAGAGACTCCTGACTTAGCCGGCTCGCCCTGCTCGAGCCATCCGTAGCCCTTCAGTTCGAGCTCATGAGCCAGATCCTTTCCTCCGGATTTCACAATTCGGCCGTCGGACAACACATGCACAAAGTCTGGGACAACGTAGCTCAAAAGCCTTTGGTAATGAGTAACCAGTATTATTGCCCGTTCAGGGCTGCGGAGCTTGTTGATCCCCTCAGCAACCGTTCTGAGCGAGTCTATGTCGAGCCCCGAATCGGTCTCGTCGAGAATTGCCAGCTTCGGTTCGAGTACCGCCATCTGAAGAATCTCATTGCGCTTTTTCTCGCCACCTGAGAAACCTTCGTTTACTGGACGATTCATCAGGGATTCGTCCATTTCAAGCATTTTCATCTTCTCCCGAACCACCTTTAGAAAATCCATCGCATCGAGCTCGTCCATCCCGCGGTACTTCCGGATCGCATTTAAAGCCGCCCTAAGAAAATAGTTATTGCTCACACCTGCGATCTCAACTGGGTACTGGAAGGCCAAAAACACGCCTTCGCGAGCCCGTTGTTCCGGCATCATCGCGAGCAAATCCTTGCCTTCATAAGTTACTTCCCCAGCAGTCACCTCGTAGCCTTCGCGGCCCGCCAGGATATGTGCGAGAGTGCTCTTGCCGGAGCCGTTCGGCCCCATGATCGCGTGTACCTCACCGGCGTTTACGGTCAGGTTTATTCCCTGCAAGATGTGGTTGTTCTCGACCCTGGCCTGTAGATTTTTGACTTCGAGCATCTCTCCCCCAAAACTAATCTCTGATTGCGATTGCTATAGGACCTATTGGACCTATCCTATCCCACGCTGCCCTCCAGGCTGACGCCCAATAACTTTTGCGCCTCGACCGCGAACTCCATCGGCAATTCACGAAACACCTGTTTGCAAAAGCCGTTCACGATCATGCTGATCGCGTCGTCCATCGACAGCCCTCGCTGTCGAAAATAAAAAATCTGATCCTCCCCGATCTTCGAGGTAGTTGCCTCGTGCTCCACCTGCGCTGTCGAGTTCTTTACCTCGAGATACGGAAAGGTGTGTGCGCCGCATTTATCGCCCAACAACAGCGAGTCGCATTGGGAAAAGTTTCGAGCACCAGTGGCTCCCTTGAGAATCTTCACCAGACCGCGATAGGTGTTTTGCCCATGCCCCGCGGAAATGCCTTTCGAGACGATCGTGCTGCGGGTATTCTTGCCGATGTGAATCATCTTCGTGCCGGTGTCTGCCTGTTGGTAGTTATTTGTCAACGCCACCGAGTAGAACTCACCTACCGAGTTGTCACCCTGGAGAATACAGCTTGGATACTTCCAGGTTATCGCCGAACCGGTCTCTACCTGCGTCCAGGATATCTTCGAGTTCCTGCCAAGACACTTGCCGCGCTTGGTGACGAAGTTATAAATACCGCCCTTCCCTTCCTTGTCGCCGGGGTACCAGTTCTGTACTGTCGAATACTTTATCGTTGCGTCATCGTGAGCGATGAGCTCAACCACCGCAGCGTGCAGCTGGTTTTCGTCGCGCATCGGCGCGGTACATCCTTCTAAGTAGCTCACATAGCTGCCTTCGTCGGCGATGATCAACGTACGTTCGAATTGACCTGTGTTTTTGGCGTTGATTCGGAAGTACGTGGACAATTCCATCGGGCAACGCACGCCTTTTGGTATGTAACAGAACGAACCGTCAGTGAATACCGCGGCATTGAGAGCCGCAAAAAAGTTATCCGTGTGTGGTACTACTGAGCCAAGGTATTTCTTCACCAGTTCCGGGTGCTCCTGCACTGCCTCTGAGAAGGAGCAAAATATGATTCCCAGCTCTCCTAACTTTTCTCTGAAGGTGGTCGCAACCGACACACTGTCGAACACCGCGTCCACAGCCACCCCACTGAGGAGCTCGCGCTCGCGAAGAGGAATACCCAGCTTCTCATAGGTTTTGAGGAGTTCGGGATCTACCTCATCGAGGCTCTTCGGGCCATCCTTTTTGGTTTTGGGCGCCGAGTAGTACGCGATGCTCTGGTAGTCAATCGGCGGGTAATGAACGTTCGCCCATTTCGGCTCTGCCTGTGACTGCTCAAGCGTTAGCCAATGCCGGTAAGCATTCAAGCGCCACTCGAGCATGAACTCAGGTTCTCGCTTCTTGTCGGATATCAGACGGATTGTGTCTTCATTAAGCCCGTGAGGGACGGTGTCAGCCTCGATCTCGGTGACGAACCCCCATTTGTACTCGCGGTTAACCAGGGCTTCAATTGCTTCGGCTTCTCTGCTCATCGCTCTTCTCCACTTTGCTATCCAGACTCGTTAGCTCCGTAGCCTAAATTGATATTAGTTAATCTATACTCTCGAGTCAAGATTGGATCGGAGTTACGAAATAAGCCGTAAGGCCAAATATTTTTTAATTTAGTGAACCAAAATTAACATGATCGTTTTAGTCAACAATAAACTTGACTTAGTTAGTCGGGTATCGCTAAAGTCTGAATTCCGGACAAGGAAACTGAGGTTGAGCATGCAGGTGTCATCGAAAGGAAAATACTCGGTGCGGGCGGTGATTGACATCGCTCAACATTCGGAAGGCGCGCCCGTGCCCCTCGCGTCGATTTCGCAACGCGAAGGAATATCGCTGCTGTTTTTGGAGCAGCTGTTTCAACCGCTACGCAAGGGGAATATCGTAAAGAGCATCCGCGGCTCTCACGGAGGTTATGTCTTAGCTCGCGATCCCTCAGAAATTACCATCGGCGAAATCGTGCGATTGATAGAGTCTCCGATCTACACAAGTTCCTGTTTTAGCAAGAATGAATCAGTTGACGATTGCAGGATATCCAGCAGTTGCATCAGCGGCGCAATCTGGAAACAATTGGCTGAACACGTAAACAATTTTTTGGATTCGATAACGATTGCCGATCTCTTGAACAAGGCTAAACCCGAGGTTGTTTACGGGTTGAGACTGAAGTCAAAGAAGATTCTGGATCGACCAGATAAAGGTGAGGACCTCGTCGAAACCACAACCGCCGAAGTAGCCTAGAGTAATTCTCGCAAGATTTCTTAAGGAGAAATAATGGCCCTGAAGCTCCCGATTTATATGGACTATCACGCGTCGACGCCGTGTGACCCGCGCGTCTTCGAGGCAATGCGTCCTTATTTCACTGAGATATTCGGAAACGCCGCGAGTCGCAACCACCAATTTGGGTGGGAAGCCGAAGAAGCGGTGGAAACCGCAAGAAAACAAGCCGCTGACCTGATTAGCGCCTCGCCAAAGGAAATTGTGTTTACCAGCGGCGCGACTGAATCTGACAACCTGGCGATCAAGGGCGTCGCCGATATGTACTACGAGCGCGGCGACCACATTATTACCGCAGTCACCGAACATAAAGCTGTCCTGGACAGCTGCAAAAAGCTCGAAAAGCGCGGCTTCAAAGTGACATATCTTCCTGTGGGAAGCGATGGGTTGATTTCACCGGACGATGTCAAGAACGCCATCACCGATAAGACGATTCTGGTGACCATTATGATGGCCAACAACGAGATCGGTGTGATTCAACCGATCTCCGCAATCGGAAAGGTATGTAAAGAAAAAGGTGTGATATTCCATACCGATGCGACACAGGCGATCGGCAAGATTCCGTTCAATGTGAACGATCTTAATGTGGATCTCGCATCGTTCTCCGGACATAAGATCTACGGCCCCAAGGGTGTCGGAGGTCTGTACGTCCGGCGCAAGAATCCTCGCGTAGTGCTCGTTCCTATGATGGACGGTGGTGGCCACGAGCGTGGGATGCGAAGCGGCACTCTTAACGTAACCGGTATCGTCGGGCTCGGGAAAGCCTGCGAGCTAGCAAAGAGCGAGATGCCAACCGAAAACGAGCGGGTTTTCGCACTCCGTGAAAAGCTTCGAAAAGGGATTATGGATGAGATTCCCGACGTGTACCTGAATGGGCATTTGACCGAGCGTCTGCCTGGAAATCTCAACATGTCGTTTGCATATGTTGAGGGTGAATCGTTGTTGATGGGTATGAATGACATCGCAGTGTCATCTGGTTCTGCGTGCACATCAGCGAGTCTCGAGCCAAGTTATGTGTTGAAAGCCCTTGGAGTAGGCGAAGAGCTTGCGCATAGCTCGATTCGGTTTGGACTCGGTCGATTCAATACCGAAGAGGAAGTCGATTACACCATAGGCCGCGTCAATGAAGCGGTTAACAGATTGCGAGAGCTCTCACCCCTCTGGGAAATGGTTCAGGAAGGTATTGATCTCAGCAAAGTTCAGTGGGCCGGCGAATAGCAGCTAACAAATAAGTACGAGAGGACGACAAACGGATGGCTTATTCAGATAAGGTTGTTGACCACTACAATAATCCGCGAAACGTAGGCAGCCTCGATAAGAAAGATCAAAGTGTCGGCACTGGCCTCGTCGGTGCCCCGGAGTGCGGCGACGTAATGAAGCTTCAAATCAAGATCAACCCCGAGACGCAAATCATCGAGGATGCGAAGTTCAAAACGTTCGGTTGTGGATCTGCGATCGCAAGCTCCAGCCTTGCGACCGAATGGCTGAAGGGACGGACGGTTGATGACGCGCTGGCTATCAAGAACACGGCGATTGTCAAGGAATTGAACCTGCCGCCGGTTAAGATTCACTGCTCAGTCCTGGCGGAAGACGCGATTAGAGCTGCAGTTCGCGATTATCAAAACAAACAAGCCGAACCAAAGAAGGCCGAAGAGGCTGCCGGTAACGCGTGAACGAACATGATTGAATTAACTTCAAGTGCGGTTGAAAAGGTCCGGGAAATCATGCGGGACCAGGGTGTTGCAGAGGGCGGCCTCAGAGTTGGTGTAAAGGGCGGCGGCTGCTCCGGCATGAGCTACAATCTGGCGATCGATACTGAAGAACGTCCGGGCGATAAGGTCTTCGAACAGGACGGCGTAAAGGTCTTTGTTGATTTTAAGAGTCTCTTGTTCCTTGACGGTTCCACACTCGATTACAAAGACGAAGGTCTGATGCAGAGAGGGTTTACTTTTAATAATCCGAAGTCCTCGGGCACATGCGGGTGTGGCGAATCTTTCGCGGTGTAATTCGACGAAGGCCCCTTGTAACGGTATTTCGGCGAAATCGATGGTTGGAGCTCGCATAGCGACTCAACCATCTTTTTTGTTGGCAACACGATAAACATCTATCGAAAGTATTAAAGAAAGGCGAGATGGCTGAAGAAGCAGTAAACACCGGACGAGACTTGAGCTGCATCTGCGCTCATTGTGGTGCAGCGATTTCAGCGGTGCATTTCTGCTCTGAATGCGGCAAGATCCAAATACTCAGTCCAGACGTGGATCATTTTCAATTTCTTGAACTGCCCAGAAAATTGGTCGTCGACGACGCTGCACTCGAAAAAAGCTTCTATTCGCTTAGCCGCCAGTTCCATCCCGATTACTTCATGTCGGCGACCGAGCTGGAAAAGCGCGCAAGCCTTGAGCGCTCGTCGAGGTTAAACGATGCATATCGCACGCTGCGAGACAGGATAGCCAGGATCACATATCTTCTGGCCCTCGAGGGATATAAGGAATCCGAGAAGAAAGCCCCGCCGGATTTATTGGAAGAGGTGTTCGAGTCGAATATGGCGATCGAAGAGATCAAAGCCGCGAAACGGCTGAGCGAGGACAACGTGGTTGTAGGCGCGCGCCTTTCGCTGGAAACGGCGCTCGACGGTTTGCAGCAGAAGTTAGGCGAGATCGACGGGCAGCTTACCCTGGTTTCACAGAGTTGGGATGATGCCGTGGATCAATGCGCTGAACAGAATCGTAAGACAATATTATTGGATCGTATGAGTGAACTGCTATCACACAGATCTTATATCCGACACCTGGTTAGAGCTATTCAGGAGGAACTTTAGCTAATGCCGGTTATCGAACTCAGTCTGAGCGGCCGGCCAAAATCGGCACGCGTGGTTGGCATCGATCTGGGCACCACCAACAGCCTGGTCGCCTATATGAGCGAAAGCGGCCCGGAAGTTGTTCGCGATGAGAACGGGAATGGACTTGTACCATCGGTGGTCTTTTACGAAAGCGATAATGATCGGCTGCTGGCAGGGGAAGCCGCCCGCGACAACTTAGTTTTTGAACCCCGAAAAGCTATCTACTCAGTAAAAAGATTTATGGGCAAGGGGAGTGCGGATGTTCAAGAAGATCTCAGCCTGGTCCCATTCAAAATCGCGCCCGACAGTGAGCACGTTATCGGATTTGAAATGGGTGACCGCGTCTTCACGCCGCCCGAGATCTCCGCATTCATTTTGCGAGAGCTAAAAAAGCGAGCATCGCGTTTCTTTGGCGAAGAGGTCCTTCAGGCTGTGATCACTGTTCCGGCATACTTCAATGACGCTCAGCGACAGGCCACAAAGGACGCTGGGCACCTGGCGGGTTTGGATGTATTGCGGATCGTGAATGAGCCGACTGCAGCGTCGCTTGCATATGGCATTGACAAACGGAACGAGGCAGTTGTTGCGGTTTATGATTTTGGAGGCGGCACCTTCGATATCTCCATTTTGAAACTTAAAGATGGGATTTTTGAGGTGCTCGCGACAAACGGCGACACTCACCTCGGTGGCGATGACATTGACAACCGGCTGATCACCACGATCGTCGATGACGTTGAAAGATGCTTCAATAGGAGCCTCAGAGGGAACCCGGAGTTGTTTCAAGTGACTCGCAAAGCCGCGATCCGAGCGAAGCATCAGTTGTCTACAGATGACCGCGCGATGATAGAGATTAAAGGCAACGATCAACACGAAGAATATCGACGTGAGATCACGCGCGATGAGTTCAACGAACTGATCTCCGACATAGTCGAGCGGACGCTTGCGCCGTGCAAGCAAGCGCTCAAAGATTTGAATCTTGCACCGGAACAGATCGACGAAGTTGTGATGGTAGGCGGCTCGACGCGGATTCCGCTGGTGCGCGACAAAGTAAAGGAATTATTTAAGAGAGAGCCGCACCTCGAAGTGAACGCCGACGAAGTGGTTGCTCTAGGCGCGGCGATTCAAGCCGATGTTCTAGCCGGCGGGCGTCGCGATTTACTTTTACTCGATGTGACGCCTCTTAGCCTTGGTATTGAGACGATGGGTGGCGTGGTCGCCAGGATAATACATCGCAACGCGACCATTCCGACCTCCGCCGCTGAAATGTTTACTACCTGGGTGGACTATCAAACCGGCATCGACATTCACGTATTACAAGGCGAGCGCGAGTTAGTCGACGACTGCCGCAGCCTCGCGAAGTTTACGTTGAAGGGCATCCCGCCCCAACCCGCGGGCCTTCCTCGGATCGAGGTTCGATTCTTAATCGATGCGAACGGGATTCTCACCGTGAGCGCCCGTGACCAGCGAACCAACCAGGAGCAGTCAATCGAAGTCAAAACTTCGTACGGATTGACCGATGATCAGATTGAGAAAATGTTGTTGGACTCTTTTGAGTTCGCCGAAGAGGACGTTCTCAAGCGACAACTGATCGAGGCTCGAAACGAGGCCGAGACAGTAATGCGAGCGGCGGAGAAAGCGCTGGTCGAGCACCCGCGTGGATTGATTGACGAAAATGAACAGCTCGGGATACGGCGAGCCATCGATGAGCTGCGGCAGACAGTCGGAACTGATGACACTCAGCTCATTCGCGAGAAGACTACGGCGCTCGACGAGAAATCGCACCACCTTGCGGAGCTCATTATGGACGGTGCTTTGGTTGCGGCGTTCAAGAACCGCAAAGCGTCCGAAGTCGCGGAGGGATAAGAATGGAAGTCACCGAAGGCGGTCGCAGCGCCGTAGCAGAGCAGGGCTGCGCCGTAATCGAAGGGAAAACGTGCCGGGTCACATTTCTGCGTTCGAAGTGCGAACCCGTGACCGTCACTTACACACCGGGGGTTACGCCCTACCGTGAGCACGGCAAGGAAGGATCCCTTTTAGATATCGCGCTGAATTTTGGTGTTAATCTCGAGCACTCTTGCGGAGGCAATTGTGCGTGCACTACTTGTCACATAATAGTCAAAGAAGGTGAGGAAAATCTCACAGAAATGGATGAAGACGAAGAAGACCGGCTTTATATGGCTGACGGGCTCACATTGCATTCGAGGCTTGGATGCCAGTGTGTAGTGACCGGCGATTTGACGGTGGAAATACCTGACGTGCTGGACTTCATTCGTCACGGATGATTGAAGGAGATTGTATGATTTCATTGTTTTGCCCAAGGTGTGCAGCACCCCAGCCGATGAACCAAACTACAACCGAGCAGGAAATTACCGGCCCGGACGGTGAAGCGATCAAGCTTGTGATCCGTACTTCACATTGCGCAATCTGCTATTCGTTTGTCCGGAGCGAAAGCATACACGAGAACGAAGACGTCGCTGCTTAAGCTTTAAATCGAGGGATGCGCGCGAGGAGCCTATGAAAGAAATTAGTTGGACGGATACGGAAGAGATCGCGATTAGGTTGCTCGAAGCGCATCCCGATTTGGATCCGCTTACGGTCCGCTTCACTGACCTGCATCGTTGGGTGATGGAGTTGGATGGATTCAGCGGTGAGGCGAAGGAGTCGAACGAAAAGAAACTCGAAGCAATTCAAATGGCGTGGTACGAAGAATGGCAGGAGGAGCAAAACTAAACGTTTGAAAGTTTAACGTTCAGCGTTGAGAATTCAAAAACTTTCACGTAGTAACGAATTTATTCGTTTGTGTTGATTGTAGAGCAATGGATGCATCGGTAACGAATAAATTCGTTACTACGTGGGACATGAGCGTTAAACGCTAAACGCTCAACAATCTTTTATGAAAGTCTATCTCGACAACAGCGCGACGACTGCGATGGCTTCCGAAGTCATAGAGGCGATGTTGCCTTACTTCGCAGATGAGATGGGCAATGCACAGTCGGTTCATTCATTTGGTCAGCGCGCAAAAGCCGGGATCGAGAAGGCACGACGCGAAGTCGCTGCACTGATTAACGTGGCGCCGACTGAGATCGTGTTCGTATCCGGCGGAACCGAGGCCGACAACCTGGCCGTGCGCGGAGTTGCAGAAGCAAATCGGGAACGCGGCCGGCATATAATTACAACCAGGATTGAACATCCCGCAGTCCTTGCCACCTGTGAAGCACTCGAGACGAACGGTTTTCGAGTTACCTATCTCCCGGTATCAGGTAAGGGCTTGATAAATCCGGGCGAGTTACGGGACGCCCTCGCAGAGGACACGATCCTTGTCTCGATTATGATGGCAAATAATGAGACCGGAACCATCCAGCCGATTGAAGAAATTGCCGGGATCGTCGCCGAGGCGCGAGCGCGCGGGCTCGATAACTTGTATCTTCACACCGATGCGGTTCAAGCCGTCGGAAAACACCACATCGATGTAAGAGAGCTAGGCGTTGATCTGCTTTCTTTGTCGGGTCATAAATTTCACGGGCCCAAAGGTACAGGCGCGCTTTTCGTAAGGAAGGGCGTGCGACTAGGCAAGCTCCTCCATGGCGGCCACCATGAACGGGATCGCAGACCCGGGACAGAAAACGTTCCCGGCATAGTCGGGCTGGGAAAAGCCGCCGAGCTTGCGCGGACGCAGCTCGATCGACGGATTAAGCGAATGCGCGAGTTAAGAGACCACCTTGAGAAATCGGTTATTTCGCGGTTCGACGGTGTGCGCATCAACGGCGACGTCGACCAGAGAGTGCCTAGTGTCTCGAATCTAAGTTTTGATGGAATTGACGGCGAGAGTCTATTGATCGCGTTGGACCTCAAGGGAATTGCGGTCTCGACGGGTTCGGCGTGCGCCTCAGGTTCGATCGAGCCGAGCCACGTGCTTCAGGCGTTCGGGCTAAGCCGCGAAGAAATCCGGGGAAGCGTGCGCTTCAGTTTCAGCGCGTTCAATACGCAGGATGAAATCGATTATGTGCTCTCGGTTCTCGGTGAGACGATTGCGCGGCTTCGGGAGATGAATCCGAACGAAGGAACCGAAAGCCTGGAGGCCCAGTCAAGGGGTCAGTCGTAGCGATGGCTAAGACTTTGTACATGATAGTCGAGCATTTCAAGAACGGAGACGCTGCGCCCGACTACCAGCGTTTTCGTGAGCGAGGTCGGATGCTGCCAGACGGATTGGCGTATGTTTCCAGTTTGGGTCGATCACAACCTTGAGCGCTGCTATCAGTTGATGGAGACCGATGATCCATCGCTACTGGATGAATGGATAAAATTGTGGAATGACCTGGCGGATTTTGAGGTCCATCCGGTGTTGACATCACAGGAGGCTGCTGAGAAGGTATCGCGCCTTTCCGGTAATTAGCTTTGCGGTCATAGTGGAATGTATAGCCCTCAAATCGCTGATCACATAGCAAACCCACGCAACGTTGGAGAGCTTGATACGCCTTCGGGCATAGGCGACGTGATAAATGAAGTCTGTCTTGATCGGATCAGGCTGACTGTGCGGCTCGAGAACGACCTGCTCATCGACGCAAAAGTTAAAGCGTCGGGGTGCCCGCCTACGATAGCCGCTGCTTCGGTTCTTACTGAACTGATAATCGGTAGATCGATCAACGAAGTACAAGCGATAAGCCGCGAAGATGTGGTTCGCGAGTTGGGTCATCTGCCGCCAGCGAAAGCACACTGCACTGCTCTCGCAATCGAAGCGCTGCGCGCTGCTCTGGACGACATCAATCCTTGATCCTTCCTTCCACTAACCTCAACCTGGGCAGACGTAGATTCTCCTACATCAGGTAGAAAGTTTCTCAACAACAAGTCTTTTCATGGTGAGTAGCGGGATAGGTGGGAAGCGCTTACGTTATGTCCTCAATAAACACGCCGCACGCCAAACAGAACAAGTCATCCGTCTCCGCGCCGCACTCAAGGCAAACGCCTCGCGAGAGCGTACCGTTGAACTCAATGCCATCGTCGAGATTCTCGAGTGGACCACCAGACCTCACAAAATCATCCGGTTCAGCTTCACTCGTCTGGGAAATCTCATCAGCATCGGCTTGAGTTGTAGCAGGAGTATCCATTTCTTCAGAAGCTGCCGGTTCGCTGGTTAAGTTTCCCGAACACATTGCGACAGCGTCATCATGGTCAGCGATGTCAGATGAGATTACTGAGGATTCGTTGTCAAATGAGACTATCGAGGATTCGTTGTCAAATGAGATTACCGAAGATTCGTTTTCAGAATTGTTTACATCCTCGATCCGCGGAGTAGTAACGCCCGCATCCGCGCCGCTCAATAAATGTTGCTCAGCCTCAACCGCATCGCTGAAAGACTGTGGCTCGACACCTTCAGCGCTCTCCTTTTCGGCAACGGCCGCAGACAATACGTTGGGAGAGGCGTCGTCCAAATCAGAGACGCCTTCGGTAGATTGAGCAACTGCTTCTGGAGGGTTATCTTGCGAAACTTTGATTTCGGGATGAACAGCCAGTCGGGCCTGTTCTTCGGGTGGTAAGTGCTCGAATTCGATCAGTTCCGAGTACAGCTCGATTTCGGCACTCGAGTGCCCATGCGCTTCAATTGATTCTGTGTAAACTGCCACTTCGCTGCTATTTAGCGTCATCCGATACTTCTTTCGGGGAATAACATTGAGGAGGCAGGGCGCTCCAATTCTACAACACTGGGGTACTGCGGGCTATACAATTGTTGTGACTGGGGGTTGGGGATTGGGGGTTGGGGATTAGCGTTTAAGGTTCAGCGTTCAACGTTCCAAAGTTCAGATGGTTCCCTTTAGGCACAGGTACGAAACGTTGAACTGTGAACGCCGAACTGTGAACGCTGAACCGTGACGGCTGAACTCCTAATCCTCAATCCTCAACCCCCAACCCCCAATCCCCAACCCCGTATTTGTTGCTCGGTCAAGCCGATGCTACGATCTAAAACACGTGCCAAATGAATCCGAAATCATCTCGCTGGTAAAGAAACACGCAAGACTCAACGATCAGGTTCTGGTAGGGATCGGCGATGACGCGGCGGTGATCAAGGCCTCAGCCGGTACTGATCTGATCGCTTGCTGCGACCTGATGGTCGAGAGCGTTCACTTTCGAACTGAGTGGACGCCGCCCCGACTGTTGGGTCGAAAAGCGCTGGCGGTCAATTTGAGCGACGTAGCTGCGATGGGCGCTTTACCTAAATTCGCGATGATCAGTATCGCTGTGCCGCACAAATATTCTCCAGAATTCATCGATGAGCTGCTCAAAGGAATAAGCGAGCTTGCGGACGCATCCGGTGTAGCAATCATTGGCGGAGACACCTCAGGCTCATCCCAGTCATTATTCATTGATATAAGCGTGATTGGCGAGTGTGAGGGCGGACGGGCTGTGACTCGAAGCGGTGCCGAGATAGGAAACAGGATTTATGTTAGCGGTTCATTGGGAGCTTCGGCACTTGGCTTATCGTTCCTCGAGGCCGGCTTCAGGCTCTCAGATGTTAAGGACCTCGGCGACACCGCCCGACACGCGCTGTTAAAACATCTCGCACCCGAGCCAAAGTTAAGGCTCGGCCGCGCACTCGGCGAGGCGGGTTTGGCGACTGCAATGATCGACATAAGCGACGGGCTGAGCACTGATCTGAGTCACATTCTCGAAGAGAGCAGCGTGGGTGCAATGCTGAAAGCCACTGCATTGCCGATTGATGACTGCGTTCTGTCGGCGACAGCATCAGTCCCGGCGGTTGATGCGACGACTCTCGCACTCAACGGCGGCGAAGAATACGAATTGCTGTTCACGGTGCGTCCTCAAGATCAGGATGGACTTACTTTCCTTGTGAAAACTCTGGGGGAAAGGGTGACGCAAATCGGAGAAATTGTTCCTGGACGAGATTTGAAACTCGAACGAAATGGGATAATCGAAACGGTCCAGCCACGTGGCTATGAGCACATAATCTGAACTCCTTATTTTATGGCGTCAAACACCTGATCTTCATAAAAGAAAGCCGGACCGCACACTAATATCAGTTTGATGGGTTCGGTGCCGGTATTTTTCAATGAATGGCGGTGACCGCGGGGTATGTACACCGCATCCCCGACGCCGACTTCTCGAGAATGTTCACCTACCGTCATTAATCCTTCACCGGAGACGATGTAATAAATCTCTTCGAGATCGCGATGATGATGAGGAGTGACAGCACAACCGGGTGGAAGCATTTCCTCCGCAAGGCTGCATTGAGTTACGGGCGAGGTTGTCCGATCAATAAGTGGGCGAATTTCAGAGTTATGAGGCGTTCGGACAATATCAGCATTATTTCGGTTTACAACAATCATTGCGATTCTCCTTATGATGTACCGTAGACCGTCTAGTCTGCGAAATTGATGTACCGTAGACTGTCTAGTCTCCGGAATTGATGTACCGTAGACTGTCTAGTCTGCGGAACCGTGATATCGTAACGTATCTCAAGTCATTCTGCGTCGAATCTCCGCAGACTGGACAGGCTACGGTACGTCCGCCGCGGACTGGACAGGCTACGGTACGTCCGCTGCACCAGACAGTTAACGGTACATTAAATCTATGATTTCACTTGATATGCTCCTTCAAAATGAATAAGATTTTTTCGCAACGTATTGCTCTCACTAACGTTGAAAATAACATACACTGGGAGCCCTCGACTGGTGAATAAGAATAGGAAACCAGCAACCTTGGTCATCTGCCTATTGCTGCTGAGCCTTGTTGTGGCTCAGGGCAGCGATCAACGAACTCGGCTCTCCAGTGGCCGCAGCGTTACACTTCCCTCTTCCGCCATACTTAACGATCACGCGCAACCACTAATCGCATCCAGTGGCAAGGTAGGATTTGTAGCTTCAGTGACAGGCGGCGCGCTGATGTCGTTCAGCATGTCTTCGGGGAAGATACTGTCGTCGGTTGCCGTCGGGGAAACAATTGGCTCCATCTCGATGATCGAAGCTGAAGGCCGGCGGCTTATCGCGGTTCCCGCGGTAAACAATCCTGCAGCGGGCAGTCCCGCGACCGTCAGCATCATTGATGCAACCAGCGCCAAACAGCTCGAGCTCACTGCTCTGCTCGTTCTTCCCGGGGACGCAATAATCACGCCGAGCACCGGAGCAATGCTGACACACGACGGCCGCTTCTGTGTGATCGCGTCAAGCCTCGATGTGCCAACTCTTTATTCCTTCGATGTAGCAACCGGACAGCTTGCTTCCCATCTGCCGTTGATAGGACGACCGTCAGAGATATCGTTGTTCGATGATGGATCTCGCCGGATGCTCGCGATCGCTAGTGCGACTTCGAATAATCTTTCTGTAGTTCGTATAGACGAACAGGGCGGTCTGGTAACTGCTGCAAACTTCAACCCATCTATCGCGCGATTCGATGACACAAACAACCCGGTCTTCAGTGGCGACGGTCGACTGGTTTATATAGCGGCTGCTACTGGGGATCGGCTGTTCGCGGTAGACTCCCAAGGCGCAATAATCGTCGACAGCATCTCGATACCATCTCCTGCGCGGGTCAGCGTCAGAACTCGTCCGGATGGAATTGAGATGATCGCGACCACAAGAATAAGACGGCCAACTAACGTCAAGGCAGCCGGCGTGACGATCGTTGAAAGTGTCAACGGTCGCCTCTCGTCAAGATCTGATTTTTCTCCTCCCGATGGCATCGATTTCTCCGCAGCAAACAACGTAGCGATAACCAGCAACGGCGCAACTGCGTTTGTTGGATCGACGACTGGGGTGCTTTTCGCGTTTAACACTTCGACGGGAGAGTTGGAATCTTATCAGGAAGTCGGCAGTGAGATTCGGCGCCTTGCGCTAAGCGAGAAAAGCCACTCCGTTGCGGCAGTGCGGTCGTCGGCGGCCGGCGATGAAGTGAGCATCATTAGTTTCGACATAGTTTCGACCGGCGCGGCAAATCCGTCTTCCCCGCTTATCGACTCAATCTTCCCGGAGATCGTGGAACAGGGACGCTTGGGAAATTTGAAGCTCGAAGTGGCGGGCAGGAATTTCACCGAGGGCGCTTCGCTGGTTGTGAACGGTGTGGAGATGGGAGCTGATCTTATTAAGAACGGAGGCGTGCTTGAGGCACGTCTTCCTAAGAGTCTCTTTAATCAGACTGCGGTTATCAAGGTTGCGGTGAAAGGAGCTGACGGCACGCTGTCTCAGCCCAGGGAACTCAAGGTCGTCAGACCTGATTTGCCTGTCATTGATCACATCAGTCCGGCCGAGGTTCCGGGACCCAGCGGACCGTTCATGATCAGGGTTTCAGGAAAGAACTTCCGCTCCAGTTCGACAATCGTAGTAGGCGGCCGCGCGCTGAATACTCAACAGATCGGATCGAGCATGTTGCAAGCGAAAGTTCCCGCAGACATCGCCGACTCCGTGAAATCCGGAATAAAAGTTCAAGTAAAAGATCTGGCGGTGCCCGACCTTGCATCCGCAAATGAAAAGGAGCTCCAGATTTTTGGTCCGCGTGTGACGGACTTGAAGCCCTCGGTGCCAAATGTCGTAGCGGGTGGACGCAGCTTTGGATTGAGAATCGCCGGCTACAACTTCCGCGAAGGTGCTCAGGTGGATTTGCGAGTAAATGGCGATGTATTCACAGCCGTCCAGGTCCAACGGATCGGCAGCCGAACTTTAAGGCTCACAGTTCCGACGCACATAATTCAGGACTCGGGGACTCTGGCGGTGATTGTACGCAACCCGGATGGGAGTACATCCGAGCCTGGACAGCTTGAAGTGAGAGCACCCGAGATCACATCTTTTGCACAGGACCGGGTGTTTGCGGGTTCGTCAGATGTCCAAATCGATATTCGCGGCAAGAGCTTCCGAAGAAACGCAAGAGTCTACGTTGGCAATGCTCGAGTAGAGAACAGTCGCGTTCGCTTCCGGAGCAGCTCGCATCTAACCGTCACACTCGACGGCGAACTGACGAGGCTCCTCGAAAAACCACGCACACTGAAATTTCAGGTTGTAAATCCGAACGATGCTGACGGAGTACCCTCTGCGGATAAAGGGCTGGCCATCGTGGGACCTGAAATCGCAGAGGCGTTGTTGGAAGCTACGCAGGATGACTCAACACAGCTTCGAGTTGTAATTCAAGGAGCAAATTTCACGAGAAACAGCACGGTAGAGTTCTTCAAAGTGGGAATGGAAGACGCGCCGGTGATTCAGCAAAAGCCACAATTGGCCAGTGGCGACAAGCTGATCGTTTCTGTGCCGGCGAAGAAGCTTGAAAGGATGGGGAGATTCCGCGTTCGCGTGATCAATCCTGGAAATGTCGCCTCACGACTGGTTCAACCTCGACCGCTGGCGGTCGCATCGACCGACGACTAACACGTCCCACTTACGCTAGTACAATCGCTAAAATCTCGCCGTCTGAACAATTCAGCGTAGACTGTCAAGTCTGCGCAGAGCGTCGTCTGGATCGATCTTTGAAATAATGCGCAGACTGGACAGTCTACGCTCCCTCTATTATCGATTCAGGTTGCTGATCAGGTTATCTTTGCTTCAGAAGAAACCTCGCCCGATGTTTCGGGTCTTCTCATCACGTAACCTGCCCCGCGTACTGTGTGGATGAGTTTAGGCGAAAAAGTTCGATCCACCTTATTTCTAAGATAGTTTACATAAACATCTATTACATTGGTGAACGAGTCGAATGTCTCGTCCCAGACATTTTCCGATAGCACCGTTCTCGACAGAACCTGATCGGGGTGGCGCATAAAGCATTCGAGCAGCGCGAATTCCTTGGAAGTAAGGGTGATTGGCTGGTTTGCGCGAGTCACGCGACGTGTAAGCGGATCCAGCACCAGATCGCCGATCTGTAATCGGAGGTTGACCTCTGCGCGGTCACGCCTTCGAAGGGCTCGAAGCCGCGCCAGCAGCTCGGCAAAAGCAAATGGCTTGGTCAGATAGTCGTCAGCGCCGCTGTCCAGACCCCTGACCTTCATATCAACCGAATCACGTGCGGTCAGCAGAAGAATGGGAGTTGAAATCTTGCTCTCGCGCAACTTACGGCAAACATCGAGGCCGTCAACCAGCGGTAAGGTGATATCAAGAACGATCAAATCGTAGTTTCCAGTTAATGCGCGGTAGAGACCATCCTGACCATCAATCGAAACATCGACTGCGGCACCCTCTTCTTCGAGGCCCCGCTTTATGAAGCTGGCCATTTTTGCTTCGTCTTCTACGACAAGAATTCGCATGAGTTTCAGTATAAGTAGGCAACCGGAGAACCGCAAAGAGCGATAGGATCCAGACGACCTATAGGACCTATTGGACTTATAGTATAATTCAAGTGGTTCTTTGGAGTGGGTTGGACGGTTGCTGGCGCCAGCAGATCAGAATCTCAGAATCTGAGATTCAACAGATCGAGTTTCGGCGCGAGAGGAAAGTCCGAACACCAGAGGGCAGCGGACTGGTTAACGGCCAGGCGGGGCGACCCGACGACAAGTGCAACAGAGAATAGACCAGCCGATGGTTCCCGGGCGCTAAAAGCGTCAGGAGCACAGGTGATGGGTGAAACGGTGGGGTAAGAGCCCACCAGCACAGGTGGTGACATTCTGTGGCTAGGCAAACTCTCCGTGGTGCAAGACCAAATAGGGAGGCGTTGTTAAGGGCTGCCCGCCCAAAGCGTACGGCTTCGGTCGCGCGCTACGACCTCCGGGTAGGTCGCTCGAGCGAGCGAAGCAATTCGCCGCCTAGATGAATGACCGTTACCGGATCCCAAAATTGCTCGGAGCAAACGCTGCCGGGGATATTGGGACCGGAACAGAATTCGGCTTACAGACCCACTCCAGAATCACCTACACGTCGAATCTCCATCGGCTACCTGCTCAAACGTCGGAGGATGATCGAGGGCAAATTGCATTCGAGAGGCGAAGAGTGAACAAGAACAAATACCTTGTCGGCCTTATTGGCTTGGCAGTCGGATTCATAATCAGCTTTTTCTGGACCCAGAGTATTAATAAAGCCGGAGCGACTAAAGGCGTTGCGGCTTCTGGTCCTCAGGCAGGGGCTTCGGGTGAAATGAGTCAGCAAGCGATGATGGGCCAGGTGCAACAGGTGATAGAACACGCCAAAAACAGCCCTAATGATTTTCAAGCGCAAATAGAGGCCGCAAAAGTCTTCAACCAGGTCGGGCGCAAAGACGAGACCGTGGACTACTTGAAGAAAGCGTATGCTGCAAATCCTACTGAGTTCATGCGTCAAAGCGGTGCCGACCTTCAGGGCGTGTTACCGTTCATCGCGATGTACTACGATGAAAAGAAGAATTATGCGGAAGCGGACACGTGGATCCGCCGTGCCTTGGACGCGACGCCAAACGATGGCGAAATGCGGATCGAGTTTGCAGCGACATACCTTCAGCGCGAGCCGCCCCAGCCCGAAAAGGCCATACAGGAGCTTCAAGCAGAGCTGAAGTCAAATCCAAAAGATGGACACGCGTTAAGCCATCTCGTAGAAGCGTATGCATTGAAGAAGGATGTGAACGGGGCGGAAGACTCATTGAAAAAGTTAAAAGAGACCGATCCCACTAATCAACGACTGTCTGCGCTCGAGAAGGTTATCTCAGACTTGAAAGCGGGGAAGCCGGTGTCCATACCAAAAGAGTAAATCGAAATTTCGGGGGTTAAGAACGGCGGAGTTGATCTGCTTTTTCATCACTGCACCAGTCCGGCGATATGCTTCTCAGATTCATACTCTACTCAATTCTAGCTTATCTTGTAATTCGTTTTGTCCGGCGTCTGCTTTCTCCAGTCACTCAAAGGACATCTCGCGTAGGTTCGCGCGAGGCAAGGCCTGCCCAAATGATAAGATGTGAGAGCTGCGGAATGTTCATCACGCAATCAAGCGCTTTGCTGGTCGGAGGACGGGAGTTTTGCTCTAAATCTTGTGCTCAGAAAATTAACAGCGTCTGATTCCACGTACTACAAAAGAATCCAGGAATTGAAATAGTTGAATTATTTTCAAAGATGTTTCCGTCAGTACTAGTGAAGGGCAGAAAACAAGAAGCTTAAAACCCTTTATTTTGGCGCGGACGCTTCGGCAGAGTGGGTTCCGCCAAGATAGTGAGCCAGGATTCCCGATTCTTCGCAATTGGTAGGTTTCAAAATGAGTCGGAGCCCCAGTCTGGTTCTGCAACAGTTGGTGCCTGAAAGGGAGGCGCATGGAACTCATATGAAACTCATCGACACTTTAATTGGTCTGATCGGCGGAAAAGATACAAAATGTCCTGACGAAGCTGACGCTTTAGCCTTTTCAGAGAATACCCTCTCCACACATCAAAGAAACGAACTGGAGCGGCATTTCTCCGGATGCACTGATTGCCAGAATACGCTCGCGTTCCTCGGCCGCGAGAAAATCAACTCCGTCGCGATCACCGACCAGGAGATCACGCTACAAACAGATCGCGTTCTTTCGTATATACAAAGGGATGAGCGTAACCGCTTCGATAATTTGCGGAAAAAGAAGCATTCTACTCGCGGTTTCTCAGTGTCCTATGCTGTCCTGGCATCGGCCGGTCTGATCATCTGTGCGATTGCGGCTGGCATTGTATTCGTTATGACACGAGACCAGGCCCCTTCTGCAGCTGCAATGGCATCTCTCAAACAGGGTCTCAAAGACTCCAGATTAAGTGAGGCTCGTATCTCAGGTGGATTCGATTATTCGCGGCACGCAGGATCAACACGTGGGATAGATAACAACGATAATGATTTTTATCTAACCCGTGCCGAGAATAAAGTGAAGTTTGCTGCGGATCAGGAATATAAGGACATAGAAAATAGAATTGTGCTTGCTCGCGTCTACCTGGCCAGAGCAACTCCGGATGGCGCAGCGCAGGCACTGAAGATTTATGATCAGCTGGGAAGCGCCGCATCTGGTCATCCGGAGCTACTCAATGACATCGGTGTTGCTCACGTTCAACAGCGGGATTACTCGGAAGCGATCGCATATTTCAAGAGAGCGCTCGAGAGAAATCCTTCCTATAGTGAGGCTCTTTTCAATCTCGCCCTCGCTGAGGGATTTGATAATCGTACTGAAGATGCGCGGCGTGACTGGCAAAAATTCATCGACCAATCTTCGGGCGACGGATGGAAGGCGGAAGCACGAAGTCGCCTGGATTCACTCGGCGGGGGGCGCAGGCCATAGCAGATTTACTTCAGCCATGCATCAGCGACGACTGTGTCAACGCTCACCGGAACACTGCGAATGAACTCTCTCGCCGCAGTAACCATCTCTCGATCCAGGATAGCCGCACACTCATTCGCCCGACCCTCTGCAACCTCGACTACAATCTCGTCGTGAATGCAGTTCACAATCTTCGCGTCAACCTGCTTTAACGCCTTGTACAATAGAGACAGAGCTCGTTTGGTTATGTCCGCGGAGGAACCCTGAATTGGAGCATTCTTTCCGAGCCGCTGCGTAGCGCCTACCTGAGTGCGATCATTTGCATCGAAGCTGAAGTATATGAGACGACCGGAGCGGGTTCGGCTCTCACGATCACCGACCGCGCGATCGGCTGCATCACGCAGGAACGCTGCGACTCCGCTGTACGCGTCAAAGTACTTACGCAGGAGGCTCTCCGCTTCCTCTAACGAACAGCCGATTCGTGCGCTTAACCCTTGCGCCCCCAAGCCGTACATTATCCCGTAGTTGAGCTGTTTAGCGGCCGCGCGCTGATCCTTTGTTACGTCCTCCAGTGCGATACCGAACATCTGGCTCGCGGTTACACAGTGCAGATCTTCACCGGACATCAGCGCTTTCACGAGAGCAGTGTCTTGCGACCAATCCGCAAGGATGCGCAGCTCGATCTGAGAGTAGTCGGCAATAATCAGTTTTCGCCCGACCGGAGCGCGGAAACAAGAACGATACTCCGGGGTGTTGGGCACTTGTTGAAGATTTGGGTCGGAACAACTCATGCGTCCGCCGGTTGCTCCCAGTTGCCTGAAGTCCGCATGGATCCGTTCAGTGAAGGGATTGATATGTTCCAGCAATGCTAAGCCATAACTTGAGAGCAACTTTTGAACACTGCGGTATTCGAGAAGTTTCTCAATCGCCGGATGCTGCTTTGACAGAGGCTGGAGCTGCCAGCTTCGAGTGCCTTCTACTTTGATGCCCATATTAGCAAGGGCATCGATCACCTGGGTCGGACTATCGAGGTTGATGTTTGGCGGTTCACCGAAGAGCGTTAGCTGTGGAATGCCCGCGGCAAGCACTCTTTTGAGCTCGTCAGATAAGAGCTCATGCGCTCGCTCCAGATTGACCACGAGTGCCCGCCAGCAGTCTCCATCCAGCGCCATCCCGGCAAGCTCCATTGCAGCAATTGGCAAAATGCATTCAAACTCCAGGCGCGCGACAAATTCCAGGCTCAACTCGTTGAGTGCCGCGGCCAGCCTCGCGTAAAGCGGGATCATCAATGCCGCGTCCCTCGCAGCATATTCATATTGCGCCTCGCTGAGTTCGCCGGACCAATCGCTGGTCTGCAAAGACTTGTCTACAATCTCTCCAAGGTGGCGATCACTCACGGCCGCAAGCCCGTGACCGCCCTCATTTCGTCCCGCACCTATAAGCTGGCTGGCAAGCAGCGTATCGAATACTCCATCCACCTCAAGGTCAAAATGGTGAAGGAACATTTTCAAGTCGAACTTCGCGTTGTGAAATATTTTGATCGGCCTCTCGCGTGAAAGCAGCTCTCGTAAGCCTCGGTGTTTCAATGCCGGTACTTTGTAAAGATCGATTACAAAGTTCTGTTCAGGAGTGGCAAGCTGAAGCAAGCGAATATTGCCGTCAAAAGGGTCGAGAGATGTAGTCTCGGTGTCGACACCGATAACTTCGCGGCTGGAGAGGGCTGCTATAGCCTGTTCCAGGGTGGTTTTTGTGGCTACAACTTTGAAGGGCGTCCTGCTCACATTATTCTGTCTCGCCCTGTGCTTTCTCGCGATCATCCGATCCAACTGCGATCCTTGCGTTTGATCCGATGGGTCGTCTGCTTGAGAAAGTCACAAGTGCTCGATATAGTTGTGATTCTCACATCAAGGTTGAGCACAATCAAGCAGTTCGCCCCTGGGCATCATGATGACACCAGCTCTAGGAGCTCCATCGAAGCCGGATACGAAAGCACGACGCGAGGAGTTCATGGGGCGGATAGCTGGGGCGATTGCAATATTCCCGGCGGCGCCTACTGCGATTAGAAATTCAGACGTCGAACACCCGTATCGCCAGGACACCGATTTCTATTACCTGAGCGGCTTCGAAGAACCAAACGCCGTTGCCGTCCTTACGCCTGATCATCCCGAACACAAATACGTCCTGTTTGTTCAACCAAAAGATCGGGAGCGCGAGGTCTGGACTGGATGGCGCGCAGGACCGGACAGTGCTCGTCAAGACTATGGGGCTGATGCCGCTTTCACTATCGATAAGCTTGATGAGGAACTTCCGAAGCTCGCTCAGAACGCTGACCGGATCTACTACCGCTTTGGCGGCGATCCAACATTTGATGAACGGCTGATTGGGCTGATCCGCCATTTTCAGCGGGTGCGGCAGCGAGAAGGCACGGGACCTTCCTCGGTTATTGATCCTGCCGACATTTTGCACGAGATGCGGCTGATCAAGAATCCAGGAGAACTCGAGATCCTTCGAAAAGCGGTCGACATTACTTGCGAAGGGCATCTCGCGGCGATGGGAGCAATCAAACCAGGTGCCTACGAATTTGAGATCGATGCAGTGGTCGGGTACACCTTTCGAAGAAACGGCAGTCCTCGAGCCGGATATGCCTCGATAGTTGGGGCAGGCGCGAACGCTACCGTACTTCATTACACCACGAACAACAAACGCATTGAAGAGGGCGACCTGGTGCTTATCGATGCGGGAGCGGAATTTGGATACTACACCGGCGATGTAACTCGCACTCTTCCAGCGAACGGGCGATTCAGCAAAGAACAAGCCGAACTGTACGAGTTGGTCCTCGAAGCTCAGCTTCAGGCAATCGCGTCCGTCCGTCCGGGTGAGACATTCGTTGAACCACACGAGCGGGCTGTGCGTGTGTTGACCGAAGGTTTAGTACGCGTCGGCCTGCTGAGCGGCGATGTGGGAAAACTAATTGAAGAAGGCGCTTTCAAAAAGTTTTACATGCATCGCACCAGTCACTGGCTCGGAATGGACGTTCACGACGCGGGACCATACAAAGTCGCCGATGAATGGCGGAGGCTGGCGCCAGGGATGGTGCTTACAGTAGAACCTGGCATTTACATCGCCGAAGACCTGAACGACGTCGATCCCCGGTATCGAGGAATCGGAATTCGCATCGAAGACGATGTGTTGGTGACCGAGACTGGGCAGGAGGTGCTATCGGAGCGTGTGCCAAAATCGATCGAGGACATCGAAAGGGTTATGGGCGCGTCGCAATCACACGCTGTAGCTTGAGTAAATGCTAATGGTGCCTTTGAAACGAATCAGCATCTGTCTCGCTGCGTTATTTGTCGCGATGGGTTCGTCTGCGCAGACTGGCCAATCGACAAAGGGATACGAGCTGTACAGCTGGAAAATCAAAGGTCACTGGTATTATTCGCTGCTTCCTGGAACCAACCGTTCGAAGACCTACGAAGAAATCACCTCACCGAGCGTAGTCAAAAAGGATGCGTCGGGATTGAAGGCCGAGCTCGAAAAGATACCCAAGGGTGAGGAAGTATTCTGGAGATCAGACGCTCCACCGGGGGTAATCAAGCCTGGTTCTGGACCGATTGCCGAAATGAAGCATCCTTCAAGAGCAAGAATCAAAAGCATTAAAGCAATGTGTGATCGGCTCGGCCTCAAGCTAAAACTTACTTAGCACGAGAATCAGCTCGCACTAATACCCAGAAGTCGAGGAAGTGTTAAAGGGTTCGTAGTGCCGCCTTCAGGCGGAAGTTTGTACCGTGAATTTCGCGAGAATTACGAAATTCCGCCTGAAGGCCGAACTACGAACTTCGTTTTTTACCCAATCTCGATCGGTTGGGATGTTAGAATTTTTTGACAGCAACAATTTCATATGGGTAATATTTGGCGTGGACAATGTCTGCCGAAGTTGCTCGTCGCATCATAGCGCAAAGCGAGCAACACGGGGGAACCAAAAGCTTCGTCGTTTTGCGAAGCATGGGGCGTATCGAGCGAAAGCAGCGCAGGCTGCATTCCTCGTAGGATACTTCCAGTCCGAGCCCGTCAGCTAACCTCGTAGGCTAAGGGAAGGGCATTACGCCGCGACGAGCATCAACGCACGAGCAAACTGCTTCGTGCGCCTCAGTCTTCACACCGCGCGGCTAATTCCCTTACAACAATCGAATAGATGATTTTGTCTTAAGGGCGAAGCCTACTTGCTACGAAGAGGTATAACCTTCGATGCGAATAAGAACATCGCACCTGACCGCAAAATGGGGGCTGATATCGATATTTGTCCTCGCGTTTGCGGTCTTTCATCAGGGATGCACAGGCGGCCAAGAGAGCGGGGCCGGGAATGTGACGCTGATCCTGGGCTCCTACACGACTCCACGGGAAGCTTATGGAAAGGCGCTCATCCCTGCATTCCAAGCCTATTGGAAACAAAAGACCGGTCAGGAAGTCGAGTTTCAGGAGTCATACCAGGCGAGTGGCGCGCAGTCACGAGCAATAATCGGTGGGTTTGAGGCTGACATCGCGGCGCTCTCGCTCGAAGGGGATATCGACAAGATCTCCGAGGCCGGTTTGATTACGCACGATTGGAAATCGGCTCCCAATCGAGGGATGGTAAGCACGTCGATCGTCGTGATCGCGGTCCGTTCTGGAAACCCCAGGAATATCAAAGACTGGTCGGACATTGCTCAGCCCGGATTGGACGTTTTGACTCCAGATCCGAAAACATCGGGAGGTGCGCAATGGAATATCAACGCTGTATACGGTGCGGCACTTAGAGGTTTCGCTGGGGTTCCTAAAGACGATAAAGCCGCGGCTCAGGAGTTTCTCAAGAGTGTCCTTCGCAATGTTTCTAAAATGGATAGAGGCGCGCGTGAATCGATAACTACCTTCGAGAAGGGAGTTGGAGATGTCGCGATCACTTACGAGAACGAAGTCCTGGTAGCTCGCCAAGCAGGTCAGCAATATGACTACGTCGTGCCGCGCTCGACGATACTAATTGAGAACCCTGTGGCGCTCATTGACAAGAATGTTGATAAACACGGCGTTCGCGAAGCGGCCGAGGAATTCATGAAGTTCTTGTTTACTGCGGAGGCGCAACAGGGCTACGCAAAATATGGTCTAAGACCGGTTGTTCCAACAGATGTATCAGCCGAAGCGTTGGCGCAATTTCCGAAGGTGGAAGATCTCTGGCAGGTCGACTACCTCGGGGGATGGAAGAAAGTTTCGAGCGAAATATATGGTCCGCAAGGTGTCTTTTCGAAGATCAGCGAGGAGCTTCAAAAGTCGAGATGAGCAGCGTACCAGCAAATCTTAAAGGTTCACCAGCAGTCGCCTCGCGTCGAGTTATGTTGCCGTGGGGAAGATGGGGTCTGCGTTTGACCGCTTTTCTATATCTTGGCTTTATGGTCGCCCTGCCGCTGGCGACGATTATCAGGAATGGTTTTGCCGATGGATTCACCGCTTTCTGGGCAGACATAACGAATCCCACCGCCTTCTCGGCGCTGAAACTGACACTGATGACGTCGGTACTAATCACGGTTATTAATGCGGTAATGGGAACTCTGACGGCATATGTCCTTGTGCGTTTCCACTTCCCCGCTAAAGGTCTTTTTAATGCGCTTATCGACATGCCCTTTGCCATCCCAACACTGGTAACTGGAGTCATGCTGGTGGCTCTCTATGGGCCGCAGCGCGCGGTAGGTGGATGGCTTAATGCACATGACATCAAGGTTATTTTCGCAACCCCCGGAATAGTCCTTGCGCTGCTGGTCATAACGTATCCTTTCGTTATTCGCGCCGTTCAGCCTGTGCTGATGGAAATAGAAAAAGGGCAAGAAGAGGCAGCCTACACCATCGGGGCATCGAAGTGGACCACCTTCAGAAAAGTAGTTTTACCTACAATTACACCGGCTTTGCTCACCGGCGGCCTTTTGTGTTTCGCGCGGGCATTAGGGGAATTCGGGTCGGTTGTGGTGGTAGCCGGGAACATACCGGGAGTTACGCTAACCGCACCGGTCTACGTTTTCGGGCAGATTGAATCGCAAAACCAGCGCGGGGCGAGCGCGATGTCCATTTTGTTGTTGGCTCTTTCGTTCACACTGATTCTAACTGTGGAATGGATGCAGAACCGTAATGGTAAGAGCAATGTTTCAAGTTGAGAGTGCGCAACGTGACAACCAAACAGGGAAGACTGGACACTCATCCTCGATGACCGGCCTTGCGGAGTCGAAGAACGGCACGGGCCGTGAGGCGACGAGCAACGTACGCGAACCGTCAGGATATCGGGGGAAGTTGTTTGAATGGCTCCTGATTGCCATAGCTGTCGCGTATGCAGCGGGTCTCTTGTTAGCTCCGCTTGTAGCAATAATCGTGGGGGCTTTTGGCGAAGGCCTTAGGGCGGCCGTGAAGGAGATTAGTTCGACCGACGCGATCAGTTCGCTAAAACTGACACTGGTCATGGCGGTCGGCGCAACGGCAGTGAATACCGTCTTCGGTGTTTGCATCGCATGGGTCCTGGTGCGCGATAATTTTTGGGGAAGGCGAATTTTGAATGGTCTCGTCGATATGCCATTCGCAGTGTCGCCGGTCATAGCAGGGTTTATGTTGATTCTGCTGTTTGGCAGGGGAGGATGGTTGACACCGATTACTGATGCTCTTGGAGTAAAAGTCGTGTTCGCGTTACCCGGCATTCTGTTGGCAACAATATTTATTTCCCTTCCCTTTGTAATTCGAGAAGTTGCGCCGGTATTGGCCCAGGTAAGCGCAGATCAAGAGGATGCCGCGAGGACAATTGGCGCAAACCGATTACTCACTTTTTGGCATGTGACGCTTCCGGCGATACGGTGGGGCCTTCTTTATGGTGTTTCACTTACATTTGCACGAGCAGTAGGCGAGATCGGTGCAGTTCTTGTTGTGAGCGGCGGTGTGAGCCGTCTCACAGAGACGTCCACCCTTTATATTTTTCGTTCGCTTGATGATCGCAACTATGTAGGTGCGAATGCAATGGCGGTTTTTCTTGCGGCCCTTTCCTTTGGCATTCTGATGGTGATCGAATATTTCAAGAGGCGAACGGAACAAACGCAAACCACATAATCTACTCCCTGAAACAACTCTCTTGCGAAGGAGACTCCATGAGTTTCGAAAGGAAAACATATCTCTACCATGTGACGCTTTCGTTCTTCTTTCTCTTTGAACTATTGATTCAAGCGAATGCGCAAGAACTCAAACAAGAGCCAGCGACGCCATCTCAATCGCAAAAGGATTCAAAGCGAGAGGTTGTAGCAGAAGACGTGGAGCAGCTGAAATCACAAGTGAAACAGCTGCAATCTCTGGTTGAACAACAGCGGCGCACTCTCGAAGAGATTCAACGGCGGCTAGAGCAGAGCGATGAAACTGCACGAAAACCGGCTACGGCGTCCTTGGCCAGGACCGGCGAAGCAAGCGCAGCATCACCGGATCTTCAAGCCGCAGGTCGCCTTGTACATCAGACAAAAGGCGCAGCCGATCAGCCGGCGACTCAAACATCAGGAAACTCACCTTCGACAGGTCAGCCGGCATCCCAGGAGAAACCACTACCTATTGTGGGTTGGGGTAGGGATCACGCATTTATTCGCAGTCCGGATGGCGCCTTCGAGACCCAAATCGGAGGTTACGGCCAACTTGATTTCCGTGGTTATCAATCAGGCAATCATCTTCCAAATAGTTTCTTCGAAGGGCCAGAATCGCTCTAGAAGGCAAGCTTGAGCGATACTTCGACTTCAGAATCGAAGGCGATTTCGCTGATGCTATCACACCCTTGCGCAACCTCTACGTTAACATTCATCGCATTGACGAATTTCAGGTGCGCTTCGGACAGTTCCGCGTTCCATACAGCCAGGAAGAAATGCGCAGTGACAACAATCAGGACTTCGTCGAGCGTTCAATGGTCAACAACCTGGTCCCAAGCCGAAGTCCCGGTGTCGGGGCGTTAGGCAGCGTGAATAAGGGCGTGTTTGAATATCAAGTCGGCGCCTGGAACGGCAAGGGACTACTCGCCGCAAATTCGACCGGCACACCAGAAACTGCCCTCCGTTTGCGTTTCAATCCGTGGAAACACAGCGAGAACTTTTGGGCGAAGGGGTTTCTTTTTGGTGGCGCCTTTACTCAGGGTCGAAGCGGACCAGGCACGCTAAGTGTGCGAGGACTAACCGAAAGCCGCAGCTCTATTTTCTTCGTACCCGATACAACCAGTGGAAAATATATTCGTGCGAACGGCGAATTCACCTGGATGTTGGGACCGGCTGCGATTCGCGCGGAATATGATCAAACCAACCAAAACCGCGACAATCTCGGTCCGAATGGCACAAACCTTCCGGGCGTGGTTGCGAAGGGCTATATGGCTCAAATGACCTATTTGTTGACTCGGGAACAAAAGCCGGAAACAACGACGGTGACGCCGAAGAGCAACCTCTTCGCCGATTCAAATGGAAAGCAAGGGCTCGGCGCCTGGGAACTTAAAATTCGCTACGCAAATATGCAGATTGCGGATGCAAGCACAAAATCGAATCGGGCGGGGACACTGTATTTCGGAACGAACTGGTATATGAACCGGTACGTGCGGTATCTGCTTGATTTGGGCTTCGAGCGATTTAAAGATCCAGTGCGGTCGCCGCAACCTGGTGACAAGAATTTCTTTGTGATACTAAGCCGCGTTCAGGTTGCGTTCTAGTTTGTGCTCTTCGCGTCTTTGCAATTTGGCGTCTTTGCTTTAAAGCCTTGAGTGTATGTTAAGGTTTTCAGCAAGAGAACAAGAAAGATGCAGAGGTCTCTTGTACGCTATCAGCGACGACGAAGATCGTGCCAGAATGAGAATTGACTCTGATATCAACCGCGAATGTCTATAATCCTCGAACAAGTCACCAAACGTTTTGGCCGAAACTGGGTCGTTGACAACGTCTCTTTGGAAGTCGCGGACAAAGAGCTCTTCGTGTTGTTGGGTTCGAGTGGCAGTGGCAAAAGCACAATCTTACGAATGATCGCCGGGCTTACCGAACCCACTAGCGGCCGAATTCTCCTGCACGGCCGCGACGTCACTGATCTCCCCCCTCAGCAGCGGGGCACTGGATTTGTTTTTCAGAACTATTCAATCTTTCGCCATATGACCGTCGCGGAAAACATCGAGTTTGGGCTTCGGATCAGAAAGGTGCCCAGGGAAGAACGAGTTCGCCGGCGCGAGCAACTGCTCGAACTCGCTGGCCTCACCGGACTCGGCGGTCGATACGCGCATCAGCTATCTGGTGGCCAACAACAGCGAGTTGCGCTGGCACGAGCGCTGGTTTACGAGCCCAACGTGCTTCTACTCGATGAACCTTTTGGCGCCCTTGACGTAAAGATTCGCGCGCAGCTAAGACGCGTGCTCAAAGAAATTCAGCACAGGCTTGCAGTAACCACTATTCTGGTCACTCACGATCAGGAAGAAGCGTTCGAGTTGTCGGATCGAATTGGTGTCCTGGAGCGCGGGCGGCTGTTAGAAGTAGGAGCCGGCGAAAATCTATACGCGCGCCCTCGCTCCTTATTCGCCGCAACATTCCTTGGTTCCGGAACCGTCCTGGTAGGGCGGGCGGAAAATGGATCCGCGAAGTTCGGATCACTCACTTTACCGATTCCACCGGAGAGTCCGCACGACGAAGGCGCCCGCGTCCAGTTACTCTTTCGTCCGGAGCAGGTCGTGCTAGGCGTCAATTCTCCTCCATCTGATGTTCCACTAATTGGAAAGGGGGGTGTAATCGAGGAGAATTTTGCAGGACCGCTGAGGCGCGTGCGCGTACGATTGACGAGGCCGTCAGGCACTCGACAGCTTGCGCCTGCGCTCCCGTTCGGCGAGGAAAGTCTGCTCGTAGATGCTACGCTTCCATCGGAGGTCACTCTGGACGGAAAGGAATTATGGCTCGGTTTGAAGTCGTGGACGATACTTGATCAACCCGACCCACATTTGCTTGCCTGTGATCCTGGTGAAGGGCCTACCACGCCGCTTGCTATGACACGACTGCTGGCCGAGCGTATGCAGGCTTCGACAACCGTACTGGCGGTGGCCGAGAATCCCGATGCAGGAGAAGCCTTACGAACAAGAATCACCGAGAGAGTACAATCAGAATCAATGCCCGATGCGGCAGTGAAAGTTCGCTTCGGACAGGCGGCCGAACAGATTGCGGCCGAGCAGGCGTCATCGCTTTATGAGATGCTTGTAATGAACGCCCGGTCTCGCTCCCGCTCATCAAGGATTCCCGTTCTTGAGGCTCGGGCGATGGCGCGACAGGTAGGTGACACATTGATGACAGTCTTAGAGTACTCGGATGTGCCGGTACTTATTGCAAAGGGAGAACGGACCGGTCTCGATAGAATTTTGATTTGCACCGCGGCGGGCGAACCCGGCAAAAGCGATGTGCGCGTCGGCGGCCGCCTGGCGCGGCGCGTCGGTGCAGCAGTGTCGCTGTTGTACGTGGCAAGGGAGCAAGAGAAGGTTAGCTCGTTCACACAGAGACACCTTGATCGGGCTGCGGCAACTCTCAAAGCAACCGACGTTGAAAGTGAAGTGCGAATAAGAACCGCGATCACCCCTCTTGCGGGAATAATGGCCGAAGCTATGGAGGGCGACTATGACTTGATCGTCATTGGAGCACACGGACCAGGCTCGCGGCTTCGCTTCAGGCCAAACGACGTAATGCTTCAGGTGCTGTCCGCTTCACAACGTCACGTCCTCGTTGTTCCTTCTGATAAGGTCTGACCCCGCTCGGGAACCAAGACAATATGACTGCAACATCTGAAAAGCAGCGAGCAAAAAAGATCATCGCGCAGCTTAGAAAGGCGTATCCTGATGCGAAGTGCAGCTTGAACCATTCCAACCCTCTCGAGCTGCTTATCGCAACGATACTTTCCGCACAATGCACCGACGAACGGGTCAACATCGTTACGGCTGATCTGTTTAGAAAATATCGCTCGTGCGCCGATTACGTGAAGGCTCCAACCAGCGAACTACAAAATGACATTCGTACCACCGGCTTCTTTCGGAACAAGACAAAGTCAATCCAGGGCGCGTGCAAGATGCTTAATGAGCAGTTTCACGATCAGGTGCCACAGAATATCGATGAGTTGCTGAAGCTGCCGGGGGTGGCGCGCAAAACCGCAAATGTCGTTCTTGGAAATGCGTTTGGTATCGCTAGCGGAGTTGTAGTTGATACTCACGTCTCAAGGATTTCCAGGCGGTTAGGCCTCACCAAGAACACTCAGCCGGAAAAGATTGAGCGGGACCTTGTTGAAATTGTGCCGAAGAGTGATTGGATAGATTTTTCGCACCTGTTGATCTATCACGGGCGAAAGATATGCAAGGCCCGCAAGCCGATCTGCGAGAGTTGTGTGGTTGAAAAGTATTGTCCTTCTTCGCGGCTCAAGACAGGAGAAGAACCGACCTAAAAAATGTGGCGTGCTTTCGGTATCGTATAATGTCCAGTCTGCGGCGAACAGTACGGACTCGAATTATGGTGCTCCTATTCGCCGCAGACTGGACAGTCTACGGTACCCTTAGTTCTTCGTCTTCGAGCCAATCGCGGGTCATATCACACCACAATGCAAGACCACACCATTCATTAAACCGAGAGTAGTACCGAGCAATCTTCTTGTCTGAGGCTGTGCGTGCTCCCTTGTGCAGGCGCGAGAATTTTCCCCGCACCCACGAATCAAGCGCGAGTCCGTCATATCGACCGACCAGCTTCAACATATTCTCTGCCGCGTAGTCGCCGACGCCTTTTATTGTTTTTATCTCGCGTTTTAGCTCTGCGGTGGGCAGCTCGCTTGTCAGCCAGCTCTCGATATCGATTTCAGCGCCGGCGACACGCTCGGCAAGTTCTTTCAAGTATGGAGCGCGATAACCAGCACGTACCTCATCGCGATAGAACTTTTCCGGCATCGAGGCCATTACCTCGGCAGTAGGAAACGACCGACGTTTGTTGCCGGCGTCGCGCCCAAGCGCATCAACCAGAGAATTGATCATTTTGTCGGTCAATGCCCACGAACAGTTGGTGGTGCATATCATCTTCACTGTGTCCTCGAACACAGTAGGACAGCGCAGTAACCTCCCAGCCCCTACGGCAGCTATCCACGAGAAGTCGGAATCGCTTCCCACCAGCTCGTAAAAGTGAGACATATCGTCATCGAGCCGCAGCATATGACGCACATCGCGAGCAATTTTTTCCAGGCTGCGTTGTCCAACGTTTCGATGAATGCACAACCTGATTCCACGCCGGTCTTCAGAAATATTGACGGCGACTGGCCTGGCACTACCAAGATCAACGACTCTCGTGAGCGTCCAGTTTTCCTGATTCAGTTCGAAGGGAGGGAGATCGTACCATCCGTGGCTGATGGCAGTTCGTTTAAAGCTAAACGTCCGCGGGGTCTGTATTGTAATTTCCATCACTCACATCAGAGTTCGCTATCAAGATCGATGAATTCGTCGGCCGGGTCTATTTCGAAGTACCGGTCAAACACCTCTACCGTCCTGGGCAAATCAATGTCAGCGGAAAAGAAGAGATACTCCAGAAACCGTTCTTTAGCTTGTCTCTCGTCGTCAATGACGTCCTGTCCGAAGCCCCCTTGTGTTATTGCTATGATCATTCGCGTGGCAGTTTCATTATCGTCAAGCGTATCTTCCGGATTTATTTCGCGCAGAAGTTCCAGGTAGTCCTGTTTGAAAGTGACAACATAATAGGACTTTTCCATAGGATTTTGGGGGTTGGGTGATTGGGGGTTGGGGATTGGTGGTTAGGAATTGGGTTTGGCCGATCGAGCTAATCCCAACCCCTAACCCCCAATCGCTAACACACAATCCCTAACCCCCACGCTGATACTTCGCGCGAATCACCGTTTTAATGTTTCCGCGAATGTTAAAATCGCCTTCGATCTCAACTGACTCGGGATCGCAAGCCGCAACAAAATCCGCGAGTATTCGATTCACCACGTGTTCATGAAAAATCTTCACCGATCTGAAGGCATTGATATACAGCTTCAGCGACTTCAACTCCACACAGCGCTCATTAGGGACATAATCTATCCTGATCGTTGCAAAATCGGGAAAATCCGAGAACGGGCAGATCGCAGTGAATTCGGGACAGCTGAACGAAATATTTATTTCTCTTCCCTGGTATTTATATTCGAAGGTGTCCAATGCAGGAAGATTCATCGCCTCGGGAGGCGTTTCTTCGATGATTACTCCAGTTTGCTCCAACACTTCTGTTGCCATTCCTGGCTCCTTTCTCCCCTTGTGACTCAAGAGGTTTTAGACTGGCCTTTTTCGGCCAGGTTTCAGGAACACTTCACTCTGGTGGCAGACCAAACAAGGATTCAGTGTAGCAGTGTTGATTAATTCAGCTCAATTGTGGGGCTAGTATTCAGGATTTCGATAAAGGGCCCGGGTGCGACGGCGGAAAAGAAAACAAAGCACGAGCCCGGCAGCAAACCCACCGATGTGCGCCATGTAGGCTACACCGCCTTGCCCCTCGTGCCTCACCGAAGAGGTGTACTGACTGAAGATTTGAATCACAATCCAAAATCCAAGGACCACGACAGCCGGCAGTTCAACCGTGGTGAATATAATTCCCAACGGTAGCAGTGTACGCACCCGATTTCGCGGGAATAGAATCAAATAAGCTCCGAGAACTCCGGCAATTGCTCCCGAAGCTCCCAGCGATGGAACCACAGAATTCGGACTGACATAAATCTGTGAAAACGACGCCACAAGCCCACAAATCAGATAGAAAACCGCGAACCTCGAATGGCCAAAATTGTCCTCAATGTTGTCTCCGAAAATCCACAGATAAAGCATGTTGCCGAGGATGTGCATCAAGCTCCCGTGCATAAACATCGAGGTAAGCAGTGTCAACCATATCGGAGAGGGTCCAGGAAATTGAGGAACCGGCGGGCCGGAGGGCCCGCGCACCGGCGTGGTCAGATCGACACCATGGGTGATCTCATACGGGACGACAGAATAAGCATATGTGAACTCGGCTCCCGCTTCGGTCGACGTGAATTGTTGAAAGACTACAAAGACAAAAATATTGATCGCGATTATTAGATAGACAACGAAAGGCGTTGTGTTTCTGCCTTGATTGTCATCGCCGATTGGTATAAGCATTTAATACCTCAGCGAGCACCAAAGACCATTGCCAGGTGTTCGTTCTGTATTCACCGGTCACATAGTGAGTGTATGCTACCTGCCGCTCCATCTCAATTTGCTTCGTAGGATTTCAAAGTAGTCCCGGCCCCTCGCGCTAACGGTATTGAATGTTTTCGCGCTCTTTCGTATCTCCACTCGATCGCCAGCCATCAACGGCAATCCGATTTGACCGTCGGCGGTAAGCATAACTTCCTGCTCTCGCGTATTCATTTGTAGCCGGATCTCAACATCGAAGGGAAGGACCAGGGGTCGGTTGGTTAGGGTGTGCGGACAAATCGGACAGATCGCAATTGCCTCGGCCCCAGGCGCTATGATCGGACCTCCGGCAGCGAGATTGTAAGCGGTCGAACCCGTTGGTGTGGCGACGATCAACCCGTCGGCGCGATATCCAGTGACGTAGTCTGAGCCCACCCAACAATCGATGTCTATGATCCGGGCGAGCGCTGATTTATTCACCACTACGTCATTCAGAGCCGTGCCGGCGCCTACCTGGTCGCCATCTCGAAGTACACGCCAGTCCAGCATGGTGCGCTGAATCGTTTGATATTCTCCTCTCACCACACACTCGAGCGCTGGTATCGCTTCTTCAAGTGCAAACTCAGTCAGGTAACCGAGGGTACCCAGGTTGATTCCCAGGACGGCGGTTCCGCGTCCGGCGACTAGTCTTGCGGTGGAGATCATAGTGCCGTCGCCACCAAGGGCAACCAGCAAATCACAGTTGTCGGCAATCTCTCTTGCCGAGGCGGAGAAAGTTCCAGGAGGCAGGTCTTTGACACGATCGTTAACGAAGAGATTTATCTCGTGATCAGCAGCCCATTGAGCTATTTGCGCAGCAAGTTCGGCCGCACGAGGTTCGCCTGGTTTTGTGATGATCCCGATTCGTACCGGTGGTTCCATAGGGCTAAGAGCAGCAAAGGGCTAAGGGCTAAAAGCAGCGGGCCAAGAACAGCCGGCTGAGGGCGAAACGCAAAGAGCAAAGACCCGAAATTGCTAAGGGCAGACCTACCCTTAGCTCTTTGCGTTTAGCTTTTAGTGCTTTGCCCTTCTTCAACCGGGACCCATAACAAAATGGTGCGAATAACCTGTATATTATCCGGTTGCACTCCGATTTCAAACGTGTCGTGCTCATTTGCGAGAGCGAAATACTCATCATAAAGCGCACGAAGAGCTTCGCTTGCTTCTTGCTCGATCCGCTCGAGATCTTCACGTAATTCGGATTCTTCCGGCTCATCATTACTTTTGGGCTTAGCTTCCCCAGATCCAAATACAGCTCCAGCGAGGGTCGAAAACATTCCAGCCAGTCTGTTCTCGCTTTCGAAAAAACGCAATTTGTTGGCTATGAAGCTTTCCAGATTCACACTTTCGGTGAGCAATCCCTTTGCTACCTGAGCCTCACGAACTTGTTCCAGCTGAAGCTCGAACCTATTGCGAAGCTTTTTCAATTCCGGTTCGATGCGGCCCAGCGCCGCATCGGCAACGCGGGTAAGAAAGTCTTCCAACTGATCGCCCGGCGCCGAAAAGAACCCAAAGACCGGGTTGAAGTAGATGCTCAATCGCTCGGTCCTTACGAGCTTCTCTATCAGCTCTCCAGCGTATTGGTCGAAGTCTTGTTTTGTTGCGCGGTACGCACCCGGCCGATAACCAATCCCTGGTTGACCTTGTGGGCTGAGTTGAGTATTAAGCGCAAGCAATCCACCCCGCGAGTCCCAATCAAGCGCAAGATCACCCTCGGGAAGCCAGGCCGACGTGCTTCGCTCTTCAGAATGGTTGAGTCCGGCCCGTAGACTGCGAAAGTTCACCGTATAATCGATCAGCACCGCGGGACGATAGACCATATTACCGGTCGAACCCGGGTCTTTTATCCACGCTTCGGCCATACCAGGGATTTTGAGTTTTTCTAGAGCTTGTCCAGCCACAGGGTTTTGAAAAGAATCAGCATAGACCTCAATCCAAGTGTTCGACTGAAATCTATGCTAAGAGCGAAGTAATATTCAAAGACTCGAGCCGTTCAAGCCGGGAGTCTATGACTTTAGTCGAGCGTTGCCGCTCCGGCTGACTGAGAGGTCTCAACGCGGTAATAGAGAATGCGGCCACAGTTCTCGCAAACAATCAGCTGGTCTCCCTTGCGAACGTCGCTGAAGATCTTTGGGCGAACTCGAACGCGGCAGGCCACGCATATGCCGTTGCTTCCGACCTCCGCCAGCGCAAGTCCTCGTCCCAGACGAGACATCCGTTCGTAGGTCGTGAAAAGATGCTTTGGCATCTGCTCGGCGAGCCTTTTTCGCCGCTCACGGAATTTCGACAGGAGTTCACTCGCCTCCTCGTGTTCCTGATCGAGTCTCGCAAGGCTCGAATCAACTTCAGCGCGCATCCGTTCCACGTCAGGCGCGCGTGCCGATAACTCGGTATCCAGAGCTTCGATCTCCTCCATCCGTTTCAGGATATCTGTCTCAAGCGCGCTTATGTGTTTCCGGGCAGCATCAATCTCGCGTAAGACCGCAGTATATTCCTTCTCGTTTTGTACGCGAGTCTTGTCTCGTTCAAACTTCTCGTGGTTCTGTTGGGTGGTGGCGAGTTCAGCTTCTAGTTGTTTGCGATCTTCGAGGGTGCGTTCGTGCTTGCTCTTCAGTTCCAGGAACTCGGCGGCGTGCTGTTTAAATTCGTTTTCCGTCCTATCGCGTTCTTCCGGTATGCCCGAAAGCCGCTCAGTCATTCGCTGTATCTCAATGTCGAGTTCCTGGAGCTCAATGAGCTGACTCAATTCAGGGCTCACAGAGGTCCTCCATTTTTCAACGCAGAGTCTACTACATTCAGTCGATTATTCTCAAGGTAACTTGATTTAGATTAGGTTTTTGACGTGACTAGCTGTCCGTTACTGCGCCTTGGCGTCACTCCGAGGTTTTCGTTGCTGTGCTACATACGGCTGAGTTAAAATGACGGCGCGACGACATTTCGACATAGTGCGTATAGACGCAAGGCAAAATGCTGGAGGCCCTGACTATGAGAGTCATTATTATCGTCTTTGTTCTGATCGCTCTGGCGATACCCGTACTACCTATGTCAGCGTTTCAAGCAACCGACGCCTATGCTTCCGATAACGAAAAGCCCTTGCCTGCAATCAAGCTTCAGGACTTCGACGGCAAATCAATTTCCTCGGATCAGTTCAAAGGAAGTATTCTAGTGCTTGACTTCTGGGCTACCTGGTGCGGACCGTGTATCGCCGAGATTCCGTCGCTCAACCGGCTTCAGGAGAAGTATGCTTCCAAAGGAGTGAAGGTTGTCGGCGTAGCTCTAGCCTCAGGCGAGGCTGATGAGGTCAAGCCGTTCGTCGGTAAGAACAAGATGAAATACACGGTGTTGATGGGAGATGACGATCAGGTTTATGACTTGAATGTGGTCGCTTTCCCGACGACCTATCTTGTTACGCGAGATATGAAAGTTTATCGTAAGTATCTCGGAGCCGGACCCAGAAAAGCAGCAGAAATAGAGGCGGACATTCAGAAGTTGTTGTCACGCGCTGAATAAGCTGCAGACCACGCACTGCGTCTTTTAATCCACCAGAAAATACAATCCAAAAATCGACAAGCTCGATCGTGCATTCAGGCCTTGCTTCGGGCAGCTATCGCTTTTGCAGCGTGGGTCGTCTCCTGAACGCGGGTCCGCCGGTTTCTGGCGCCGGCCATATGATGATTCTGATAGTACTTCTCCACTCGCTTTGAAAGAGTATTGCGATGGATGCGAAGTTCGTCAGCTGCTTTTGAAAGATTGCCTTTTGTGCGTTTGAGTACTGAGAGTATGAAATATTTTTCGAACTCCGCAACAGCATCCTCAAACAGAATCCCCCGCTCGACCATCTCGGTCACCAGCGCCTCCAACCTGCTCTTCATCTCAGTTCTCCTGTGCGTTTCGCTATTCAACTCCGCTGCGCCAGAGCTGTTTTACCGTTTGATAGCCAACAAAAAACCTCTCTCTCAATTCTCGTGACGTCAGATAAGCGATAACCCGCGTACCATCCAGCAAAGCGGGCCCGAATGTTGCCTGCTGAACGGCCTCTGGCTTAGCAGGGAAGGCCGTTAATGCAAGGTAAATAATCGAGCAGATCAGCCAGCCTCTCAACAATCCAAAGGCCGCACCTAACAGATGATCGACCCAGCCGAGGCGTGCTCGTTTGAGCCCAACGCGCAACCATCGTGAAACGAGGCTACCCGCTATCAGCACAAGCACGAACAACGTCACGAAGCCAAGCAGGTCAGAAAGCCACGCAACCACAAAAATGCGCAGCAAGCTTGCGGCGTACGGGTACAGCTGCGCAGCCGCGACCAGCCCCGCGATGGTGAACGCTACCGAAAATGTTACTCGGATGATCCCTTTTATTGCGCCTGAGGCAACCGATGCAATTACGACTAGCAGGACGAAGTAGTCGAGAACTGTCATAGGATCCAGGATGCAGGAAACAGGGTTCACGATTCAGGAGCTGCACGCCCGAATCCTGATTCCTGACTCCTGATACCCGAATCCTTGATTGTCCCGCCCGTCAACAGCCGGTATGCCTCAAGGTACTTTTCACTCGTTCGCTCTACCACACTCTCCGGTAATTCAGGCCCCGGAGGCTGCTTATCCCACGTGATTGTTTCGAGATAGTCACGCAGGTACTGTTTGTCAAATGACTGTTGCCCTCTGCCCGGTTCGTATGACGCCTTGGGCCAAAACCTGGAAGAGTCCGGAGTCAACGCTTCATCCACCAGAATAACCTTTCCATTGTCAACGCCGAATTCGAACTTCGTGTCGGCGATGATTATCCCTCGTGAATCCGCGAACTCGGAAGCTCTCGTGTAAAGCGTCAGAGTAAGATCCTTCAGCTGGCGAGTGGCATCCTCTCCTATGCGGTGGGCCATCTCCCGCTCGCTGATGTTTATGTCATGACCCGTCTCCGCCTTCGTAGCCGGAGTAAAAATCGGCTCCGAAAGCTTGTCAGACTCTCTCAAACCCGCTGGTAACTTAAACCCGCACACCTCACCGGTCTGCTGATACTCTTTCCAACCCGAACCCACTAGATAACCTCGGGCGACACACTCGATCGGAAAGACATCCGCCCGCACTACGAGCATTGAACGCCCTTCCAATTGATCGCGATACGAGGACAAAGGTTCCGGAAAGGTGCTGACGTCTGTGGAAATAAGGTGATTGGGTACGATGTCCTTCAGGAAGTCAAACCAGAAAACTGATAGCGCGGTGAGCACCGCTCCCTTGTATGGAATCGGGTTCGGCAAGACGACATCGAAAGCCGATATGCGATCGGTAACTACTATCAACAGCTTGTCATCGATCGCATAAACATCTCTAACTTTTCCACGTCTGAATAACTCGACACCTGCTATATCAGTTTTAGTGACTGCGTTAATGAGCGTGCCTCTTCTATTGGGTTAAGTTTCAACTAGCGTGGAACCTGATACTGACGACCAAGGGTTTGTGATGGCACTCCGCATTATCAGCATGCGCTTTATCGATGTCAAGCTTTAACAGCACGAAGCAACAACTTTGTTGAAATTTTTTTTGCGCAACAGTTTTTTCGTGCTACATGAGTTCAATTTTTCCGCCGGAGTGCATGAATGAATCAGTCACTCCACCAAAAAGTCTCGAAAGACAACGCGACACTACAACAATCTTCGTGCCAGTTTGTGCAGGCAGTCTTCGCGTAGATCCTCCTTATACACGCATGTCGTCTCCTGGTCTTAATTGCTCCTGCTCCAAGCTTCCCTGTATACTTTTTCTTTGTGTGTTTATCGTGTCTGATGCGCCCTGTAGCACCCACGTAGTAACGACTTCAGTCGTTTGTTGAAAAGTCTTAGAACGACTAAAGTCGTTACTGTGTGGAAGGACATCTCGTGCGCCGGCGCGAGCCAAATCTCAGAGGTCGAGATGGATTTCAAACTCGTTTGCGATTACGTACCGCAAGGTGATCAGCCCCAGGCAATTGAACAATTAGTCCGTGGTCTGGACGAGGGAGTCCAACATCAGGTCCTGCTGGGCGTTACCGGAAGCGGCAAAACGTTCACCATGGCGGCGGTGATTGAGCAAATCAACCGGCCCGTGCTGGTGATGGCACACAATAAGACTCTCGCCGCCCAGCTATATCAGGAATTCAAGTCCTTCTTTCCGCACAATGCGATCGAATATTTCGTCAGCTACTATGACTATTATCAACCGGAAGCCTATATTCCATCGACAGATACTTATATTGAGAAAGAATCAACCATAAACGATGACATAGATCGCCTCAGGCTGTCCGCAACCCGCACTCTGTTCGAACGACGCGACTGTATCATCGTCGCAAGCGTATCTTGCATTTACGGCCTCGGGGATCCCGATGCTTACTACGGCATGGTCACGTTCGTCGAGCGTGGACAACAGTTGTCTCGTACGGCCCTCCTGAAGAAACTCGTCGAAATACAGTATCAACGTAACGACACCTCGTTTGAGCGAGGAATGTTTCGTGCCCGTGGGGATGTGGTTGAGATCTATCCTGTTTATCAGGAAAACGCATTTCGCATTGAGTTCTGGGGCGACGAGGTCGAATCAATCTCTACCATCGATCCGTTGCTGGGTGAGGTCATAGACACTCATGAGCGACTGCCAATCTACCCTAAGTCTCACTTCGTGATGCCTCAGGACCGGCTCCGGCGCGCGATTAGAACAATTAAGGAAGAACTCGATTGGTGGGAGCCCAAACTCATAGAACAGGGCAAACTTCTCGAAGCGCAAAGGCTTCATCAACGCACACTCTACGACATCGAAATGTTGAAGGAGCTCGGTTACTGTCACGGAATCGAAAACTACTCGCGACATTTGACGGGCCGGCTTCCGGGTGAACCCCCTCCCACGCTGCTCGACTATCTTCCACGCGATGTGCTTGTAATGGTGGATGAAAGTCACCAAACAATCCCACAAGTGCGTGGTATGTATCACGGAGATCAGTCGCGCAAGAAGACTCTGGTCGAATACGGATTCCGGTTGCCTTCAGCCATGGACAATCGCCCGCTGAACTTCGAGGAATGGGAACATCGGATGGGACAATTGATCTTCGTGTCCGCAACGCCCGGCCCGTACGAGCTCTCAAAAACGTCAGGCGAGTTTGTTGAGCAGGTGATCCGGCCGACAGGATTAATCGATCCAGTTGTAGATGTACGTCCGGTAAAGGGTCAAATAGATGATTTGCTGAATGAAGTTCGAATGCGAGCCGCCCGAGATGAGCGAGTGCTGGTGACTACCCTCACAAAGAAGATGGCGGAGAACCTGACCGAGTATTACGCCGAACTAGGCGTGCGAGTACGTTATCTGCATTCAGAGGTCCAGACTCTGGACCGAATTAAGATTCTAAGGGATCTGCGAGCAGGTGAATTCGATGTGCTGGTTGGGATCAACCTGTTACGAGAAGGGCTGGACCTTCCAGAAGTTTCGCTAGTGGCGATTCTTGATGCGGACAAAGAGGGTTTTCTGCGTTCCGAGCAGGCGCTGATTCAGACTATGGGGCGGGCAGCTCGGAATTTGAACGGGAAGGCGATTCTTTACGCTGACCGAATGACCGATTCGATGCAGCGCGCAATCGGCGAGACACAGCGACGTCGCGAGCGGCAAGCGGTTTATAATCGGGAGAACAACATCACTCCGCAGTCGATCGTGAAAGCCATCGGTTCGACATTGGTATCAATCGTCGAAGCAGACTACTTTAAGTTGCCCAGCATAGCGGAAGAAGCAGAAGAGTACTCGGCGGAGAACATCGCTGAGACGATTCAAAAGCTCGAGGGGCAGATGCGCGCTGCGGCTGCGAAATATGAGTTCGAACACGCGGCTGAATTGCGTGACCGGATCAAGTATCTTCGTTCCCGGCAACTTGAAGTCGCATAACTTCCCACGTAGTAAACGAATTTATTCGTTTAGACTGATCACGGGCGACAAGTTCAAAACGAATAAATTCGTTACTACGTGGCGGAAGATTTCAGGAAATCGAGAAGAAATGAGTTTCAGATTCAACACTGCAGGAGAATCACATGGTAAGGCGCTCATTGCGCTCTGCGAAGGACTGCCGGCAGGTCTCCCGATCGATCTGGATTCCATAAATCGTCAAATGTGGAGGCGTCAGCAAGGATACGGCCGTGGCGGCCGAATGAAGATTGAGAAAGATGAAGTTGAGATTCTCTCGGGCGTGCGTCACGGTAAGACTCTGGGAACTCCTGTCTCTCTTCTGATTCGCAATCGGGACTTTGAAAACTGGCAAGATGTAATGGCCGTCGAGCCTCGGGACTTCCTTAACGAAAAGCAAGAGCGAAAGCTCACGCGCCCGCGCCCCGGACACACCGACCTGGCGGGCGGATTAAAATATGATACGCACGATCTAAGGGATATTCTTGAGCGTGCCAGCGCCCGTGAGACCGCCGCTCGCGTTGCCGTCGGAGCTCTTGCAAGGTTGCTCCTGAAAGAGCTCGGCATCGATATCGCGAGTCATACGGCGATGATTGGCGGAGTGCCAGCTGAACCCATCAAAGCGACCTGGGAGATGATCTCGGCTATCACCGACGATTCTCCGCTCCGCTGCGTAGACAAGAAATCCGAAGCCGAAATGATCTCGCTGATCGATGCCACGAAAGAAGCCAAGGATACACTAGGCGGCATCTTCGAGGTCGTCGCCCACGGCGTAGTTCCGGGCCTTGGAAGCCATACACAGTGGAATAAGAAGCTCGACGGACGTCTTGCGCAGGCAATTATGGCTATACCGGCAGTAAAGGCGGTTGAAATTGGAATGGGAGTCGAAGTGAGCCGGGCCACTGGTTCGCGAGTACACGACGAAATCGGATATAATTTCACCGAGGGCAGATTTACTCGACCCACAAATCGAGCTGGTGGCATTGAGGGCGGAATAACCAATGGCGAGGAAGTACGCGTCCTTGGACACCTGAAGCCGATTTCCACATTGCGCAGGCCGCTTGCGAGTGTTGACGTCGTCACAAAAGAGGAATCGGCTGCGGCTTTCGAACGTTCGGACATCGTCGCCGTACCAGCAGCGGGTGTTATTGGAGAAGCAATGGTAGCCATCGTTCTCGCCGATGCCGCTCGGGAGAAGTTTGGTGGAGACAGCCTGGCAGAAATGAAGAGAAACTTTGACGGCTACGTGGAACAGTTGCGGCGATACTAAAAGAGGATGGGCGGGTCTATCCCAATTGCTCCGCAAACTGGCGGAGCAGACCTGGAACCGCGATGGGAGTAAGCGCGATGATGGTACTGAGTCATGATAGACAGGCAGGGGATCATCGCCACGACGTCGACCGTGAGGTGGAAGAGCTGCGTCGTTCGATAAACGCAAGACGCACGCACGGCATCCTTTACTATCTGTTACTTGTGGCGATCTTCTTTGTTGGCTTCGCTGTAGGTTATGCCACCCATAGCCTTGTAGGCGCTGCTATAATACTTATTGGGCTCGCGATCGTAGCATGGCGAGAGGTAACCGGGTTCAAAGCCCGGACGGCGGTGCTCAACCAGCTTCTTGGAGAAAAGCTGGCAGAGAGACGCCAATATGACGAGAGAGAAGGAGTTTGACGCGATACAATGATATTGAATGTTGTCAAATACGGCGATCCAATTCTTACCAAACGCGCCGAAGAAGTAGTCGAATTCAACGAGAAATTACACAAGCTTATCGATGACATGTTTGAAACGATGTACGGAGCTCCTGGAGTCGGATTGGCCGCTCCGCAAGTCGGAATACTAAAGCGTCTGTTTGTAATGGATTGCAGCAGCGGCAAGAACAAGAAACAAAAGGTAGTTCTGATAAATCCAGTAATCGAGAGTGAAGAAGGCGAACAGGTTGGCGATGAAGGGTGCCTTAGTTTTCCTGGAATATTCCTTGAGATCAAGCGGCCCCAAAGGGTCGGGGTCCGCGCGCAAGATCTGGATGGCAGCGAAATAACACTCGATGTGATGGATCTCGAAGCTCGCTGCGTTTCTCACGAAACAGATCACCTTGATGGCGAACTCTTCATTAGTTATTTGAGCCCTCTAAAGCGCGATCTTACGAAACGCAAGATTAAGAAGCGCATCAAGCAGGGAGATTGGTAGTAAGAGTTACTAAAATAACCTAACTCACAAAGCCCATCGTTACGTAAGCGGTGGGCTTTTCCTCGTTTATCCCACTCCACCGACCGAAGTGTCCTCACGTGATACACGCGTACTGTTGTCGTTCGTCATCTTCACTTCGAAAGAACTCAATCATCGTATTTGAGCTTCGAAATCAGCAGCAACCGTCCGCATTGTCCGTGGTATTGAACTTGTACGTGCCAAGTTCGTGTTTAGTCGTAATTCCCGACCGGAGGGTATCATGTCAAAGCGATTTGCGACCGCTCTCTTACCAATCTTTTTAGTTGTTGCGTTGATGCCCGCATGCCAAACGGTACGTCAGGACACGACTCCAGCTAGCCAGGGCACTGCGATTGAGGCAACACCGGTCCAACAAGGGGAGAACTCCTGGAAGATCGCGACTGCAAATACAGTGACCTTAACGGTACTGGCGCCAGGCGCTAAGTCGGTCAAGATAATGTATAGACCGATTGTGGAAACTGATAGGCACGTCGTACTCAAGACGGTCAACTCGCCTGTGAACGGTCAGTCCGGCAAATTCTCGACCTCCATCAAACTGGTAAAGGACTTCGCCGGGGAAGTATGGGCGGAAGTTACCCTCGCGGACGGAACTAAGAAAGAAACAGATCCTATAGATCTCGCCGCCCAGGATTCGTCAGTAGCTCAAACTGAGGGAATTCCTTCGTCGGAGACAGAAAACAAGAATGCCCAACTCAACGCCAACAACAACTCCGCAGCGGCAGCGGCAAACAAGAATGCAGTGTCACGCAAAGGTGAATCGGCCAAATCGGACAAATTCACTGGAGGCAAAATAGAGCAAAGCGCTTTGCAACCCAATCAACCCGGTATCAGGATTACTGTCAATGTTCCGGCCTTTCGGTTGACTCTCTGGCAAAACGGCAAAGAAGTAAAAACCTATGAAATCGGCGTTGGAATGAAAAAGTATCCTATAGTAATCGGACAACGAAGGATTACTCAGATTATATGGAATCCGGAATGGGTTCCGCCCGACAGCGAATGGGTCAATGAAAGCCACTCTGATGTTGAGCCCGGCGAACATATTGAAGCTGGCGACAAACGAAATCCGCTGGGAAAAATCAAGATACCTCTTGGCGATGGCTTCCTTATGCATCAGGCAGCGAAGCCCACTGACCTTGGTCATCTGGTGTCGCACGGCTGTATCCGGATCCTCAAAGAAGACATTAGCGATATCGCAACCAAGATCGTGACAGCTCGGGGCGTGAATATCACTCCACAACAGATCGAACATGCAATGAACAGTACCGATCGGCTCGTGGCACCGTTAAAGCCGCCGATCATAATCGATATAGATTACGACACGTTGGTGGTAGAGGGCGGTGTTCTACACATCTATCCTGATGTGTATGACCGTGAGACCAGTACCGTCGAGAACCTTCGTGCGGAACTTCAGAGTGTGGGAATGGATACGTCCAAGCTTGATGATCAAACCCTAAAACAGATGCTCGATCGCGTGACTCCAAACGAAGAATTCATGGTGTCAGTTGCAGATCTCAAAGCCGGCAACGCTCTGCTAGCCGGAACAAAACAACCACTGACAAGTCAATCGGTAGTCGCAAAGAAGAAACAACCCGCAAAGGGGCGACATAGCTCACGAGGTCGAAAATAGAATATTAGTAGGTAGTCTTAGTTAGCTGTGCCGCGAACGTTCCACTGCTTGCTCACTTTCCCGCGATGGATTGTTCGTTGGTGTTCCTCAGCAAGGGATAAGGATTTACCGGTTCGCCGCCGTACCATCTGCCGGGAGAGCTCATTTTCGATATACCAAAATGAAGATGGAAGTTGCCGGAGCCCGCATTCCCGGTATCTCCTACATAAGCTATTACCTCTCCACGTTTCAGCTTTTTGCCTTCTACAACGCCTTCGGCGTAATGCGACAGGTGACCGTAATACAAGACATAGGCGCCAGTGGAATCGGATTGATAGAGCATTGTACCGCCCCTCTCACTCTGTTTGAGCCTCAGAACAGTTCCATCATCTGCCGCAACCACTGGAGTATCGTGCGGCGCCATTATGTCGAGCGCTCCGTGCATCCGGCCTTCGGATCTCGAATCGTAAAAGGAATCACGCAGCTGATTTGCATTGACTCCATATACTGGTATCAATAAACCGCTAATGGTTTTTGTTGGTTCTGCATCTGGAATGACCGAACGTTCCGACGGGGGAAACAGCATCGATGTTTTGGGACGGGCGGATTCCTTCGCCGGCGCTGATTTCGTCTCCTCACCGGAAACGCCCTGGGGCGTATCTGTAACAATACTAATACCGTTCCTTGCGGCGCGGGGACGCTCGAAATTCATCAATATGACTGAGCCCATGATAACGCACAGGCACAGCGCCATCAGCGCGATTGAATTCCTGCTAAAGACCCTTCGCAGAGCTAATTTGCCACTAATCGTCATTGGTTGTCTGGGCCTAATCCGAGGAAATCCACTATATGGTTGGAGGCTTCAGAAGTGTTTCGGGTGGCCTGACGGTGATCAATTCATACAATGACATTCGACGACACCTTGATGTCGCCTGTTCCGTCGACATTTGTCGAAATACCTGTAATGCAGCTTGATTGACATGGCGCGTTGCCTGTAGTAGGTTTCGATTATGACCTGCTACTACCGACCTGGTACTAGTGAAGGACGATAAGAATAGGCAACAGAACAACCGCGCTTATAGCCTAACCGGCCATAGAGCGCGATTTCTCTATGGGAGATAAATCAGCAGTTTTGAAAAAAGTAACTCTACCTGAAGAAGGAATACGGGCACTCTTCGGGCCCTACGATGAAAACATCAAGCACCTCGAAGCGTTGATAGGCGTCCGAATCAATTTACGCGGCAGCGACCTGATGATCGAGGGAGACGAAAATGACGTCGAGGTCGTTGAAAAAATTCTCGAAGACTACGCCGATCTGTTTGAAGAAGGACGGCGAATGTCAAACGAGGAATTAAAATCGGCCTTTAAGCAAATCGCGGAAGATCGCGCTTACACGTTGCGCGATTATTTCACCAGGACTCGGATCAATCCGACCGGCAAGAAACAGGTCACCGCTCGCTCAGCAAATCAACGGCGCTACATTGAGGCTATTGAAAAGAATGATATCGTCTTTGGAATCGGAGTCGCAGGTACCGGTAAGACCTATCTAGCGGTCGCAATGGCGGTTCAGGCGTTAATGCAGAAACGCGTGAACCGGATCGTGCTTGCGAGGCCGGCAGTCGAAGCGGGCGAAAAACTAGGATTCCTGCCAGGGGATCTTCAGGACAAAGTCGATCCTTATCTGCGCCCGCTATATGATGCGTTGTTTGATCTGGTCGATTACGAAAAAGTAACACGTTTGCTTGAGAAGCGGGTGATCGAGGTCGCGCCTCTCGCTTTCATGCGAGGCCGTACGCTGTCAGACGCCTTCATTATCCTCGACGAAGCGCAGAATACGACTTCCGAGCAGATGAAGATGTTTCTCACCCGTATCGGTTTTGGATCAAAGGCAGTAATAACCGGGGACATAACCCAGATCGATCTGCCAGCAGGCCGCCGGTCAGGGCTGGTAGAAGCACAGCGAGTGGTCTCGGGAGTCGAAGGAATTGAATTTATTTACTTCACCGAGAAAGACGTAGTGAGGCATCATCTCGTTCACATGATAGTCCAGGCGTACGAGCGACACGGTAAAACGAAATTCGAAGACAAGCTATAATATTGCCCTTTGACGATCCGCTTTCCGCCTGATGACCACGTCGATACACAGTTTCACATGTAACGACGATTCAAACTTGAATTAAGGGAAGCTGGACGCAATCTACTAGTGACACCGTTTCGACATGTCAAAGCCCGCAGGAACCACAAATCGTAGTTTCTCAACACGACTGATCGATGGACTGAAGTCATTTCTATCGAGCCTCTCCGATCAAACAGTTATCGACGCGGGCGTCGGTGTCTTCATCATCGTCGCACTATCGATTCTCCTTCTTCGTGATTACCAGCGACCACGCATCGAGCAGTTGCCGGCGGGAAGCGTCGCGCCGGCGGACATAATCGCGCCCGAAGACATAAGAGTAGAAGACACCGCCGAAACAAAAGCAGCGCGCGACCAGGCGGCGATCCAGGTGTTACCGATTTTTGATTTCAACACGCGAGCGGCACGGGACGCCCAATCCAGTCTCGAACAGCTGTTCGCAATCGGACGAGAGATGCCCGTCGGTGCAACGGTCGAAGACCTGCACGACAAAATCGAGGAGGAGATTGGGGTCCCATTGGATCCCGATCAAATCAGTCTGCTGAAAAAACATCGCTTCAGCTCTGAACTCCAACGTCTGATGACCGAACACGTTGAAGCGGTAATGATGAGTCCGGTTGTCAGCAGCCGCAGTCAGCTTCGGAGATTCGGAACGGGCGGGATTCTCAAGCGTGATATAAAAACTGGCCAGGAGGTAATTCTTACTGATTTCAATTCAATACGAGATAAACTGACTGCGAGCGCATCGCTAAAATCTGAAAAGCTGATCTGGCCTGCGGAATACAGTGTCAACGACCGGCGCTTGCTCGGAGAAATACTGGGTTCATTCATCGTACCAAATCTCGAATACAACGAAGCAGAGACTGAAAAGCGCAGGAGACAAACCGCCGAAGCAATTCCGGTCGCGATGATCACAGTTGAGCGCGGCAAGCCAATCGTCAGCAAGGGAGAGACGGTAACACCAGCCAAGGCAATGTTGCTTACGGAGGCTTCATTGCATCGGCCAACCGGCCCTCGTGCGCTTGAATTCGCCGGAACCATCATAATCGTGATGCTGCTGTTGCTGGTATTGTGGCAGTACATGATTCGCTATCAGCGACAGCATCTGCGTGTGCGCAGACACTTCCTCCTTCAGATCACTTGCTTTGTCATCACTCTTGGGCTCGCGCGGCTCTTCTTCACCTTTGCTTCGGCAATGAGCCAGTGGTCCACACACACGCCGTTCAATACTCCGAATGGGTATCGGTACCTCGCGCCGTTAGCCGTCGGTGCAGTGATGATCACGATTCTGACGGACGCGAACGCCGCGTTCATTTTTTCCGCAATCTTATCGGTGTTTGTAGGCGTTTTCTCGGGCAATATGTACATGGCGGCGTTCACATTAATGTCGAGCGCAGGAGCGATCTATCACCTGCAGAATTGTAGAGACAGAACGGCGCTTGTTGCTGCGGGTCTATGGATCGGGGCAATAAATGCAGCAACTGCGCTCGCGCTGGACTTGCTTGGCGCGAACGAGCCAGGCCTCCGCCTGCTGCTCTTTGGTTCATTCTGCGCCTTTGGCGGTGGTGTGCTGGCAACTATGACTGCCTCGATACTGCTTCCGTTATTCGAGTGGATGTTCCAAATAACAACCAGCATTAAACTGCTAGAGCTCTCAAACCTGAATCTGCCACTGCTCAAGCAGCTTGCTGAGCGTGCGCCGGGCACATATCACCACTCGATAATGGTAGGGCTGCTTGCAGAAGCAGGCGCTGAAGCCGTGGGGGGCGATGCATTATTCGCCAGGGTTGCGTGTTACTACCACGACATCGGTAAGAGCGTTCGTCCGACTTACTTCGTCGAGAATCAATCTTACATGGACAACCGCCACGATAAATTGTCTCCAAAGATGTCCTCGATAGTGCTTGCGAATCACGTCAAACAAGGTATCGAAATGGCAAAGCAGCACAAGCTGCCTCCACGAATCATCGACATAATCCCCCAACACCACGGCACCGGTCTGATGAAATTCTTTTACTACAAAGCGAGGAAAGGCACGTCAAACGATTCGACCGCGCTCGAGCAGGAGTTCCGCTACCCCGGTCCGAAACCGCGGAGCAAAGAAGCGGCAATAATAATGATCGCCGACTCTGTGGAAGCGGCGGCCCGGACGGTTGATGAGCCGACACCCGCTAAGCTTCGGAACATGGTCGATATGATCAGCGGTAGGCTGCGTGATGACGGTCAGTTCGATGAGTGCGACATAACTCTGCGCGATCTTCGCCTGGTAGCCGAAAGTTTCGTCAAGGTGCTGATGGGTATTCACCATCATCGAATAGCATACCCTGGTTACGATTTTAACCAGCTATCGAAGGTAGCTCCCTCAGTGGAGGCCTTCGATTCCGGAAGCATTCCGGTGGTAGGGACGAAAACCCCTCCAAAACTTAGAGAGGTTCGTGGCGACTGAAGTAGTGAATAGGCAGAGACTCGCGCGCATTGACGCGACTCGGATAGCGCGAATCGCAGATGCAACGCTCGCAGAAGCCGGGAGGGGCGATTCGACCCTTACTGTTGCCTTTGTTCGCGACCGCACGATTCGAAACCTGAACAATAAATTCAGGGCAAATGATCGCGCCACCGATGTACTTTCGTTCCCGGCCGGGAACACCGATGCCGCCGCCGGGCTATTCATCGACAACAACGCGCTTGAAGATCTGGGAGACGTGGTGGTTTCAACTGACACGGCGCAACGTCAGGCCGTTGAGGCCGGTCATTCTTTTGATCGGGAGGTTGATGAACTCGTGATTCATGGCGTACTTCACTTGTGCGGCTATGATCACGAGACCGACAGCGGTCAAATGAAGCGGCTTGAGTTAAGAGTGCGAAGAAAGCTGCTGGATTGAAAAAGGAAATGTCTGCATCCGTGTAAGAACACTTACACAAATTCAAACTAACGCGAGCAGACTCATTAGTCTCTTACCTCACTTCTCTTATGTTAACCGAGTTATCATTGACCGGCGGGGTCTTACTACTGCTGGTCTTCCTCTCCACCATTGAAAGCGCCTATGAATCGCTCAGCGACGTTTCTCTCCGCGTACTGAGCGGAGAGCGCGAAAACGGCGACGGGCGAACTCGCTTCTTCCGCGAGTTGATGGACCACCGCCGGCGCTTCGAATTAATCCTTATCCTCGGAACGCAGCTGTCAATCGCCGCAATCGCAATCCTATTAGCCGACGTCTTCATAGATACGGGCGTAAGGGCTCCGCTGCTTTTGAGCTTTGTCGCGGTGTTTATAGTAGTGGTTCTCTTCCGGCAGCTTGTCCCGCGACTGTTGACTCAAAACCATCCCGAGGAGGTGTTCTGGGCCCTTCTCCCAGCCTTTCGAGTGTTTTATCGCTTTTCTTCAATCGCGGTAGCGCCCGTCATACACCTCCTCAATCGGATGCGCAAACCGGAGCCGGAGGAAGATGTAACCGAAGATGAAGACGAGGAGACGAAAGAGGAGATCCAGGCCTTTATCGATGTCGGCGAAGAGGCCGGTATCATCGAAGAGTCGGAAGGGGAGCTTATACAATCAATCATCGAGTTCAGCGATACTCGAGTTGCCGAAGTCATGCGTCCGAGGCTTCAAATCGTCGCAATCGAGTCAACCGCAACCATTGCGGACGTCAGAGGATTGATGATCGAATCCAAACATTCGCGAATCCCAGTTTATCGAGATCAAATCGATACCATCGAGGGGATCGTGTACGTTCGGGATTTGCTGGCTTACTGTGAAGCCGAGAAGGTGAAAATGCGAGTGACGAAATGCATGCGTCCCGCCTACTTCGTGCCGGAAAGCAAACCAATCCGAGAACTGTTGGAGGAGATGCAGAAGGTAAAAGTGCAGATCGCGATGGTCATCGATGAATACGGAGGTCTCGCGGGGCTGGTAACAATTGAAGACATCATTGAAGAGATACTCGGCGAGATAGAAGACGAGGATGTAGCCACCGCATCCGACGAAATCATTCAGTCAGATGATGGTTCCTATTTAGTTGATGGAAGCGTCGAGATAAGAAGAATCGAGCTGCTCTTTGACCGGGAACTCGAGGCGGATGACTTCACGACTGTTGCAGGATTAGTAATCAACGAACTTGGCCATGTGCCGGGCGTTGGAGAAAAACTAGACTTTAAAGGTCTGCGTTTTGAGGTGGTCGAAGCCGACAATAAACGAGTTAATCGGATCAGGCTAAGCAGGATCGATGAGCCGACTAAACAAGAAGCCGAAGCAACTAGCAGCAATGAGCAGACTCACGAACTGCAAAAGAGTTGAGTTTCATACCCGCACCTGTTTCATCCCCTTTTGTGTTATCTTCTCGCTTAGTGAAAGACGAAAACCGCAAGTCTGGAGTGGTTGCGCTGATTGGACGTCCTAACGCCGGCAAGTCGACTATGCTTAACAGAGTGGTCGGAGAAAAGATCGCGATCGTTTCGGATAAGCCGCAAACCACTCGCACCAGAATCACTGGAGTAGTGACGCAACCCGAGGGTCAAATTGTCTTTCTCGACACTCCTGGAATACACAGACCAGTCCACAAACTGAATCGACGAATGATGTCCGTCGTTACTGATGCGCTTTCCTCCGTGGATCTCATCGTGCTTTTGATCGATGCGACCCAGCCGATGGGCCGCGGAGATCGTTTTGTGCTTGAAATGATCAGATCCACAACAACGACAGCATTCCTCTTGCCAAACAAGGTCGATCTTATGCGCGACAAGAAGCAATTACTGCCAATGATCAAAAGATACACCGAGGAGCGCGAGTTCGCAGAGGTTATTCCTATTTCGGCTCTGACCGGCGACGGAGTCGAGCTACTGATTGAAAAGCTTTTTGAGGCGCTTCCAACTGGTCCTTTGTTGTTTCCCGAAGATGAAATGACCGATCAGCCGGAACGTGTCCTCGCGGCGGAGATGGTGCGAGAGAAAATACTGCAGGCTACCGGGGATGAGCTTCCCTACGTTACAGCAGTTTTCACAGAGCGTTGGGAAGAGACAGAAGGCATAACTAAGATACACTGTTTGATCTATGTAGAACGCGCCTCTCATCGTGCAATAGTGATCGGGAAAGGCGGTGCACGCCTAAAGGAGATCGGTACGGCCGCTCGTGCCGATATCGAAAAGCTGCTTGCGCGCCGAGTCTTCCTGAATCTCTTTGTGAAGGTGCGCGAACGCTGGCGCGATGATGAACGCGTGTTGAACGAGCTGGGAGTAAGTTGATTGGCGATTGCCGATTGGCGACTTACCGTAGACGGTCTAGTCTGCGGATTCTTGTCCACGTTCTTCAGGCTAGTTCTACTCACACAGCCGCGGATTAGACAGTCTACGGTACGTCGGCAATCGCAAATCGCCAATCGGAAAATCGGCATGTCAAATGAATGGTGGCTCGTCACACTCACTCTCGAAACCAGCGCTGAGGAAATGGCAAGCGCCATTCTATTCGACCACGGCTCCACAGGCATCGTTACCCTTCACGAAAGTCCCGACAGTGTCACTCTTGCTGCTTACTTCAATGAACGTTCAGCCGCCCAGCACACCGCGCAATCCATCGCGTCAGAACTCAGCCTAACTGGCCACCCCACTGCGTTGCGCGACTGCATTGTCTCCTCAGTGGTTGAAGAAGACTGGTTGCAAAAATGGAAAGAGGGATTCGAAGCAGTTCAAATCGGGGAGAGTCTTATGGTTGCGCCATCGTGGAGACTTCCGAAAGAGGACTGTGGACGCATCGTGATTCAAATCGATCCCGGAATGGCATTTGGCACCGGCACGCACGAGACCACTCGGCTTTGTTTAGAATCTATAGAGAGACATTGGCGTGGTGGCAGTCTGCTCGACATTGGAACCGGAACGGGTATTCTTGCGATCGGCGCCGCACTGCTCCAGCCAGGCGCCCGAGTTGTTGGTATCGATATTGATCCACGCGCCGTAGAAGTTGCACGCGAGAATGTTGAGATTAACAACTTAGCCAGCCAGATCGACTTACGCGTCGGTCAGCCTCAAATCCTGGCAGGTAACTACTTCGACGTGGTAGTAGCAAATCTTACTGCGGAGGTCATTGTCGACCTCATGCCGGATCTTGTCGGTTGCGTGTCTAACACAGGTTTAATGATACTATCGGGCATTCTAAGTATTCTGGTGAGCGAAGTGGAAGCAGCTCTCATTTCGGCCGGCTTTACTATAATTGAGCGCAAAAAAGCCGGTGAATGGACCATACTGGTTGCTTCGAACTTCTAACCGATTCTCGAGATCATCGATGACTCGTCGAAGATTCTATGCACCTCCGGATGACATCAACGGTTCCATTGCCGTCTTGTCTACCCACGAGACTCATCACTTGATGCACGTGTTAAGAATGACACCCGGCGACGTGGCTTTCGTGTTTGACGGGTGTGGAAACGAATATAGATGTGAGTTTGCCCGCGTGGCAGAGGATCGTGCCGAGTTGGAAATAGCCGAATCGCTGTCGGATGAAGTCGAATCGCCGTTGGACCTCACCCTCGCACAGGCCTTAGCGAAAGGGGAGAAGTTCGACTTTATTGTTCAGAAGGCCACCGAGCTTGGCGTCAGCCGAATCACTCCTTTGATGACTCGCTATGCGGATATGAGACTCGACGAAAGGCAGAAAATCAGCCGGACGGAACGGTGGCGTCGAATCTCTCTCGAGTCAACGAAACAATGCGGACGGCGGCGACTGGTGCAGATTACCGAGCCGCTTAGCATTTATCAATTTATGAGCGTTGTTGAGAGTTCAAATGACTCAGTCGCAGAAAAAGCGGATCACTCGCTGCTGCTCTTCAGCGAAAGGGGCGGCTTTGGTGTGAACGAAGTTTTGGGAGAGGCTTCGAGCTTCCGACCGGTTGTTGCCCTGGTGGGACCGGAAGGCGGCTGGAGTGATGATGAGTTAGAGGCGCTTAATGATTATGGCTGCAAGCCAGTTACCCTCGGACCCCGAATAATCAGGACAGAGACTGCCGCGTTAGTCGCTATCACATTGATTCAACATGCCCTCGGAGACCTTTCCTCAAGGCGCACGAGTTAAGCGACTTTAGATAATTGATTCGTTGCGCATCAGCGCTGGAGACTTTATTCGAACTGTTTTTTAAACTCCAGAAACTGCTCTTTTAGTTCACTCAATTCGTCTCGAAGTTGCGAGAGCTCCGTTTCAAGCCTGGTCAGCCTCTCATTTTCCTGTTGAACCTCGAGCGTCGCCGGCTCCAGACGCGCGCTCGTTGCACGCTCCTCAACCTGGACTTCTCCCGCAAGAAGGTGAGCGTAACGCGACTCTTTCGTCCCGGGCTGTCGAGGCAATCTCATTACAAGCGGCGGTTGTGCGGCCATCAATGCCTGAAGGGTCAGGTCAACCTCCTCCAGCTCTTTGAACTCGTAAAGTCTTCCCGTGCGTCCGCGAATCTCGCCGACCGTTTGCGGACCCCGAAGCATCAACACACACAGCACTGCGATTTCCTGTGCGGCGAGTTGAAATGCCTCAGCAAATCTATGTTCATACTTTGGTACTCGTCCAACTCCGGTCACCATCCAGGCTAGCTTTTTCTCCCGCAGGCTTTCGAGCGCTCGGGCTACAGTCTTCTCATCAAAAGACACTACGGGATCACGATTAGAAATCTGATTGCAGGCATTGGTCAGGGCATTAAGAGATAATGGATAGTACTCAGGCGTGGTGATCTCTTTTTCGATCAACGAACCGAGCACTCGCACTTCCACTGCGGTCAGGGTTTGATCCACTGTGAGTCCTTTACTTTCATAATAACGGCGCGAGGAATTTATATATCACACAATCAAAAACTTCTATCCACTATCGCCGGATCGAGTGAGAAAAATCGTAGAATCCCTTTTGGTTCGAGGGCAGTTTTGATTTATACTGGGCGCCAATAAGGCTCACGTTCAGGAGGTTCGAAATGAGGCGGCTCAAATTGAAGCTTTCTGCGCGCATTGGAGTTGTTCTAGTCGCAATCGGACTAACGTTGCTGTGTTCGATATCAATAAGTGCCCAAAAACGAAAACCATTCCCATCGCCGGGCACCAATCCGCCCTCTCCGGATACACCGTCCACTACAAACGCCAATCCTCGCAGTTTTGAGCAGGCCCAACTCGAGATGTCGATTCTGATGTCCAGGCGGACTGTGGCCACGGACCGGGAACGAGAACGGAATCGATTGGCTGCCCAACTCGTTCGTGACCTTGGGCAACTTGAGCGCCTCAATACCGAGAGCCTTGTGCCCCTTTCCTCATCCAAGACATTTGATTACAAAGGAGTTGCGCAAGCTTGCAATGACGTGAAGTCCCGGGCAAATCGAATCAAATTCAATAGCCCGATTGCTCTGACTGACCGCACCGGAGAGAAAATTCGATATGAATTCGACGTTAGCCAGTTCGGCCCAATGCTGTCCCAACTCAGCAGATCCATCACGAAGTTTGTCGGCAATCCGGTATTTCGCGTGAGCGCTCCAAACGACGGTGAGCTTCGTTCCCAAGCCGCGCACGAACTCGAACGAATCATTAAGCTCAGCGACATCCTGGCTAAAGCCGCAAAGAAGTTGAGCAAAAGTCTGGTAGCAAGCCGATGACTGGCAGATTGTTTCAGGATCTCTGCTGAAGCCTCCTGGACCGGCGATTGTCGGATCCCCTAAGTTCATCTCAACATTTAATGGCTTTTTGTCAGGCTGCGAACCTTACAGCCGTCTAGCTGGGTGGCTTTCGAGCGGCTCTTTCCCAATGCTAGAATGCGCTTACAAAGATCAAGAGAAGAATCAAGAGTAAGCAGATGGCAAACGGGTCAGGAGCGGGAGCCGAGCTTGACCGAAATTGGCTCGACAACCTGAGCGACGAAGAGCTCGTGGATGCTTTTCTGTCGCGTTCGAAGAACGACCGCCACGCAGCGCACCTGTGCTTCGAAGTAATCATCGCTCGTTACCACTGGCTAATAAATCACGTCGTGCGCAACTCGCACTACCGGTTCCCAGCGTGGGACTCGGCGGACGACGTAATCTCGCGAGTGGTGTTTAAGATTTATCGCGGGCTCGCGCAGTGGCGGAGAGAGGGGAAACTGTCGAGCTTCGTAGCACGCATAGCCTCGAGCGAGATGATTGACACCATCAGAAGGGTCCGACGCGACAAGTCGTGGAATCCGCGTCAGAGTCCGGCTGATCCCGATTCGGACGCCCCGTCTCCGATCGAAACAGCTCGCTCGCGAGAGCCTTCACCGGAAGCGCAACTCGTCGCCCGCGAGCAGCGTCAGATTGTCGATAGTTTGCTTAGCGATGTCTGTCGCGACTGGAAGGACAGCGTAATCGTGAACGAATACATAATCGGAAATCAAAGCGGCAAGGAGATTGCGGAGAAGTACAGCATGTCAGAGGATTTGGTCTATCAGCGTGCGCGAAGGTTGCGCGTTCGATTGATCAAGTGGCTGAATGAGCGAGGAATAGACTCAGCGCATGCATTATTGACCGGTCTTGCATCGAAGTAATTAACGGTCGCGCAACGAGGTAATTATGAAACCGTTGCTCCTGTTTCTATTTGCGCTCTCATCAGTACTACACACAGGTGTTTTGTCTGACAAAATAATCAGGGATTCATACAATTGGAATAAGTAGGCAGGGGCTGTGATTGGAGGAAACAGTCTCTGCAACAGGAATATCGATGTCTACGAAGTCAATGCATCCGGAAATTGAATTGTTCGAGTATCTGAACCACTCGATGGGCGAGGATCGCGCGTCGGCGATCGCGACGCATTTGTCGACATGCGAAGAGTGCGCTTCGGTCGCGGCTCTTGTTAATGCGCTTAAAGCCGAGGGGACGCACGCCAAGTCACAATCCCACATAGGCGTTCATCCCGGCATAGATGAGCTTGCCTCGTTTTTCTACTCTAAGGAGGAGTCATCGAACATGGCGCAAGTTGCGAATCATGTAGCGATTTGCAGCCCTTGCGCGGAAGCGATCGCTCAATACGCAATCGGTGAACGAGCCTCCGAAATGTACGAACCTTCCAAAGCAACTATCGTCGAGGTGCCGGCAGGCGCGTGGAAGATGATTGATGATTGGGAAAACAGCAGCTTTGGTAATCCCAGACCTGCAAATGAAGTGCTTGGACAGGAGCTACTGGATCGGCTCGCGGAACTGCTGAACGAGAGGGTCAACAGAGAAGCAGAGATCGGCTCTTCGGAAACTAAAACTGCGGATCGCATTCCCGTGCTCGTCGTCGGTAGCTCCGGAGAAGCACGCGGTGTGGAGTTTTTTGACCACGAGATCGACAAAACCGGCGCCAGCGTTTTAAGGCACTCTGAGGGGTCTGAACGCTTTGACAGGAAGCCGCTTCATACTTTGTTATCTTTCGATGAGAAGCAGCCAGTGGTTGTTTCTCAGGTAATGAATCGAGATACGGTCCGGCTCGAAAAAGTGCGATCGGAAGGAGAAGCGCGTCGCGCAGACTACTTTATTATTGAGGACTGAGGTAAGGGACCGGACTTTGTTATTGTTGGCCCTTTCGCAAGTAATAGTAGTGATGAACACCCGACCTATAGATATCGCCTCCTACGACACCGTCCATCGCTGGTAAGTGCTCCGGCAACCGTACGGGTCCCAGGGTCGGGTTCAGTCTCAATTCTTTATATCCGGGAATCTGGTTACTGGGGCTGGTATCGAAGTGGGCCGATGAGCTGGTGGGATCGTATAAGTGCCAACGGTCCTGGTAGAAAACTTCGGTGACCATGTGAGCAGTCAGTTGGGGCGCCTCATAAATAACATTCACCAGGCGGCTACGATAATCTGCTGCCTCAGCGAGTGTGGCGAATGCCAGTGCCAGCTTGCCGCAAAACGCTGAACCATTCTCCAGCACTCTTCGCGGAGGCTCATCTCGAGCATCGCGCTTATCCAAATCAAATCTTGTTCCGACGTAAGTATTTATCGCTTCGATTTTCGCTTCGTCAGTGAGTTTGCCTTTGGTGACTTCTTCAAAGCACCGACGGTAAAAAGAACTGTTCTTATCGTCGAAATCTATATAGCTGATCGAGTTTCGTCCTGGGATCTCGTCAGCGTCAACAAGACGGCCGTTATCGAAATTCAACTCGCCTAATTCAATCAGTGAACTGTCGGGATAAGCAGCAGGTACAGTTACGTCAAACTGTCTTGATTGATAAGGATTTGCCTGAACGATCAATTTGTAGGTTGCGCTCGGATACCATATGACGTCGCGCAGAACGAAATGTCCGTGTTCATTGGTGAGCGACGCCCAACCAGATTTGGAGTCCAACGCTTCTACTTGTGCGCCCTTCAGAGAATCCCTCCGTGGTCGCTTAACGATGATCCTTCCAGCTAAAGATACCAGTTTTGGTTCCACCCCTTGCCAGGCCGAGACTTTCATTTCCATTCTGATAATCATCCTGGAAAGGACGTGCCGACAGCGGTCTGCCCAGGGTAACCCGTAGGTGAGAGTAAACAGCAGTAAAAGACCGAATACGACAAAGCTACACGCGGTGCGCTTAAATGGTTTCTTCACAACGGGCCTCGAAAGATTGAGTCATTGGGTCATTGAGTCATTGGGTCATTGAGTCATTGAGTCATTGAGTCATTGATTCATTGAGTCATTGAGTCATTGATTTCATTGAGTCATTGAGTTAATGCCCAATTATTCTATTCTTATTCAATGATTCAATGATTCAATGATTCAATGATTCAATGATTCAATGACTCAATGATTCAATGACTCAATGATTCAATGACTCAATGACTCAATGACTCAATGATTCAATGATTCAACTTCGTAAATCTGGTGAAAACCGGTTCCGTAAGTCTTCGGCATCCAGGCCAGAACGCCCTCGGCTATATCACGGTTCAATGTCGTAAACGAAGCTAACGTAACTAGTCCTGGATCGAGCCTCAGCTCTCTGTAACTCGCAATCTCTCCGTTTCGATTGCGGAAGAACACCCCGTAGGTTGGATCGTACAAATGCCAATGATCGCCGTAATACACCTCCACGACGACATGAGTGTATTGGTGTTCCGGGCTGTCGCTCAGATGTACCGTGCGGGTCGGATAGTTTCCGGCTGCCGTTATAGCGGCCATCGCTAGAGCCAGATTGCTGCAGTAGCAGGACCCGCGCTCCAAAATCTCGCGGGGCGAATGAAACTCCCGGGTTGTTTCTTCATAATTGAGGTTGCTCGCGACGTATTTGCAAATTGCATCCATGGCGACTTCATCAGAGGGTGTGCCCGAAGTCAACCGCATAAACATTCCGGTGTAATATTCAGCGTTTTCGATGTCATATTTCATAGGGCGGACGTCTGTCGGTCTCTGATTGACTTCGTCCCCCTCTTCGAATCGAAGCTCACCAAAATCTATGATTCCGCTGCTGGGGCAAGTCGAAGGGGACACAAGCTTCAGCTGACGTAAGTGGTACGCATCCCCGACTACGACTAAATTGTAAGAGGCACCAGGAAACCACGTAAGGTGGGGTAACGAGAATCTACCCTCAGTATCGCTCATTGCTGAATAACCGGACATTGATTCGGCGGCGATGACTCTTGCACCGCGTAACGCCTCAACCTGGGCTCCATATCCGGCGAGCCGTCCGGTGATAGTCACAATCCTGGGGTCGCTTCCCTGCCAGCGAGACAGTTGGGCCATAGCCTTCAATTTCAGCCGACTGACATTCTTCTGCAATCGTGCAGACCAGGGAAGCCGAGGCGCAAAAGCGATTGCGAGCAAACACAATATTCCTGCACTAATTGCACCTGCTCGCTTCATACACTCTCCAAACTCAATAGATTGTTGCAATTTTCCTGACTTCAGGAATGCGCGGCCGGAGCATTCTTGCGGGTTATCACTATTTCGACGGAATACGTAGGCTTACCTTGTGATTCGAAGTATGTACGACTTAACATCTCGCCAATCAGCCCGGACGACACCAGCTGCACACCAGCGAGGATTAAAACCGCGCCGAGCAGCATAAGCGGGCCGTGCTTGTCGAATAGGTCTGTTCCCCAGATCAACTTCTCTAAAATCAGCCAAACGTAAATCACCATCCCAAGAGAAGTGCTTAACAAACCAATGGGTCCGAAAAAATGCAGCGGACGCGTGACATACTTGAGCAGAAATCTAATGGTTAAGAGGTCAAACAACACCCGAATTGTGCGCGACAGACCGTAATGTGAACGTCCACCCGGCCGCTCGACGTTGTTTATTGGCACTTCCACAATCGTGGCGCCATTCCACGACGCAAGCGCCGGAATAAAACGGTGCATCTCGCCATAAAGCTTGATTTGTTTGATCGTGTCCTTGCGATAAACTTTGAACGTGGTCCCGAAGTCGTGAATGTCGACCCCAGACAACTTTGACATCAACCAGTTTGCTACTCTCGACGGCGCACGGCGAAGCAGGAAATTATCCACTCGCTTTTTCCGCCATCCGCTTACGATATCAGCTCCGGTCTCTTCGAAAGCGGCAAGCATTCGTGGAATGTCAGCGGGATCGTGCTGCAGGTCCCCATCCATCGAAATAATTACATCACCGTCCGCATAGTCGAAGCCGGCTGCAAGCGCCACAGTCTGCCCGTAGTTCCTTTTCAATCGGACGGCGATCACGCGGGAATCGCTAGCGACGATTTCAGCCAGCGCCTGCTTCGTGGAATCTGTGCTATGGTCATCGATGAAAATGAACTCGACCGGCTCATACTTTTTGGCCATCACCGCAGAAAGCTGCTGGTACAGTTCGCGAACGCTATCTTGTTCGTTATGAAAGGGCACCACTACGGAATACTTCGGTGCCTCTGATTCATCTTTGAACATCTTCAGCAAAGCCCCCGATAGTCGATCAATTCAATTCCGTGCCGTTCAGCGATGAGCCGCAAACTCGGGTCGCACAGTGCTTCAAGCTCTCGTTCTCGTTCACGTTTGAGCCTGGTTCGCGCCTGCTCGAGTTCTTCATCGTAGATGCCCGGGTGACACATCAACTCAGCGGTGCCCTCCCACGGCGCTTCCATCATACTTCGAATTGCCATGCTATCAAGCATGCCGGTCAGCTTAACACCAAAAAATCGGTTTGGTGTCTCGAAACCAGCCTTCCGAATAACTCTTTTAAATTGTATTACGCTCGGCTGTATTGCCGCCGACAATGCGGACTGTTTCACGAAAGACCAGTTGGCAACACCGGCCAGGCCCACACGAGCGAAAACGTTCTCAAATGGATTTCGGACACACTTGATTCCGAACTCGCCTGCCGCTATTGCTAAAGCTTTCATAACCTGTGGATGTGTATGGGAGTGTTTGTGAGTGTCCACGTGAGTGAGCTTGATTCCACAACGAGTTATCCGCTCGAGCTGTGCTCGAAACTCGATCACGATCTGTTCAGGAGGAACAGCTCGACGCGTCAATTTCAGAGCGAGCCTGGTCCATGTCGGTGGAAGCGAACCATCCGACTCCAAAAGCGATCTTATTTGCGTCGCCGGTGCCACGGGCCTGCCGCCAACGATAGACAAGTGACAGCCGACTCCGAGACCCGGATTCTCGCGAGCCAACTCGACCGCCTCGTTAAATGCCTGGCCGTTGGCCATAATCGTCGTGCTGGTAACGATTCCTTGCTTGTGCGCCTGCACTATCCCATTGTTGACGCCGCGGGTGAATCCGAAATCATCTGCGTTGATAATAAGTCTTTTCATGCGCGATAAGAGTGACGAGTGATGACTGACAAGTGACGAGTGACAAGTGACAAGTGATGAGTGATGCATGATGAGTCTTGTTCCTCGTCACCCGTCACTTGTCACTTGTCACTCTTCATTCTTCACTTTGTCACTCTTCATGTTGTTCCCCGTCACTTGTCACTCTTCACTCTTCACTCTTCACTCGTCACTCGGTGCTCGCCGCTCATTCGGCCCGTTGCGTAAACTCGCGCGGCGGCGGCACCTTCGTATACGCTCGCATGTGCAATCGAAAACGTCCTCTCTATCAGCGCCGAGTTGTGGAGATTCTCGAGGTACACGCGGCCCCGCTGTAGCAAAACGAAATCGGGCCTCCCGCTACTGAGCGAAAAACTGGGCTGTGAAATAATCTCAGAATTTATGTCGGACCGATTGAATCGTTCGAGATAGTACTGTGCAACTCCAGGAATCTCACTCGCAATGGTGCCGCCATTCGGCGCATGCTGAGCCATGAACTGAACGCTCTCCCGGGCTCCCAAATCATAAAATTCATCATGCGGGAAAAAGTAGCCTATGCGGCGTCTCCCTAACGTGTTGACGTAGAGACTCGGGTAAGAGCGGAGCAAACAATCTACCGTCAGAGCAACAGGCGCAATTATAAATATTGTACAAACCGCGAGCGCGCCCGCGGCGCTTCGCAACCGCTTATACTGAACAATATTTTTCAGGCGGTCAGTTACGACATCCCAAATGAGAACAATCCCGACCGAGGCGGTCATATATATAAGCGGTATTAACGACAACGAATACCTCAGAAACTTGGTTCCAATCAGCGCTTCCGGTATTAACCAGAACACAAGCATAACTCTGAGAAAAATATAACCGCGGGAATAAGGATACTGACCGCGTCTCGTGAATAGATATGCCAGGCCAACCGCGAACGCCAAAAGAACTGGCAAGGGAAACTTGACTAAGATGAACAAAAAATAAAAGTACCACGGATTTCCGCCAGGGGTTTGAAGGAAATCATTGATGAATAACTTATCCATTACAAGGTAGCCATGATGCGTCAAAAACTCTTCATTTACGTACTTCCATAAATAACGCCACGTTTGCGGGAAAAAGAGCGCAGGATTGAACGTCACAAACGCAAACAACATTCCGGCAAAGTACTTTCGCCATATCGCACCCGTCAATGGTCGGTTGTTTCGACTGTCGTAGCCAACCAGCGTATAAAACAATGCATTCAGTGCCAAAAAGTGTGGGAAGTACTTCGATGCCATCATCAGACCGAATGCGGCACCAGCCAGCAAAAAGGTCGTTTCCCGTCCGACCGCATCATCCGGCGATTGTTTGGCTTTGTAGTAGAGGTAAAACCCCCAGAACATGAAAAAAACAAGGAGCGTATCTTCCTTGACAGTCCTGTTGAACCATATGGCATTCAGGCCGAATGTCCACAAGATTGATGTCATCAGCCCAGCACGGAATCCCAGTAACCCGACGGTCAAAAAAAACAATGGAATGACAGTCATTGCGCCGAACGTTGCATTCGGCAATCGGAGGGCAGTTTCATCAGACATCAGGAAAGGACTGTTTTGTTCAAGTGCGTGGTTCCATAAACTAGCGGCGTGCACGGATGCGAAACAGAGCATCTTCAGCAACATGGGATGCTCAGCGTTCGCGGTAAAATCACCCTCTTCGTAACAGCGTACTGCAAATAACTTGTTTGTTTCGTCCTCCGCAAAACCCGCTGCATCCAGCCGGTAGACGCGGGCACAAAAGCCCAGCGCCACCATTACAAAAGCAATGAGCACCTTTCGCTGCTCTAATCGCCTGAGAAGCCCAATCCCAGAATCAGGCTTCAGTCGGTCAACTTGAGCGTAACTGATGTCCAGGTTCTCTAGAGTCCGCATCTTCTGTCTCCGACGCTCCCGGACTTACGACACCTGCGAACAGAGGAGAGGGATGGATAGAAGGTACGTCTGTGGAAATGGCAGGCGGAATCAGAGCGGTCGTTCTCGCGTACAATAATAGAACTGTCAAAAATAGAACTGTCAAAACAGCGCACGGACCCTCCGATTGTGCCTTGGCGAGACAAAAATCATTCTAGGGGAGCGAGCACCGAAATCTCAAACAGTTTACAGTCCTTCTCTGCATCTGGATCACGTGATTCTATTAGAGGCAAGGGGTTTTGGGTTCTTATCAACAAAATCGGGCCACTGCCAGTAGCGCAGCGGCCCAGAATACGGAGGATAGTCAACGCCGGGAGGTCAATCTGCTTTTTTTCGGATGAACGCAGGAACGTTTATGTCTTCGCGGCGGTGCGGGTCAGGCGCGCCAGGACCGGGAATAACCACAGGTGTTGCGTGTCTTCCGTCGGGCACAGGCTGGGGCGCCGCGAAGGCTCGCGAGGGCTCGACCGCACAAGCTGGCTTATCAAAGCCAGTAGCAATAACGGTTATTTTCATTTCATTTGTGAGACGTTCATCAAGAACCGCACCGAAAATAATGTTAGCGTCCGGGTCCGCCGAGTCGTGTATTATTGACATCGCTTCATTAACTTCAAACAACGTGAGATCGGCACTACCGCTTACGTTAACCAGTAATCCCTTCGCACCTTCAATTGAAGCTTCTTCAAGTAGCGGGCTGGAGATTGCTCGCTGCGTCGCTTCAAGTGCACGATTGTCGCCAGTCGCTGATCCCGTACCCATCAATGCGATCCCCATACCTTCCATGATCGCTTTCACGTCGGCGAAGTCCACGTTTATTAACCCGGGAACAGTGATGATGTCGGATATACCCTGTACTGCCTGTAGCAGCACGTCATCGACCAGTCGAAAAGACTCGTGGAATCGCGTTCCCTTGGGCACTGCATTGAGCAAACGCTCATTAGGGATAGTAATCACAGTATCGACGCACTCGCGCAGTTCGTTGAGTCCCTGCTCGGCTTGTCTTTGGCGTCTCCGCCCCTCAAATCTGAAAGGCTTGGTTACTACGGCAACCGTCAGCGCGCCGAGTTCAGTGGCGAGACTCGCAATGATCGGCGCTGCGCCGGTGCCTGTGCCGCCGCCGAGCCCAGCGGTGATAAAGACCATGTCAGCGCCTTCGAGCGCCTCGATAATCTTCTCCGTATCTTCGAGCGCCGACTGTCTTCCCTTCTCAGGGTCGCCCCCTACACCCAGGCCGCGAGTCAGCTTTTCGCCGATTTGGAGTTTGACAGAAGCTTGTGAGGCTTTGAGGGATTGTTGATCGGTATTTGCAACAAGGAACTGGACGCCCTGTATGCCAGCTTCGATCATTCGATTGATTGCGTTGCCGCCGCCCCCGCCGATGCCGACAACTTTTATGCTTGCCCCACTGATCGGTTGTTCTGAATCGTCAAAAACTATAGACCCGCTTCGGATCTCCCCACGTCGATCCACCGCCATTATTCATGCCTCCTGCGAGCAATCAAGCAATGAGTGAGCGAACGGGCAATCGCCGCGCCTGGCTGCGCGCAACGCTCGCACAAAGAATCTTCGTTCGCATGTCAAATGGTTGTTATACACTGTCAGGATCGTTCAAACAGTCCGCACAAGTGAGTCCTCACCCTTGCGGGCGCTGAGTCAAGCGACCTTGCTCTAGGGGTTCTCCTAACAGTGCCTTTGAGGCTGGCAACCGGTTGCTACAATATGTGGTAGCCCAAGTTTCTGAAGACGCACCAAATGGTAGCACAGTCGCCTTTAGCCTACAACCTTTTTTTC